>CACVAX010000050.1 GCA_902727935.1 uncultured Sulfurovum sp. | reverse complement strand
AAGGAGTAGAAACAGCCTTTTCTGTTATTACTGCTAAGTTTGGTAAAGTTATTAGAGCCACTTCTATTCGTGGCTTTTTAGTCAAGCTTAAATTGTTTATTTTGGCTTATAGTATTGATAGGTTTTTCAAGCTTTCTTCTAACCATCAAGAATTGGCTTTTAACTAGCAGTTTGGGTTATACTATCTTTTTTTCTTTAGGAGTTGTGTAGATAGGTATGGCTATAATGTATTTAATTATTTTCAGGAGAAAAACCATGTTAATGTTCACGAAACTTAAAGTATTTATTTTGATAGGCATTTTTTTTATGCTAACGGCTTGTAGTCCTAAACAGTACTCTTTTGAGATTGATGCTCCTCCTAAATATTCATCTGAATATGTTTTTAAAAGTATGAGTGTTAAAAATTTTAAATCTGATAAGAAGCAATATTTATCTAATATTGAGCGTATTCTTAAAAGTGGTATTGCCAAAGAGGGGTATATTAAAATTGTAGAACAAGGAGAGGAGGCTGTATTGAGTGGTGTATTATATATTGGAACAGTGCATCAAGAGAACAGTAGTTCTAGCTATGATTGTGAAAAGAAAATTGATGGGAAAAAAGTTAAATCAACTTGTTATGGTTATACTTATCAGAAAAAACACCTCTTAAAAATAGACTACTCTCTTACGCGTATTCAAGATAACAGTGTGATTTTTGGAGAGTCTATTAGTGAAGAATTTGAGGATAGCTGGTACTCTAGCCAAAGTGCATCAAAGGCTCGAATGAGTGCTATTTCAGATGAAGAGATTATTAATAATTCTCTTCAAAAAATTGCTACAAAAATTATTCAAGCAGTTTCCCCTCATAAAGAGAAGGTTAGCCGAGAACTTCAAGAGGGTGATAGTGATAGTGTAAAATTAGGAATTACCTATATTGAAAACGGTAGAGTTGAACAAGCTTTGGCTATTTGGGACCAATGTATTGGTCAAGCAGAATCTACTAAGAGTGTTGCAGCCTCTTATTATAATATTGGTGTTATCAAAGAGAGTCAAAGTAATTATAGAGATGCGTTTAATTTATACAGTAAAGCAAATCGACTTCTTCCTACAGAGGAGTTGTATATTAAAGCAATGACAAGAGTAGAAACATTAAATAAACAAAATTCAAAAGTTAGAGAATGGAAGAGTCAATAGATGATGCTAAAAATTCATGTTTACACTCTCTTGTTCTTGATTGTTTTTTTGACTGGATGTCAAGAGTCTAAGCTTGGTGTTGTTGTTCCCCTTGCCTCTTCTGGAGAGTTAAATGTCCGAACAGGACATTATAATAGGGCTTTATCTCACCATTCATTTAGTGGTGATGGGGCTACTACCTCAAATAGACCAACAGTTGCCAAAACAAATGTGACGCAACTGTATGTACCTGTTGCTAAAAAAGATCTTCCTTCAGTTGCCAATCAAAAGAGGGTAGCATTGGTAATTGGTAATGCCAGTTATGCTAATGCAGGTCGTCTTGCCAATCCGATTAATGATGCTAGAGGAATGGCTACGGCACTAGAAGAGTTAGGTTTTAAAGTTATTAGTCATGAAGATTTAAGTCAATCAGAGATGAAAAGAGCCGTGGATAATTTTGGAAATCTATTAGATCAGTATGATGTTAGCCTCTTTTTTTATGCAGGGCATGGTATACAAGTTAATGGAAAAAATTATTTGATTCCTGTTGATGCCAAAATTAGTTCAAAAAAAGATGTGGAGTATAACTCCATTGATGCAGGTAGAATTTTAGCCAAAATGGAAGATGCTAAATCAAAAACCAATATTATTATTTTGGATGCTTGTAGAAATAACCCCTTTGAAAGAAGTTGGAATCGTGCTGTTAGACTCAATGGAGGTGGGGGTGGACTGGCTTTTATGAATGCCCCTTCAGGTTCACTTATTGCGTATTCAACGGCTCCTGGCAATACAGCATCTGACGGAGAAGCAGGAACCAACGGTGTTTATACCTCAGCATTACTCGAACACATGAGAACAGCCAATATTCCCATAGAAGAGATGTTTAAAAGGGTAAGGGTAAGCGTTGAAAACAATACGAATAAAAAGCAAATTTCTTGGGAATCAACTTCTCTTAAGGGTAGTTTCTTTTTTAAAGTTGAAAAATAAATATCCTAATGCACCTTTTTAACTTTTTAAAATAGGAGTTTAAAAAATATGAAATATCACTACATTTATACCAAAGAGTATGAATCTTTGGCAGCTTTGGCTATTGTTTATGCAAAAAGTAAAAAGATAGCGTTAGTTCCTACAGCAATTGATAAACTTGAAACTTTAACGCTTAAAGAGGGAGAACATCTACTTGTTTCAGCATGTGTCAATGATATTAAAAAAGTGATGGATTTTACTTCAAAAAAGTCTTTGAGCTTAGGAATTATTCCTCATGGCACTCAAAAAGAACTCAAAAGTACGTTTAATTTGCCCAATACTTTAGAAAAACAAGTAGACTTAGCGTTAACGCCTTGTGATAAGAAGCTCGATTTACTTTATTGTAATGAAAAACTTGTGTTACAAGAGGTGGTTATTGGAGAAGTGCCTCCTTTGGATTCTTTTTCTTCTTCAATGGAAAAGTTATCTTTTTGGGAGCGAAGTAAATCTTTCTTTTCAATGCTTAAGAGGATAAAGCTGTTAACACATACTTCGTTTACCATTACAACAGCCAAAGAAAAAGTATTAAAATTTTCGGCCATTGGTGCTGTGGGAGTAGAGTATAATAACCGTACTTTTGCTGCTAAATTGATTGCTAAGTATTTAAAATTTAATGATTCACGTCTCTCATTAGTGATACTTTCACCAAGTTCTATTTTGGAGTACATGGGCTATATCTTTCAGTCACATATTTTAAAAAGAACACCCAAAACTTTACCGAATTCAGTAGGTTATATTCATAGTCATAAACTTCAGGTAGAAGTGCAAAGAGAACTTCCTGTAACCATTGACTCTGTGAACTCTTTACATACCCCAATTGTTTTAGAAACCAAAAAAGAAGCACTGGCTCTTTCTGTAGGTGAAGCGTTTTGGGTAATGAGCAGTCCCGTTAAAGAGATTAAAGAGAGTGTTCGTGTTAAGCATTTACCTTCAGATAAAGAGATGTCCAGCTATTTAGAAAAGAGTATTCCTCTTTTTTCTCATGCCAGTTATGAACAGTTTGCTTCTCTTTTTACAAACTTACGTGAAGAGAGTAAGTTAAATGCTACGTTTATGACATTATTGATTTTAGCGACCATGATTGCTACATTTGGTTTGTATATTAATTCAGCTTCAGTCATTATTGGAGCGATGCTTTTAGCACCATTGATGCAACCGATTGTTGGGGTGAGTATGGGGCTACTTCGTCAAGATATTGCCTTATTTATGGATGGTACAAAAAGTGTGTTTGTGGGTGTTATGGCTGTTTTATTATCAGCCATGTTTATCTCATGGTTAGTGCCACTAGAACAGGTGACTTCGGAGATGAATGGTCGTTTATCTCCTACCATTTTAGACATGTTAGTGGCCATTGTTTCAGGCATTGCAGCTGCTTATGCTAAATCAAATGAGAAGATAATAGGTTCTTTAGCTGGTGTTGCCATTGCTGTTGCTTTAGTACCCCCTTTGGCTGTCTCTGGTATTGGACTTGGTTGGGGAGAATGGAGCATGTTTAGCTCTGCACTTTTACTTTTTATCACAAATTTAGTGGGTATTGTATTGGCTGCTTCTTTAACTTTTTTAATGCTTGGTTTTTCTCCTGTGGCTGTGGCTAAAAAAGGGATATTTTATGCATTTATTTTAGTGGGACTTGTTTCTGTACCTCTTGTGATTTCTTTTTCAAAAATGAAACATAAAATAGAAATCAAACAACAACTTTTAGAATTTAAGACAACGATTAGCAGTAAAAATATTTATCTTAAAAATATTGATTTTCAAGGAAAAGAGGTACGTTGTGAAGTGGTTTCTTCAGATATTTTATCTAATGAGGAGAAGCAATATTTAAAACAGTTAATTACTAAAAAAATAGGGGAAGAAGTTAGGGTATTGGTTTCTTTTTTGTATGAATTATAAGAACTAAAGTATATCATGCAGTTTATTAGCTTCAGAAATCCATTGATGCAAGTCGTCCCATCGTTCTTCTTCAATGAGTTGCTGACAATGCATTATTTCTAAGTTAAAGGCATTGATTGACTTTAAAAGATTGTCTTTATTTTGACGAAAGATATCTTCCCACATATTGGGAGAAGATTTAGCAATACGGCTCATACTTTTGAAACCACCACCAGCTAAGGCAATGATACTTTTACGGTCTTCTTGTTTCATAACAGATTGTGCTAAAGCATAAGAGACAGCATGAGGCATATGAGAGATAAAGGCTGCGTGTAAATCATGTTCTTTAGCATCCATAAATACAATCTTGGCGTCAATGTCTTTAAAAATGCTCATGGCAATACCTTTTTGGTAGTCAGCACTTTTTTCGATGTCACAAATGACCATGGTCTTTTCGCTATAAAGTCCTTCGATGGCTGCTGACGGTCCAAATTTTTCTGTTCCTGTCATGGGGTGAGCTGTAACAAAATTTTGACGAATTTGTTGAGGAATACTTTGAGATATTTTTTCTTTACTACTTCCAAAATCAATAATGGTACAGCTAGGCTTAATGTCTAATAGTTGTTGGGTAATGGCGATAATAGCATCGACAGGAATGCTAAGAATAATGACATCACAGGCTTTTACTTCATCGAAATCAGAAGCAATTTTATCAACCAGATTGAGACGCAAGGCATCTGTGGTGTGTGTTGGGTTATGGTCATAGCCAATAACGCTGTATTTCTGAGGTAATTTTTTGAGTGAAAGCCCTAATGAGCCTCCCATTAAACCAAGACCAATGATAGCAATATTCATGTTTATCTCTCTAATGTTTTAGGGCGATTATAGCACTTTTTTAGTGAAAAACCGATACACTAATGGCTATTAATTAATATAGATTCATAATCGAAGGAATACTTAACTTTATGAAAAAACTTTTTACTTTATCTGTTGGACTTAGTTCAATACTTCTTTCACAAAACATTACCTCAATTCAATATAACGGATTACTCCACCTCTCAAATGCAGTGGCATCAGAAATATCAAAAATCAATGTGGGTGAACCCTTTGATATTAATAAGATTGATGCCTCTCTCAAAGAGTTTTATCGTCAAGGATATTTTTCTGACATTGTTGTTTCAACCACAGAAAATGGGGGATTGATTTATACATTTACAGAGAAATCAGCTATTTCTAAACTGGAAATGAATGGATATAGCTCAAATGATGAACAAGAAGCAGAGTTTATATCAATTGGTCTACGTAAGGGTGATTTATATGATGCTCGAAAAGTTGAATCTGCTAAGAAAAAGTTAATTAAAAAGATTGAAGCTGAAGGCTATTACGATACGGTTGTTGAAGTTGATGTCGAACCCAAAGAACAGAGTGTTGCTTTAGTTTTTAATGTGAATAAGGGTGAAAAAATTTACATCCAAAATATTGAATTTTCAGGAGCAAACAAAGTTAATTCAGATGACTTAGAAGCTGCTCTTGCCAATCAAGAAGAAGACTTTATGGGTTGGTTTCCAGGTTTAAATAACGGTGTGGCTCATTTAGATGACTTAGCATTAGATGGTAAACGAGCTGAAGATGTTTATATGCAACAAGGGTATATGGATGCGACTGTTTCTGACCCTTTAATGAGAATAGATTCAGGTTCCTATCAAGCAGACGTAAGTTATCAAATCTCTGAAGGTGAACAATATATGGTTAAGAGTATTGTGATTAAAGGTGAGGTTGAGGGAATAGATTTCAATGAGCTTAAGGAAGAGTTTAAGTCATTAGAAGGAAAAGTGTTTAACATTTCAAAGCTTCGTAAAGACAAAACTTATTTAGAAGAGCAAGTTGCAAATTTAGGGTATGCTTTTGTTAGAGTGAATCCAGATTTTAGAAAAAATGCTCAAGACAAAACAGTTGATATACAATACACTGTTATTCCTGGCAATAAAGTGACGATTAATGATGTTATTATTTCAGGAAATCATACCACCATTGACAGAGTTATTAGACGAGATATTTATTTAGCACCCGGTGACCAATTTTCTTTAACAGACTTAAAAGATTCACAAAATGCTTTAGGACGTAGAGGATATTTCGAAAAAGTTGATATTGAAAAAGAAAGGGTTGATGCACACTCCATGAATCTTTTGGTTAAAGTTAAAGAGACAGCCACAGGAAGTATTCAAGCAGGTGGAGGTTATGGCTCTTATCAAGGGGTGATGCTTTCAGCGTCATTATCAGATAGAAATATTATGGGTTCAGGGATTAATGCAGGGATTTCCTTTGATATTTCTCAAATAGCTACAAACTATTCTTTATCCCTACAAAACCCAAGAGTTTGGGATAGTGATTATAGTATGGGTGCAAGTATTTATCAAAGTGAGTTTGAATATACCACTTATGACCAAAGAAGTATTGGTGCGAGTGTTAATATTGGTAAACAATTAACGCGTAATCTATTTGGGTCCTTAAGTTATTCATTTAGTGAAAATGAAGCTACCGATGCCAATAACAGTGATAATCCAGATTCTTTAGTGGATTATGGACAATTTATTTTTGAACCTAAAGATTTAAATTATGCTAAGAGTACTTTTTCTTTAGGTTTAAATTACGACACGACTGATGATTATTATGTTCCTCGTGAAGGAATTATTTTAGGAGGAAGCTTAGGCTATTCTGGTATTGGAGGTGATCAAAAGTTTATCGATGCTTCTGCTAGATTTGGTGCTTATTATGGATTGGAAGATCTTATCGATTATGATATGATTTTACGTTATAAAGTAAGAGCTAGAGCTTTAAAAGACCAGGGGGATATTGCAATTCCAGAAAAACTCTTTTTGGGTGGGATAGGAAGTGTTAGAGGGTATGAACCTTATAGTATTACGCCATTTTCAGGTCCCGACAATAACCGAACCTTATTGGGAGGAACAGGGAGTTTAATTAATACACTAGAAGCGAGTATTCCTCTTTCAAAAGCTGCAAAAATGCGTTTGGCTTTCTTTTATGACCATGGAATGATTGGGCGTTCAGGGACAGGTTTAGATGAATTGACTAGAGAAGGGTATGGTGTTGCATTGGAGTGGTTCTCGCCAATGGGACCTATCAATTTAGTATTTGCTAAAGCGAAAGATCCTGAAAGCTATGATCAAACTGCTTCCTTTGAGTTTACCATGGGACAGAAGTTTTAAACCAAAGGTTTAAATTAAAAGTTATAAGATGGAATTTTTTGTTCATCTATAATTTTTAGTTTCATCCCCTGTGGTCTTTCGATGTCATTGAGTGACTCTTCTACAAGATAAAGTGAACCTTTTGCAATAATAGTTAGCTTATTTTTTTCCAAACTAAAATCAAAATCTTTTAAAGCAGTTTGATCATAAAGCGTGGTAGTGATACTGTAGATAAAGCTTAAAAACTCTAAAGTCTCTTTTTTGGGAAGAAGCTTTTTGTATTTTTTATAAATCTCTTTTTCATGAAGACTTTTTCCTCCAAATCTTAGAATCATTGCTGTTAAAACTAAAGTTTCATGCGTGACAGCATAATTAAATTCTTGCATGGCAACATAAAATGTATGCTCATATGATTTATAGAGGTTAAAGCGATAGCCACTTGTAGAGAGTTCAGTGGCATAAAGCAACTCTTTTAGATAGTTGTTCTCAATTTTTTTGTGTGCTAAAAAAAGATTAAAAAGCTTTTCACTATTTTCTTTTCTTTTAGGAATATCAACATGATGTGTCTCAAAACGGTCTAAGATACTTTCGATACTTGGATTGATATTTTTGGGAAATTGTAGGTTATCATTTTTTAAGAAGTCATGTAAAAATACCCCTTCTCTTACGCCAACCCCTGAAGTTACTACTTTTTTTGCACCAACATGGCGAAGGGTCTCTTCCCATATTAGTGTACCCTCTCGAATGGTATCAAAACGTCCTTTAGAGATATGTAGATATTTAAGTAAGCTTGGTTTTGCTTCTGAAATATTTTGAAAATATTCCATGTGTTCATCAACTTTATAAGAAAAAGCATGAAGGGTATTAAAAGGGTAAGATTCCATTTTCATAATACTTTTAGAGAGGGTTCTTGCTGTGCCTCCAATACCAATGACTTGTGTATTTCTAAACTCTTTGGGTAGTTTTTGAAGTTCTTTTCTCACAAATCTACGTGCCTCTTCAATAGGTTTGTTTTTATCAAAAAACAGCTCTTTTAACCTAACCGTACCAATATTGAGAGAATATGTTTTAATGACTTTTGAATTTTCTAAAAGTGAAAGGTCTGAAGAACCTCCCCCAATATCTATGGTAATACCATTTGTAAGAGGTAATAGGTTCTGTGCAGCAATCGCACCAAATAAGGCTTCTTTTCGACCATCAATAATTTCTATTTCTAACTTAAGCTCTTTTTTAATCCATGCTACAAATGCTTGACCATTAGGGGCATCACGTAAGGCTGAAGTGGCAACACATAAAATTTTATCGACAGGATAGTAGTGGGTAGTAGCAATAAATTCTTTAAGTGCTAAATAAGCACGTTGTATTCCAGTTGGTTGAAGATAACCATTTTTTTCATAAGCACCTTCACCAATTCGAACTTTGGACTTTCGTTCACAAATAAGGTGAAAACCATATTTGCTACTCTTTTCATAGATGACCAGTCTTGCAGAATTTGAACCAATATCAATGACTGCTGTACAATTGTCCATATTCGAGCCTTACTGCTCTAATTCCAATTGCGAAAATTTAAACTTTAACTCTTCTACACTTTCCACGTTATCTGGATCTGAACCAATACAATCTACTGGACAAACAGCAATACACTGTGGTTCATCGTAGTGACCAACACATTCGGTACAACGGTCTGAATCAATGATATAGATAGGGTCATTTTCTTCAATAGCCTCGTTGGGACACTCTTCTCTACATGCGTCACATGCAATACAATCATCTGCAATTAATAATGCCATTATTTACTCTCTTTATATTTTATTATTTCTTTTGATTTATAACTTATCCAACCTTACGGTTTATTTAAAAAGAGGGTTTATTTATAGAAGATGAAGATTAAATTGTTTAAAAAATTTAATCTTTGAGTAAAAATCGATTTAAAGGAAAAGCAATACTAGCAATAGCACCTGATTCATCTTGGCGATTTTTAAGAGCAATATGTACTCCCATTGATTCAGCAGCATTTTGAGCTAAAAATAATCCTAATCCAGCCCCTGTAGACTCCAGTGAACGCTGAAAAGGTGCAAAAAGGTCTTTACTTTCATCAATCCCTTCTCCCTCATCTTTGATTTCAATAATAAAGTTATTTAAATCCATACGGGTACTTAGGCTAACTAGTCCATCTTTTGGTGTAAATTTGAGAGCATTTTGAATAAAATTTTGAAAAATTTGCATGAAAAGTAGAGGTTGAACGTTAATTCTAAAATGTGGAATATCAAAATGATAAATAAAATTTCTATCTTGGGAGTGTGCTAAGAGTTCATACTCTTCACATTTGGTAATCATAAGCTTAATAAGGTTAATTCTTTTGGGTTGTTCAAATTGAGCACCTTCGGCACGTCCATATTCTAGTAAGTTGTGTATCATGGCATTGAGGGTATCAATTGATTCTATATTTTGGTCCAAGGTTTCTTTGATTATATCATGCTTTTTATATTTCATTAAGGTGATTTGGTTTTTTAGACGCATAACAGCCAGAGGTGTTTTGAGTTCATGAGCTGTACCAATATAAAGTTCTTGCCGATAGTTAATAGAGGTAGAGACCTTTGTAATTAATAAGTTAATAGATTCTGCTAAAGAGATAAATTCTGTAGGTAATTCAGCTGTTTTAATTTTATGTAAAAGGTTTTGATGCATGGTTGAAAATTTTTTAGTCAATATTTCAAGTGGTGACATTAATTTTTTGGATAAATAATTAGAGTAACCTATAATTACCAAAATACCAATAATAATAAGTCCAAACATAATGTTATAGATATTTGAAATGAGTTCTTTTTCATGGCTAATATTACGTACTATGGTATAGTATAAATTTTTTGGCTCATAATATTTACTTAAACTGGCATAAGATTGATTATCTTCATCATAAAATATAAAATTTAAAGGATTTTTTTTGAGATCAAGTTCAGAAGAGATAGTGATTTGATTATTGGATAACTCTTTAAATAAAACAGCATCAATATGATTGTCATAATCTTTTTGGTCATAAAAAATTGACCAGACATAAGTAATATGATTGTCCATGTCATCTTTGATATTATCCATAAGTTTTGTAGTAAGATACAAAGAGAGAATAAGGCTAGTGAGTAGAAGCATTGCCGTCATAAAGATGGCAAGTTCTAGGGTAAAGCGTTGTCTTAAGCTCCTTTTGGAAAGCAAAACCTATAACCTCTTCTTCTTACTGTCTCTATGGTGGTGATATTCAATGGTTTATCCATTTTTTGTCTAATCTGGTTGATGGCAACTTCAATGACGTTTGGCGTAACCAACTCTGGTTCTTCCCAAATAGCATCAAGAAGTTGTTCTTTTGAAACAATTTGATCTTTGTGCATTGCGAGGTGTGTTAAAACTTCAAAAGGTTTACCTTTGAGTTCAATTTCATCCCCTTCATAGATAATTTTTTCTTCTTCTGGATTAATAATTAAATCATCAATCTCAATGATATTGGACCCACCAAAACGAAGTTTAGCTTCAATTCTTGTGGTTAACACTTCAAAGTCAAAAGGCTTTCTAACATAGTCATCTGCCCCTGCTTTTAGTGCTTCGATTTCACTGTTTCTATCATCTCTTGCAGAGAGAACAATCACAGCCGTTTTAGGTGCTTTTGCCTTAAGTTTTGTAATCATATCAATACCATTCCCATCTGGTAGCATCCAGTCAAGTAACACTAAGTCATAATTTCTAATGCCTAAATAGTATTCACCATCTTTGATGTTCCCAGCTACATCATTTTGGTATCCAAACTCTTTAAGTCCATCAGATAGGGTTTTGCTCAATGTTACTTCATCTTCTATTATTAAAATTCTCATGTTATTTGAAGTTCCTTATTTATTATAATTTTTAATATTATAACACAAAAACTTCATACTTTAAAGTTTTTTTAAATATTTATAGACATTTTTTAAAAAATTTTAAGAAAGGATAATTGTTGTTTAATATTTCTATGTATTTTCTTGTGTTTGAACTAAAGTCTTTAAAATTTATTTTTTTATAAAAGTTTTTGAAAGAGCAACTTTTGCATTCTTAATGATCTTCGTTTTGGTTATTTTTAGTGTTAATTTTAAAGTTCTTGGATACTCAATTATCAGCTGATTGCCAAGTTCATTGAGAGCTGTTTCGAGTAGTTCATATTTATTTTTAACCATTTTTTGTTGAAGAAATGTAATGACCTCTGCATAATTGATAAAATCGTTATCTTGATAGTCATAGTCGATTTTGAGATCAAGAACAACTTCTTGTGAGCTTGTTCTTTCAAACTCTAAAATACCTATGATACAGTTAAAAGTAAGGTCTTCTATATGGATGGTCATTTTTAGATTACTTGGGTCTCTTCTTTATTGAAAACTCTGATAATATTGGGAATATGTTTATAAAAAATAACAAAAGCAATAATCCATATGGGGGTATGTGCGTCAATTCCTTCAATACTTGGATTAATTATATATGAACTGATAAGTAAGGCTATCAAGCCAATAAGCGAAGAGAGAGAAGAGATCTTGAGTACTTTTCCAGCAATCAACCAAACCACAATGGCAATGATTGAAGGAATAGGTTGCAGGATAAGCAGAACACCAAAGCCTGTGGCTACTCCTTTTCCTCCTTCAAAACCTAAAAAAGGACTAAAACAGTGACCAAGTACAGAAAGCACTGCTATTGTCCAAAGGACAGAAGGTTCAGCTCCAAGTGCCATGGCAATAAGAATAATAACAGCACCTTTTAGTGCGTCTAATACAAAGGTTGTAATGGTTAGTTTTTTGGCTAAATGGGGGGCTTTTTCTTTGAGTACACGCAGTACATTGGTTGCTCCAATGTTTCCACTTCCTTCTTTACGTACATCTACTCCAGCAAAAACTTTTGCTAAAATAAATCCAAAAGGCACACCTGCCAGAAGATAAGCTGTTAAGTAGAGTAAAACATTTTGATTAAGTAAAAAATCCACGGGAATCTCCATTACATTAGGTAAAGTTATCGCAATTTTAACTAAAAATATGGTATTTTCTCCTAAATTATATCTTAAGGGATAAAATATGTATATAGATTATAAATCAGAAATTGAAAGATTAAAAAGAGAACTCCCTGTAACTGTTGTAGGTCACTATTATCAACGTGATGAAGTATTTGAGATGGCTGACATTACGGGTGACAGTTTAGAGTTGGCTAGAAGATGTGATGCAGATGACAATCCATGGGTTGTTTTTTGTGGGGTTGGTTTTATGGGTCAGAGTGTTAAAGTTATTGCTCCTGAAAAACGCGTTCTGATGCCAAAGATTGCCTGTTGTGCCATGGCGAGAATGATGGATGGTTCTTATTTTGATGAATCCGTGGCTTACATGAATAAGCATGGAATTAAAACCGAAGATATTTTGCCTATTACTTACATTAATAGTGATGCTTCTGTAAAAGCAAAAGTTGGAAAAATGGGTGGTTTGGTCTGTACTTCTTCTAATGCGTATAAGATTATTGAAAAAGGTTTAGAGTCTGGTAAAAAGATTTTATTTGTTCCCGATAGATGTCTAGGACAAAATTTTGCCAATTCAATGGGACTAAAATCATGTGTTATTGGGGTAGAAGGTGAAAAATATACTCCAGCCGAAGCAGATGTAATTTGTTTTAATGGTTTCTGTTCAGTGCACCAACTGTTTACGGTAGATGACATTGAGTTTTACAGAGAAAAATTTCCATACATTAAAATAGCCGTTCACCCAGAATGTGACCCAGCTGTGGTTGATGCTGCTGACTTTTCAGGTTCAACTTCACAACTTATTAAGTATGTAAATGACTTAGACCCAGAACAAAAAGTGGCTATTGGGACAGAGTATAACTTGGTAAATAGAATGCGTAAAGGAAACACTTATGTACTCTCTTCGACTAAGCCAGAATGTCCAACGATGAATGAAACAACTTTGGAAGATTTATACAATACATTAAAATCAATTGAAGATAATCAACCAATTAATGAAATTTTTGTTGAAGAAGAGACACGAAAATATGCAAAACTAGCACTTGATAGAATGCTAGCGATTAAGTAGGAAAAAATGAAAAAAGCAGAACTTCTAGCACCAGCTGGAAACTTAGAAAAACTCAAAATTGCTTTGGGTTATGGTGCTGATGCCGTTTATGGAAGTACCAGTACTTTCTCTTTACGTATCCGTTCAGGTAAAGATTTTGATATGGAATCGTATGCAGCAGGAATTAAGTATGCTCATGAGAGAGGAAAAAAGGTTTACTCAACTGTAAATTCTTTTCCTTTTAACTCACAAATCTCTCTTTACGAAAAACATATTGCTAAAGTAGCTGAACTTAAACCCGATGCATTGATTGTCTCTAGCCCTGGGGTTGTTGCCATGGCACGAAAGATTGCACCAAATATTCCTATTCATTTGTCTACTCAAGCAAATGTTATGAATGTGTTGGATGCTCAAGTTTATTATGACATGGGAGTTGAACGTATTATTGTGGCACGTGAAATTTCTTTAAAAGATTGTGAAGCCATTAAAAATGTGATTCCAGATTTAGAACTAGAGATTTTTGTGCATGGTTCGATGTGTTTTGCCTATTCAGGGCGTTGTCTTATTTCCTCACTCCAAACAGGACGTGTGCCAAACCGTGGCTCTTGTGCGAATGATTGTCGTTTTCCTTATGAAATTTATGCTCATAATCCAGAGTCTAACACTACTTTTAGATTGGATGAAGAAGAGGGCATTGGAACTTACATTATGAATGCCAAAGATATGAACATGGCTTCCCATGTTGATGAAATTTTAAAGTCAGGTGTTATTGATTCTCTTAAAATTGAAGGGCGTACCAAGTCGCCTTATTATGCTGGTGTGGTTACGAAAGCTTATAGACATGCTATTGATGATTTTTATGCTGGTGACTTTAACGAAGCACGTTATCAAAAAGAGTTACACACCACGCAAAACAGAGGTTTTTCAGATGCCTATTTACTCTCTAAACCTTTTGAAAGAAATAATACACAGTCACATACATTTACCATTCAAGATGGAACACATCAAGTAGCTGCTTTGGTCAGTGAAGATGGTACAACATGGCGATGTAAAGACAAAACTTGTGTGGGTGATAAGATAGAAATAGTCCTTCCTGTAGGCGTAACTGTTGAAGCAATGGAAAATGAAGCGTGTAGCATCACTGAAGAGCATGGTTCATTTTTTATTACCTTTAAAAAAATAGTTTCCACCACAGGTAAAGAGTTTGAGTGTATTCATTCGGGTGATTTAAATGACATTGTTTTACCTGTAAAATTACCAGGCTACACCATTCTAAGAAGAGGAATTGCCGAAGCAAAAGCCAAAAAAGGCTTGGTTCTAAATTAATATTATTATGGAGACAATCGAAAAAATTATTGCTTTTATTTTGAATGTAGTTGAGGGTATTGGTAAGTTTTTTGAGTGGATTTTTGGCTAGTTACCTAATTTCATTTGAAGAATAAAGTAGATATTATTCACCTAATAATTTAAAGTTTGGAGTCCCATGAAATTTGTATCAATTGTGATGAGTTCTAAGAGCGACTACAGTATTATGTCTGAATGTGCTGAAACACTTGAAAAGTTTGGTGTTCCTTATGAGTTGATTATCTCTTCAGCACATCGAAGTCCTAAAAGAACAGCCACTTATATTAATGAAGCAGAAGCCAAGGGGGCACAAGTATTTATTGCAGCTTCAGGTATGGCTGCCCATTTAGCAGGGGCTATTGCAGCGACCACGACCAAACCAATTTTGGGTGTACCCATGGAAAAAGGACCACTCAAAGGGGAAGATGCTCTTTTTAGTACAGTAATGATGCCCTCTGGTATGCCAGTGGGAACGGTTGCTATTGGCAAAGCAGGTGCTGTCAATGCAGCTTATTTAGCCATTCAAATTATGGCACTTCAAGATGATGAACTCAAAGTAAAACTTCAAGAAGATAGAGTGAGTAAAGCGAAAAAAGTTGAACTTGACTCTTCTACAGTTGAAGTTTTTTTGTAGGTTCGATTTTATTGGATATTAAGGATAGGTAATGGCTGAATTAGCTCATTTCAAAAATTTTGCAAAGTTAAAAGATACTTCTGTTGAATTTAATGATATTACTGTTTTAGCTGGAAAGCCTGGCACTGGTAAGAGTTATGTTATGAAGTTTTTTTATGCTATTGAAGAGACTTTTTCTTTAACTTTAAATATAAAGAAAGAAGAATTAGAGATATTAGAGGATTTTTTAGAAAAAAGTAAGAATCGTACTCAGATTGAGATAGAGGAACTTAGTAAAGAACTTTTTCAAAAAATTAAAATGAAAGAAGAGAATGAACTTCTTGATGAAATAGAATTAAGAATGAAAAATATACTTAATTCTATATTTATAAATTTGCATCAAATATCAAGTGAATTTTCTGTAGATTTTGCTGGTGCTTTAATGAAACATACAAAGGAAACCTTTAATATGTCTTCAATGTTTTCTGAGTCAAGGAGAAAGATAACAGATGAAGTTGTTTTTGTGGAAACACCTTTAATACTTGAGTTTCATAAACATTTAGATAGAAGAGAGTCAAAAACACCTTATCATATAGAATCTCTTATAAATATTCTAGATGAAGACTATTCTTTTACAGATGATGAACAAGATGAACTTATTAAAAGATTTAGTAAAAAAGCTAATAAGATTATTGGTGGGGATATCAAAAGCAGAAATGGTTCTTTTGTATTTCGTCGGAATGATAATAAAGATTATAACATTTTTAATGCTTCATCAGGAACAAAAAGTATAGGGTTACTTCAATATTTAGTAACAAATAAAGCATTAAAAAAAGGTTCTATTCTTTTTTGGGAAGAGCCAGAAGTTCACTTGCACCCTGAATGGCAATTAAGAATAGTAGAATTGTTTATTGAACTAATGAATGCAGGAGTTAAAATAGTCTTTTCTACACACAGTCCTTATATGGCTGATTATTTGAATGCTATTTCAAAAAAACGAAAAATTTCAGAGAGAGTTTCATTTAATTTATTTCAAGAAAAAGATGGCGTCGTTAGCAACCATATATTAAAAGATAAAAAAGATTGGAAAAAAATACAAACTGAACTTTTAGATCCACTAGAGGAAATTATGTGGGAATATCTATAATTAAACTTGAAGAGGGTTGTTGTCAATATTTAAATTCTCTTCCTCTTGTCGATGGAGATAAGTTTACAGACAATGAACCTACTGTTGATAATATTTTAGAGTGTGATGATAAGTATTTTTTGATTGAAGAAAAAAGTTTTTTATTAAACTTTTTTAGAAAATCTTGTGAAGGTAAGCGTAAGTTTGGTCATTTTATTAAAGATGGAGAGTTAAATAGTGATTTTTTGGATTTTCTAGCTTCTTTAGACATAAAAGAAAAGCGTAAAATTTTAAAAAATAGTTCAGAGGATTTACTTTCTGAAATACCTAAAAAAGTAGAAGTAACTTTAGATTACTTAGAAAAAGAAGAGAAAAAAAAGAATAGTCTAAACGTTATTTTATATTGTGAAAGTGGTACAGAAATAGATAAAATTGCTAGTATTCTTTTTTCTCGATATAACGATGAAGAAGAAAACACTATTTTAGAGTGTAATCAATTAGAAAAATTCTTAAAAATAAAAGGATGTGCGTGAACAAACAGTCATTAACCTTTAGTGAGATATTACTAAAACTACAACAATTTTGGGCAGAGCAAGGATGTAATATTGTTCAGCCTTATGACATACCAGCTGGAGCAGGGACATTTCATCCAGCGACTTTACTTAGAAGTTTAGACTCTAAACCTTGGTCAGCAGCTTACGTTGCTCCAAGTAGAAGACCTACGGATGGTCGTTATGGTGAAAACCCAAACAGACTGGGTGCTTATTATCAGTTTCAGGCACTTATTAAACCAAGCCCAGATAATATTCAAGAGCTTTATTTAAAATCTTTAGAGTATTTAGGTCTTAACTTACAAGAGCATGATATTCGTTTTGTAGAAGACAATTGGGAGTCACCAACGCTTGGTGCTTGGGGTCTTGGTTGGGAAGTTTGGCTTGATGGAATGGAAGTTACACAGTTTACTTATTTTCAACAAGTAGGTGGAATTGCTTGTGATCCTGTTGCTGTTGAAATTACTTACGGTACGGAGCGTTTAGCAATGTATCTACAAGGTGTTGAGTCGGTATTTGATATTGTATGGAATAAGCAAAGTGACACTGTCACAACCTATGCAGATGTACATAAAGAGAGTGAGTATGAATTCTCTAAGTATCATTTTGAAGTAGCCAATGTTGAGAAGCTTTTAAAAGACTTTGATGATGCTTCTGCTGAGTGTAAATTATGTTTGGACAATGGTCTTCCTCTTCCTGCCTATGATCAGTGTATGCTTGCTTCTCATGCTTTTAATGTGTTAGATGCACGAAAAGCTATTTCTCAAGCACAACGTCAGAACTACATTTTGAAAGTTCGTGAACTTTCTATTGGTTGTGCAAAATTGTATAAAGAGCAAGAAGAAGAACGCAATAAAAGAGTCTTATCTTAAATGAGAATTAAAGAAATATATGAAAAGCTAGATGAATTAAGCCCTTTTAACTTACAAGAACGTTGGGATAATTCAGGTCTTCTTGTAGGTGATATGGAGCGTGAAATTGAGCATATTGCTTTAGGGCTTGACTTAGACAAAGAGACACTAGAATCTGCTAAAGAAAATACGCTTTTTTTAGTGCATCATCCTCTAATTTTTTCTGGACTTAAAGAGCTTGACTTTTCTGTTTACCCTACCAATCTTTTGGAGATTATGGTGAAAAAAAATCTTTCACTTATTGCGATGCATACTAACTTTGATAAAACACATTTAAATGCTTATGTATTTGAAAAGGTGCTTGGTTTTACAAAAGAGTTTCAAAATGATTTTATCTGTAAAGTTACTGGTGATTGGAGTAAAAATGAACTTCTTAGTTTATTGAAAAATAAATTAGGGGTAGAAGTGTTAAAAGTGGTGTCCCCTAAAAATAGAATTACTTCTATAGCATTAACAACTGGAGCAGGAGCTTCTCTTATGGATGAGGTAGATGCCGATTGTTTTTTAACAGGTGACATAAAATACCATGATGCAATGAAAGCTATGAGCCAGAATTTAATGATGGTTGATATTGGGCATTATGAAAGTGAACAGTTTTTTGTGGATGTCTTAAAATCAGAATTAGAAAATTTAGGAATTTTAGGTATAATTTCGCAATCACAAAACCCATTTGTAATATCATAGACTATAATGAACAGATAGGGTCTACATAAAGACGCTTTAAACCCCAAAGGATAGAGATTGAACAAACATTTAGAAGAGTTAATTGAACTTTCAAAGTTAGACAAGGCAATTGATGACTTTACGCCACTTATTGAAACAGCACAAAAGAAACTGGCAAGAAGAGCAACAAAAAGAGATGATATTGTTGAAAGGATAGCCGAAGTCAATGCAACCATTGAAAAAGCAAAAGAAACAGTTGCTTCTTATGAGGCACAAATTCAATCTTTGAATGAACAAATGACGTTGGGTGTTGCTAAAGAAAAAGAAGTTAAAACTGAAAAAGAGATGAAAGCACTTTCAATGGAAGCTGAACTTGCTAAAGAAAAACTGGGTCATGCCAATTCAGAGATTGAAAGACAAGAAACCATTGTTGCTTCAAAAACTACTGAAATTGAAGCAGCTAATGTAGAGTTAGAAGCAGCCAATGCAGAGTATGAAAAAGTATCTACAGAAGTTGGTCAAAAAATGGCATCAATAGATTCTGATAAAGGGAAACTTTTTGAAGAGCGTAACACAAAGACCATGGAAATTGATATGAAGATTCTTTCATTTTATGAAAAAATTCGTATTTGGGCTAAAAATACGGCTGTTGTTCCTGTTAAAAAACAAGCTTGTTATGGTTGTTATATGAAACTAAATGATAATACGTATGCAACATTGATTAAATCTGAAGAGCTTCTTACTTGTCCTCATTGTGGACGTATTATGCATTTAGAAGTTCAGACAGAAGAAGCATAATTGCTTTTTTTGTTGCTTTAACACTTTATGAAAGAACTTTATATGTTGTTGGATAAACTTTTTTTCCTACTCTACACAGTTCTTTTTGCTTTTATATATCTTTTAGCACTTCCTTTTCTTTACTTTTTTTCAAAACAAAAATCTAAATATACAGTTTCGATTCCAGCACGATTTTTTTTAAAAAATAACAAAGCTCTAAAAAAAAATGGTATTTGGTTTCATGTTTGTAGTTTTGGAGAAGCAAGGGCTATTTATCCTCTTTTAGATGCATTACCAAATGAGATGTTACGTCTAACGACAACAACGCAAACAGGTTATGAAGCCATTGCTTTGAAGCAAAAAGAACAGAGTCGTTATTTGCCATTTGAGCCTTTACTTTTTAGATGGTTAGAACCTCAAAAAGTTTTATTAGTGATGGAAGCTGAGTTTTGGTATCTATTATTTGCTTTGGCAAAAAATAGGGGAGCTAAAACCATACTGATTAATGCGCGTATGAGTGATCGTTCTTTTCCTAAATATAAGAGAATTGCGTGGTTTTATAAAATAATTTTTAGACATATTGATGAAGTTTATGCTCAAAGCACTGTAGATAAAGAACGTTTAGTTTTATTGGGTGCTAAAAATATCAAGGTTATTGGAAATATTAAATTAGCCGACATACCTAAATCTACCAAAGAATTGACTAAGCCTAAAAATTTATTGCTTTGTGCTGCTAGTACACATGCTGGAGAAGAAGCATTGATATTAGATGCTTTTATGAAACTCAAAGAAGATGAGCCTTTAGCACGATTGATTGTTGTACCTAGACATCCTGAACGTTTTGAAGAAGTAGCTAAAATGGTTGAAAAGTTTGCAATTAAAGAGCATTATACTTGGCATAAATACTCGAAAAGTGAAGCTTTAAATTCGGATATTGTTTTGGTGGATGTCTTGGGAGAGCTGGTGAATATTTATGCTATTTCAGACATTGTCATTTTAGGAGGTGCTTTTGCTAAAGTGGGTGGACATAATGCAGCAGAAGCTGCACAGTTTGGTTGCAAAATAATTTCTGGTGAACATTATTTTAATCAAAGAGATATATTTTCAATGATTGAGGGTATTTCCATTGTAACGGAATCAACTCTAGTAAAACGTCTACAACAGTATGCAGAGTTGATACCTACAAAAATTATACAAAGAACGGACATTAGTCCCATATTAGAATCTATTAAGAAAGAGTTATAAAGTGGAAAAAGCGTATAAAATATTAGCAGTACAAGAGGGTATATCAAACAAAAAAGCAAAAGATTTGATAGACCGTGGTTTGGTTTATTACCTTGATAAAAAGATTAAGGTAGCCAGAGCACCGATGCCAAATGATACTTTTTTTCGTGTTGAGACCCTAGATAATGTCAAAATTATTTATCAGGATGATAATGTACTTGCGATTAATAAACCAGCACTTTTAGATACCTATGAGTTAGCAGAGGCTATTGAAGAAGATGAAACGGAACTGATTCACCGTCTTGATCGTGACACTTCTGGGGTACTGCTTTTAGCTAGAAATCAAGATTTTTTACAAGATGCTATTGCAGCTTTTAAGCAACGAAAAGTAAAGAAACGTTATGTAGCATGGATAGAAGGGGTCTTTTGTGAAGAGATTAAAATAGATGCTCCGATTGCTACGCATAAACAAGGTGGAAAAGCTTTTTCAGAGATTAATGAAGAGCGTGGACGACCAGCCATTACCATTGTGAAGCCTTTAGAAATTCAAGGTAAAAAATCTAAAGTTGAGATAGAGATTATGACGGGACGAACCCACCAAATTAGAGTGCATCTTTCATCTATTGGGCATCCAATTGTAGGGGATGAGCGTTATGGGTCCGTGACACGTTCAAAAAGAATTTTACTGCATGCCAAAGCCATTTCTCTTTTAGGATATGCTTTTGAAGCCAAAGAACCTAGGGATATTATAAAATATAAATAGAGAAGCTAATACTTTCTTAATACTTTCAAGTTATAATTTAACTTAAGTTATAGAATTTGTTAAAATCTTAAAAATAACTTAGAAAGGTTAAATATTATGGGGAGAGTAATCATAGTAATCTTTTTGACACTTTTTTTTAATGCTTATGCATCAGATATTAGTGTGCAACAGATTAAAACCTCTGATTGGAAAACAGGATTTTGTGAAACTGTTAAGGTTGAGAATAGAGGTTTGTCAACAGTTCAATGGAACATTGAGTTTATTTCTGATGGTCTTATCAATAATTTATGGAGTGCCAATTATACACAAGATACTAATACACGAAAAGTAAATGCATCTGGTGTAAGTTGGAATCGTACCTTGACACCTAATCAAAGTATCTCTTTTGGATATTGTGCTGATAAAGTAGTTGAATCAACCCTTTCTACTGATAGTAGTGACTTGGTTTTAAATAAAACGAAAACAGCAGAGTGGGGTGGTGGTTTTTGTGAAACATTGAGCATTAGTAATAATAAAAACCAAGATATTAAGTGGGAAATTTCAACACCTATTGAGGGAAAAATTTATGATTTATGGAATGCTAATTATACGCAAGGAGAGGATTTAGTTTTAAGGGCTACAGGGGTTTCTTGGAATGAAATTGTTCAAGCCAATAGAACAGTAGAGTTTGGCTATTGTGCTAACACCATTGATATAACACCTCCTAATACTGATAAAGAAGATATTGCTAAAGATAAAGCTTTACTTACTTTTGACATGATTAAAGGCTTAAATAGTACAGAAAATAAAGTAATCAGTGATTTAAATTTACCTTACATTGGTGCGAATAATAGTAATATATCTTGGATTTCAACGCATTTGTCTACTATTTCTTCGTTGGGTGAAGTGACACGACCTGAAGCGAATACTAATGATAGGGTTGTGACATTTACAGCTATTCTGACCAAAGGTAATGAACGAGATACAAAGATTTTTACATTGACTGTTCCTAAAGAAGAAGCTGTTATTGATCCTAATATTGTTGATGTGAATAATGATAAAAATCTTTTAACATTTAATCTGATTCGTCAAAATAATCTTGTTGCAGATGAGGTTACAACAGCGTTAACTCTTCCTGGTGTTGGGACACATGGTAGTAGTATTAGCTGGGTATCTAGTAGAGTTGATGTTATCTCAGATGTTGGTTTGGTGAATCAAATGGCTAATGATGTCACAGTTACTTTAACAGCAACAATAAGCAAAGGAAATATTAGTGAAAGTAAACAATTTACGCTGGTAGTTCTCAAAAAAGCACTAGGCTTAGGTTTTTGTCAAGTTCATTATCAGATTGACAATCAATGGAGTACAGGTGCTGGAGTCTCAGTTTCTGTGATTAATCAATTGGGGAATATTTCTTCTTGGGAAGTGAGCTTCTCATTTCCATCAGGACAAAAAATTAATGGCAACTTATGGAATGGAGTTGAAACCCAAATGGATAAGTATGTAAGTGTGTTAAATGAGGGATATAATGCTAATGTTACTAATGGTGGAAAAATAGAGTTTGGCTTTAACTTAACACATAGTGGTATTAATAATGTTCCTACGGATATTAGACTCAATGGAAAACTTTGTGATGGTCAAACAGGAGGTATTGAAAAACCTGCAAAGCCAACGAATCTAGAAGCCAATCTTATTAATAATTCTAAAGTTAATTTAGCATGGGATGATAATAGCGATAATGAAGATAATTTTCTGATTTATAAGAGTAAAGATGAGGGTGCTTGGGTATTAGTTGCGTTATTAGAAGCCAATAGTACAAGTTATGATGGGATTGAGGTAGAAGCCGAACACAGTTATGAGTTTAAAGTAGAAGTTAAAAATATTGCAGGTTCATCCACTTCAGAGGTTGTTTTGGTAACACCTATAATAATTACCGTTCAAAGTGGGGTGGATAACAAAGCAATTTCTTTAGTGGCTAACTGTTTGAGTTGTCATACTCCTAGTAATTCTGATGCAAGTATTCCAATTATTCATGGTTTAGGAAGAGACTATTTAGAAAAAACGTTAAAAGGTTATCGTACAACTGATCAAGAAAGCACTCATTACTCCTTTGCGATGCACCGTATTATGGATGGGTACAGTGATGAAGAAGTAGACATGATGATAGACTATTTTTCTGCGCAATCATGGATAGGTAATGATGTGGTGAGTTATGATGTTGCAAGCATTGAAGAAGGTGAAAGGTTATTTAAGAGCAGTTGTACAGCCTGTCATGGTGTTGATGGAAAAAAAGATGACATTATGCTTTCTAGGCAAAGTGAACAGTATTTGATTGATACCATGACCAACTATGCTAAAGGATTACATAAAGATGCACATGATGGTATGAAAGCTATCTTTGAAGAGACGATAGGTGAAGATGATTCTAAAATAGAAGCTTTGGCTAAATATTTAGCTGTAGGACTTGAAGTGCCAACAGGAGATAATGATACCATTAGAGGGTTTGATGCCAATTATCTTTCAGGAACAAATACCATAGAAGTTTTATGGGAGTATATTAACCCTGAAGCAATACGTGTAGAAATTATGGTTAATGGTCAAATTGTTAAAACATTAACAGATGCTACAGAATATTCGGCTGTATTACTAAACGATGGAGCAGCTTCGTTTGTGATAGGCAATAATTATGCAATTTCTATGAAAGTAATAACAGCCAATAAAGAGACCTCTTCGGTGATACTTAATGTGGAAGTCAAAACAGATGAAGCCTATGGGCAAGAGCATTACAATACCAATTGTAAAGTCTGTCATGGGGTTAATGGAACAGCACGGGCCAACTTAACAGAGTGGAACTCAACAGAGCATAACTTTACAGCATTTACGCAAAATTCTACGATGGATACCAGTTATTATGCCAATTGTGACAGTGAATGTTTAGAGTTGATTGGTATTTATGTAGAAAATGTTTTGATTCCAAGAGCAAAAGATAATAATGATAGCAGTGTTGCGTTGGATGTCAATTCTGATATTACACGAGGCTATAGACTCCTTAATAGAGTGGAGTATACGAACAGTTTATACACACTTTTTGAAATAGAGCATGATGAGACACGTTTAGAAACTTTGGCATTGCATTATACGGATTTACCTAAAGATAATATTGTTGAGGGGTATAACACCGATAGAGATTTAAATCGTGTCGATGAAGATAAGATAAAAGCCTTTACAGCCATGGCAACTAAAGTTGAAACCTATTTAGAGGAACTTAAAGGGCAAAACTCTACAGCATGTCTGATTAATGGTTATGATTTCTGTACGGCGAATAAAGAGGATTTTTTAGCCACCTTTGCGACTAAAATCTTTAGAAGACCGTTGAGTTTAGCTGAGCAAAATAAATATTTAGCTTTAGCGAGTGTTGGACAGATGGTGGGAGATATGTTGGTGAGTCCAAAGTTTCTTTACCGTTCAGAGATGGGTGTAGAGAGTGATACCACAGGAGTTTATGATTTGACGCAATATGAAATTGCTACAGCCATCTCCTACGCCATGGCAGGAACAACCCCTGATGATGAATTGTTAAGCTTAGCCAAAGAGGGTGCATTAAGTCATCCTAATACTAGAGTTACACAAGCTGTTCGTTTGTCACAGTTGCAGACAGGAAAAGATAAATTAGATGACTTTATTGGTCGCTGGTTACTTGAAGACAATGTTTATTCACTTTCTGATAAAAACCCTGAACTCTTTAATGGCTATAGTCATGAAGTACGAACAGCTCAAAGTGAACAGATATTAAAACAGTTTAGAATGGTAATGGAGAGTAATTCTAAGAGTGCTTATAAAGATTTATTTATCAATGATTATGTTATGACTAAAAAGGTTCTTTCTGATTATTATGCTGAAGGGATGTCAAATGCTGAGGTGTTTGAAGCAGTACCAGCCACGAGTAAGCGTTATGGATTGTTGACACTAGGGGCATTGGCAAGTAAGTATGCTAATTCTGAAGAGTCACATCCGTTTAAGCGAGGTAAGTTTGTATTGGCTCGTTTAATGTGTCACCCATTAGGGCTTCCTGGGAATGGAGGGGATGTTCCAGCTGTTAAAGACCATGCTGGAGAAAATAAACGTGATCGTTATGCAGAACATGTTAATGACCCTTCTTGTGCAACCTGTCATAACTTGATGGATCCTATTGGATTTACTTGGGAAAATTACGATGGAAGTGGTCGATACCGAACATCTGAATATCATAGTGAAGCTGATGGAGGACCAAAAGTGATTGATGCATCGGTTACTTTAAAAGGTCTTTTAACTTATGATGAATCTGAAACGTATCCTGCTGAAGGTATGCGTGATGTGAGTGAACTAATTGCGAATAGTGACCGAGGTCCTGAATGTATGGCATTACAATATTATCGTTATACATCAGGAGACAGTCATGCAGAGATAGAGAACTCTTTGGTGGTTAAGAAGATTGTTTCTGACTTTAAAGATGAACAGTATGATTTGCAAAGTTTGTTTACCAATATGGTTAAACTAAACTCGTTTGTGACCAGAAAAGCTCAATAGAAAAGGAGAGTAGTGATGCAAAAAAATGAACAAGCACGTAGAAAGTTTTTGAAACAACTGGGCTTAACAGGTATGGCACTTCCTTTTTTAGGTAATAGTGCTTTGGCTGAAGAGACAGAGAATGCCCCTATTAAACGTTTGATTTTGATTGAACACCCTGATGGTATTAATCCAGAGCATTGGTTTCCCACAGGTACAGAAACAGATTTTACTTTGCCATCCATGACTGAACCGTTTAACCTTGTTAAAGAGCAGTGTGTATTTTTGGAAGGCATTAACCTTGGTGGTGGTCTTGCTGGACATGGTGCATATTCTGGGCTTTGGCGAGGTCAAACGACAGGGATTAGCATCGATCAATATTTTGCTGAAAAATGGCGTGGTTTAACGGATGTATCGTCGTTGGTGCATAAAGCATCGGATATTTACAGTGGTACGCGTTCGTTGGCGTATGATTCGTTTGGAACACTGATTCCAGCTTTGGTGAATCCTTTGAGTCTTTTGGATAAGATTTATACTAATAGTGATATTGAGTCACGAACTTATAATAATTTGGAAGAATCTAAACGACGCTTAACCACCATTGGGCAAGATTTGGAAACCTTAATGCAAGAGGAGCAGAGTAATAATCTTCTCTTTAAATCACATGAAAAAGCATTGAACGATGTACTCGATGCACTTAATGCCAAAACTGAAGAGACTACAGCGATTAATATGGATCAATGGAAAGAAGACTTTGAAGCGACAGCTACAGCAGGTGGTTTGACCAGTCGGAGTGAAAGTCGTTGGAATGGTAATGCTATTTTGGCAGATAACGCTGCTTTTGAACTGATGTCGGGTTTGCATGAAGATGCGATTGTCACAGCATTAAAATATGATCGAACACGGGTGATAAATTATAGCTATGGTACTGACACTTGGGATTTTTATCTTAAATGTGAAGATGGAAATTCTTATCCTTATCATAATGCAGGTCATGATATGGGACAAGGACACATTGAAACACGTAAGGTAACCTCAAGACGAGTAGCCAATTTGATTAAAACTTTAAAAGAGACCAATGATATTTATGGGCAACCACTGCTTGATAGCACTTTGGTGGTCTATGCTTGTGAAATTGGTCACGCGTCTAATCATACCAATAAGAATGCTCCTTTTATTTTAGCAGGAGCAGGGCTTGAAGGTGGACGTTATTTAAATTATAATGGTGTATTATGGAATAAGGTCCTGGTTTCAATCGCTAATATTTTAGGCGATGATTTAACAATTTTTGGTTCAGCCGATTCAGAGGGTGGTGGACTGGATGGTTTGGTATAAGGAGCAGATGATGAAAAAAAATATAAACAATCAACGAAGAAGTTTTTTAAAAGGCTCTGTGATTACAGCTGCTGCTTTAGTAAGCATACCCAATGAACTGTTTGCCGAATCAACAGCAAAAAAAGTAGTAATTGTAGGAGGAGGAATAGCTGGTTCAACCATTGCTCGTTATTTACGTAAGTTTATACCTCAAACAACACTGCTTGAAATTACGATTATAGAACCCAAAACTACGTATACAACTCCTTTTGGAACAAATGAAATTATTACAGGTGCTAGAACATTAGAAGCATTGACAGTAAGCTATGATGCGTTAAAAAGAGAGATAACTGGAGTTATGGTTCATAAAAAAGCCTCTTCTATTAATAGTACAGCTAAGTATGTTAGTACAGAAGATGGGATGGAGTATCTGTATGATTTTTGTATTGTGGCGACAGGAATTGATTTTGATTACAGTGATATTGTGGGCTTAAATGCTCAAACTAATGTGCAAGTGCCTCATGCTTATGACTTAGTGAATGATGGTTCAATAGAACAGATTACAGAGCTTAAAAGCCAACTTGATGCTATGGCGAATGGGGCTAAAGTAGTATTGGTTGCTCCACAAAATGCTTACCGATGTCCACCAGCACCCTATGAGAGAGCCAGTCAAATAGCTCAATACATCAAAGAAAACAAGCCAAACTCTGCTATTACTATTTTAGACCCAAAAGGTGCTTTTGCAAAACAAGATTCATTTGAAAAAGCATGGAGTGAGTTGTATGGATATGGTACAGATTCAGCCATTATTACTTGGGAAGGTAGTACGGTGGTCAATGAAATCATTATACCAAACACTGGTGCTAAAATCATTAAAACAGAAACTGATGAAATATCTGCTGAGGTAGTAACTTATATTCCAACTATGAAAGCATCAAAATTTGCTTATGACGCTGGATTAATAGAGACGGACTCTGCTATGTTTGATTTAGATAAACGTTGGGCTCCAGTAAACCAAGAGACATTTGAATCAACCATGGCTGGAAAAGAGGGTATCTATATTATCGGTGACAGTTCAAAAACAAACTTACCAAAATCTGGATATGCAGCCAATTCAGAAGCAAAAGCTTGTGCCATGGCAATTGTTTCTAAGATAAAAGGTATTAATCCTACACCTGAGACCATTATGACCAATGGTTGTTACTCTTTTGTGGGTCAAGATTATGCTATTTCTATTCTTCAAAAGTTTAGAATCAAAGAGGATAAAAGTGGTTATGCTTTAGTGTCACAAGGCAGAAACTCATCACCTTTAGAAGCAGATGCACGATGGCGAAAAAAAGAAGCAGAACAGGGTCATGCTTGGTACACTAACTTTAGAAAAGATTGTTTTGGGGTATAATATGAAAAAAGGATTGTATTATGCCAGCAGATAACATTATTCACTATATTCTTTATGGAGTTATTTTAATAGCTACCGTTATTATTTTGAAATGGCCGAAAAAAGATGACGATAAGAAAAAAAATGACAAAAAATAGCCTTTAATCCTATTTTGCTATAATCGCGTTAATAATTTTATACAATAAAGAGAAAATATGTTTGATACGCTAACCGACAGTTTTAAAGGTGCTATAGATAAAATTCGTTTTTACGATGATGCTAAAGCGTTAACTAAAGCACTTAAAGAGTTAAAAAAATCCCTTCTTAAAGCAGATGTACACCATAAAGTAGTCAAAGAACTTTTGGCAAATGTTGAAAAAGAAGTGAAAGAGAATGGGGTAGGGAAAGAGAACTTTTTAAAAGCATTGCAAGGTGATTTAACGCGTATTTTAACAGCAGAAGGAAACCAAGGTTTTGTTTTTGCATCAAAGCCACCAACAGTTGTGCTTATGATTGGTCTTCAAGGTTCAGGTAAAACGACTACTACGGGTAAATTAGCTTATTTCTTAAAAGAGCAAAAGAAGAAGAAAGTGCTTATTGCTGCTGCCGATTTACAACGTTTGGCTGCTGTTGAGCAACTTAAGCAGATTTGTGAGCAGATAGATGTAACGTTGGTTGCTGATGAAAACAAAACACCTGAACAGATTGTAAAAGAAGCATTGGCTAAAGGTGAAAAAGAACTTTATGATGTTGTACTTATAGATACAGCTGGTCGTTTAGCGATTGATGATGAGCTTATGGACGAGTTGGCTTCTGTTAAAAAAGTAGCCAATCCTAATGAACTTTTTTATGTTGCAGATGCCATGACAGGTATGGACGCTGTACGTACAGCACAGACGTTTAAAGAAAAAATTGGAATTACAGGGGTAGTTCTTTCTAAATTTGATGGTGATTCAAAAGGTGGTGTTGCCATGGGTATTGCCCATCAAGTGGGTGTTCCATTGCGTTTTATTGGTGCTGGTGAGAAAATGCCTGACCTTGACCAATTTATACCTGACAGAATTGTGTCACGTCTTATGGGTTCTGGTGATTTGGAGTCTTTGGCTGAAAAAACAGCCAATATAATAGATGAGAAACAAGCCAAACAACTCTCTTCTAAAATTAAAAAAGGTAAATTTAACTTCAATGACTTTTTAGAGCAAATGGAATCTATGAAGAAGTTAGGTTCTATGAAGTCTATTATGGGAATGATTCCTGGTATGGGTGCTATGGCGAAGCAGATTGGGGACATGGATTTAGAAAACTCTGATGAGATGAAACAGATACGTGCGTTAATCTCATCTATGACACCTAAAGAGCGTGAAAATCCAGAACTGTTAAACAACACACGTAAACGTCGATTGGCAGCTGGGTCAGGGCTTTCACAGATGCACGTTAACCGTGTTTTAAAGCAGTTTAAAAATGCTGGTAAAATGGCAAAACAGCTTTCGGGTAAAGGTGGAATGAAACAAATGCAAGACATGATGAAACAAGCACAAGGTGGTGGAATACCACGTTAAGTTTGCAGGGAATTTGTTATGCAAGTTCCCTATAATTAAAACTTAGATAGAATTCGCTTTTATAGCGTTGATGAGTGATCTCTCATTAAGATTAGTTGTCAGTGCTTGTTCGTAGTTGTTACAATAGACAGCTCCACAGTAATGTGTTTTGGGATTAGTTACCCCACATATTGAAATTAAAAATATATTTCAAGGATATACATGACAACAATTAGACTTACAAGAATGGGTAGAAAAAAAATGCCATTTTACAGAATCGTAGTAACAGATAGCAGAAAAAGAAGAGATGGTGGTTGGATTGAATCAATTGGTCACTATAACCCAATGATTAAAGAAGAGAATTTAACAGTTGATACTGAAAGATTGGATTACTGGATTTCTGTTGGTGCTCAAATGAGTGACAGAGTTAAAAAAATTACAGGAAAATAATCAATATGGTTACTCAATTCGTCGCTGAATATGCCAAACTGTTAGTGAGTCATCCAGAAGACATTGCCGTATCGGTAAAGAATTTGGAAGAGAACTACAATGAGATTACCATTGTTGCGAATGCAGATGATGTTGGTAAACTGATTGGTAAAGAAGGACGAATGATTAACTCAATTAAGACGGTTATCTCTGGTTGTAAAGCCAAAGGTGGTTCTAATTACCGTGTTAATGTTGAATCAAAATAATTTTGCATACGAAGTAAAATTAAATGAAAGACAATAAACGTTTTTTTATTGCCCAAGTGGGTAAAACGCATGGTTTACAGGGTGATTTAAAACTTCATGTACATACAGATTTTCCAGAGCAGTTTAAAGTGGGGTACACTTTTCAAACTTCTTCTGGTCCTCTTGAGGTTTTACGTATAAATCTTGATCGTGGAATAGTCTGTTTTAAGGGCTATGAAGGTGTTGACTATGCTAAAAAGCTTACAAATGCTAAAATCTATGCTTCATTAGAAGAGACTAAAGCACGTTGTGAACTTGAAGATGGTGAACACTTTTGGTTTGAGATTGAAACTTGTGAAGTTGAAGAAGATGGTGTAAAGCTAGGAAAAATTGCTGAAATGCAACGTTTGGCTGATGTAAACTACATGTTTATTGAAACAGATGAAGCTTTGGTTAAAGAGGGTTTTTCTACGACATTTTTAGTACCATATATTGAAAGATATGTGTTAGAAACAGATGTTGAAAAGCAGATTGTTACCACTAAAGATGCTAAAGAGATACTTGAAGCCAGTTAGTCATGAAGTTTACTTTTATGACGCTTTTCCCTCAGGTTGTTGAGGGGTATTTTTCAGACTCTATTTTAGCAAAGGCTATAGAGAAGAAACTTATGTCGGTTGATTTTTATAATCCTCGTGATTATACAAACAACAAACATATGAAAGTAGATGAACCAATGATAGGTGGGGGAGCTGGGATGTTAATGACACCCCAGCCTCTTTTTGACACAGTATCAGCCATAAGAGAAAAATCTCCAGAGGCTTATGTGGTTGTGGCAACACCTGTTGGAAAACCTTTTAAGCAGAATGATGCAAAACGACTGGCTTTAAAAGAGCATATTGTATTTGTTTCAGGACGTTATGAAGGCATTGATGAGCGTTTTATTGAAGAAGCAGATGAACTATTTTCTGTGGGAGATTTTATTTTAACAGGAGGCGAATTGCCTTCTCTTATGATGTGTGATGCGATTGCTAGAAATGTTGAAGGTGTGTTAGGTAATGCTGACTCATTAAGTGTTGAGAGTTTTGAAGACTCTGTACTTGAAGCACCTTCTTTTTCTAAGCCAAAGGTCTATAATGAAATTGGAGTTCCCCAAGAATTTTTAAAGGGAAATCACGGTAAAATTTCGGACTTAAAAAGTGCTATGGCTAAATGTAAGACAAAATATTTTAGACCTGATATGCACAAATAGCTCAAATGAGCAATGAATTTATAAGGTGAAACCATGAGAAATAAATATATTGAAAGCTTTGAACAAGCACAATTAGAAAACAAATCTGTTCCAGACTTTAGAGCAGGTGATACTTTAAGAGTTCACGTAACAATTAAAGAGGGTGAAAAGACAAGAGTACAAGCTTTTGAAGGTGTATGTATTGCACTTAGAGGTCAAGGAACGGGTAAAACTATGATGATTAGAAAAATTGGTGCTAACTCTGTTGGTGTTGAAAGAATTTTTCCAATTTATTCTGACTCAATTGAAAATATTGAAGTACTTAGACGTGGTCGAGTTAGACGTGCAAAACTTTTCTATCTTAGAGCGCTTAAAGGTAAAAAAGCAAGAATTAAAGAGCTTAGAAGAAAATAATCTTCAACTTTTAAATTTATTGATTAGGAGTTTATTTCTCAGACTCCTTATGAGAGGATCTTCCCTCTCATACTAAAAAACTTTCTTTTTCTTTTTGGTATTTTTCTATTTTCCCTCATAATTTTTTCTTGCACTTTTACTATTATCTGTTATAATTTCGCTATTAATTCATAAGGATTTTCTGTGGGATTTTTTAATAAAATTTTTGGTCGAGTACTACTTATTGTTCAATTTATACTTGTTTTTCTTTTTATACTTTTTGAAGAGATAATTTGGGAAGGTATTGCAAAACCTATTTATAATAAGATTGAATCTCTTAAAATTACACAAAAACTAGAAGCCAAAATAGAACACACACATCGTTATGTTATTTTAGCTATTTTTTCTATTTTGCTTTTAGGTGTTGAAGCTGCTGGTCTTTTGGCTGGGGTCTTTTTTGTACAGGGTCAAGTTCTTTTAGGATTGGTTTTGTATGTTGCAAAAATACCAATAGCAGCTTTTGTATTTTGGTTGTTTAAAGCTGGAAAAGAGAAGTTGCTTAGTTTTCATTGGTTTAATTGGTCTTATGAGAAACTCATGGCAGGTTTAGAGTGGTTAAAAGAGCGAGAAAGTTATCAAAGTATGATGCGATATATGCTAGAAATAAAAACCTTGATCAAAGAAAAATGGAAAATTATTAAAGCAAAATATTTTGCTGAAGAGGGTTCTTTTATGAAAGAGCTGAAAGGTTTTTACAAGTATATGAAAAACTTTAAAAACAATACGAAAAAAGATAATAAAGATATAAAAAAAGGGGATAAAGAAGTTGACTAAATATATTTTATTTGATACGGAAACCACAGGTAATCAAGCTGATGATAGAATTATTCAAATTGGTGCTATGGTGATTGGTGCTAAAGGTGAAGTAGAAGTGTATGATGAACTTTGTTCTTCTGAAATACCCATAAAAACAGAAGCCATGGAAGTACATAACATTACACCAGATGTCATAGAAGGAAAAGCTCCTTTTACCTCAACACGTTTTTGGCGTGATTTAGGTGCTTTAAATAATGAAAATAACTATTTGATAGCACATAATATCTCTTTTGATGTGGGTATGCTAAAAAAAGAAGGTTTTCAAAATACCATGAAGTTAATAGACACGCTACGTTGTGCTAAACATCTTTTTCCTGATGAGAGTTATCACCGTTTACAATATTTACGGTACTCGTTAGAACTTTATAAAAAAGAACAAGCTGAAGCGATTAAACATAATATTACCATTAAGGCACATGATGCCATTGGTGATGTGTTGGTGATGAAACTATTTCTTTCTGAATTGGTGGCTAAAGTTAAAGAGCAATATCCAGGGACAAATCCAATGCTAAAACTTGAAGAGTTAAGCAACACACCTGTTATGATGAAAAGCTTTAAGTTTGGAAAGTATAAAGGGGAACAGATTGAAGACATTGCACATTCTGATGTACGTTATATTAAATGGATGTTGAAATCTTTGGAGTTAGATGAGGATTTAAAATATACCTTAGAAAGGGTTTTAGAAAACGTGTAGATTTGAGAATTTCAAATCTACACGTTTTAAAATTATCTACCATATTTGGCTTTTCTAATAGCCAATGATAGCTGGTGAACAGCCATAGCATAATGATCTCTTGGGTTATAACGGGTAATGGCACGGAAGTTTGGGGTTCCCCACCAAAGTTCATCTCTATCATATTTACTAAGTTTAATTAAAGAGACATTTCCTTTATATCCAGCAAAATTAGAACTTGGTCGCATACCTAATTGATAGAGATATGCTTGTGTATAGCTTGTTTTGTGTCCTGTGGCTACGCCATAAAATCTTGCTTTATTATAATAGGTTTTCATGGTAACAGGAAGACGTGGCTGCCATTTACCTCGACCTATAAAATAGTTGGCAATACTTCCAATAGCATCAGCTTTATTAAAGAGGTTAATATGTCCATCACCATCGAAGTCGATGGCAAATTCTCTAAATGAACTTGGCATAAATTGTGCTAATCCAAAAGCCCCAGCATACGAACCTTTGATTTTTTGTGGATGTACTTTTTCATCTTTGAGCATGAGCAGATAGTTTTCCAGTTCAGAGGTGAAAAATTTAGCACGAGCTGTATATTCTATGGAAAGGGTGGTTAAGGCATTAAGGACAGAGTGTGTTCCTGTGTAGCCACCAAAGTTTGTTTCTACTCCTATAATCCCTACAATATATTCTGGTGCTACTCCATATTTTTGGGCTGCTTTATTGAGATAGTGTGCGTTTTCTTGCCAAAAAGCTACCCCTTTGTTAATGCGTGAAGTGCTTAAGAAATTTGCACGGTATTTATCCCATGAACCAATTTGTTCAGCTTTTGAGTAGCTAGGCTTGGCTGTTTTATAAACATTGTATTTTTTGAGTGCTTCTGTATCTCTACTGACAGTTGAAAAGATGGCATTGAGTTCATATGCATCATAGTTGTATTTTTTGGAAATGGTATTAATAAATGCTTTAAGCTTTGTATTGCTTCCATAAGCACCTTGTAAATAGGGGGTTCTTTGTGGGACATAATCAGGTTCAACAGGTTGAGTGTAGACAGGTTCTGTATAGATTACTTGTCCTGATGGGGGATAAGTAGTAGTTGGGGTATTAGGTTGATAGATAGAGGGGGTGTTTGGAAGGGGGGTAGTAGTGGCAATGGGGAGTTCATTAGGGTTTTGCACTGTTGTTGTCTGTTGCCTTTGAATACACCCAGCACTTAGCATTAATACTAATGCTAAAAGTGTTAATTTTTTTATTTTATACATACTTAAAATCCTTTTTATTTAATTCTAGCATAAAATTGTGTTTTATTGTTTCCTCTTCCTCTATTTTTTCCCTAAAATATGATGTAGAAACATAATTTGAGCGAAGATAGGAGCAAAAATATTAAGAAGAGGAACGTAATTGAATAGAGAAGCTATCATAGCAATGAGGTTAGATTTCTTTCTTTTGAGTTTAAGTTCTTTTTTATCAGTTATAAATAAACCACCGACATCATGTACTGTAGGTGCTTTGAGTAAAATAGACCAAACATAAAGCATAATAATTTGTCCCACAAAAGGAATAAGAAATGTGGGTGAAAGAATAATAAATAAAAAAGCAAACACCAAGGTTGAACTAAATGTTGAAGAAATTGATCCTCTAATGCTTGGTGAAGCAATGGCTTTTTTATCAGGATAGTGTTTTTTTGCCAAAGCAATCAGTAGACTTTCACTGTATAAAGAGGTCAAAATGGCAATGGTTACAATAATCAGTGTGTAGCCCAAAAAAGGAGCTGCGACAAAAGTAATTCCTTCTCTTGCCCAGTCCCAAGGTATCCAAGTAAGATATGCCGTAACAAAATTTGAAAAAGATTCCCAAAAGTACCATAGAATAGCAATCCAAATACCAATGCTTCCTAAACCAATTTTTAAAATAAATTTTAAAACCATAGGGCTTAAAATATCTTGTAGACTTTTTTTAATGGTAGCTATCATCATTTACTCTAAATAATTATTTTTAAATTCTACGTATCTGGCTGCTGAAGCGTAAAGTTCTTTGATTTCAGCAGCAGTTAATTCACGAACACGTTTGGCTGGGCTTCCCATAATAAGGCTTCTTGGAGGAAATATTTTGTTTTTAGTCACCAATGAACCAGCACCCACAATAGATTCTTTACCTATAACAGCACCATCTAAAATGGTTGCTGACATGCCAATGAGACAGGCATCTTCAATGGTACAGCCATGAAGCATAACCCTATGACCCACGGTGACATCATTCCCAATCACCGTAGGATGTCCATCACTCATGTCTTCTTTTTTATGATGTGTTACATGTATCATGGAGAGGTCTTGAATATTCGAACGATTTCCAATGCTAATATGATGAACATCACCACGTACCACACAGCCAAACCACACAGCAGCGTCTTCACCCATGCTTGTTCGTCCGATGACGGTTGCACCTTGGGCTATCCAAGCTCCTTTTTTGAGTTGGGGTGTCCAGTTTTTGTATTTTATCAACATCTAAATCCTTTAATCTTTTAATACTTTTTTTGCCAACTTAGTAACATATTCAGGGGTCTCTTTTTGGCTTTTATTATGGATGGCTGTTATGTACTCTTCTAAAATCTCATGGTTATTAATGGCTTTGTCTTCACTGTGTTTTACTTGCTTGTATTCTCCTGAACTTTTAAGACGCCAAGAGAGTTGGTTGTCTTGTAGTTGTAGGGAAAGAAGTTGTTTAATTTTTTGTGCTAATGCAGGTTCTTTAATGGGGGTTAAAATTTCAATACGACGAATAAGGTTTCTTGGCATTAAATCAGCAGAAGAGATATAACATTCATTTTCATCATGTTTAAAAACATAAATACGTGGATGTTCAAGGTATTTTCCAATAATAGAATGCACAGAAATATTTTCACTAACATTTTTAACCCCAGGTCTTAGGGTACAAATACCTCGTATAATGAGTTGAATTTTTACACCCACAATAGAAGCTTGGTAAAGGGCTTGAATAATGTCAGGGTCAACCAAGGAGTTTGCTTTTAACACAATGTGACCATTTTCTTTATGACTTGCTTCATGCTCAATCATGCTAATAAGTTTGGGTTTAATGTGTTCAGGAGAAAGGGTGAGTGTTTTGAGTTTACTATGATTTGAAAAACCTGTAATAAAATGAAAAAATTTAGTAACATCAATGTTGAACTCTTGTTTGGAACTAAAATAAGAAATATCCGTATAGATACGAGAAGTAATAGGATTATAATTACCTGTTCCAAGATGCACATAAGCTTGTAATTTATTTTCTTTTCGTTTGGTAACTTGGGCTACTTTGGCATGTACTTTTAAGCCTTTAATCCCATAGATAACATGCGCGCCAGCTTCTTCTAAGGCTCTTGCCCAGTGTAGGTTGTTTTCTTCGTCAAATCGTGCTTTGAGTTCTACGAGTACGGTGACTTGTTTTCCATCGGTGGCTGCTTGGATAAGGGCTTTAACGATGGGAGAGTTTTTACCCACACGGTAAAGCGTCATACGAATGGAGAGTGTTTGAGGGTCATCAGCTGCTTCTTTAATGAAACGTACCACAGGGTCAAAGCTTTCAAAAGGATGATAAAGAAGAATGTCTCGATTCTCTATGGCTTTAAAAAGGTCTTTATTTTCAGAAAGAGGGGGAAGGTTTTTAGGGCTATAAGTAGGTAAGGTTAAGTGTGATAAAGAAGCTTCTCCTACAATGCTCCAAAGTGTTCCAAGATTTAGAGGAATATTATATTGGTAGATATCATGATGGTCAAGCTCTAAATGAGTGGTTAAAAAACCAATAAGGTCTTCATCGATATTGTCCATGAGTTCTAAACGCACAAGTTTTCCTCTGTTTCTCGTACGAAGTCCCTCTTCCATAATCTCTATAAAATCATCAGCTTCTTCTTCTTCAATTTCTAAGTCGGCATTACGCGTCACCCTAAAAGGGGTAGAGGCTATCTTTTTAAGCCCTCCAAAAAGTTCGCCCGAAAAATGGTCAACCACGTTTTCAATGGGAACATAACAGTGGTCTACTTTTAAGAAGCGAGGTAAAATTCGAGGAATACGAATAAGCCCATGCAGAATCTTGCCTTTTTTATTCTCAAACTTTAGAGCTAAGGCAAAGCTTAGATTGTTTAAGTGAGGAAAAGGGTGGGTGGTATCAATGGCAATGGGCATAATCACAGGATAGAGTTGTTCAAAAAATTCATTTTCTATAACTTCTTGTTGTTTTGGACTAAGTTCCGTAAAAGATTTTATGGAAACTTTATGCTCTTGTAGGTCTTCCATAATGGTATTGAAAGTAGATTCGACAACCTTTTGTTCTTTATGAATGGTTTTATGAATGGCACTTAGTTGTTCAGACGGCGTCATTTTATCAATGGCTGTCTCTTGAACACGTGCTTTAAAAAGTGCCTTGAGTCCTGCGACACGAATCATGTAAAATTCATCCAAGTTTGTGCCATAAATAGCCAAAAATTTTAGACGTTCTAGTGGGGGTAAGGCTTGATTTTTTGCTTGTGCAAGAACGCGTGAGTTAAACTTTAGCCATGAAAGTTCACGGTTGAAATAGAGGTCGGGGGAGGTTAAGTCGATGCTCATTTTTTGCCTTATTTGGTTTTGTGTATTATAGCTTACAACTTTTTAATTTTTGCAATTTGGTCACGCAACCTTGCAGCCTCTTCAAATTCCAAGTTTTTAGCAGCGACTAACATTTTGGCTTTTAACTCTTGAAGCATTTTTTGGCGTTCTGCTTTGGGCATTTTGTCCATTTTGGATTCTTTGTTGTAGAGTTCACCTGCATCATCAACTTTTAAGTCGGTGTCGAGTTCACGCAGGGTTGTTTGAGGGGTGATACCATGCTCTTTATTGTAAGCCATTTGTGTTTCACGACGCTTAGAGGTGATTTCAATGGTCTCTTTCATGGAGTTGGTCATTTTATTAGCATACATCAGTACTTGACCATTCGCATTTCTAGCAGCTCTTCCCGAGGTTTGAATAAGCGAAGTTTTAGAACGTAGAAACCCCTCTTTATCAGCATCTAAAATAGCCACCAAACTCACTTCTGGTAAATCGAGTCCTTCTCTAAGCAGGTTAATCCCCACTAAAATGTCAAACTCTCCTAAACGTAAAGCACGAATCACTTGGTTTCGCTCAATGGCATCAAGGTCGGAGTGCATGTAACGCACTCTAAGTCCAAGGTCATTGTAGTAGGTGCTTAACTCTTCTGCCATTTTTTTAGTCAGTACCGTTACTAAAACACGTTCACCTTTTTCAATCACAGGCTTCATTCGGTCATGGAGGTTTTCGACTTGGTAAGTACTTGATATCACTTCAATAGGTGGGTCAAGTAAACCTGTAGGACGTACCACTTGTTCAGCTACGGTAGCAGAGAGATTGATTTCTAACTCATTGGGGGTTGCTGAAACAAAAAGAAAATAAGGGGCTTTGTTGATGTATTCGTCAAACATAAGAGGTCGGTTGTCTAAGGCTGAAGGAAGTCTAAACCCATGTTCTACCAACACCTCCTTACGGCTTCGGTCTCCTGCGTACATGCCTCTAAATTGTGAAAGTGAAACATGAGACTCATCGACAATACATAAAAAATCATGTCCGTGCATCGCTTCAAAATAGTCCATCATCGAAAATGGGGTTTCTCCTTCGGCTTTTCCTGTGAGGTGTCGGGAATAGTTTTCGATTCCTTTACACATGCCTGTGGCTTCTATCATCTCTAAATCAAATTCAACGCGTTGTTTAAGACGGTTGTACTCTAACATTCGGTCTTCTTTTTGGTAAAAAGCCAAACGTTCACCGAGTTCTTCTTCGATGCTTTTAACAGCTAAGGCTAGTTTTTCTTGCGAAACAATAAATTGGTTCGCAGCGTAAATGGTGGCTTCTTTAAAGTGTTCTATTTTTTCACCTGTAAGGGTATTAAAGGTATAGACATCTTCTATCTCATCGCCAAAAAATTCCACACGATAAGCAAACTCTTCATTATACGCTGGGTAAATGTCAATGACTTCTCCATTGACCCTAAAGTCTCCACGGTCAAAGAATTCATCGTTTCGTTTGTAACCCATTTCTACGAGTTTAAGAAGCAGGGCTTTTTGGGCATACTCTTCTCCTACTGCTAGTTTTTGGACAATGGTTTTGTAGTCTTCAGGACTTCCTAAACCATAGTTAGCCGAAACCGAAGCGATGACAATCACATCTTTATGCGAAAGAAGTGAAGCCGTGGTGGAGAGTCTTAGGCGTTCTAACTCTTCATTGATAGAAGAGTCCTTTTCTATAAAAAGGTCTTGACGAGGAATGTAAGCTTCTGGTTGGTAGTAGTCATAGTAAGAGATGAAATACTCTACATGATTGTTAGGAAAAAAACTTCTAAATTCTGAGTAGAGTTGGGCTGCGAGTGTTTTGTTATGGGTCATAATGAGCGTGGGTTTGTTGGTGGCTTCTATGACTTTTGCCATGGTGTAGGTTTTTCCTGAACCTGTCACTCCTAATAAGGTTTGGTATTGGTTTCCCTCTTTTATGGAGTTGGTTAAAGTTTTAATGGCTGAGGGTTGGTCACCTGCTGGTTGATATTTGGAGTTTACGGTAAAAGTAGGCATGTAGATATTCTTTATTTATTTTTTAGCTCAATTTGTTGTATTAATTTGTCTAATGAAGTAATGATTAATCCTTTAGCTATTTAATGTTATTATAATCATAACACAAAAAAAGGAGGTTTATATGAAAAAGATTACTTTTAAGATTGCGAGTCGACGATTAGAAGTTGACTTAGAAGATGACTTTGCTCAATATATTTTTGATGATTTAGAGTATAACAATGTAAACCTCGATGAAGAGATTGATATTCGCCAACTACTACAGCTCTATTTAAAAAGTATGCATAAAGAGTTTCGTTCAGAAAAACAAATTAAAACATTATTAAATCAATTAAAAGAGTAATGAAATGCTTAATGATTAAAATATTAAATTTTTTTTAAATAATTAATTTAATTAAGTAAATTATATTATTTTTTAGTTTATAATGCTCCTAGTTCATTAAAATAAAGAAAAAGAACTATAAAATATTTTTAAGGAGTATTTATGACAAATACAAACAATGTTCAAACAAAAAAAGGTTTTACAATGATCGAATTGATCTTTGTAATCGTAATTATCGGTATTTTAGCAGCAGTTGCTATTCCAAGATTAGCAGCGACTCGTGATGATGCGAAGGTGGCACAGTGTAATGCAGATGTTGTTACTTTAATTAAAGATGTTTCTGCTTACTATACATCACAAGGTGTATTTGCAACACCTGCAACAACTATGACTAATGTTGAAATAACTGAAGTTGCAGGTTCAGAGATGGCAGCTAATGGTAGTGCAGGACAGCTTACTTATGATTGTAATACTCCAGGTACTCCAGCTGTTACTTTTGATTTTGCCAGAGCAGCTGATGGTAATGGTAATAGCGTAGTAACAATGACTGCAACTGCTGCTAGTGTAGCTCTTGGTACAGTTGATGGTGACTTAGGAACAATGTTAACTAATAAAAATATTGCAACGACTGTTGGTAGAGATCATGCTATTTCTGGTATTAGAGTAAAAAGATAATATAACTCTTTATTCCCAAACACTTTTTTGGGAATTTGTATTTTTAAGTTCATTATGAATTGATTTTAAAAATATAAACTTAAAAGAAGAAATATGAAGAGTACTAAAAAAGCTTTTACAATTATTGAGTTTGTTTTTATAATTGTTATGATTGGTATTTTATCAACAGTTATTATTCCTAGATTAATGACAACTAGGGATGATGCTAAGGTAGCTTTTTGTGTAGAAAGTGTTGGTTTATTTATGCGAGACTTATCTTCTTATTATACTTCACAAGGAAATTTTTCTACAAATATAAAAGATATGACCAATGTAGAAATCCATGAAACAACTCCCATTACTTCAAGTGGTGATGCAGGAGAATACTATTATGTTTGTAATAAAATCAAAGAAACCCAAACCTCAGCCGATGCAGCCATTACTTTTAAATTTTCTAAGATAGACAATGGAACAGGAAACAAATTTGTCAGACTCAATGCCACCACAGCTTCGGTGACGCAAGGAACGGTCGATGGAGACTTGGGACATCTTTTAGAATTAAAAAATATTGCTTCAGATGGATTGGGTAGAGATCATGCCATTACAGGCATACGAATCAAAAGATAAACAATTTAAAGGATATATAATATGAAAAATCAAAAATCAAAACAAGCATTCACCATGATAGAATTAATATTTGTTATTGTGGTGATTGGGATTTTAGCAGCAGTAGCCATTCCAAGACTCGCAGCCACACGTGATGATGCTGAAATAAGTAAAGCAAGAGTTACGGTAGCTTCCATTCGAAATGCACTTTCTATGGAAAGACAAAAACGGATTTTGCGTGGTGATTTTACCCCCATTACGAGTGTGGGAAGTGGTACGAATGTTTTTGATGTATTTAGTGCTGATAAAGATAATAATAAAGAAGAAGTCTTAGAATATGCTTTAAAATCTTCTACGAGCAAAGGGCATTGGTCAGTCTCTGGAACAGGAGCAACAACCGAATATAAATTTAACAGTTCAGCAGCTGGAAACCCTATTTTTATAATAACAGATGGTAAATTTGTTTGTAAAACAGCTGGGAGTTGTGATGCTCTCATCGACTAACCATTATGCTATAATCTCCTCATAATTCATTGAGGAGATTATTATCTATTATTATCAAGTCACCCTCCTTCGCTCCTCAGCACCCACACTCACTTACCATTCTGAAAAACCTTTAAACATCGGTCAATTATTAGACGTGCCTGTTCATTCCAAAACAAAATTGGCCATGATTTTAAAAGAGGTGGAAAAGCCTACAGAGTTTGAAACATCTGAAGTTGTAAAGGTTTTAAATACTTACTACTCTTCTCAACAGATAGAGGTTGCTAAATTTATTGCTTCTTATTATTTCTCTTCTTTGGGGGAAGCTTTAGGATTGTTTGTGCCGTGTAGGTTCGGTAACACCGAATGTAAAAATGATGATAATATTGATGTTCGGTGTTACCGAACCTACGGACTACCAACCTTATCAAATGACCAACAAAAAGCTTATGAAGAACTGCTAAGTAAAGAGAGAGCTTTGCTTTTTGGGGTGACGGGTTCGGGTAAAACAGAGGTGTTTATAAGTTTGATGGCAAAAACAATAGAAGAGGGTAAACAGTCTATTTTTCTTATGCCTGAAATCTCTTTGACCCCTCAAATGCAAACCCGTTTAGAGAAGTATTTTGGAAAACGAATTGTGATGTGGCATTCTAAATTGACCAAAAAGAAAAAAGAAGCAATACTAGAACAGATTTATAATAATGAAATAGATATTGTGGCAGGTGCAAGGTCAGCACTTTTTACCCCTTTAGAAAATATTGGACTAATTATTGTGGATGAAGAGCATGATGACTCTTATAAAGCCATGATGAAACCACGCTATCATGCACGAGACATGGCTGTTTACATGGGCGCAAAGTTAGGGGCAAAAGTAGTGTTGGCATCGGCCACGCCCAGCTTGGCTTCGTATCATAAATACCCTGTGGTACGACTCAAAAAACCTTTTATAGCGACACAAAAGCATTATCATTTTGTAGAGGGAACAACACTTAATAATCAAATGATAAAAAAAATAAAAGCCAATTTTGAAGCCGATGAACAGTCACTTCTTTTTGTACCAACACGTGGGAACTTTAAGTACTTGTATTGTCAAAAATGTGGAACAACGCATCTTTGTCCTTACTGTTCAGTAGGCATGGCACTGCACCGAAATGTTAGGCATTTGAAGTGCCACTATTGTAACTTTACCGAAGCCATTCGAGAAGTTTGTGCAACTTGTGGGCATACTCCTTTGACAAGCGAACGCATGGGAACAGCTGAAGCCAAAGAGATGATAGAGCATGGCATACCCGAACTGGTAGTAGAGCAGTTTGACAGAGATAGCATTACAACAGCAGGGAAGTTAAAAAAGGCTTTAAAGCGTTTTGAGAACCGAGAGAGTCAGCTTCTTTTGGGAACACAGATGCTCTCTAAAGGGCATGATTATGCGAACATTACGCTTTCGGTTATCTTGGGAATGGATTATATCTTAGGCTTAGGTGACTATAGGGCTAGAGAAAGAGCGATGTCCTTACTTTTACAAGTGGCAGGGCGCTCAGGTAGAGCCAAGAGTGCCGAGGTGATAGTGCAGTCACAAAATGAAGAGTTTTTTTCACTATATCTCAACGACTATGAAGCATTTTTAAAAGATGAGATGTTCTTTGTAGAAGATATGTATCCTCCTTTTGTCTCCTTGGCACGTATTTTAATCTCTCATGTCAAAGAAGAGAAAGCTGGAAAGACAACACTCGACACGGTGACTAAGCTAAAAGGCTTTGAAGGTGTTGAGGTTGTGGGGCATGGAAAAGCACCCATTGAACGCATAGCCAATAAGTACCGTTTTAATATTTTGTTACGAGCCTCAACACGGAGTGTTTTGTTAAAAGCTTTACATGCTGTTAATAATTCTTTAATAGAAATAGATATGGATCCCGTTGAGTTTTCTTAGGTTTTTTAACATCTTCTGTTGTCTATTTTGGTAAACTTCGATATAAACTAGTAGAAGTAAAATCAATTATAAAGAAGTTAACATGAAAGAAAGATACCCCACTAAAAAAATTTATGTAGGTGATGTAGCTGTTGGTGGCGATGCCCCAATATCTGTTCAATCAATGACTTATTCAGACACGCATAATGTGTATGAAACTGTAGAACAAATTAACCGTTTACACTTTGCAGGTGCAGATATGGTACGTGTGGCTGTACCTAAAATGGAAGATGCGTTAGCACTTAAATCTATTAAGGAACAGATTTCTTTACCTTTGATTGCTGATATTCACTTTAACTATAAACTGGCACTAGAAGCTGCTAAGTGGGTGGATTGTATTCGTTTTAATCCTGGTAATATTAATGATAAACATAAAATAAAAGAGATTATCAAAGCGTGTCAAGAGCGTTCTTTACCTGTGCGTATTGGGGTTAATGCTGGTTCTTTAGAAGAGGAGTTTGAAAACAAATATGGAGCAACAGCCCAAGGTATGGTGGCTTCTGCTGAATATAATATTAAGTTTTTAGAAGATTTAGGGTTTACCGACATTAAAGTCTCTCTCAAAGCTTCGGATGTTGACCGAACGGTGGATGCATACCGAATGTTACGACCTAAAAACCATTACCCTTTTCACTTAGGCGTAACAGAAGCTGGAACGATTTTTCATGCTACGGTGAAGTCTTCCATTGGTCTTGGGGCTTTACTGCTTGATGGTATTGGTGATACCATGCGTATTTCAATTACAGGGGAGCTGGAAGAGGAGATTAAAGTGGGTAAAGCTATTTTAAAAGATTCTGGGCGTATTAAAGAGGGATTGAACATTATCTCTTGCCCAACCTGTGGACGAATTGAAGCTGACTTGGTTACAGCCGTTGCCGAAGTAGAAAGAAGAACAGCACACATTAAAACCCCTATGGATGTTTCAGTAATGGGTTGTGTGGTCAATGCCATTGGTGAAGCGAAACATGCTGATGTTGCCATTGCCTATGGTAAAGACTCTGGACTGGTTATGCTTAAAGGAGAAGTGGTCGCACGACTACCTGAAAATGAATTGGTCGATAGATTTGTACAAGAAGTAGAAGCTTTTGCATCAAAACAAGGTTAAAAGTTTTATGGTTAAGGAGTTTTAATGAGTGAAAACATGTACAACTTAAATATTGAGAGGGCTGTTCTTTCAGCCATTATATTTGACCCTCAAATATTTGAAGAATTGGCTGCGAAACTAAAAGCTCATGATTTTTATTTACCGTTTCACCAACATGTTTTTGCTGCAATGGAAGAGTTAGCCAGAGAAGACAAACCCATAGATGAAGAATTTTTAAAATCGAAATTAAGCTCTACAGGTAATTATGATGAGGTAGCCCTACTTGATATTTTGGCTTCTAATCCCATTTCAAATACCGATGCCTATCTTGGTGAAATTAAATCACGTTCGACCAAACGAGCTTTGGCTACCCTTGCAACCACCATTAAAAAAGTAACCATAGAAGATGATTTACCCACTGATGAAGTCATGAACATGGTGGAAAAAAAGCTTTATGAAATTACCCAAAACAGTACTTCTGAAGATTTTAGAGAATCCAAAGAGATAACCCTTTCTATGATACAAGAGATTAATCGTTTAAAGTCTTTAGGCAATTCTAAACTTCTTGGGATTGATACGGGTTTTCATAATTTAAATGACAAAACACAAGGTTTTGGTAAAGGGGACTTGGTCATTATTGCTGCGAGGCCAGCGATGGGGAAATGTTTGGGGAAAGGAACTAAGGTTCTGATGTACTCTGGAGAACTTAAAAAGGTAGAAAATATCGAAGTTGGAGAGTTATTAATGGGTAATGATTCAACTCCTAGAAAAGTTCTTTCCTTGGCTCGTGGGCGTGAAGAGATGTATTGGGTTCGGCAAAATAAAGGGATAGATTATAGGGTTAATAAGTCACATATTTTATCACTTAAGCGTTCAAGAAATGAGGGGAAACATAAACATGGAGATGTTTTAAACATTGAAGTTTCTGATTATATAGATAAGTCTGCTAAGTTTAAGAGTAATTATAAAGGATACAGTGTTGCTATTGATTTTTCTGAAAAAAATTTAGAGATTGAACCCTATTTTTTAGGAATATGGTTGGGTGATGGAACAAGTTCTAATGTTGAAATTGCTACACAAGATAATGAAATTGTTAACTATTTAGGACAGTATTCAGATAGATTATCTTTATTAGTTAATTCCTATTTTGTAGAAGGTAAATGTCCTATGTACCGAATTGGAAAAGGCTATACAGGAGGTGATGTTAAAAAAGATATTTCTCTACAAAAAAAGTTAAGAGATATGAATCTTTTAAATAATAAACATATTCCTAAAAATTATTTAATTAATAGCCGAAAAAATCGTTTACAACTTTTAGCAGGACTTATCGATAGCGATGGGTATTATGATGATAAATATCATGTTATGGAAATTACACAAAAATCTAAAAAACTTTCTGAACAAATTAAGTTTTTAGCAGATAGTTTAGGGTTTAAATGTTCTTTCAAATCTAAAATGGCAAGAATAAAAAGTATAGGTTATGAGTGTGAAGTTTATAGGGTACGCATTGTTGGAAATTTAGATGAAATTCCTACTAAAATAGCTAGAAAAAAAGCTCGTGCATCTGCTTCTAATCGTACTCATCAACACACAGGGATAAAAGTAGAGTATGATAAAGTAGATGATTATTATGGTTTTGAGATAGATGGAAATAAGTTGTTTTTACTTGAAGATATGACGGTAACCCATAACACATCATTGGTTTTAAACATCACACAAAAAGCCATTGAAAGAGGGGAGGGTGTTGCTTTTTTCTCACTGGAAATGCCAGGGGAGCAGTTGATGTTGCGTTTGCTTTCCACAGAAACTTCGATTCCTCTTCAAAAGCTTAGAGTGGGAGATTTGACTGATGATGAATGGTCAAATCTTTCAAAAGCTGCTGATAAAATGGCAACACGTAAGCTTTTTGTGGATGATGGAGGGGTTGCTACCATCCATCATGTGCGTTCAAAGCTTAGAAAATTAAAAGCTAAACATCCTGAGATTAGCATGGCAATTATTGATTACTTGCAGTTGATGTCAGGTGACAGTTCGGAAGGTCGGCAACAAGTGATTTCTGAAATTTCAAGAGGACTAAAACAGTTAGCCAGGGAGTTAGAAATTCCTATTTTGGCACTGTCACAGTTGAACCGTGGGGTTGAGAGTAGGGATAACAAACGACCAATGCTTTCAGACCTTCGTGAATCTGGGTCGATTGAGCAAGATGCTGATATTGTGATGTTTGTGTATCGTGATGATGTGTATCGTGAAGCTGCTGAAAAAGAGCGTGAGATGAAAGCTAAGGCAGAAGGAAAAGAGTATGAAAATAAGTTTCAAAATAAACCTGAAGAAGATACAGAATTGATTCTTGGTAAGCATAGAAATGGTCCTACAGGAACAGTGAAACTTGTTTTTCAAAAACGTTTTACACGATTTATAGATGCTCAAAGTGGAGGGGATGTACCTTTTGAAGTAATTTATGAAGAAGATGGGAATATGGACACGCGTGATATGGGGAACATAGAATTACCGATGATTTAAAGGTTTAGAATATGTTGGAAAAACCAAAACTTTTTTTGAATGTAAAAGAGTTTTGCTTTAGCATGTTGCTGTTGTGTCTTCTACTTTTTACACGTCTTTTTTTTCTACATCAAGAATATTCAGCGTTTAAAGTAAAACCTTTTTATTACACAGATGTGAAGGTTATTCAAGCTTATGAAAAATGGAATGGCGAAAACTATCATACTATTTTAAAGCTCTATGCTCCGAGTTTAGATCTGTATTTTTTTTCAAGAACCAAAATGGCTGTTGATGATTTGAGTTCCTCTTTACGTTTAAAAATTTTTCCTGATGAGCGAATGACTTTTTTTGATTATTTAGGGACTTCTTTTATGTTTTCTAAGGTCAATGAAGTTTATGATGAAAGCAATAGTGTTAAAAGTTCTGCTTTAATTTTTGTGGAAAAGCAACATAAAAATGAGATGATGGCTTCTTTTTATAAGGCGATTTATTTTGCAACACCTTTGGATAAATCGTTGAGAAAACAAGTCTCTTCTTTAGGGGTTAGTCATCTTATTGCCTTAAGTGGTTTTCATCTTGCCATACTTTCAACCTTGCTTTTCTTTTTATTACGACCAATTTATCGACTGTTTCAGCAAAAATATTTTCCGTATCGGTTTGACTTACAGGATGTTGGGTTTTTAGTTTTGGTTCTTTTGGCTTGGTATGTTTGGTTTGTCGATGCTCCTCCTTCTTTAGTCCGTTCTTATGCCATGATGGCTGTAGGATGGATATTACTGGTTGTGGGTATAGAGTTAATTTCTTTTACTTTCTTATTTAGTATTGTTTTGGTTTTACTCATTGTATTTCCAAAGATGCTTCTTTCTTTGGCTTTTTGGTTTTCAGTAGCTGGAGTATTTTACATTTTTTTATTATTGGAACATTTTTCTAAACTTAATAAACTTTTAATGACTTTAGTCATTAGCTTTGGCATTTTTATTTTGATGTTACCCATTGTGCATATGATTTTTCCTCTGGTGAATCCTTTACAATTAACATCTCCTTTTTTATCTTTAATTTTTAGTCCTTTTTATCCTGCTTCAATGGCTTTACATTTATTAGGATGGGGTGATTTGTTTGATGTGATGCTTATTAAACTTTTTACTTTAGGGGGCAATGAGAAGATGTTTATTTTAAACTTTTACTATGGTTTAAGTTATGTAGTATTGTCATTTCTTGCTATTTATTCAAAAAAGATTTTTTATCTTTTATTTTTTCTTGCTTTGGCATTTACTGTTTGGCTCTTTATTGGCTTTTGGGTATGATGTTTTATGAATTATTTAGAAAAATATAAAGAATATCCTCTCACTTATGGCTTGATGCTTATTTCAATTGTTGTCTTTATTTTGGGTGCATTATCACCTTCTTTAGATCAATACTTTTATGAAAATGGGGTTTTACATGGGTACTCTGTCATTGTTAAAGGTGATTTTTTGAGACTTATTAGCTCCACTTTTTTACACAGTGATGCCGTTCATATCGTGATGAATATGCTTTCTTTGTATATTGTGGGTACGATGGTTGAAAAACTTTTTAGTAAAACAGCCTATTTAAGCCTCTATTTTATATCAGCTTTTTTTGGTTCTTTTGCAGCGATTTATATGGATTTAGGGGTTCAAGCTGTGGGGGCTAGTGGTGCGATTTTTGGTCTCTTTGGTGCTTTGGCTGGTTTTGCCTTTGTGCATCGAAATACAATGAGAAATCAATTTATAGCCTTTATGAAAAATTTTGGACTTATTTTAGTATTGAACTTAGCTATTGGTTTTGCTTTTCCTTCTATCTCTATTTCAGCACATGTTGGTGGACTGATAGCTGGTATGTTGGGTGGTTTCATTATTGCTAAAAATGCTAAATATCTTGGACTTTATGCTATAGGTTCATTTTTATTATTGTTTGTATTATATAAGTATTTTTTAATATTATATAATGCTGTTTAGGCTACTTTTTTTTCTGTTTTTATTATTAGGTTGTTCGGTTAAAGAACCTAGTGTAGAAGTGTTAAATGAAAAAATTAGAAACTTAGAGCTGTTGCTTATTGGTCTTAGTCCTAATGTTAGTAGAATGGAAGCTAAAGATTTTGCTAAAAACAGTGTAAACTTTAGTCAACAATTGGCAAAAGAGTATAAGAGTGTTCGTTTTCCATGGGTGCATAATACCTTTGTCAACCTTGGTATTCGGCAACGAGGTTTATGTTATGAATGGGGTGAAGATTTATTTAAATTTTTATCCCAACAAGGCTATCAGACTCTTAAGTTACATGCTATTGGTGCAAATATAGCTGATCTTAATGAGCATAATGCGTTGGCTGTTTCAGCAAAAAATCAAGGCATTAAAAAAAGTATTGTTTTGGATGCTTGGAGAGATTCTGGTAATTTATATTTTAATAAAATTTCTGAAGATTTAAACTATAAGTGGAAAGAGAGGTTTGGCTTATATGATAGTCTAAAGTAGTACCCATAAGTTGTTGGGTACTATAAATTCTTTTGGTTGATTATCTTGAAAGGCTTACTTCACAAGGTTCTGTTTCTGCCATTGGTAAATTTGGATCATCTGGACAAATTTCAGCCACATCAACACAACCTGGACATTTTTGAATGTTTGGTTTATAACAACCTTGTGCTTTTTGCATTACTGGTTTTTCATATATTTTAACTGGTAAAAGGTCTCCTCCTGCAAATAGTGCAGTCCCTGCAATCATTAATCCTAATAGTATTTTCATTGTTATCCTTTATATTTGTATATGACACTTTAACACTTTTTACCTTAAATAACATATAGTTATCTAATCTACTTTATAATGTTAATTATAAAAAATAATAAGGAAGCTTGTTGGTTGAATTGAAGTATAATATAGGCTTAAAAAAGTTTAGTAATAAATGGAAAGTAGGCTGTTTAAATGCAGGTTTGTAAAATTTGTCAATCATCCACAAGTAGTATGCAAGATACTAAAAAAATGTTGCGTTATTATCGTTGTGCTTCTTGTGGTTTTGTCTTTTTAGATGATGAACATATTATTGATAAAAGAGATGAAAAAGCACAATATGATTTACATCATAATGGTTTTGAAAACAAGGGTTATGTTCAAATGTTCGAAGCATTTATTGACCTTGCAATTGAGCCTTATATCAGCAATAGTAAGACAGCCTTAGAATTTGGTTCGGGACCGGGTCCTGTGTTATCAAAACTTTTAAAAAAGAGAGGCTTAGAGGTCGATATTTATGATTTATATTATGCTCCTTTAAAAGTGTATGAGACAAAAAAATATGACCTTATTACTTCAACTGAAGTGTTTGAACATTTACAAAAACCCCTTGAAGTTTTAGCACTTTTAGTGAAACATACCACCAAGGCTGGGCATATTGTCTTAATGACAAAGTTTCCTCCAAAAGAGGATAAAGCATTTTTAGCTTGGTGGTATAGACGTGATCCGACTCATATTAGTTTTTTTACGCCACAAAGTTTTGAAGTTATGGCTAAAAAATTAGGCTTAAGTGTGCGAAGCATACTTAATGATAATATCGTGGTTTTTCAAAAATGTTAGTTTTTTATTCAATTTGCCCTCGTTCAAGTTCTCCCATCCACACAGTCCAAAGTGTTTTATAAATCACTTTATAGGCATTTAATTTTTTGTAGTTAGCAGTTTGTTTATGAGAAAAATAACTGTCTAAAAAGCTTCGTTCATCTTTTGTATTAAGTTTAAATTCGATACTAATCGCTGCTAAGTCAAAGTATCGGTCACTAAGACCTGCATATTCCCAATCGATGAATTGTATTTTTTGACCAAACAAAATATTTTTAGCATGTAAATCATTATGTCCTAAAACATATTCAGGCTTGAATTGTTGGAGTATTTTAAAGGCTTCATAAACTTTTTTGTCTTTATATTTAAATAATTTTTTAAATGTTTGGGGCTGTTGTTGTACTTTAATTTTATGGAGTTTTTTTAAACTACGTGCGAGTTTTTTTAAGTTTTGTTGATTGAGTTTAAATAGATGCTCTCCCTCTACAAAATGGCAAATCATGAGTTCTTGTGCTTCATCTAAAACCAAAGCTTTTGCTGCAATACCTTGTTTATGGGCTAAGTTTTGGATATAAAATTCAGCTTTTCTATCACTTTTATATTTAAATTTTCTGACCAAATAGTTTTCTGTCTCTGTTTGCAAAAAGTGATTAAGATTACAATGTCCTTGTTGTTTGAGTAGGGAGAATGATTTTATCTTTTGATTTTTAAGAATAGCATAAGGTTTTAAGTTAATAGAGGGGTTTCGTTTACGCCATTGAAGATAAAGATAAACACTTAAAATCATAAAAATAATACTTAGCAATAAAGTTAGGTTATGTTGCATAAGCATGAGCAGACTCCATAAAGGGCTTTTATAAGTGAGATTATAGTAAAAAAAGTCGATATAATGAAGCAGTAAAAAATATATTTTATAGGAGAAGTTAGCGATGCAGAAGAAAGTTGTCTACTTTATTTTACTCTTTTCATTTATGGTCACATGGATATGGGCAGCCATTGAACCTTTGCATTATTCTGATTGGGTTTTAGAAAATATCTTGGTTTTACTTTTTATAATTTTGATTTTTTTGACAGCTAAACTGTTTGAGTTTTCTATGTTTTCGTATATCTTAATGACTATATTTATGATATTGCATGTTATTGGTTCACATTATACTTATGCAGAAGTACCTTGGGGGTATACACTTGGAGAGTGGTTAGGGACAGAACGTAATATGTATGATAGGTTAGTACATCTTCTTTTTGGTGTTTTATTTATCTATCCTGTACGTGAAATGTCGGTACGCATTGCCAAAACAAAGGGTTTTTGGGGATATTTTGTGCCTTTTATGATTGTCTCTTCTTTTGCAGGGTTTTATGAAATTATTGAATGGATAGTTGCAACTGTGGTCGACCCAGAAGCTGGAATAGCTTTTTTAGGGACACAAGGCGATATTTGGGATGCACAAAAAGATATGTTTTTAGCGATTATAGGCTCTTTGGGAACATTACTTATGGTGATGTTAATACACATGATTTATAATCGAGATTTTTATCATGAGTTCAAAGAGAGTTTTAAACTCCCTAAAGATGACAAACCTATGGGAGAAGTTTTATTGGATGAGATGATGAAGAAGTAGTTGTTAAAAATACCAAAATAAAGATAAGATTAAATCTTTTTCTTCAAACTCATTCATTTTGCTGTATTCGTAGCGTAAATTTATGGCTGATTTTTGGTTAAAATTGTAAGTGATAAATGGTTCTATTTCTTGTATTTCTCTCTTTTGAGAAAACCATTCATTTGAAGTCAATAGTCCAAGCTTTAGTTTTTTGGAAGGATTATAAAGTAAGCCAATATTTGCAGAGACACTTTGCGTGGTTTTGCTTTTATAATAGAGGGTTGGGGTGACTGTTGCATAGCCATAAAATTTTTTATTTCCTAAAGTTATGCCTCCCCCTGCTTTTAAATAACTGTTTAATTCATTGTTAAAGATACGTTTTGCACCCAAAGAAACTTCCCATGAAATAGGTTTAAAGATAGCATCTTGGAGGGCATAAGAACGAATGTCTAAAAGATGGATTTCCTCTAAGGTGAGTTTGTTGTCTTTGTAGCCAAGAGCTGTGTCAAAGAAATTGATGTAGGCACCAGGTATAAAACCTGTGTCATTGTCATAGATATCATGATAAGCTACTTTTATACGTGTTTGAAATGCTTGGTTGTTTGTGAAAGAAAAACTTGCTTTACTGGAGTGGTGACCTTCCAAAGGGGTGCTACTATGGCTAATTTCTTCTTTTGTTTGAAGACCGAGTTGACTACGGCTTTTTAAAAGGATTAGAAATTTTTTGAGATAGACTTCTTTGCTAATTTCTTGTTTGGCAAGTTTTATGCGTAAGAGGGCTGTGGCGAGTTCAAGGGAGGCTATTTTTTCTTTTTTAGGAAGTTTTTTTATTTCTGTTAAGTCAAAGTCATTGCTTTTGGCAAAATTTAAGGCTTGTTTATTATTTTTAATGGCTTTGGCACTGTTTAAAATCTCTTTACGTTTAGAGGGTCGATAAGTGGTTTTTGTGATGAGATTTTCTGATAGAACAGCCCTTAGTGTGTCTATGGGAATGGCTTTATGTTTAAATTGATTGATTAAATTCACATCTTCTTTAGCGATTTCTAAAAGCCATAGTAAATTATAAGAGCAATTTTCAGCCAAGAAAAAATAATCAGCATAAAAGTGACGAATTTCAAAAATATGACGTACCATTCTGTCTATCTCTTTTGGGGAAAGATTCAGGGTATATTCCCAAATATCTCGTTGTTCTAGGTTGGCATATTCATGTAACTTTTTATAATAAGGGTCAATGGAATAACGTCCTTTATAGCCACCAAAAAGTCCTTGATAGGCATAGACAAAACCATTATCTTCTGCTGTTTGGGCTGCATAGTTGACAGCATAAGAGAGCAAAGGGGTGTTTGCATCTTTGTCAATTCTTAAAAAGGTATGACCAAAAGCAGAAGCAGGAGAGTTGATATGAGCAGAGGCGAATATAAGGGTAATATGCTTTGCTCCTAAATCTTTTAACTCTTGATTCAGTGCTGTACACTTGGGTAGTTTAATGTGCTTTTTTAGTTCTGGGAGTTGTTCTAAAATCCATGAGGAACGCGAGGGATAACGACACAGAGTACTGTTTTCATCATCGCTTTTGTCAGACATAAGTTTTTCTATACTTGCTTTCAGTTCGGCTTTGGGATTGCTTTTACCTTTTTTTGAAAAGAAAAAGGTTGGGTCATCTATTTCACTTTTATGCCCTTTAATATGTAAAAGTTTATGCCATTGGGGGTTGTTAGCGAGTTGTTTAATTTGTTTAGAAAAATCATTGGTTGAAAAAAGAGAGAGGGTACAGAGTAGCAGTACAAAAAGAACGTGTACTGCTTTGTGAAAAGCTTGGAGCATCAATAAATGATTATCCTAAAGCAACAATGTTATCAATAACATTGGCAGAAGTTACATTTGAAGAAGTATAAATTTTATCAAAGTTTGCTTGAAGTACAGTAGCAAATGTATCAGGGTTAGAAATATTTAAAAGTGTTGCAAGTGTACTTAGTGCTTCACCTTGACCATTTGAAATGTCTAATGCTAGAACATCCATGTTTCCTGCTACAAACTCGTTGGCTCTGTCATTAGAAACAAATTTAGCTGGTTTAGCACATCCAGATGTTCCAGAAGTGATACCAAAAGTTTGATTTCCAGATGTTCCATTGGTGGTTGCTGCGAAAACTTGCATCAGTACTGAATCTTGATTTGAAATTACTTCGTTACCTAATCCACAACCTGTATTTGGGTTCGCGAATGATGCTGTTACTAAGATAGTTGTTGCTGCTGCTATAAATAATGTTTTATTCATATTGTAAATCCTTTAATGTTTTTGAAGGGAAATTATAGCATGATTTTTTTTTAAATCAATCCGTCAAAAATATACATTTAAATGCTATAATCATTTTTTAATAAAAAGGATACACATGTATAAAATAATCTATTCAAGCCTTCTTCTTTCAACACTTTCTTTTTCTAATGTGGTCGTGCCTTCAAGTGGTTCTGACTTAAAAATTACCATTTATAATAACAACAAAGCATTCATAAACGATACGCGTAAAGTAATGCTTAAAGCAGGACATCAGAAACTGGTTTATGAAGGTGTTCCAAGTTCGGTGATTACCGAGTCTGTTGTGCCTACTTTTACAGGGATGCACAGTAAGCTTTATTCTCAAAACTATATCTATGATCTTGTTTCCTTGTCTTCCATGTTAGAAAAAAGCATTGACCAAGAGGTCGCGTTTTACTCTAATGAAAAAGAGCCAACGCTTTCTAAAGGCATTGTGCTTTCGGCTTCTCCTCATGTTATGATTAAAGAGAACAGTACAGGTAAAATTTTTACTCTGAGCAGTCCTACGCAAGTGATTTTCTCGCAAGTACCTGTCAATATGATAACCAAGCCCAGTTTAGTATGGAATATGGAAGCTCAAAAAGAGGGCGAAATGGGCATTGACCTAAAGTACTTGACACGTGGTATCTCATGGAAAAGTGACTATGTGTTAAATCTTCAAAAAGACGTATTAAATTTAACAGGATGGATTACGGTTAATAACAATTCTGGTGTGGCATATGAAAATGCAGAGATTACTTGTTTGGCTGGTGAGGTAAATGCTGTGCCTGAACAAGCTGTGTATACAAAGTCGAGAGGTTTTGGAAGCAGGATAGCACCTGTGATGGAAATGGATGCAGTGCAAGAGGAGGCATTTTCTGGATATCATATTTATAAAATTCCTTTTAGAGAAACCATTGCCAACAAAGAGCAAAAACAGATTTCATTTATCGATAAAAAAGAGGTGAAGTATCATCAGTATGGAAATTATATTAACAGCTATTTTGAAAAAGGGGCAGAGCAGAAACTACAGTTTAGCAATACCATAAGCTTTGAAAATAAAAAAGAGAACAACATGGGCATCTCTTTGCCTTCTGGTGTGGCACGCATGTATCAAAAAGATAGCAGTGAAGCAACCCACTTTATAGGGGAAGCACGGATTTTAAATATTCCAGAAGATGAAAATGTAACCTTAGCCATTGGCACACTGTTTGATGCAGTGGGTGAAAAAACAGTGACTAAATATGTGGCTAAAAAGCATTATCGAAATGTAGAGACCACTTATAATGTACGAAACCAAGGAAAAGAGCCATTAGAACTTAGATTAGTAGAAAGTATCCCTGTTTATGGTAATGACATTACACTTAAAACATCGTGTAAAGATAACTGTTCAGTTAAAAAGAAAAATGCTTTTGTTCGCGAGTTTATCATTCACTTAAAAGCTAAAGAAGAATATGAATTTACTTCCGAGTTTGAGGTGAATTATTAGGTATAATAAGCACTTACTTTTATAAAAAGGTTTACTTATGAAGTTGACTCAAAATGAGTTAAATGAGTTTAATACAAATGGGTTCTTAGTGTTACGTAACTTTTTGGATAAAGCATCCTGTGAAGCAATTTTAGATGTTGCTTTAGCCCATTTAAAGCATAAGGTAGAACCCATAGAGAGTGAGATTGATTATGGTACTAAGTCTGAAGCGTATCGTCGAGATATTACGGATTATAATAGTATAGAAAATAAAAAGACCTCAACTGTTAGACGACTTCGACAGGTCTATGACCGAGATATTTTGTTTAAGAACTGGATGGAAAATAAAAAAATCCGTCCTATTCTTAGACAAGTTCTTTTTGATGAAGTTGTGTTGACCACGGCTCATCATAACTCTATTATGACTAAGTTACCCAATCAAAGTACAGAAACTTCATGGCATCAAGACAGACGTTATTGGTCTTATGATGATAATAATCTAGTGAGTATTTGGTTAGCCTTAGGTGAGGAAAATAATGAAAATGGTGTGTTAGAGTTTATTCCTAAAAGTCATAGACTCTCTTTTTCTAAAGAACAGTTTGGTGAAAAAGAGTACTTTAAAGAAGACAACGTAAAAAATCTTGAACTTATTAAGAGTAAATGTTCAACTTTTTTAGAAACAGGCGATGTGGTGATTTTTCATTGTAAACTCTTACATCGAGCCAACAAAAACAACAGTTTAAAGCCAAAAGTCTCTTTTGTTTATACGGTCAAAGGAAAAAAGACAAATGCCTTAAAAGGTAGTCGTTCTTCAGAGTATCGAGAGATTTTGTTAGGTTAAACTTGACAATTTATCTTATATGAGGTATAAATCGTTTACTTTAAATTATGTATTCCATAATTTATAAACATAGTTAGTGTATACTACGTTGGTAAACACTAAGAATTAAAATTTAAGGAACAAACAATATGGGTAAATATATTGACTTAACACAAGAAAACTTTGATGCAACAATCGCTGAAGGCGTAACAATGGTAGATTTTTGGGCTCCATGGTGTGGACCTTGTAGAATGATTGCTCCAGTAGTTGAAGAATTGGCTGAAGACTATGAAGGTAAAGCGACCATTGCAAAAGTAAATACAGATGAGCAACAAGAGATTTCTGTTAAATATGGAATTAGATCAATTCCAGCGATTCTTTTCTTTAAAGATGGTGAATTAGTAGACCAAGTAGTTGGTGCAGCTTCTAAAGATGCATTTGCTGATAAAATTAATGCTCAACTTGCTTAATTACTTTCTATTCCTACGTTTTACGTAGGAATAATTTTCTCCTCCCTATATTTCTCTCTAAACAAAATCTTTATATAAATAATATAAGCTAACACATTATTTTTATAAAAATTTATTAAATATAAGGAATATAACTATGTTAGATTGTGCAATTATTGGTGGAGGACCAGCTGGTCTTACGGCTGGACTGTATGCGACTCGTGGGGGTCTTAAAAGAGTAAGTCTTTTTGAAATGGGAATGCCTGGTGGACAAATTACGCAGAGTTCTGAAATAGAAAATTATCCTGGATTTTTTGAAGAGGGTAAAACAGGGATGGACATGATGAATACTTGGCAAGAGCAGTGTTTTCATTTTGGTTTAAAGCATGAGATGAAAAAGGTGGATAATATTACGAAAACAGGAGAATATTTTACCATTGTCCTTGAAAATGGTACTAAGGTTGAAGCTTTAACGGTGATTGTTTGTACGGGGTCTGTGCCTAAAAGAGCAGGATTCAATGGGGAAGATGAATTCTTTGGTAAAGGTGTTTCCACTTGTGCTACTTGTGATGGCTTCTTTTATAAAGGAAAACCAGTAACCGTGCTTGGTGGAGGAGATACGGCTTTAGAGGAAGCACTCTATCTTTCTAATATTTGTTCTGACGTGTATGTGGTACACCGAAGAGAGACCTTTAGAGCAGCTCCTCCAACCATGGAAAGGGTCTTAAAAAAAGAGAATATTCACCTTGTAACCGACTCGGTTATTGAAGAAGCTTACGGTGGTATGATGGGACTAGATGGGGTTAAAATCAAAAATACCAAAACCAATGAAATTACCGACATGCCAAATACAGGACTTTTTGTCTTTGTTGGTTTAAATGTTAGAAATGAAGTACTCAAAGATGAAAAAGATGAATTTATTTGTAAAACCAATGCGTCAGGTCAAGTTATCGTTGACCTTAGTATGAGAACTTCAGTTGCAGGACTTTATGCTGCAGGTGACTTACGAATAGAAGCACCAAAACAAGTAGTCTCTGCTGCTGGTGATGGTTCTATCGCTGCTTTACAAGTTCTTTCTTACATTCAAGAGATGGACTAGTAGCCAGTCATGACTAAAGTAATAGAGTTAACCGAAGAAAATTTTGATGATCTTGTTATTAATTCAAAGCTTCCTGTGCTAGTAGATTTTTGGGCTGCATGGTGTGGACCTTGTAGAATGATTAACCCACTTATTGATGAACTTTCTATTAAGTATGATGGAAAGCTTGTTGTTGGAAAAGTCAATGTTGATGAGCAACAAAAACTTGTAGCTAAGTATGGTGCTAGAACAGTTCCTACTGTTTACTTTGTAAAAAATGGTGCACCACAAGAAAAGTTTACAGGTTCTGAAAGTCGAGATAATTATATAGAAGTTATTGAAGAGTTAATTGGCATGAAATCATAAAGTTGATGGTGACTATATTTAACTCTTAAAGTTCTTTGAGTTTGTTAAGAAAATCATTATGAGATAAATAGATAAGTTTCTCAAAACTTTTTTGTATTTTTTCTAATTTCTTTTTATCATTTGAAATATTCATCATGGTAAGTAGGGTGGATAAGTGTTCTCCTTGACCTTTTGCAATATTTTGAATTATGTCAATACGGTTATTATCTAAATAGCTTAGTCTCGCTGGACTATGATGTTGCCTAGAAGTTATTTGAGATGTACCTTCAATACTGATGACACTACTTATTTCTGCTGTAGATGAGATGAGTTGCTCTTCTCTGTCATGTGTATGATAACTGTTGGAATAGTATTGTCGATGGTGACCATCTGATGCTCTCATTACCTTAGGTTCAATAGCTTTTCCTAAAAGGAGAACCGAACTAAGAACTAAGGCTAATATAATCTTATGCATAATAACTCCTAGATTAATATTTTATTTTAAAGATAATTATACACAAAATTCGTGTAGAAAATAATAATAGAGTTTTGTACACAGTAATTCAAAATCAAATTTAAATTAAGTATAATAGTAGAAAAGAGCTATAAAAACACTATTAGAGAGATTTAAAGAGAGCGACAGTCCTATTCATAGAGAAGAGGATTGGTATATTTTTGAACCACATAATGGAACGAGTGAAGAGAAACATTTTGTAGAGTTTGTAAAAGCGAATATGAGTGAGTTAAAAAAGAGTTATACAGATGTTCGGCTTATACGAAATGAAAAGTCTTTTGATATTTTTAGTTTTGATAAAAGTAGAGATGGTGCAAAATTTGAACCTGATTTTATTTTACTTTTAGAGGATAAAGAGGGCTGTTATCATCGTTTAAAGAAGAGTTTGAAGCGTTGGTTTATTAGAGAGACAAAAAAGTATAAATAGTAAAAATACCTAACCCTATTTACGTATTTAATATAAAAATACCTAAGTATATTTAGGTATTTAAACAAAAAATACTATAATAAGTAAAACATACTTAGGTTTTACTATGAATATCAACTACTTTTTACGAAAACAAAACTTACTCATTTCACAAGTTTCAACCGACTTTATACGTACAGACTACTTGGAATATCTGGAAGAAGATGAAAAACTTATCGGTATTATTGGACCTCGTGGTGTGGGGAAAACAACGCTTCTTTTACAGTATTTGAAACAGGCTAAGGAAACATACCTCTATTTTTCAGCTGATGATGTTGTCTTTCAAGACCTACGGCTTTATGACCTTGTGGATGAAGCGTATAACTTAGGACGTAAGCTTGTAGTGATAGATGAGATTCATAAATACAAAAACTGGGCAGGTGAGATAAAGAATATTTATGACAGTTTTCCCGATATAAAAGTAAGAATATCGGGAAGTTCAATGATAAACATACTTTATGAAAAATATGATTTAAGTCGTAGGCTTGTGTTGTATAAAGTGCCTCATTTGTCATTTAGAGAGTTTTTTTCCTTGCAAAAATTAGAGAAATTTGAAAAGTTAGTACTTGAAGATATTTTACAAAATGCTGAACAACTTAGCTCGAATTTGGTGTTTAAACATGATGATCTCTATTCACTTTTTAAAGAGTACTTGGAGTATGGAGCGTATCCATTTTTTATGGAAGGGAAAAAGAATTTTAGCTCAAAACTTTTTAATGCTTTAGACAAGGTGATTAATGAAGATATTCCCTCTCTCAATAAAATAGATTTTTCTCATGTTGTGATTTTTAAGAAGTTGATTTTTAGGCTTATTGAAGCTGGGCAACCGTTTCAAGTGAATGTGGCAAAACTTTCCAGAGAATTTGGCATAAGTGAGCCAACACTTTATACTTATTTTGAGATTTTAGAGAAGAGTCGAATCTTTACCCCTGTGAAGAAGTACTCAACAAAAATCTCAAAAAAACCTGATAAATTGCTTTTTTCAAACTTGAACATACTCTACAGCTATGCCAATGAATTTGATAGAGAGGTAGAGATAGGAACGGTACGTGAAACTTTTTTTGCTAATGCGTTTGATAAGATCTTTTACAGCGATGTTGGTGACTTTAGAGTTGGAGAGTATATTTTTGAGATAGGTGGAAGAAATAAAAGCTTTAAACAGATTAAAGATGTGGAGAACTCTTTTGTGGTAGCCGACATGGATTATACGGTGAATAATAAAAAGATACCCCTATGGTTGTTTGGGTTTTTGAATTAGTTTTATAATTTTTGGTACTATAAGTTGAATATGCTAGTATACATATACTAAAATACATATAAAGGATAAGTAATGACTGTACGTAAAAATTTTATCTTTGATAGTGAAATAGCTAAACATATAGAAGAGATAGCAAAACTTGATGGTAAGACACAAACACAGGTAGTTCAAGAAGCGATAGAAGAGCGTTATAAAGAGATATTGATTCGGAAAAAATTAGCACTATTTGATGAAATAAGTGACTCGTTCCATGGTCTTCTAACGGATGTAGATGCAAAAGCATCACGAATTGAACATGCAATGGATAAGTATGGAAAGTAAAGCCTATGTTGATACCAATTTTTTATAGATTTATTAGACAGTACAAGACCTTTTGCTAAAGGTACTCTAATACTTATACGTGAGAAAATAGCTTTGGGTTCAATACTTTACATTAATTCTGACACGGTTACAAATGCATTTTACATCGTAAGTAGACAAAAAAAATATACCAAGAATACATTATTAGATTTAATGAAAAAAGTTATTTTACTTTTTTCGGTTGTTCCTGTGGTGCAGTCAGATACACTGGAAGCTATAGAGTTGTGTATGGATGAGACAAATAAGTTTAGAGATTATGAAGATGCCTTGCAATATGTCTGTGCAAAAAATATAGAAGCACAAATCATATTGACAAACGACAAAGGTTTTGTGAGTTTGGATATTGAGACTGCTAGAACACTTTAGTGAAACTCCATAAAAGTTTAGTTATGTTCGTTGTTGATTTGGCTTACAAGGGCAATGGCAATGGCAAAACCACCATCATGGGCAATGGATAAAGAGGAGTTTTGTATTTGATGAAGTTTTTGTGCTTTTGTGCTTAGTTTAAAGTGAGGTGCATTTTTTTTATCTTTATAAAGAATAATGTCATGAAAGCTTAATTCAGCACCAATGCCACAACCTAAAGCTTTAGCAATGGCTTCTTTGGCAGCCCAATATCCAGCAAGACTGTTGGCTTTTTGAGAAAGTTGCTGTTCCTCTTCATTTAAAAATTTGTCTAAAAATTTTGTGCCAAATTTGTTGTGAGCGTTCTCTATTCGAGCAACAACGCTAATGTCTGTTCCAATTTTCATACAGTTAGTTTAGCATGTTTTTTAGATAAAATAAACAAAAATTAAAAAGAAATACATGGAAACGATATTCGCATTTATTGGTACACCTTTTGTTCGTTTTATGAAAAGCATGGAAAAATTTGGGGCTTACATTATTTTTCAAATGAAGCTTACGGTTCTTATGTTTAAGCGTCCATGGCGTATTAAACAGATATTTGAGCAGGTCGAAGTGATTGCCATTGGTACGTTTGGGGTTATCTTTTTAACGGCACTTTTTTTAGGATTAATTGAAGCTGTTCAACTCTATCAAGGATTTTCAAAATTTGGGGCAGAGAGTTTTATGGGGTACACCATTTTTATCTCTATTACCAGAGAATTATCACCCCTACTTGTTGGATTAATGGTTACTGCACAAGCCATTTCATCCATGTCAGCAGAATTAGGTACGATGAGGGTCACTGAACAGATAGATGCCATAGAGACTTTGGCTGTGGATTCTAAAAAGTATTTATTAGCTCCTAGAGTGATTGCCACAACCATTGCTGTACCTTTGTTAGTTTTGGCTTTTAATGTTATTTCAAATACTTCAGCTTTTCTCATGGCTTGGCTTGGGCTTGATATGAATCCTGTGGTCTACCAAGACAGTATTACCCAACTTTTACATTTTTCTGATATTGGAACAGGAGTAATTAAAGGTTTGGTTTATGGTTATCTTATTGGTACAATTGGTACTTATGTTGGTTATCATACCTCTGGTGGGGCAAAAGGGGTGGGTATTTCAACAACCAAAGCAGTTGTTCTGTCATCGGTGACTATCTTTATTGCTGATCTATTCATCTCTATTATCTTTTTAACCTTAGATTGGTAATTATTCATGACAAATAATAAAGCATAATTAGCTTTATTATTTTATATTTTTAAATATTAGCTTTTTTATAAAATATAGAATATTAATTTAAGTTTTAAATAATAAATAGCTTTTCTTTTGTTATTCTATTCCTATAAAATTTATATTTTTAGGAAATAAAATGAAAAAAGTTCAATTATCAATTGTTAGTTTAATCGCTTGTAGCAATTTATTGGTAGCAGGAGGAGATATCGTAGAACTGACTCCTTATGAAGTTGAAGATATTAGAGCTGCTGAAGTTATTTCAGTTGTACCTGTTGTACCTCCTGTAGAAACAGCTGTTGTGGTTAATGTACCTCCTCCTGCTGTTGTTGTCGAACCTGTTGCTGATATTTCATCTGTTTATGTTGGTCTAGGACTTGCAGCAGCTCGATATGATAGTAGTTGTGGTGTTCCTCGTGTCGGTTGTGATGGTGTTGATAAGACAGGAGGGGTTCTTGTGCGTGCTGGTTATGACTTTAATGAGTACATTGGAGCAGAGGTAAGAGGGTTAGCAACTACTTATAAGTCAAATGGTGGAAAAATTAAGCATATAGGTGCTTTTGTGAAACCAATGTACCCAGTAACTGATGCACTTAATGTTTATGGTTTAGGTGGATATGCTAAAACAACCACAGAAGGCTCATTACGTAAAACAGATGTTCAAGGTTTAGCTTTGGGTGCTGGTATTGAGTATGATTTTTCAGAAGACAATAAAAAAGATGAAAAGTATAATAGAGAATTTGACGGTCAAGGTGACCAAGAAAAAGGTTTTGGGGTGTTTGCCGATTATGAAAGACTTTACCAAAAAAGTAATGCACCAGAGTTAGATGCTGTGAGTGTTGGTGTAACCTACGATTTTTAGATTTAAGAAGCATGGTTATTGAAATTTCAATTTAATAACTGAGCTTTTTAAATTATCTCCTTGCATAAGGTATATTGGTTACGCGTCTTCCCCATTTAAAATGCTTGGAGTAGTAGTTTGAACTTAAGTTTGAAATGGCTACTTTATCTTGTGCTGAACTGGCATGAATAAAATTACCTTTTTCTAAATAAATCCCAACATGGCTAATACCTGTGGATTTTTTTGAATCGAAAAAAACTAAATCACCTTTTTTCAATTGTTTAGCTTGTATATATTGACCTCTTTGTGCTTGGTCTCGTGAGACTCTTGGTAGATTAATACCTTGTTGTGCAAAAACATATTTCGTAAAACTTGAACAGTCATATTGATAAGGACCATTTGCTCCATATTGGTAGTCTGTACCCAAAAGAGATTTGGCTATTTGTTCAATATTATGATTAATAGGGGCTGATATTATTCTTTGAGGAGCTAGGCTTTCTTGTTGATTATTAAGATAAGGATGATAGCTATAAGCACTACTATAGCTACCATCAGCATTTTTAGGAACACAACCTGAGTAGACGATAAGGAGTATAATAAAGCTAAAAAGAGATAAGAGTTGTTGGTAATTTGTTTTCATATTATATTCCTATATGTTATATTATTTAAGATATTATATTAATTTTAAATTAAAAATAAAATATAATATTTATAAACTTTTAAATATATTAATATTATAAGTTAATAATGTGAAAAAATTGTAGAAGAAAAAGAGCTAAATAGGGTGAGGAGGGGAATTACATTCCCATTCCTCCCATACCACCCATGCCATCCATTGGAGGCATAGGGGGTGTTGCTGTTTCAGGTTCTGGAATGTCTGAAATAGTTGCTTCTGTGGTAAGCAATAATGATGAAACTGACGTTGCGTTAAGTAAAGCAACACGAGACACTTTAAGTGGGTCAATAATACCCACTTCAAGCATGTTCACGTATTCACCATTGGCAGCGTTGAATCCAATGTTTTCATCGGTAGCGTTCATTACTTTGTCCACAACCACACCAGCATCGTAACCAGCATTGGCAGCTATCTGTTTCATAGGAGCAGCAATGGCACGTAAGATAATCTCAGCACCAATTTGTTGGTCACCTTCAAGCTCTAACGTTACTTTTGAACCAGCTTTAATCAGGGCAGCACCACCACCAATAACAATACCTTCATCCACAGCAGCTTTAGTAGCAGAAAGAGCATCGTCCACACGGTCTTTTTTCTCTTTCATTTCTGTTTCCGTTGCAGCACCAACTTTAATAACAGCAACACCACCAGAAAGCTTCGCTAAACGCTCTTCTAGCTTCTCTTTGTCGTATTCGCTTGTGGTGTTAGATGCTTGAACACGAATCTCAGCTACTCTTGATGCTACAGCTTCTTGTGAACCTCTACCACCAACAACCACGGTGTTGTCTTTGTCAATAACAACTTTAGAACATTGACCAAGTTCAGCAATGGTAGCTTTTTCAAGTGTCAGTCCTAGCTCATCTGTAATCAGTGTTGCTCCTGTCAAAATAGCAATATCATTAAGCATTGCTTTTTTACGGTCACCAAAACCTGGTGCTTTAACAGCAGTGATGTTTAGAACACCTTTTAACTTGTTAAGTACTAGTGTAGAAAGTGCTTCACCTTCAACGTCATCAGCAATGATAAGTAGAGGTTTTCCTGTTTGTTGAATCTGCTCTAAAACAGGTACTAAGTCTTTTAATGAAGTAATTTTTGCATCGGTTAAAAGAATAAGTGGCTCGTCAATTTCACAGGTCATTTTGTCAGTATTGGTCACAAAGTAAGGCGAAAGGTACCCACGGTCAAATTGCATACCTTCAACTACTTCTAGTTCGTCTTCAATACCTTTAGCTTCTTCAACGGTAATAACACCATCTTTTCCAACACGCTCCATTGCTTCAGCAATAAGATCACCAATGGTTTCGTCAGAGTTTGCTGAAATAGTCGCTACTTGTGCAATTTTTTCTTTGTCTTGAACTTCTAGGCTCATGGCTTTAAGTTGGGCAATAATTTCTTTAGTTGCTTTGTCCATTCCACGTTTAACTTCAATCGGGTTTGCACCAGCTGTGATGTTTCTAAGACCTTCTTTAAAAATAGAGTGTGCTAAAACTGTTGCAGTAGTCGTTCCGTCTCCAGCTTCGTCAGCTGTATTTGCTGCTACTTCTTTAACCAGTTGAGCACCCATGTTTTCAAGTGTGTCTGCCAGTTCAATTTCACGTGCTACTGAAACACCATCTTTAGTGATGTGAGGTGCACCGTATGATTTTTGAATAAGTACATTACGACCACGTGGTCCCATGGTTACTTTGACTGCATCTGCTAGTTTTGTTACGCCTGTAAAAAGCCCTGTACGTGCTGCGTCCGAAAAATGTATCTCTTTTGCCATTATTTCATTACTCCATATATATCATCTGAACTCATAATTAAATACTCTGTTCCATCAATTGTGATTTCTGTTCCACCAAATTTACCAAACACAACCGTGTCACCTTCGTTAATACCAGCTTCCATTGCCTCTTTACCCACAGCAATTACTTTTCCATTTAAGGGCTTTTCTTTTGCAGAATCTGGAATGTACAGACCTGATGCAGTTTGATTTGTTTGTGCTTCTCGTTCTATTAGAACGCGATTACCTAATGGCATAAATGACATTGGTTCTCCTTCTATAATAATATTTTCGAAATAGTAATCTTTTTTTTGATAAATGTCAATATTTTAGTCTTTAAAATCAATAAACTTTAGTCACTTTGGCTAAGAGTTTCTTTAAAATAAATATTTAAGCATGAAAGTAAAAAAAGACTTGACATAGATGTTCTTTTCAGCTAAAATTTCGACTCTTCAAAACATAGGTGGTAAGGTAGCTCAGCTGGTTAGAGCGCTGGTCTCATAAGCCGGAGGTCGAGGGTTCGAGTCCCTCTCTTACTACCACTTCTTATTTTAATTAAAATCTATTTACCCTTCATTATTAATATTGCTATATACTTTTGTTCAGCATTTCAAAAACCATCCTATAAAGAATAGCTGAAGTCTAAGCTATTTTTTAAAGACAGAGCTATTTTGTTTAATTATTTGAGTATTTGAAAAGAGTATTCAAATGACTAAATAAAATAAAGTAACAATATTT
>CACVAX010000049.1 GCA_902727935.1 uncultured Sulfurovum sp. | reverse complement strand
GAACGGTTAAAAATGTAGGGGTAACTCCCTATTTCTGTGAACCGAAATTTGATGGGGCTAGCATGAATCTACTCTATGAAGAAGGGAAACTAGTACGTGCCATTACAAGAGGTGATGGTGTCATAGGGGAAGAGGTTACAGACAATGTTCGTACTATTCGTTCTGTACCTTTAAGTATAGATTATAAAGGTCAAATAGAGATTCGTGGTGAAGTGGTCATTCGAAAAGATGACTTTGACATTATCAATAAAGAGCGAAAAGCAGAGGGTGAAAATACCTTTGCCAATCCACGAAATGCAGCAGCAGGAAGTTTACGTCAGTTAGATTCTAGCATTACAGCAAAACGTCGCTTGGTCTTTTACCCTTGGGGACTTGGAGAGAACTCGTTAACACAAACAAATCTTTCAGAGAAAATGGATTATGTGTATCAGCTAGGTTTTTTAGAACCACCTTTTACAAAAGCATGTACGACTATTGAAGAGATAGAGGAGTTTTATCACTTTCTTATAGAAAATCGAGATGAAATTCCCATGATGATGGATGGTATGGTTGTTAAAGTTGACGATACTGTAAAACAAGAGCAGTTAGGTTACACAGTAAAAGTACCCAAGTGGATGTGTGCCTATAAGTTTCCAGCATTGGAAAAAGTAACCAAAGTAAATGCCATTACCATTCAAGTTGGACGAACGGGAGTACTGACTCCAGTAGCAGAAGTTGAACCTGTGGATTTAGAAGGAGCTATGATTGCGCGTGCTACTTTACATAACTATGATGAAATAGAACGTAAAGGTTTAAAAGTAGGTGACTCCGTCATTTTAATTCGTTCTGGTGATGTAATTCCTAAAATCACTAAGGTCTTAGCTGACAGAAGAACAGGTGATGAGGTTGAGATTATCCGTCCAACAGCTTGTCCTACTTGTGGTTCTGAAGTTCTGGATGAAGGTACATTGATAAAATGTCAAAATATGGATTGTCCTTCTCGTGTGGTAAATTCTATTATTCACTTTGCCAAAAAAGGAAGTATGAATATTGATGGGCTTGGTTCACGTATTGTTGAGATACTTGTGAATGAAGGGAAAATAAAAGACATTTTAGACCTTTACACTTTGAAGTTTGAAGACATAGAGGGGATGGAAGGTTTTAAAGAAAAACGTATTAACAAACTTTTAGAAGCCATTAATGATTCAAAGGGAACTACTTTAGCCAAACTACTTTCGGCAATGGGAATCGAACATATTGGTGCTGTAGCTGGAAAGTCCATAGCTTTAGAGTTTGGTTTAGGTGTTGTGGATGTAACTGAGGAGCAGTTAGAAGCCATAGATGGTATTGGTGTTGAAATGGCTGCTTCCTTTGTTGAGTTTATGAGAGTAAATTATGACTTTGTATTGAAATTATTTGACATTGTAGAACCAACAGTAGAAGAAAAAGTAGAAGCTGAGGAGAATCCATTTAAAGACAAGACAGTAGTTCTTACCGGAACCATGTCAGTAGGACGTGGCGTGGTTAAAGAGATGATAGAAAACCTGGGAGCAAAAGTAAGTGGTTCTGTTTCTAAAAAGACAGATTTTCTAATCTATGGGGATGATGCAGGTTCTAAATATGATAAGGCTGTGAAATTAGGGGTTGAAACCTTGACTGAAGAAGCTATGCGTGAACTTTGTAGTTGAATAACTTTTAGCTAAAATACCACAATTATTTAAGAAGGTATAACATTGAAGTGTGAACATTTTGGGACTTGTGGTTCTTGTACTATTTATGACTTAAGCTATGGAGCAGAGTTAGCTGGAAAAAAAGAGCGCGTGTTGGGACTATTGGCTCCTTTTGAAGTAGAAGATTTAGAAGTTTTTTCAGCCCAGCCGTCACATTACCGAGCAAGATCAGAGTTTAAAATTTGGCATGATGGAGATAGTTGTTCTTATGCCATGGGACGTTTGGATAAAAAAGGTGCTGTGAACATTGGTGAATGTCCAAAAGTTATTGTACCCATAGAAAAAAGAATGCAACCTCTTTTAGACAAGATTAATAGTTCAGAAGTTTTAAAACATCGTCTTTTTTCTATTGAGTTTTTAGCCACTACTACCGATGAATGTTTGGTTACCATGATTTATCATAGAAAATTAGAAGAAGATTGGAATGAGGAAGCCAAAGCGCTAGAAAAACTTCTAAATGCAAAAATTATGGGACGAAGCCGAAAACAAAAAGTTATTCTCTCAGATGAGTTTGTAACAGAAAAACTGTTTATAGATGGTCAAGACTATCTTTATAAATATTATGAAAGTGGCTTTACTCAACCCAATCCAGCTGTCAATGTACAGATGATAGAGTGGGCTATAAAACAGGCTAAAAAACTAGAAGGTAAAGGTGACTTTTTAGAGAGTTATTGTGGTTTAGGAAACTTTACTCTACCTCTTTCTAAATATTTTGACAAAGTTTTAGCAACAGAGATTTCTAAACGTTCTATTTATGCTGCTAAAGAAAATTGTGAATTAAATGATGTAAATAATATTGAGTTTATTCGTTTAGCTTCAGAAGAGATGACACAAGCACTTAATAAAGAACGAGAATTTACACGTCTGAAAGATGTAGATTTAGATTCTTATAATTTCTCAACCATTTTGGTTGACCCACCTCGTGCAGGACTGGATATGGATACGATTAAACTGATTCAAGGAATGGAAAATATTATTTATATTTCTTGTAATCCTGAGACTTTGGCGAGAGACTTAGTTGAATTAACTAAGACACATACCATAGATGATAGTGCTATTTATGACCAATTCCCTCATACACAGCATGTAGAGTCAGGTGTGTTTTTAAGAAAGAAATAAATCTA
>CACVAX010000048.1 GCA_902727935.1 uncultured Sulfurovum sp. | reverse complement strand
GATTGTAGAAACTTGATAGGTCTTAACACAAAAAAATAATTTTTATAAAAAATGAAAAGGTTTTTAAATGTTAGGAAAAATAATTACATTTAATAAAGCAACTAATGAGGGAAAAATTTTAGGAGAAAATCAAGAAGCTTATGATTTTCACATTGGGGAATGGCTAAGTGACAAAAATATAAATGTAGGTCAAGCCGTCTACTATGACGTAGAAGAAGATGAGGCTCGAAATATTGTAATTGATGAACTTTTAAGTTCAAAATATATTCTACATTTAAAAATAGATGTCTCTATTGTTGAATAAAAAATCATTTAAGGATGAACGGAAGAGGAGATTTTAGAAAATTTTGATATAAAAAATATTAGTTTTGAGATGTTGATCTTTTAGAGTGGCTATTTGACGATTAAAAAGATTTATATTGTTGGGGTAGAGTAAGAAGAAATAGAAGGTTTAACCCTCTACTTAATCATAGGTCTCCATAGGATTATAGTTTATAATAGCTGGTTCTGAAAAGTTTGGTACATCGTCATAGCTAAAGACGGAGTAGTATTTTTCTTTGTCAAAGTGGGCGAAATTGTCATAGGTGTAGGTGTCTTTTCCTCCATAGATTTTTACGCCATCCATAAAGTGTTTTGGGGTGTGAAAACTGTTTCTTACCACATAGTATCCATTGAGTGCTTCATTGTCTACTTTATCCCATGAGAGCTTTATCATTCTGTTTTCTTTGCTGATTTTTAGGTTTTCAACCTTATTCAGTGCTGTACGTCGTTTAGGAATGTATTTTACAATTAATTCAACATTGTCATTCCATTCAATGATACGATTTTTAATGCCCAAAGCAGAGGTAGGTTTAATGACCAGCTTTAACTTTTTACCCTCTTGGTGCATGGTATCGAGTACTTGTTTTGACAGGGTGTCAAATTTGAAGTATTGAGACTCTTTGCTTTTCATGTCAGATTCAGCAACTTCATAACCGATGTATTCAATTTTTTCACGGTTTTTAATGTCCTCATAGGTTCCTGCTTCATCCAGTTCTACAAGTTCCACATAAAAGCGTACATCTGAGCTTGTTTTAAAGCTGTTGTTGTTTGAAATACGTAGGGTACATTGGGTAATCATGTTCTCTTGAGGGTCAGGTAACTGTGCTAAATCAAAATCAAGGTAACCATAGATTTTTTCTCCCTCTTTGTCAAATCCTGATTTTAATTCTTCTTGAATGGTGTCATCTTGACAAATGGTACTAATGCTTGATTGTGGAAGTTTTATCTCCTCATTTATCAGTGTATACTTGATGTCTAAGATAGGACGATATTGAATTCCCCCACCATATTGACCATACCCAATGTCAAACTGCATGAGTTGACTGTCTTCCCCTTGTGGTAAGGTTTTTGCCCCATCCATTCTAAAAGTTGCTTTTCCTACGGCTATCTCTTCTTGTAAAAGTTTACACTCATGGCGTGAAAAGCTCCAGTGGTTCCAAATACCTTGGGTAAGTTGACTTGACTTGATGGCACGTCCAATCACCCCTTTGGTTTGAGCATTTTCGATTTCATGAAAGTCAGTTATTTCAGTAAAACTTTCTTGGTCTAAGAGTGAAAGGTTCCATTGTCCATATTTTTCTATTTTGGCTCCCACACGATTCATAGGGTAAACATAAAAACGTGCCGATTTAATAATGGCATTGTCAGGAATATTACTTAAGTCAAAGCTAATGACAGCATCACAAATTCCCTTAGACTTATTGACCCCAACAAAGAGTGAATTTAGACCAAAATGTGAACGGTTTGATTCTTGGGTGAACTCCCCCACATAACCAGTTCCAGCTTTATCAGCAAAGGTCAATTTAAAAAACTCATCATCTTCAAGCCAGGTACGCACTTTAACCACAGGTGCAAAGGGTGACTTGTATCCTGTAGATTTATTAATAGCACGTATGCTGTAGTGGTAGTTGGTTGAAGAGTTTAAATCCGTATCAATAAACTTTTGACCTCCCACAATGCCTACTCTGGTACGTTCATTACAAGCATCTTTATCTTTGGTGCTTCGGTAGATTTCAAAATAGATGTCATCGCGTAACTCATAACTCCATGTAAGTGTTACCGAGGTCGCATCTCTGGACTCTATGGTGAAATTATCCACTCTTTTAGGTGCTAAAGCAGAGTAGTTAATGACTTCTGAGAATGCATGTTTTAACGCAGGAATGTTTTCGTTAATGCTTCCTGACATACTTTTCATGTAGTCAGGAATGTTTTTGGTACCTACTTCAGCCACAATGGCAAGAATACCTTTTGAGTAGTAGTATTCTCGCCCTGAACCAGAAATAAGATTTGCAGGTGGCTTACCACGGTGAATACCATATTTTCTACCTGTTACTTTGGAAAATTCATCATTCATGTTAGCACAAAGCACATTCATATCTGTACCGTCAACTTCTGCTTCATGCATAAATTTATGGGCAGGAAAGAAAACATTTCCTTGTGAGTGATAATCAAAAGCAATGGTGATGTTTTCATGACTGTCAACAAAGGCTTTAATGGCTGAAGTTTCAGCTTCAGAGAAAGGTGCTTCTCCTCCGTAGACATTGGATGAGGTATTGCTTTGTTTGGTAAAACCAATAGAGAAGTTTCGGTTTAAGTCTACTCCAATGCTTCCATCATGATTTACGCGTCTATTTTTTCGCCAAAAAGAGAAGTGTTTTCGTGAGTATTCATAACCATCAGGATTAAGACAGGGAACCATGTACATACTCGATTCGTTTAACGATTTTTCCAGTAGAGGATCAATATTTTGATTGTCAGCGACGTAACTAATAAATTTGAGTGCTAACTCATGACCAATCCATTCTCGTGCATGAATACTTCCTGTAAATAGCATGGCTGGTTTACTGTCGGCTGTTTCAACATTTTTGCTAATTTTGGCTAGGACAATGTCTCGTCCTTCATAGGTAGTTCCTATTTTAATAATCTTAATTAGCTCTGGGTAGTTTTTTTCCATTTCGTACAGAAAGTCTAAACTTTCAGCATAAGACATGTATTGGTTTTTCATTATTACTGCTTCTCTTTGTTTTCTAGTTTTTCTTTGAACTTAGCCCAAGTTTTTTTAAGCTCTTTTAACATTTTCTTCTTGAACCATGGTAGCTCTTCGACTAAGGTTTCAGGCGTATTGTCTAAAATCTCTGTTAACTCAGCAACTTCAAATTTTTCCAAAACTTTTTTGGATTTTTTCTTATTAATTCCTTCTATAGAAGTAAAAATTTTTCTCATTTTCTTTTTTGTTAAGAGGGCTTTTTTTTCTTTTTTATCCACTTGAAGTGTTTCAGATTGTTGGGTTTCACTATTACTTACTTCGTTGCTATTATTTTCTTGAATAGGATTACTTTTGGCATGTACTTTTCTTACAGATTTACCATAATTGTCTTGGAAATTCCATTTTTCACTTGCCCACTCTTCTTTGGTTCTATCATTTGTTGCTAACATTGGGAAGAGATTGTCAAGTTCATGAAGGTAAAGTTCTCCTTCTTCAGTCTTTCTTGTTTTTTTATCAAGGAAATAAGCACCATCATAAGATGGCGTGTATTTTCCAAAAGTAATGTAACGAAGGGTTCTAAGTATAGAAGCATCCATTTTCCCTAGCTCTTCCCAGTTATACAGAGGAATGTTTGGTTTAGCAAAACGACCATTTGAAAATTTCCACATAAGATACTGACCTATCCAATCTCTGATGTAAGGGAAAGCAGCAAAGGCAGTGGCACACTCTAAGATACGGTATTCACCATCTTCACCCACAGCGATGTCACATGCCCAGTATTCTGCATTGGCAGATTTAGAAACTTGTACGGCTAGGTCAAGTAACTCTTTAGGTACATCCATATAGTCCATGCTTCCACCTTGACTGGTGTTGGTTAGCCATTCACCTTCAGGTGGTCTTCTCCAAAAGGCACAAACAGGCTTGTGACCAATAAGCATTACTCGTACATCAGCAGACATTGGCACAAAGTCTTGGAAGTAGGCAGGGTGGTACTTCTTTTGAGCTAAAAGATTATGTGCTTCTTTTGCTGAGTCTACTTTATGAACAAAGTATCCCCCATAATTTGAAGGTCCATAAGATTTTTTAATGATTTTGGGAAATTCTGTTTGGTCTATAAACTTTTCTGCTTTATCTTTGTCATAAAAGACATAAGTCTTAGGAATTGGAATATCATACTTCCATGCAAAACGGGTTACATTTTCTTTTGATTTGTTTGAGAATTGTGTGTCCAAAGAAGGAAGAAATTGTACATTTGGTAATGCACGTGCAATTTCTCTAAAGGTCTCATAAGCAGTGGCAGGGATGTTTCCTATTAAGATGTCAATTTTTTTACGTTTTACTTCTTTGATAAATCGTGCTTTATCATTTTTCCAGTGGTAGGTAACGGTTTCTATTTTATCGGGCCAACCTCTAAAATTTGATTTGTCAAAAAATCTTAGTACGTGGTCTAGGTAGAGCATTCCAATTTTTGGTAGTTTTTCGTTATTTTTATTTGTCATAGTTTGTTCCTATTATGTTTTTATTTTTTAGTTTTTCGGTCAATCATATCCACAATAAGATTGATTTTTTTCTTGTTAAAGTTTAGTCCCATTTCCTCTTGTTCTGGTGTGGCAAAAGCTGGGATACCATTAACTTCAAGTACCACATACTCTTCACGTTCTAAATCATAGATGATGTCGACCCCTGCAATGTCTGTTCCACAAATTTTAGCTGCTTTTTTGGCAATGTTGATAACTTCATCATCTGGGTCACGTAAAAAGACTGAACCACCTGAGCTAATATTGGTACGCCAATCAGACTTAGAAGCTTTACGACCATAACATCCTACAAACTCTCCATCAACAATATCTACTCTAAAGTCAGTGTTGTCATACTTTACAAATTTTTCTACATAGAAGAAACGTAAATCCATTTGATTTAGAAAAGGCATGAGCATGTCAAGGGTTGTTTGGTTTTCTATTTTAGTTAGTCCCATTCCTCCCCATCCATCGGTTGGTTTGTAAACCATTTTTGACCACTTATTCATAATCTTTTCCAGTTGTTTAGAATTTTCTCTGTGACAGAGTTGAAATTCTGGTGTACTAATACCTTGTTTTTGGAGTAAGAAAGAAGTTTGAAACTTATCTTCGGTTAAGGCAAACGATTCATATGAGTTTATCATAGGGATAGCACGGTTCAGTGCTTGGTATAAAAAGGCTTGATATTGTGTTTGCTCACCAGCATTATAGGAGAAAAACAAGTCCAATTCATCCACAATGGTTTTACCATGATAGATGTGTCCTTTTTTCGCAATGGCATGACGAAGATTGATATCTGTGATACTCTCAATGCCTCTTTCTTGAAGTTTTTTTACTATTTTTTTTTGGATTTTATCTCCACCACCATTACCATAGAGCCACATACCGATTTTTCTGTCCATAAACTTATCCTAATGCTAATTTTTAATGTAAAATTTTACTATAATTTATTAGAATATATGTTGATTATGGGTGACCAATAACATACATTTGTGGAGTAATAATGATAAAGCAGAACTTTGATGAGCTTAAAGAGATAATAGAGTTAAATTCTTGGACAAAAAACAAAGAAGGTGTGGATAAAAATGGAGAAGTCTTTGCAAAGTGGATGTATGAATTGGGCTATCATCAAGAGATTTATCATAGAGACAGCATAGGAAACCATCTACATTTTACTTCAAAAAGTAAAGAGGGTAAAAAGCTTTTACTTCTTGGACATTTGGACACAGTATTTCCTCCAGAGAGTTTTGAAGTTTTTAAAGAAGATGAAGCGTGGATTTATGGGCCAGGGGTTTGTGATATGAAAGGAGGTAACTTTGTTGCCTTAGAAGCATTACGTCATGTGCATAAAAAGTTTGGAGAAATTGACAATATTGATTTCTTATTGGTCAGTGATGAAGAGACAGGAAGTGATGATTCTAAGTACCTCTCAGCTGAACTGGCACAAGCATATGATTATTGTATGGTATTTGAAGCAGCAGGGCGAGATGATGAGGTTGTTATTGGGCGTAAAGGTGTGGGGACATTCTTCATAGACATTGAGGGAAAAGCAGCTCATGCAGGGAATCATTACAGTGATGGAGCTGATGCGAATTTAGAAGCGTCACATAAGCTTATGGCATTGGTTGCCTTAACCAATTTAGAAAAAGAGACAACGGTTAATGTTGGGAAAATTTCAGGAGGAAGAGGGGCAAATACCATTTCTCCGAAAGCCCAATTAACTTTTGAACTTCGTTATACCACCATAGATGAACGTGATAGGGTTTTAAAAGAGGTAAATAAGATTGTGGCTACAAATTATGTAGAAGGCACAAATTCAACGCTTTTGGGAGGTATACAGCGTGATGTTATGCAACCTTTTGAGGCACAAGCAGTTTTTGTTGAACGTATTAATACTTTGTGTAATATACAATTAAAAACTGAAAAACGTGGAGGGGTAAGTGATGCCAATATTGTGGCTTCTCAAGGAGTACCTACGTTAGATGGTTGGGGACCTTTTGGTGATGGAGACCATACCATACATGAAAGAGCTTCTAAAAAAAGTTTTGCTGAACGTATTGTTTTAGTATCTCAAATATTAGAACATTTTTCAGAAGGTGCCTTTGAAAATTAAAAAATAATTTCCAAAATAGTTTTAAATTGTTATTATTTATTTAATATTTAACATTTGTTTACTGTATGTTTAATATTGTTTACTATACTTCTTTGAATCATTTAAATTTAAAGGAAAGAGTATGGTACAAACATGCCCAATTTCATTTCAACATATTGACAGTAACTTTGTCCGAATTATAGCCACACAGGTTTCTATCGTTGCCTTATTATTTTTACTCACAAATCATGTTATTTTTATTCTTTTGTTGCTTTTAGACTTTTCAAGCCGTGCCATAAAAATTTCAGGCTTAAGTCCTTTTGTTTTTATTGCTAAAGGGATCATTAATATTTTGAATATTGAACCACGACTGACGAATGAGGCACCAAAACGCTTTGCTTTATATTTTGGCTTATTTATTAGTTTAGTTATTACTGTTATATATTTTTTAGGTTTTTTTAAAATAGCTTTAGGTTTAACAAGTCTTTTAATTTTAGCAGCATTGCTGGAAGCTGTAAGTAATTATTGTGTTGGATGTAAAATTTATTACATCTTAAAAAATTTTAATTTAATCAAATAGCTTAAGGGGAGAGAAGATGGAAAGAGTAGATGTAAAATCAGAAGCGTTTCAAAATGAATTAAGTAAAACATGGGCTTTTGTGGAGAAAGTTAATAAGAATTTTTCTTGGGTTCCACATCCAAGAAGTGATGTTAATGAAGGCATAGCACTTGGTCTAACACGCCAAAAACTCATGTATGGTAAGCGTTATTGTCCTTGTTTTATGGTTGAAGGGGAGACAAAAGAAGCGCAAAAAGCTGCTAAGAATCGAGTTTGTCCTTGTAAACCAGCCATTGAAGTTGAAATTCCACGAGATGGTACTTGTCATTGTGGAATTTTTTGTACTCAAGAGTATGTTGATAATTATTCAGACAATGAGAACAGTGACAAGTTACAAGCACTGATGTCAGAAGAAGATATGGACAGTCAAACCCTAGAAAAATTATTAACACAAAGAGATGATAATGAGATGGCTTTTAGGTTAATAGACGTACGTGAAGAGATGGAGAATGATGAAGCGTTTATCATTGGAACAGATTTGCTTTTACCTACTTCGACCATTCATAAAGAGATTAAACAACTTGAAGCATCTAAAGATGAATTTTTTGTTATTTATTGTCATGCTGGATCAAGAAGTGCGCAAGTACGTGACATGATGAAAGGCTTAGGCTTTAACAATGTTTCATCCTTAGAAGTTGGGATTAAGGCCTATAAGGGTGCAATAGAGAAGCGAAAACTTCAAGGTCAAGAACTTAAAGAGGGTATAGCGTTGAGACAAGAGAGAGAATTAAATATTTTATATGCAGAGCGTGACAACTTATTACGCCGTTTAAGAGTCATTACTTCTGTCGTGAGTTCATTAAATAAACATGAAAAAGATTTAGAATATTGTTTGGAGTCTATTGTTTGTGTGGTAGAGGCTTTAGGTAACAAGGAATCTTCAATTAATGAAAGGCTTAAGTAAGATGAATAAGTTTATGAAAGAGACTTTTTTCTCAGAAGAGTGTAATATTAAAGATGACATACAAGTTTTTAGCGTAGAAAATGAAGAAGGGCTTATTACGCCAAAAAGTATAGAGTTGGCATTTAAGAAAGCTGATTTTGAGATTACAGCTACTAAAAATACAAATCAAGTGTTTATGGATAATTTCAATGAAAGTGATTTTACCGTTTACAATATGATGACCTTTTACCAAAAAGATTTGCTTTTGGCTTTGGCTAAAGATTATGAAGAGGTTGGGGTCTTAAGTCCTATGAGTATGTCTATTTATACGCTAAAAGGAACGAACAAAATTTCAATTGCAACCCTTTCTATAGAGGGGATGGCAAAAATTTTGAATATTCCAAAAGATGATGAAAGATTAATGGCATTGAATAATTTGATTATTTATGCTTTAAAATTAGCGTTAGAAGATGGTGTATTTGAGGAAAGAGGCTATGCATGCTTGGAAAAAGAAGGAGATTTAATAAGCAAGTTCTCTATGCCAGTGGAGGAGGAAAGCTGGAAAGATAAGATGACTGTATTGGATTTGAAGTTGAATGAAAAGGTGACAGAAAATGGCTTGATTATTGTTACCCAGAAAGATTTACATGAAGATTTTACAGAAGCTTTGTATGATGGATATGATTTTTATAGAGTCTACTCTTTGTGTAAAGTGAATATTTTGTTTGATATTGCGAAGAGTCGTCCTGAAGCTGGTGCTTTTGCGCCTTGTAGTTGTTATGTGTATAAAAAAAGAGGAGAAAATGATGTACATATAGGTTTTCCATCTGTTTATAATTGGTTAAGTTCTTTGTCCATTACAAAGGCGAAAGATGTTAAGTTGCTCAGCGAAATTCAAGAAGGAATGCAGGGTATTTTACTAGAACTTGTTAGGACTGTGGAGGTCAGAAATGAGCTTAATTTAAGTTAATAATCTTAGCTTAATTTGAGAATAAAGATTAATATTTTACTGTTTTGCATTTATATAATTAATACCTTTAACAAACGATGATTTGTTAAAAAATTGTGTTAAAATGTGTAAACTTTGAGGAAAATAGTCACTTTTTTTAAAAAAAACCATGAAAATTATAGCTTATAATTAACACTTAATTCCTTTTTACTTATACTGCCTCCAACTTTAAAAAAGGAAAAACGGAATTAACGTTAACTTTTTTGATGGAAAAACGATAGCAAAGGAAAGGTATGAGTACAAGACGTGACTTTATGGGAATGGCTTTAGGTGGTTTTACAGCTATAGGTGCAATAGGTGGACTTTATGCTGCTAAACGCACTTGGGATCCGTTACCAAGTGTAAAAGCTGCTGGATTTACTACAATAGACTTGTCAGAAGCAAAAACAGGTCAAATGATAACAGAGAAATGGAGAGGAAAGCCAATCTTTGTTTTGAAAAAATCATCAGAGATGGAAGCTCATGAGCGAGACATTGTTATTGGTGATGATCGATACCATGTTAGTATAGGACTTTGTACTCATCTAGGCTGTATCCCTGCGTATAAACCAGAAGAAAAAATTTTTAACTGTGCTTGTCATGGAGGAAAGTTTGACTTGTCTGGAATTAATCTTCCTGGACTTCCACCTTCAGTACCTTTAGACATACCTCCCTTTAAACTTGAGGGAACAAAAATGGTTCTTGGTGAGCAAGGTGAAGAGTATAAACAAATGTTAGCTGATGGGCTAACACGTAAAGCATAAGGATAGAAAATGGCTAAATTTGATGCAAATGCTAAACCATTTTCTAAACAATGGTTAGATGATAGACTCGCAATAACTACGGTTATGAAAGTTTTAAATACTGAGTATTGGATTCCAAAAAACATTAACTTTTTATGGGCAATGGGAATGATTCTTGCTGCTACATTTGGTGTTTTGGTAATTTCTGGAATTTTCCTTTTAATGTACTATGTACCAACTGTTGAAGGTGCTTTTGACTCTGTCAACTATACCATTATGACTGAAGTTGGTTATGGTTGGTTATGGCGACACATGCATGGTATTGGTGCTTCTTTGGTATTTCTTATTATTTATATTCACATGTTTACAGGGATTTATTACGGTTCTTATAAACGTGGGCGTGAAATGATTTGGATTTCAGGAATGTTGTTATTTGTACTTTTTTCTGCTGAAGCATTTTCTGGTTATATGTTACCATGGGGACAGATGTCTTACTGGGCTGGTATGGTTATTACCAATCTTTTTGCTGGTGGTTCGTTAGAAGCTACAGGTTTGGTTGAATGGATTCGTGGTGATTATGTGCCAGATCAGGCATTTTTAGGTCGTTTCTTTATGCTACATGTATTTCTTTTACCATTGATTATTATTGGGGCTATTGTGTTTCACTTTGCGACACTTAGAATTCCACATGTTAACAACCAAGATGGTGAAGAAATTGATTTTGATGAGGCAGCAGCTTTATGGAAAGCAGGTATGAAAAAAGAGTCTAAAGTAATTCCATTTTCTCCAGTATTCTTGTCTAAAGATGTATTTGTAATGGGTGTTTACTTTATCTTATTCTTCTATTTAGTATTTTTCCACTTTAACTTTGCGATGGATCCTGTAAACTTTGATCCAGCAGATGGTCTTAAAACTCCAGCACATATTTACCCTGAGTGGTACTTCTTGTGGTCATATGAGATTTTACGTCCTTTCCCAACTGACTTAGGATTAATTGCTTTTGCCATTGCACAGGTGATATTTTTTGCACTTCCTTTCTTAGATAGAAGTCCAAATGTTGCACCAGCAAGTAGAAGAGGTTTATTTAATATCTGGTTCTGGACGTTATTGGTTGACATTATTATTTTAACAGTTATGGGTAAATTACCACCTGAAGGTATTTGGAATGTGATTGGATTTATTTCAGCTGTATTATTCTTTGTGTTATGGCTTGCATTACCATTTATTACTATGTTTGAAAAAAAGATTAAGGAGTAAGGGATGAATAAAGAATTAAAAATACTCGGTGTAGTTGTATTCTTTACTGGATTACTTTACTGGGGTGTTGAGCCATTTGCTCATCATGAAATGCACAAAAAAGTAGATGCTCAGGGTAACGAAATTAAGAAAGATTTTCATGATTTCGTTTATGATGGAACAACAGAAGCCAAAGCTAATGCTCGAGCTGTTTCTGACTTAGAGTATAAAATTGGTAAAGAAGAAGATCCAGCGTTAAAAGCTTCACTAGAAAAGAAGTTGATAGTTGCACAGGATACTCAAACTAAAAAAGCAACATTCTGGAAAGAAGTAGCTACCATTTCACAGTTAAAAGGTGACCCTAAGGCTGGTGAAGCTGGTTTTGCTTCATGTACAGGTTGTCACAATGGTTTAAATATGAATATGGGTGGTGTAATTCCTCCAAACTTAGACCATTCAGGGGCTATTTATGATGAAAACTATTTAATAGCACTTCTTAAAGACCCTGCAATGGCATCAAATGTAGACCATATTTATGCTGATACAATGATGCACCCAATGGGTTCTATTAAAGGAACAATGTCTCATCAGCAGATTGCAGATATTGTGGCTTACATGAAAGCACATAAGGCAGCTGAACCAACGCCAAAAGAAGCATTTATGGAAGCTTGTGTACGTTGTCATGCAATGCGTTATGATAAGATTACTCAATTAGGTGAAGCACCTAAGACGAAAGAAAACCTTAAAACAGGTCATGATATAGAAGCAATGAAACATGCACAAAAAGTGGCTGAAGAACAAGAGAAATTGGCTGCTTATATGGGGAAACTTCCACCTGATTTGTCTATGATTGTTAGAGCCCGATCTGATCATTTTATGGAGACTTTCATTGAAGATCCACAAACTCAGTTAGCAGGTACTTCTATGCCTAGAGTTGGACTTAACCAAGAGGGTTATGATAAAGTACATCAATATCTTATGGACATTGGTGACCCAAGTAAGCCAGCACGTGAAATGGCTGCACCATGGGTTCTTGGTTTCTTCTTTATATTTGCTATTTTAGCTTATCTTTGGAAAAAGCATCAGTGGGATGGTTTACACTAGTAAATAAAATATGAGTTCCTTCGTGGAACTCGTAGGTTCGATTTTATCGAACCTCTTCATATAGAAGTTTAATAGAATATAGTTGTATTTAATTATGCAACAATATTCTCATAAACCTTTACTTCATTAAGCACATTTTTTTTCTTTTTAGCAACTTTATATAAATCGTATTGATTTTGTAGGTTAAGCCATAACTGTGGTGTTGTCCCAAAGTATTTAGAGAGTTTTAATGACATCTCGATTGTAATACCTCGCTTCTCATTAACTAATTCATTGATAGCACGAAATGATGTACCTAATGCTTTTGCTAAATGACTTTGTGTCATTTCATAAGGTACTAAGAACTCTTCTTTATAATATTTCGCCAGGGTGTGTTGGTACTCTTTGTAAATCTAACATTTTAGCTCCTTAATGGTAGTCTGTTATTTGAATATCATAAACATTATTGTTTTCAAATTTAAAAATAATTCGGTACTGCTTGTTAATGCGTATAGAATAAAACTCTTTTAAATCTCCTATTATTTTCTCTAAACGGTTAGCAGGAGGAACTTTAAGGTCTTCTAATTCGAATGTACTGTTTAAATAATCTAGTTTTTGTAGTGTAACTTTGTGTATGGTTGAAGGGATTTTTCGACTTTTCCCTGTGACATAAAAGTTTTTACTTTCTTTGTCTAAAAAATTTTTAATAATAGCATAGTACAACAGATAGTGTAATAGTTGTCAAGATTAGCATTTGCTATTTCCTTTTTTATTATATTAACGTAAAATAATATACTATGTTTAAAATATTTCAGTTTGTCATATTTTTTGAACTTTTAGAATTTTAATTCTCTACCATGTGTTATAATCTTTCTAATTCATGAAATTAGGGAAAACTATGAAGAATCAGTTCTTACGACCATCATTTACACAAAATATTTATGAACACTATATTGTAAAAGGAAACTCACTTAATATTTTTGGAGCTAAAGGGGTAGGGAAAAGTCGTTTTATTGAGGATTTAAAACTACTGAGTGATGATGAAACTCACTTTGTAGTACTTAATATGAGAGAGTTACGAACTGACTATAAAAAGTTTATAGAGAGGTTAGAAAAGAAGCTTGGTATAGATGATGGATTTGATACTGTAGAAGAAGTATTGGCTAAATTTGAAAGAAAAAAAGGTAAAAAAGTTTTAGTCATTAAGCATTTTGAATATCTTTTTGAAAATAACCGTAATGACAAGTTTAATTTTGACTTTTTTGAACAACTGAATAGTTTTAAAAATAGTGAAGATGTTTCACTACTGATAGTTTCTACAAATAATTATAGGCATGAAGCTTTTTATAAAGGTGGTGAGTTAACAACTTCTCCGTTGGATGTAGCTGTAGAACCTATAACTTCTCTAATGCAAAAAGAGATTGAAGGTGAATTAAAACGAAGAATAGATAAAGAGTTCGGTTTTCAGTTGTTGGCTATGATGATAATAGGTAAAAAGTATCCATATGACTTAATAAATTTTATAGTAAAAGAGATAAAGTTTGGGAATTATGATAGTAGTGATTTTTTAGAGAACAACTTTGATAGATGGGATAAAAAATTTAGTAGAAGTAATGATGTCTCAAAATATTTATGGATATGGACACATATTAAAAAAATAAACCCAACAAATTTTATGAATATTCTAAAGGAAATAGTATTATGGCTCAAGAAGAAAGATTAGATATTCATTATTTTAGTACTACACCTAAGAACTCTTGGGAGCTTTTGAAGTGGATATTCTCAGAACCTGTAAAAGTAGAGAAGTTTAGTGAAAAGATTTCTCAAAAAAATGCTTATTCTTACTATATGAAAATTTTTTTTATGCTTGCTATTTTGGGTCTACTGATTCACATATTTATAATTTATTTAATTGCTTCTTTAGGAACAGAATCTTTCTATAGCTTTTTTTTTGATGATAGACTTGCAGATTTTTTTAATGTAGTTAAAAATACTTCTAGTAAATTTATTTTGTTATTTAAAGTAAATGGTTATTTTTTTATATATCAAATAACACTTTGGTTAATCTTCGGAATACTTTTAGTACGCTTTAAATATTTTAAACTTGGAATTACTTTAGCAGTTATCAATGGATTTTTTTTACTCTTTCCTCCTATGTTTGATGGAGTTATTAATGTATATAGTCAAGCATGAAAAACCAATAAAACCCCTATACTTAGTCATTTAAAGCCAATAATACGGTATAATTTCGACCATAAACCCCAAAGAAACAACTAAGTTTCTGGTCGAAATGGATAAAAAAA
>CACVAX010000047.1 GCA_902727935.1 uncultured Sulfurovum sp. | reverse complement strand
AAATATTGTTACTTTATTTTATTTAGTCATTTGAATACTCTTTTCAAATACTCAAATAATTAAACAAAATAGCTCTGTCTTTAAAAAATAGCTTAGACTTCAGCTATTCTTTATAGGATGGTTTTAATAAAAAGAACCAGAATCACGTAAAGGGTACTCTTCTTTAATCCAAAGCTCTTTTGCTTCTTCCATATCAGCTACTTTTTTTGCCTCTCCAAAGTAAGAGGGAAGATAATATATTCCTTGATGATTCACAATTAACATTTGTGTTGTACTTCCATTGGCATAAAGATGATAACGTAAACAAATTTTTTCATCTTTTATTCTACCTAATTCGTCTAATTCAATAAAATGATTATCCTTATCTAGTAAATGAATCTTAACATCTTTGCCAAAATTAATACCACCATCATAAGGAGAAATATTAGCTCCTTGTACAACATAACACTCTGAACATTTTTTAATACAAAAAAGTTCTACATCGCCTTGTCCTTTAAAAGATTTACGAAAAGTAGAAGGGAGGGTTGAAGGGTCTAAAACTTCTGTCTTTTGCTGTTGTTTAACAGCTGAAGAGAAAACTAAAAATCCAATAAGAGAAACAATAAGAACAACAACAATAAGTTCAAGAAGAGAGAAACCTTTATGTTTTTTATAAAGGTTTAGAGTGATAGAATTCATAAAAATTGATTATTTACAACCCGAATATTTAATATCAGCGTATTCATCACTCCCACCTTCTTTTCGGTCAGCACCATAAGAGATAATGTCAAAATTGTTGCCTGTTTTAATATAAACCATTTTAGCACCCCATGAATCTTTTGGTAGCTTTTCTAAATAGGCAGAAGAAGCATAGTTTGCATATTTATCGCTATCAGGATTGGCTTGTAGTGCTGCAAAACCTTCTTCTGTTTCAGGGTACATACCGTTGTCTAATTTAAACATTTTTAAGGCATTTGCTGCCCCTTTCATATTGACACAGACCAAGTCTACCTTTGCTTTATCTCCTGCCCCAACTACTTTAGGAACAACAGCTGCTGCTAAAATTCCTAAAATTAAAATAACAACAAGTAACTCTAATAATGAGAATCCTTTCTTGGCTGTTTTTTTGTATTTTCTATTAATAGTATTAGTTAAGTTTAAAATAAGTTCTTTGGAGTTTAAGCCTATTTCATGGGTCATGGTGAATTTCCTTAATGTAAGTTAGTTATAATATTGGTGATTTTACTTGAATTGAGCTTTATTATGGATAAAAGAAAAACAGGCGTTGCACTTTTCATTACACTGATGGTAATTGCCTCTATTATGTCCATAATAGCTGTTTCTTTTACCTATTTAGAGAAGGTGCAAAAAGATGCTGGAGCAACATCTGCACTAATACAAGCGAACCTTTTGTATGCTAATACCGTTGAAGTTTTAAAACGTTTTTTTCCAGCTGGTTCGGACAACAGTGACAAGTTGGCACTCATGTATACCATGCCTCTTATTTTAAGTGAGGGAAAAAGTGCATTTGCCGTTAACTTAAGCTGTGAAGCATTGATGATAGGTGTACCAATAAACTGGTTAACTAGTGAACAAGCTTCTGGGCTTCAAGAAAAAAGTAATTTGGTACGAGACGTCCTAAAATATGTTATAGAACTTTATGATATAGAAGATCCTAATAAACTTGAACAGCTATTAGTTGAAAGAGTTATAGGAAAGCATGTAGGAAACCAAGATTACGAACCTCGATTAAAAAATAAAAAAGGCATTGTATCTAAACAACAATTTGATAGAATTTTAACAAACTATGCCCTAGAATATGACGATCCAAAAGCCTTAAAAGTACCATGGAATAAATATTTTAGTTTTGTGCCAACAGATAAACAAACAAGAATAGATGGTAACTATCTTTCTCCTGAGTTTATCTCAGCAGCATTTGATATTCCCATTGAAATAGTCCAAGATTCTTGGATAGTAGGAGAAAGTACCTTGGCTACATTTTTAAAAGAAAATGCTATCTCTACGCCAATCAATAATAAAATATATGCCAATAAGGCACTCAATGCCATGCATTGTGAAGAAACTTTTGCCTACAAAGAGAGGCAATATAAATATAAATTTAACTATATAGAAGGAAGGAGTAGCAACTTTGAGTTTAATGGACAACAATAATAGACTATTTATCCATAAAAATATGGAACACGTTTCATTAGAACAGAATGTTGAGATTATCTTAACCCCACAATTTTATACTTTTATACGTGAAGAGCTTGACATCAATTTTGCTTACCAAGCAAAACAAATAGCAGCATCCCTTTTTGATGACTATCTTAATAGCAGTATTGAATACCAATACCATGTGACTAAATGTGAGGGTACTTGGTGCTTTTATGCTTATGATATTGAAGAGATAGAGACATTCTTAGAAGGTGTTGGTATTGAAAAACATCGTGTGAGTAAAATTTACTTTGCACAAGGACTTAGTAGTGAGCTAAAAGAACCTATTCAACTCTCTGAAAAGAATGTATTACAAACAGTAGAAGGTACGGTAACTGTTATTCCTACACGATTAATGGAATCAAACTTATCTTTCAAACCCTTAGACTTATCAACCGTTAAACTCACTAATGGTGTCTCTATTGGAGCTTCTAAAAGTTCACTTATTGGATTAAAAGAAAGCATTATTCTCTCTTCATTATTTTTTATTTTAGGAGGACTTTTTATCATAGAGGGTCATCGTGTGACAACATCCATTTCGGATATCAATGAACAGCTTGTGACTCTTATTGATGAAAACCCTACCTATGGTACAAGTTTGGTTAGAAAAAGTATTTTAGAAAAATACCAGCCTATTGATGAGCATGAACGTGCCAAGCGTCAAAGTATTAAAGAGATTTCAAAACTACTTTCAGCCAATAGTCAACTCAATGATTTAAGTATTGAAAAATTAGGCATTAAAGCCAATATTAAAACCTCCAATATAAGCATATCTAATCAAGTCCTACAAAGTGCAAAAGCAAAAAAATTTAAAAGTTCTAAAAATGGACTCAACGTACAAGTGGAGAAAGAACTATGAATATGATGACACTTCAACGTTATAAAAATGAGTTAATCGTATTAGTTGCCATACTCTTTGCAGTTTTTGCATTTATGTATAAACTTTCAGCCCAAAATGAAGTAAGTACTAACAAAGCTGGTATCGAAAAACAAATTACTGAAATAAATATGATTCGTACCCTAAAAAAACAGTGGGGAGGAAAACAATTGACAAAAGAAGTAAAGGTCTTAAAAAGTGTTGTTCCTTCTTCCAAGCTTACTACTTTTCAACAAAAATCCAAAAAACTTGTGGCTTCTTACAAAAACTTAACAGGAAATGAACTTAGTAAGTTAAGCAATAAGCTTATTAATATACCTGTACAGATTGTTGTCTTAAATATCAAGCAAAGTGCTAAAAATCAATATACAATGGAGTTCACATGCAAATGGTAAAACGAATTGTTGGTGGTTTTTTCTTAAGCCTTATTCTATTGTGGCTTTTTGCACCCAAGGTAGAACTCTATTATCTCTTAGAAAAAACTTTAAAAAAGAACAAAATTATTATTTCAAACGAAACCATTAGGGATACTTGGTATGGTATAAAAATTGAAAATGCCATACTCTATGTAGATGGTGCAAAAATAGCAGATATCAAAGAATTAGAGTTCAACTTTTTCTTCTTTTATAATACGCTAAAAATAAATAACATTAAAATGGACGATGCTTTGTCTAAACTAGCACCCAAAGAAATTAATCATATAGACGCTGTATATTCTGTGATGAAACCTCTGCAAATCAAACTGGATGGAGAAGGTTCATTTGGGGTACTTGATGGCACAATCGCCCTTATAGAAAGAAAAATAGAAATTTTATTCCCTGTTCCTAAAGAGTTAAAAAGTATTAAAAAGTTTCTGAAAAAAGATAAAGAGAAAGGATGGGTTTATGAAACAAATTATTAATGCTAAATATCTTTCAACCTTTATTTTTCTTTTATCTATTATGGTGTTTATTAAACTTCTTTGGGTACTAACTTCTCTATTTTTTTTACCCAGTACGGGAGAGGAGTACCAAAAGTCAAGCACTGCAAAAAAGCTTTATTATCGTGTACGATTAACCAATGAAGCCAAAGCCATTGCTCCCATTAAAACCATTAAACCAAAAAATAATAAGGTGACCTCCATGCGAGGGTATAAACTCTTGGGACTCTACAATTCAAAAGAGACCTTGGTTGTCACGGTTGCCCAAGGTAATAAAAGCTCTATTTTATCCAAAGGTGAAAAAGTAAATGGCTTTGAACTCATATCAGCAGGTAATAATTTTGCCATATTCAAAAAAAATGCTGAAGAGTTTAAACTGGCACTAGAGAGTACCAAAAGTAGTAAAGGTAGTCCTGTGGCTACAAAAAGTATTAGTCGAGCATCTGCAATTAAAACACAATCTTCTAATAGCATTGTGGAAGAAGATGGGGTAAAACGTATCCCCAAAACATTATTAACAAGTTATACAAAAGATATGGATAAAATTTGGAAAGACATAGGTATAGCACAATACAAAAATAATGGTAGAGCTGATGGCTTTAAAGTCAATTTTGTCAAAAAAGGTTCAGATATCGAAAAACTTGGTCTTAAACGTGGAGACATTCTTAAAGCTGTCAATTCAGAGGCACTCAATTTAGGTTCAGCAATGGGCTTTTTTAATAATATAAACGATTTAGAAAATTTAACATTAACCGTTGAGAGAAATGGTAAAAGTGAGGATTTAGAATATGAAATTCAGTAAAATAGTAGCAATATTACTCTTAGCACTAAGTGTTCAAGTATATGCCGAAAAAGTAAACATTAATTTTGCCAATTTAAGCGTTAATGATTTTGTAAAAATGGTCGGTAAAATTACAGGTAAAAATATCTTAATTGATGGTGAAATAAAAGGTAAAATCAACTTTGTTGCGAACAAAGAAGGGGTTGAAAAAGATGAACTCATCCCTTTATTAAATGCCATTTTAGAAACCAAAAAAATGACCCTCGTTAATAAAGGTAGCTATTACCAAGTAGTAAAATCTGCCACAGCAGCAGGAGAGGGTTTACCTGTCACCAATAACATTAACACAGGTGGACGAACCATGAAAACCGTTGTTTTTCAACTTGCGAATGTAAATTCAGCCGTGATTCGTACCAAAATTAAACCACTACTTCACAAAAGTGCTAAAGTGGTTTCCTTTAAGAAAAACAACCTTTTATCCATCACAGCTTATCCTTCTACCTTACGATCAATTAAAAATCTTATTGATAAAATCGAAAATAGACAGGCCAAAAAAAGTGAGGTTGTTCATTTACAAAATGCCCGTGTTAAAGATGTATTTCCAAACATTCAGAACATGGCAAAATCCCTTTTCCCTCAAGACATTGTTTCTGAAAAAGTTGATGTACTTCAAGATGTTTCAGGCAATGCGATTATTTTAGTGGGAAAAGCTTCCAATGTAAAACGTTTAAAAAGTTACATTCAACAATTGGACACAGAAGGTGAAGGCGACGTACAAAAAATGCATGTTATTGCACTTTCAAACTCAAATGTAGAAGAGATGGAAAAAATTTTAAGTAAGATTGTTCCTCAAATGACAGGAGCAGGTGGCACAACAGGAGCACCTGTAGCCAAAGGGGGCAAACCTGTACAAAAAGCTGTTATTGCTTCGGATATCGAACGTAATGCTTTAATTGTTTTAGCCAATGCAGACCAATATCAAAATATTTTAGATACTGTAAAACAGTTGGATGTTGAAAAATCACAAGTATATATTCAAGCTAAAATTGTTGAAGTCAACACCAATCTTGCTGAAAACATTGGTATCAAGTATGGACTCAATGGAGGTTCAATTACCTCTAATGGTCTTTTCTCTTTAGCAGCAAATGCAGGTGCTCCTGCCTTAGCACTTTCCAGTGAACTGCTTGGTTTTTTAAATGGAAATAGCACAACCCAATTTGATAGCAATGGAAATGCGTATACTACTACAGATCCAGCTTTTGAATTTGGCTCTGTGGATAAAGTATTTGCTCTAGGAGCACAAGTTGATCTTTTAAAACAAAATGGAGCTGCACAGATTTTATCCAGACCTTCTGTTTTGTCCACCAATAACAAAGAATCCACCATTTATGTAGGGCGTACACAGTCCATATTAACCCAATCTCAACAAAGTACCCAAGGAGCATCCAATGTTCTAAATAACTATTCACGTGAAGACATTGGTATTACTTTAAAAGTTAAACCAAGACTTTCATCAAATGATAAAGTTTCACTTGAAATTGAAACAACCATTGAAGACATTCTTCCTGGTTCTGGTACAGCTGCTGACAGACCAACCACCACCAAAAGATCAGTTAAAACCAATGCCATTATTAATCATGCTGAAACCATTATCTTAGGAGGACTCATCAAAAGTGCTGATGGTAATTCAGTAACTAAAGTGCCTGTACTTGGTGACATTCCTATTATAGGAAGACTCTTTACCTCACGAGGAGATTCTGCTAGTAAAGTCAATGTTGTTATTTATATTACCCCTTACATTGTGAAAAAGAGTTCAGGATTAACAATCTTACGTCAACGTTTAGATGAATTAGAATCTGTACAGCAACAATATAACAAAATCATTATGGCACAACTTGAAGAAGAGACAGGAGAGTCTACAAGTTCACGACATGAAACATTCTCTGGGTCATCAAGTAAACTCAACCATGCTATGGATGAAGATGTGGAAGCCATGACAAACTATCAACCTGTTATTGAAGCACAACGTCAAACAAGACAACCCTTAGCAACCCAAACCTATGCAACACCTCTACCCCCTCAACCAATACCTAACTATAATAGTGAAAATGATTATGTCCATAGTGAATCCATTATGGACAGTTTTAACAAACAAAGTACGGTAGACTTAAATAGCTTAAATACAGGAGTTGAGTACAACGAAGGGACAACCTTTACAGAGGTACAAGAACCCGTACAAGACTACCGTACCCCCACAGCACAAAAAGCCTATTCAATTCAACTGGCTTCTTCTAACAGCGAAAATAGAATTAACCGTATTGTTGCCAATCTACCCGATGCTATGCAAAATAGTATTAGGGTCGTAAAAGAAGGAAACAGCTATAAAGCCTTAGCCTTAACAACACCTACTTTTGACCAAGCCAAAACACAATTAAATCAATATCGCTCTTATATTCCTGATGCCTTTATTAAAGCGACCTATCCCTTAAGTGAAGAAAGACTTTAAGATGATACGTTTACCTCTACTAGAAAATGTTGACTTAGAACCTCATTGGAATGATGAGATTGATAATAAACTCGCCATGAAACATGACTTACTTTTTGCCAGAGTACACAACAAACCTTGTGCAGCTGTGCAAAAGTCAACGCTTCCTTCAGCCTTAAATCATCTCTCTAAACTGAACATAGACTATCCCATTGTAGAACTAGATGAAGGCAGTTTTGAACGATTAGGACATAAGTTTAGAGAAATCCAAACAGGTTCAGATTTTGAAAATGTGAATACCACTTCAGACGATATTATTGAAGTAGAATCAGATTTACTTGATTTTATTCAAAACTCACAAGACTTACTCTCGAATGAAGAGTCTGCTCCTGTTGTAAAGCTCGTAAACTCCCTCTTTTTTCAAGCCATCAAAAAAGGAGCTTCAGACATTCACATTGAAACTTTAGAAAAAAAGGGTGAAGTACGTCTTCGAATCAATGGGGCATTAAAAAAACATTTGGACATCGATAAAAACATTACAGGTCTGGTTATTTCACGTATTAAAGTTATCTCAAACCTTGATATCTCTGAAAAAAGAGTTCCCCAAGATGGTCGTACCCAAGTCACTATTTCTGGAAATAGCTTAGACATTAGGGTTTCTGTATTACCAACCTATCATGGTGAACGCGTGGTTATGAGACTTTTAATGACTTCAGAAAGCATTCCCACCCTCCAAACACTTGGCTTTACCGATGACATCACCAATGATTTAAATAAATTGCTGACCCATCCTCATGGGATGATACTGGTTACAGGACCTACAGGTTCTGGTAAATCTACAACCCTACATGCTTGTTTACAACATATCTCTACTCCTGATAAAAATATTATTACCGTTGAGGACCCTGTAGAATACAATGCTGAAAATGTTAATCAAATTCAGGTCAATTCTAAAGTAGGACTAACCTTTGCAGCAGGACTACGTTCTATTTTAAGACAAGACCCAGATATTATTATGGTTGGTGAAATTAGGGATGCAGAAACAGCTGATATCTCTTTACGTTCTGCCTTAACAGGTCACCTTTTACTCTCTACATTACATACCAATGATGCTACTTCAGCCATCTCCAGACTGATGGACATGGGTATTGAAGACTTTTTATTAACCTCCACCCTCTTGGGTGTTTTGGCACAAAGACTCACTCGAAAACTTTGTACAGAATGTAAAGTACCTACAGCACTCTCACCAACAGTCCTTCAAGAGTTAAACCTTCCTGAAGGTATCTACTTTAAAGCAGAAGGGTGTACAAACTGTGACTTTACAGGCTATAAAGGAAGACAAGCTGTTGGTGAACTCTTTATTATGGATGACAATGTTAAAGACATGATGCAAAAAGGCTTTAACGACCACCAGATTCGTGCAGCCATGAAAGAAGCAGGTATGAAAACCATTGCTGATAAATTAGCCAATATGATGATTGTTGGAGAAACCTCTTATGAAGAGGCCATTCGTATTGGAATTATGGAAGGCTAAAATGAGACAAGAACATAGAGGGTTTACCATTGTAGAAGTTTTAATCTCCATTACCTTACTCTCTTTGGTACTTATGGCACTGTATAAAAGTGCTGACCTTATGAGAGCCTCTAACCTACACCTCTTTAATTATCTAAAAAAATCAAGCAATACCCTAAAAGGTTCAAAAACACTCTATATGGACTTAATGCATGCTGATCATAACATTACAATTAATACTGAAGAAAAATTTCATCGACTCACCATTAGCAATACCTCTCATTCACTCTATGGATTAGCACAAGCAAAAGTAATTTGGTTGGTTTATAAAACAGACCATACCCTTTTACGTGTTGAGGGAGGAGAGTACAACATGCCTCTTAAAAATGAAGAACGTGCAGAGATAGATGTCATCGCTAAAAATATTGAACTCTTTAAAATTTATAAAAGTAAGAAAAAAGACAAAGTCTTAGCGATGATTCAAATTAAAGGACAAGACCCTCAAATATTTATGTCTCAAAATATTCCAGAAGCACCTCCAAAACCTCCTGAAACCAATAGTACCACTCCTCCTAATGCAAACCAACCTGCTGTAGCTAATGGAGCAAATGTACAACCATCACCTTAAAAAATTGAAAAATTTTATTGTTCTCTATCCTTTAAGCATTACTTTGCTTTTTATATTTTTTTATTGGGACAGCTCTCCTCTAGCACATACGCTCAATCAATGGCAAATCAATCTAAGTGCTTTTCTTACAAGTTTAACCCTACCTAAGGGAACAATGCAAGAAAATTATATTTTTATCAGTCATAAACTCACCCTTGTTATTGATAAGTCTTGTAATGGACTTATTCCTTATTTTTTCTTTTTAGCCTCTGTCCTTGCTTTTCCTTCTACATTGATACATAAAATTAAATGGGCTATCTTTGGCTATTTTCTACTCACCCTACTAAATGTCTTTAGAATTTGGTTTATTAGTCAACTTGTTATCAACGAAGAAGAAAATTTTAACCTTGCTCATGATTATTTAGGAAATATGTTTTTGGTTTTTTCTGCTTTAATGCTTTTTGTATTTTTTATAAAAAATCGATAGAAAGAGGAAGTAAAAGAAGTTAAATTGACCTAAGATACATGTCCATGAATCATATGGAAATGTATCTATGACGATTACTGTAAAAGACTACTTCAGAAGTTTTTCACACTCTGCAATGAGTTCATCTAAAAGCTTTACCGATGTTTTAGCTTCAGCTTTAATCTCTTGTAAAAAGTCATATTCACTTTTAGAAATATGTCCATCTACTAAAATTGTTTCTCGAAGAATTTTAACTTCTTGTTGACTAATATGTCCATCTCCTAAAGCACAAGCTTTAGCTACTTTACGCCATTCTGCCATGATTGTATCCTTTTAAATATTTGAGTTTATTAAGGCTTAATTTACCTTTCTTTGGTAACTTTTGATTAAAAATTACCCTTAGCAGTATATACTAAAGCACTAAAAATTATGTCAACATTTTAAAGAAATCGCTCCTTAATCACAACATTTTCATTATTTTTATAATACTTTTACACAATAAGTAATTTCTCCACAATTCCATGATAAAATAAATTTTACAAAAAAATATTAATATATATATTTAAGGTTTATTTTATAATGAAAAAGTTTCTCTTAACCTACTGGTCAGGTATCATCATTCTATTTGCACTATTCTATTCTGAGTATTCACCCATGAGTGCTATTCTTAATAATTATCAAACCAATCTAACTTCACTTCTTACTGCTTTTTCTTTAGAAGAAGGGATGGTAGAAGCACCTCGTATTTTCATTACAGAACACTATGCTTTGGTCATAGAAAAAGGCTGTAATGGTATGATACCTTATCTCTTTTTTTTAGCCTCCATCCTTGCCTTTCCTGCTAGCGTAGTGCATAAAATAAAATGGGCTATTATGGGTTATCTATTTATTATGGCAATAAATATTTTTAGAATTTGGTTTGTTACCCAATTTGTTATGCAATCGCAAAATAACTTCTCTTTAGCCCATGACTACTTAGGTAATGGACTGCTTATTTTAACAGGTCTTATTCTTTTTACCTCTTTCGTAAAAACAAGAACTAAAAATGAAGAGACCAAAGAAAGGGTACTAACTAAAAAACCAAGCGTAGAAATATCCCTCTAAACTCCCACTGACGCAAAATCTGATATAATATTTTCTATTTAAATGAACTAGGAAATATTATGACTGTAACCAAATACTCTGCTAGTGGCAATGACTTTGTTATTATTATTCGTAAAAAGAAGAAAGACCGTTCTAAGTTAGCCAAACGCCTTTGTCATCGACATAATGGAGTAGGAGCTGATGGATTGGTGGTGATTATGCCCCATCAAGAATATGACTTTGAATGGGATTTTTATAATGCTGATGGTAGCTATGCAAGTATGTGTGGTAATGCTTCACGAGCTGTTGCACATTTTGCCATGGAAAAAGGTATTTCGCAAGATGGAAAAGCAGAATTTATCACAGGGGCTGGACTAATAACGGCAAATGTCAACGGAAATTATGTGACCACAGACATGACCAAACCAATCAGACTTAGCACTGAACTAGAAGAAGATGGTGAACGTTGGTGGTTTATTGATACAGGTGTTCCCCATATTGTGGGTATACGTGATAACATTGATGTATTTGATTTAGTACAAGCAAAACGTTTACGTGACAAATTTAACGCCAATGTCAATATCTGTAAAGTTGAAAATGAAGATACTTTATATGTTAGAACTTTTGAACGTGGGGTAGAAGATGAAACTTTAGCTTGTGGTACAGGGATGGTGGCTTGTTTTATTCGTGCGAATGATGAGGATTTGGTCAATGATGATGTGAAAATTTTTCCAAAATCTGGCGATGAATTGTATGTCTCATTAGAAGAAGATATTTATAGATTTGCTGGAGAAGTCAAGAAGACTTTTGTTGCTGAAACCATTGACTAAAAAACACAATTTATACACAATTATTATGTTAGAATCAACACTTTATTAATAGAAGGACACAAATAAAATGAAAAAAATACTCACCCTCCTAGCACTAACTACTCTCTTATTATCAGCCAAAACCTTGGTAACTGTTAATGGACATCCTATTACAGATGCTCTCTTAGCCGAAGGCTATGAAAAGCTTGACCCCACACAAAAAAGTAACCTTATTGAGCAACTTATTAAAGAAGAAGTTATTTATGCCAATTTATTAAGTAGCCCTATTGTCAACAATCAACAATTTCAACAAGCATTTAGCCAACAAAAGAACCTTGTTGAACAACAATATGGTAAAGCATTAAATGCTGAACAACTTAGAAGCATTAAAGGATCAATAGCTGTTTCCCTGTACCAACAACAAGAGTTCCAAAAAGCAGTTATAGGTGTAAATCAAACCAAAAACTTTTATCAAAATAACGTCGATAAATTTACTTTTCCAAACTCCATTGAAATAGCTAATATTATAGTGCAAGATGAGGCTTCAGCAAAAAAAATTCTAAAGTCTTTACAAAGTTCTAACAATTTAGATGAAGACTTTCTAAAAGCTGCCAATGCCCAGAAACAAAATGGTTACATGGGCTGGTTTGGTAGAGAATCCATGCCCACCAATCTTTTTGATAAAGCTTATAAATATAAAGTTAAACGACTGCTCAATGCTCCTGTAAAAACAAAGCATGGTTACAATGTTGTTTATTTACTCAACAAAAAGAAAGCTGGTAAACTTTCCTATGCAGAGGCACAACCTAAAATAGAACAAATGCTTAAACAAAAACAAGTCATGGAAAAGCTCAAAAGTAAAATGGAAAACCTTTACGGTTCTGCTCAAATAGTTTACTAAAAATTAACACACAATCAAAAAGCCTTACTCCTTTAATACTTAGGCTTTTGATTTTTTCTCTCGCCTATATTCTAAAAATGTCATTAACAAAATCAAGGCAACGCCTAAATTAATCATCACGTCAGCATAATTAAACACAGCAAAATCAAACCCACAATGCCATGCTACATAATCCACCACACCTTCATGAATAAATCGATCATAAAGATTGCCTAAAGCACCCCCTACAATTAAACCAATAGCAAAGGCATACTGCTTTAAATAGCCCTCATAAAAAACATAAGCAATAATTCCAACAATTAACGCCAGTTGTACCCACTTTAAGTTATCTCCTAAAAAAGCCAACATCGAAAAAGCAACGCCTCTGTTGTAGAAAAGTTCTAAATTAATACAAGAACCCTCCATAATCAAAGCATATTCAACACCATTGACAGCATTCATTGCCCACTCTTTAAGACCTTGGTCAATAATAAAAGTTCCCACAACTACCAATAAAAAAACAATTATATGTCGCATCATTAGCGTAACGCCTTTTCAAAGAAGTTCACAGTTTTATCCATCATTTTTAATAATTTAGCCTGTTCTTTACCTTCAAGTAAAATACGCATCAAATTTTCCGTACCAGAGTAACGTACAAGATGACGCATACCAGCAGTTTCAATTTCAGTAAAAAGTTCTTGAACACCTGTAATATCTTGAATTGGTATTTTATGCGAAATCTTAATATTAACCAATTCTTGGGGATATAAGTCAAACACATTAAATGCTTCAGATGCTGTTTTATTGGTTTCAATCATATAAGCAAATGCTTGTAAACCAGAAACCAAGCCATCTCCTGTTTTGGCAAAGTCAGAGAAAATAACATGCCCACTCTGTTCCCCTCCAAAATTAGAACCTACTTTTTTCATCACCTCCAAGACATGCTTGTCTCCCACATCAGAACGTTCCAATTCTAAGCCATGTGAAGCCAAATAATCTGCAAGTCCTTGATTACTCATCACTGTTGCAACCACTTTTTTATTGGCTAATTTCTTTTCGGTTTTTAAATGAATTGCCAATGCACCAATCAGTTTATCGCCATCTACCACGTCACCTTTATCATCAACAATCACAATTCTATCAGCATCCCCATCTAAAGCAATCCCCACATCGGCACGCGTTTCAATAACTCTCTTTGCCAAAGCTTCAGGATTTGTTGCTCCACAGTTTGTATTGATATTATACCCATCAGGTTCATTCGCCAAGACAATCACTTCAGCACCCAACTCACGTAAAACAGTTGGTGCAACAATATAAGCAGCCCCATTAGAACAATCAACCACAATACGTTTACCATAGAGTGAAAATTTTGTGGGAAATGAATTTTTAATATGCACAATATAACGCCCCACAACATCATCAATACGTACTGAACGCCCTATCTCTTTTTTGGTAACAAAAGCATTCTCTATCATTTCCATATCATTAAATATGGTTTCAATTTCAGCTTCACATGCTTTATTAAGCTTATTTCCCTCTGCACCAAAAAATTTAATGCCATTATCATAATAAGGATTATGTGAAGCCGTAATCATAATCCCTGCATCACAACGCATATTTTCAGTAATAAAAGCAATCGCTGGTGTGGGCATTGGACCTATTTGAATGACATCAAAACCTACCGAAGTTAACCCAGAAACCAATGCATTCTCTATCATATAACCCGAACGACGGGTATCTTTACCCACTAAAATTTTATTATATTTACTATTTTTTCTTAAATGTATACCAGCTGCAATGGCTAGACGCATCACATTTATGGGGTTTAACTTACCCCCTGCTAGTCCACGTACTCCATCCGTTCCAAATAATTCCATCAGTTTCTCCTAAAAATTTTATAATGCCTAATTTTATCACATTAAAAAATAGTTTAGATTAGACAAAAGAGGGTAAACTAAATATAATAATTGTTAGTACTTCAGTAACAATTGAAGTCTGTGCTGAAGCCTTAGACACACTCCCATCTTTTCTAAGCACGGTAATTCAAGTTTAAACTCTAAAGAAGAAAAGTCTGTAAATTAAAAAGCCTATGAGGACTCCAAGCAAAGAGTTTTCTAGCTTGTTTTATATTGGAGAACTTATTAAGATTGATGAAGTTTAT
>CACVAX010000046.1 GCA_902727935.1 uncultured Sulfurovum sp. | reverse complement strand
GGTTTGGTGTACTCCATGTTCCTGGATTATACGGGTCACGGCTAAACTGAGCCACCATCTCTTGGAAAGAAACAAAATCTATCTTATCTGAAAGCTGATTGTAAATGCTCTCTGGTCTACTCCAACTGTACTGATCACCCAAAGCACAATTTTCATAGCCACAATAACTTGCTGTATTGTTCGCTCCTCGGCTTCCTGCATCCGTCATACAAAGAGATACCAACATATCAGCATTGTTCACTTTAACATTGTCAATGGCTGTTGACATAATGGAAGCAAAGGCATTTTGACTCTCTGTTGAATTAACAATGGCATTTTTATTAAATTCAGGCTCCATAATAATCATTTTTTCACCATTAAGCTGACTTAAAAAATTCGATACTTTTGCATTGTTTGCATAATAAGCATCAATTTCCGTTTGAGTTGGTAAGCCTTCAATTAAATGGTCCCCAAAATACCAATACATAAAGACTGGAACATACCCTGCATCCATGGCTGACTGAATTTGACTGGTACTAAACCACCATTCACTCCAATACTTTGGTAACCAATAAATCACATACTTACTATTTTTAAGCTGTTGCTGTAACGCAGAAAAGTCACTCGGCTCAAAGTCTTTAATCCCCTGATAATACCCATTGTTACCAATATATGGATTCAATGCCAAATCAATGGTACTCATCCAAATCGTACTGCTCCCCTCCTCTGAATGAAAACCATAAGCACTTGCACCACCATAACCTACATTTAACGTATCAAAAAGTGTACTGCCTTTTAAAGAAGTTGTATTCAAGCCTTTCATTATCTGATTTGTTTTAATTTTATTTTCTTTATACCAATGTTTTTGTGCTTTTTCCAATTCTTTTTGAGTTTTATCTGAAGTAAAATGTTTTGTAATCCCAGATAAACTACTATTAAATTCATATTTTGTTTTAGTACTCTTCAAAACTGTCTCTGTCTCTGTGGGTACAACCACTTGACTCTCTGAACCACATCCAACTAACAGCAAAAGAAGACTGCCCAATACAATAACTTTCATCATAATTTATCCTTTAATATGTTTATTTATACTAATCATAGTACGATACACATTACAATTTATTTAAATTAATATAAAAATTTAATTTAATTAATAAATTTAAGTTTATATTAATAATAAATAGAGAAAATTATCGTTTTGTTTTATTTAAGTGCTAAAATAGGTGTTAAAAAGAAGGAATAAAAAAGAAAGAGGATGAAGTAAAATACTTCATCCTAGAAGAAAAAAGTTATGCTCGTGGATCTACCAAATAACCAGCCAATGCAGAAGCAGCAGCCACGGCTGAGTTGGCTAAATAAATCTCTGAAGTTCTAGCACCCATACGTCCTACAAAGTTACGGTTAGTTGTTGCAACACAACGCTCATTGTCACCTAAAATTCCCATGTAACCTCCCAAACAAGCTCCACAGGTTGGGTTAGAAACAACAGCACCAGCTTCGATTAAGGTCTCCATTAACCCCTCTTTTTGGGCTTGAAGTAAAATCTTTTGTGTCGCAGGCGTTACAATCATTCTTGTATGTCGTGCAACCCTTTTACCTTTAACAATTTCAGCAGCTACTCTAAGATCTTCAATTCTACCATTGGTACAAGAACCAATCATCACTTGATCAATTTTTAAATGATCTTCTGCTGCTGCTTCCATGGTTCTACCATTACTTGGTAAGAATGGATAAGCAATCACAGGTGAAAGATTCCCCACATCAATCTTAATTACTTGACAATACTCAGCATCATCATCAGCGTAATGAATCTTAGGTTCAGCTCTAAGTCCACCATTAATTTCAGCTCTTTCAGCCAAATAAGCTTCGGTTACTTCATCAACAGCAAACACACCATTTTTAGCACCAGCTTCAATAACCATGTTCGAGATAGAGAATCTATCTGCCATGCCTAAATGTTGAATGGTATCACCTGTAAACTCAATGGCTTTGTACAATGCACCATCAACCCCAATTAAACGGATAAGCTCTAAAATAATGTCTTTTCCATAAATATGTTCACCAGGTTTTCCTGACAACTCTACTTTAATGGTCTCAGGAATCTTGAACCAGTTCCCACCTGTAATCATTCCAAATGACAAGTCTGTACTTCCCATACCTGTTGAAAATGCACCCAATGCTCCATGCGTACAAGTATGTGAATCAGCACCAATAATAACATCACCAGGAAGTACCAATCCTTTTTCAGGAAGTAAAGCATGCTCGATTCCCATGTCTTTTTCATCAAAAAAGTATTTCATGTCATGTTTGTAGGCAAAGTCTCGAGAAATTTTTGCTTGGTTTGCAGAAGCAATGTCTTTTGCAGGAATGTAGTGATCCATAACAATACAAAAATTATCAGGTCTAGCTAACTTTTCAGCCCCTGACTCTTCAAATGCTCTAATAGAAATAGGAGTGGTAATGTCATTTCCAATAATCATGTCAATATCAACTCTAACAATCTCTCCTGCTTTTACTTCACGTCCAGCATGTTCAGAGAAAATCTTTTCAGTAATGGTTTGTCCCATTGTGTGTTCCTTGCAATCTATAGAATTATGCGAATTATAGCGAAAGTTGTTTATATCCATTTTCCCCAACGTAAGATTAAGCAAAAAAAACTATAATTCTTAAAATATTTTTAATTAAATTATTTAAATTAATTTCTAAGGTTATACAATGAAAAAGACACTTTTTATTCTAATACTTTCACTTAGCACCTCTTTTGCTAATTCGGAAATGGCTTCAGAAAATATTGCAAAGATTCTTACACTTACTGAGTCAAGTATCTTAAGAGAAGTCCGAATAAATAGAGTAGCCCCACACAATAGAAAAGTTCGTCCAAACAGAAAAGTAGAAAGTAGTCCTCTACCTAGGGCAAGACTAAACAGAGAAACACGTAAAGAAAGATTTACCGTATTAAATATTAGAAAGAGTAGAGAGGTACGTTATGTAACTACTCTAACAAATAGTCATCTCGCAAGTTTAAAGTAAGAAGAGAGCTTCTCTCTCCTTA
>CACVAX010000045.1 GCA_902727935.1 uncultured Sulfurovum sp. | reverse complement strand
TCTTCATGCATTTTATATATCATCTCTTTTTCTGTCTCTGTTAGTCTCTTGTACACTTTATATTTTCTTGGCTCTTTTTTCATACTTTTATTATACTCTTTTTTCTTTATTTGGTCAGTGCCTAAAAATGGTTGAAAATATATTTCAATTTCATCTCCTAAGTTTTTAATTAAATGGTTTAAAAGATAAAATTCTCCTTTAGTTGGTTGAACTTTTAATTTCCTTATTTCATTTAGTGAGGGAAAAATTTTAGCCATAATATTTTCCTTATAGTTTTAGAAACTATATCATAAATTAAATAAAACTTAAATAATAATATTAATTATAAACTTTCTACCCATAAAAAATATAAAACTTAATACCGAACCCCAACCAACTCCATCCCCTTAAAACCCCCAAGTCCGAACAATGCTTTATCATTCGTCATAAACATATCACACTTAGCACGTAAAGTAGAATTTAAAACCATTAAGTCTTCAAAATCTTTAAAGGATTCAGAAAAGAAATCACTTTTTGCATTTACAAAGTCACTATGGGCTAAATAAAAAAGGGTTATTTCAAACGATAAAGTATCAATAGAGGCAATAACCTTAGCCTCATCATATTTTCTTTTTTCTGTCAAAATATAGTAAAAAATTTTTGAAACCATTAATTTCTCTCATTTTGTAGCAAAGCATCTTCAATCTCTTGAATCAAAACATCACTTAACCCATTTCTAATCATGAACTCGATAAAACCTAAATATTGAATTCTAAAATTCAATATTTTACAGTTAGGAGAAAAAATGTACGGCTTACCACTAAGAAAAGGCTTTTCAATGAAAGTCAAAGAAGGAATACACCTTAACCGTCCAGACATGCATAACATCGCCGAAGAGCTGGGTGTTACTGAAAATGATGTGCTTATTAAAGATCGTATTCTTACGGTTTACAATACTTCACAAGCCTGTCAAGAGATTATAGATGATAATGCACTCACTCTATTTGTTGCCATGGCTGTAGATGCTTCACCTGAAGACTTTAGTGACTTACAAGAAGTCGTTGAAAAACCTGTAAAAATGGATTTTGACTTAAATGAATTTGAAGATGATGACTAAAGTTATCACTTTCAAAACATTAGAGTAGTTTCAAAATCAATCGATCAATAAACGCTTCATCCGAACGATTAGGCAAATCACTAAGCTCTAACTTTTCCTGAACGGTATTAAGCTTTTGGTCAATATAATCCATGACATCTTCAAGCTTCTCATTACCCTCTTTCACCGAAGTAATGTAGACTCTGTTTTTTAGAGGAAAACTTATGAAGGCATGGTCGATTAACTCTTCTACCTCATCAATAACACGTACGGCATGTGAAAGTGCTTTGAAGTCAACACCTTTAGCTGAAGCTCTAGCACGGTTTCCAAACTGCTCTTCCATCTCTGTAATTTTTTCAGAGAAGTAGGCAACGGTCACTGTTCCTAAAAAGCGTTTCCCTAAGACCTCTACATATTTCCCTTGTTTAGGTACACCTGAACCACGTGAGGTATCTGCTAGAACATAGTTAATATACTTGTAAAGATTATTAGCAAAAAGTTCATCTATTTGTGGAAACATGCTTTCTAATTTATTCGCTCCTTGCTCTTTAACCAAAGCATTAAAATATTTTACAAAAGAGTGCAGTTCATTAAAACGTTCACCTCGTACGTTATAAACTTTACTCTGTCCTACACAATAGCCTATAAATGAGTGTAAATTTCGGTTATAGAACTTCTTGTAGTTTTCCATAATTATTGAAGTAAAGCTTGTATCATTATGAATTTGGGTATCTTCTCTAAACATTGAGAAAAGAATGTCCATCGCTCCAGTCTCACCTTTTTTAAGGAGTGAAAAGAACTTATAAATCGAAAAGAGTTGTAAATCAATGTCATCTTTTGAGTTACGTGTATTCTTTTCATTGGAGTTAAAATTATAATGTTCTAAATCTCTTTTCAATAAAACATCGTTTTTATAAGGTATAAAGATACCTTTGTAATCGGTATCTGAATTTGGGTTGTCTGTTCCGTAAAGCTTTGAACCATACATAGTAATGTAGACTACTTGACAGTTCTGTTCTTCTTCAAAATTTTTTATTAGGTTTTTTATATTCATAGTGAAGCATTATATCTACTCCTTCATAAAGACCCTAACCTTCAACTTTGTTCCTACTTGAATACCCACCTTCATACGCTTCCCTTTTATTTTTTTGGAGGTTTTATAGTCAATAATCCCATCTTTTACCTTAACAGGTCGCCAACCATGCCCTCTTATATAAACGTAAGCATTTTTTGCATTTTTATCCACTCTAGCTTTCACCCTTGTGAGTACAGCATTTGCAGGAAAAGCTTTAGGTTCTAGCAGTTCATAGTCTTGTAACTCGTCAAAGTCCAAATAGGTTTTGAGTTTTGGCTTCCCAACCAGTGCCGAACGATCTATGTCATAAATATTAGTGCCTTTGGTTACAGCTCCCATATTTTGGTTGAAAATTGCCTCAAAACCATACTCTTTTGAGATTCTCTCTAGCTTTTCATTGTATTCACCGTAAGGATAAACAAAATATTTTGGTCGAACATTTAACTCTTTTTCAAATAAGGCTAAACCTTTGTCAAAATCTTTACGTATGGCTTCCTCACTCATACTTGCCATATGTTTATGACCATAAGAGTGAAACTCAAATGAAGCCAAATCCTTGTTCATCTTTCTTAGTTGTGCAAAAGAGGTATAGTCTTTGTACTTTTTAGCTGTGGCTTCAAGATACAAAAAGATGGTAAAGGGATAACCAAACTCTTTAAAAATTGGGTAACCTTTGCTATAAAAACTTTTAAAGTTATCATCAATGGTTAAAACAACCCAGTTATCAGGAATCTCTTTTCCCTCTTTAAGTGCGTTGACCAAAGTTTCTAACTTAACCACTTTATAATTATGTTTTTTAAAGTAGTTAAACTCTTTTCGTAATTCAGCTAAAGAGGTATTAGTCGAAGGATGTCGTGCATCACCAAAACGATGATAAACAAAAATATGAGCATCAGCTTGTAGAAAAGAGATGCTTATGGTTAAAAAATAGAAAATTAATAAGATGGAAGGGTGGAACTTTTTTAGGTAAAAGTTTTTTGGCATGTGTGTCCTTTTTTAGAATTATATCACATGCATTTTTTTAGAACAAAAAAGCTTAGTCCTTAATAACTCTCTCTCCAGCTTTAATCCAGCCATTTTCAATACCACCTTTTAGTTCATAAACATTTTCAAAACCCATAGCAACAAGCCCATCACCTAAAACTTTTGTGCGTGATGCATGAGCACAGTAAATAATGAATGGTTCAGATTTATCTTTAACCAATGTTCCTAAAGTATAAAAAAAATCAGCTAATAAAGGTTGCCCTTGTTCCGAAAAAAAAGTGGCTTTATGTGAACCATCTATGAAGCCTACTTCTTGCCATTCAAATGCTGTACGAATGTCTAAAACAGGTGTGCCTTCTTTTTGTAACTTTTTAAACTCCTCTACGCCAATGCTCTTAAAGTCTGCAAAAAGACTCATGGTTAATAATGCTGTGACTAATAATATTTTTTTCATATCAGTATCCTTTTTAAAATTTATAAGGTTTTAGCTTGAATAATATCTAAATTAATCTGTTTTTTGAGTGTATCTAAGTCATCAAATTTTTTATTCTCACGCATAAATGTTACAAACTCAATCCACACTTTACCTTTTAAGACCCCTATATCTCTTTCTATTATATGCGTTTCTATGGCAAAAGAGCCATCGGTAGTAACCCTAAACCCAATGAAAGAAACCGACTTTAGCCACTCATTTCCCACTTTTGTTCGTGTAGCATAAACCCCTTCTTTAGGAAACTTATAATCATAAACATTAAGGTTTAAAGTAGGTACTAATTTCTTTTTACCTAAGCCTTGACCTGAAATTATTTTTCCTTCTATGGCATAAGGACGGTCAAGTAGTCGGTTAACCAAGGCAAAATTTCCCTTGGCAATTTCGGCTTTAATGGTTTGGGAATGTACCGAAACAGTTTCGGATTTAACCTCTTTAACAATGACAACTTCACCTTCAAAAAGTGCTTTAAGCATCTGGGTACAACCCTCTTTTTTATAGCCAAACCCAAAGTCATACCCAACCACTATTTTTTCCAATTGAGGAAAATCTGTTTTTAACTTTAGCACAAACTCTTTGGCTCTCAATCCTCTAATCTGTTCAAAATGATAAAAAAAACAAAGCTGTTCTACACAAAGTGTGCGTTTATACCCAGGGGTCAAATAACCCCCATTTCGCTCAATAATTACCACAGCTTCAACTTGGTCAATTAATGCTTTATGTCCCAAATGAATCCCGTCAAATGAACCAATAGCAATTGATTTTATGTTATTTTTGTACAAATGTTATTTCCTAAAATGATATATGTATTCAATGTTTCCAGATTTTCCTGCCAATTTTGAAAGTGTACAGTAACACAACTCCCAGCCCAACTCTTTCGTTTTTTCTTCAAATCTTTGCTTGGCTTGTTCTATAGCTTCTTGGTTTACCACCACCCCACGGCTATCTCTTTTTACAGCTCTTCCCACTTCAAACTGAGGTTTAAAAAGCAGTATCATATCGGCTAAAGCCAATCTATCTATGGCATTTATTATCTGTAAAATAGAGATAAAAGAGACATCACAAGTTAGAAGTTCAAAAGCCTCGTTAGGTTTAAAGTCACGAACATCAGTCTCTTCAAATATAACTACTTTTTCATGCTCACGCAAAGAATAATGCAGTTGATTTGAACCCACATCCACACAACTAACTTCTAGTACCTCATTTTCTAAAAGTATTTGCACAAACCCACCTGTACTAGAACCAATATCGACAGCTCTTTTACCTTTTAAGTCCATAGCATACTCTTCTAAAAAAAGCTCCAACTTTTTGGCTGCCCTACTCACGTAAAATTTCTCTTGGTCTATATCAATTTTAGAATTTTTATCACATTTTACCGAAGCTTTAGCCACCACCCCATCCACAAAAACTTTCCCTCGTTTTATGGCATCTGAGGCACGATTCCTACTCTCAAAAAAACCTTCTTCTACCAAATATTTATCTAATCTTATCATGCTTATGCTAGTTCCTTTGTATGATAGGTATAAACCAATAATGAAGAAGAATTTTATCTTATTGCAAATATAATGCCGATTAGCCTCAATCTAAGCCCAAAAAAGTATACTGTAATTCATAAAAAAGGAACAACCATGTGCTTTATTCTTACCATTATCATGTTTGGCTTTGCCATTCAAAACCTGCTTACTAAAAACTGGTTAACAGGTGCTGTTCAGCTTATTATTGCTTTAGGTTTTTTGTTACTCATCATTAATAACATTCAACGCACACGATGTGAAAAAAATGGAACGTGTTACACGGGTTGTTCCCTAACCAATTGGATGGCTTTGTGGTTCAAGAAAAAATAATCTAAAAATTTTAGACCAATAGTGATATAATGCGAAAAAATTACGGGACATAGGTAAAACAATGGCAAAAAAAGAAGAAAATTATACATTTCCATGGGGATTTCACTTAGGAGATTTATCTAAAGATAATGAACCTATGCCTTTATATACACCTTCCAATGATGGTGGGTTTTGTCTTTTATATGACAAAGTATCTGAGAAAAAAGTAGATACCATGCTAGAGAGTCTTTGCTTGGAACTCCTCGCTTCTATGCCTCATGAAAGTTTAAAAGTTCATCTATTTGACTTTGGGAGAAAAAAGTTCTATAACCTCTCACCGTTACAATACATGCATATTTATCAAATTTCTCACAATGCTAAAATGATTGAAACACACTTTGAAGAGATAGAAGAGCTGATAATCTCACGGCACAAGGAGATACTTTGTTGTAATCGACAAACCATTGATGAGCATAATCAAAAATCAAAAATCAAGATGGGATATCACTTAGTCTTACTCAATTTAGCTAATTTCCCAAATGAAGAGATTGAGATTAGAAGAATTAACAATTTTCTTGAATCAGCTGTAATTGCTGGAGTTTATGTGATTCCTTTTGGTTACCAAGAGATGAAAGAGAGTGATAATGCAGGCATTCAAGCCATACTCAAACATTTTAAAAACATTAACATACGTGAGAATAAGTTTGAAATTACTAAGGAAGTTTTTGAGTTTACAGAACTCTTAACTAATCATGAATTTGAAGCACTGAATCTTGATAAAGATGCTCTGCTTCAAGAAACCCTAACAGGTGCAAATCTTGAAGCATACATGGATTCAGAAAACATAAAATTAGAAACAAATACCAGAGTTAAATAACAATAAGGAAAACAATGAATTTTGAAAATGTAAGCGTAGAAGTAAAAGGTAACAGCTATTTTGAGGGAGCTGTCACTAGTAGAACCATCCATTTTAGCGATGGTAGTAAGAAAACTTTAGGATTCATGGCAGAAGGTGAATATACCTTTGGGACACAGGCTGCTGAACTGATGAAAATCACTTCTGGCGAACTTGACTACAAACTAGAGGGAGAAAGTAAATGGTCAACAGCCAATAGTGGTGAAAGCTTTAATGTACCTGCTAACTCAAAGTTTCAAGTACATGCAAAGAATATGGTTGACTATTGTTGTTCTTATTTATAAACAGACAAAATAATTAACAACTATCCCATTCGTTCCCATCTAAATTATGGGAACAATAAATATACAATATTTTCTTACCCTTCCCATTGCTCTTATGCTATAATCTCCAAAATCATTACTAGGATAACAACATGAACTTTGAATTTACAGCCGAAACCGTTTTACTAATTATTGCAGGTATTCTTTTGGGTGGAGCATTATCTTACTTAAAATCTTTGCTCACTATTAGAAAACATAAAAAGGAACTCAAAGAGTATAAAGACCACTTAGATAGACAAATGAAAATTACTAATGCTGGAAACTCTACGCTGGTAAAAGAACTGGAAAAAGTTAAGCAAGACAATGAGAACTTAAGAATTTCAGTACAAACCCTCAACCAAAAACCTGGACGTGCTGAACTTAGACTTTTAAATATTTATGATGCTGCTCTTAGAAAAATGATGGCACAAGCCCCTGGTTTTTCAACAGCATGGGAAAACTCGTTAAAAGAAGCAGAACGTGAATATGAAGCCAATGAAACAGGTTTAAAGAGCATTGTTTCTAAAGTATTTGGTTCAGGAACAGGTGTTGCTAACGATGGAACTCCCATTCAACAGATAGAACATAAATAAAAAAATAGCTACTAAACCTTTACAAAATTCCTTTTTTGCCATATAATATAAAAAAACAAAAAAGGATTTTATATGTTTCGACTACTTTTAACTTCATTTGTATTTTTCTTTCTAACAGCTTGTGTCCCTGCTTCAAGCATACTTCTTACAGAACAAGAGAAACCTGCTGAACTCGATAAAACTAGCATTTTAAAAATCACCATTCCTGTTAGAGAACAAGGATATGGTAATTTTGATACCCAAGTTTTAGACTCACAAAAAGCACTCGATAACTTTATTGAGACTACTCAAAAACAAAAAAACTGGAATCAAAAGAAGAATTTTATTGACTCTTTAACCCTCGCTCCCATTGATTTTAAACAATACAATCTTCTGCTCTATCGTATGACAGAAAACTCAGGTTCTACCGTACTTTCTGTTGATGTCCCTAAGGGAACAAATGAACATATTCTTATAGAAATAGGTCGTGATAAACCTGATATGGGTACAGCTGATATGGCCTATTATGCCCTGGCCTACAAAGTACTAAAAACTGTCCAAGACATTACTTTTGACAATGGTTTAAAAAAACATATTATTAAAAATAAAAGTCTCAATATTAAGGAAGAGCCAACAACTAGCACTGTTCCTAAAGAGTGCTTAGAATGGTATGATGGTTGTAACGATTGTGGACGCGTAGGTGATGCTGATGATGTCGTTTGTACAGAGCGTTACTGTGTACATCGTGATAAATTTAAATGTACAAAATGGAAAGATGATAATTATAAACCTTCTAGCAACATCAAAGGGAATGAACTCCAAAAATCTAAATAGACAGTAAAAAAGAGCGTATTAAAGTCATTTTTTAGCTCAATCTTTTCTCTTGATAAAATTACTTAAAGCCTGTATAATAAAATAATTTTATTCAAAGGAAAAGAAGAAGAATGAAAGTACTTAAGCCAAACATTTCAATTTTAACACTACTTTTACTGACAGGCTGTGTTCCATCTGTACCTCCACTTTCCAATAATGCTAGCAATGTTAATCATCAAACACAAGCATTATCTTTTGAAACCAATCAAGTTCATTTTATAAACACGCTTAAAGCACAAAACACCCAAAAAGAACGCAATGACTTTATGGAAGAATATATTTTAAAATCAGATATTCAATGTCAAAACTATTTAAGTAATCCTCTACAAAAAACTGAAACAACCACGAACAAAGACTCTCTTTACATGAATATTTTTGATACGGTATCGAGTCTTTTTGGTATTTCATTAGTTACAAACACAGCTAAAGCTATTTTTTCAGGAAATGATGTAGCTTCACAAGAAGAGAAACAAGCCTATGCCAATGCCCTAACCCCTGAAATTCGTAAAGGAGTAGAGCTTGGACGTTCACGATATGCCCAAAATATGATACAAAAAAAGCCACTTGATTTAAATGCTTACCCCATAGAGAATCTACAGTCAGATATTTTAAAATATGATAAACAGTGTAACGATGCCTATGGTCTTATTGAAATCAATAGAGCCTTAAAAGAGATGCAAAACAGCGTTAATGCTCCAAGAACAGCCTCTACTTTAAACATTGACCCCACGGCTATTAAAGACAAAGTTGTCTCTGTTACCAAAGAAGTGGAAGAGAAAAAAATTGAAAAAGAACAGATAGACGAGAACAGTGCTAAAGTTGTTCCCACACAGCCAACGCCTGTTGATGCTCCTTAACATCATGACAACGGACAATATTTGCTCCATTGGAAACAGCTTTTAGATGAATCGCTAAAGTTCCAGCCAACCGTTCTTCGGTTGGGGTAGGAATAATTTTATCAATCAATGACTTTCGACTCGCTCCCACCAAAACCTGACAACCAAACTTTTTAAAATGTCCCATGTTTTTAATCAGCATCAGGTTATGCTCTAAAGTTTTTCCAAATCCTATGCCTACATCCAGTAAAATATTTTCTCTTTTCATTCCTAAAGCTTCACACTTTTCGATGCGTTCTTGAAAAAATTCTGAAACTTCCACCATCACATCTTCATACTCTGGCTTCTCTTGCATGGTTTGAGGTGTTCCTTGCATGTGCATAATACAAAGTTTTGCCTCATATTTCACAGCCAACTTCACTACCTCATCATTGCTAGCACCTGTAATGTCATTGACCAAATTAAAGCCCGATTTCAATGCATATTCAATCACCAATGGCATATAAGAATCAATGGAAAAAGAGGCTTTTTCATAAAGTTTTTCAGCTTTAATCACATCACAAATATCTTGAATACGTTCTAACTCCTCTTCTTCACTTACCAAAGGAGCATTGGGTCGACTTGAAACAGCCCCAATGTCTATGATATTTGCACCTTCCACAATCATCTGCTTAATTTGTTTTATGGCATCCTCTTTCACAAACCTTGAACCTGCAAAAAAACTGTCATCATTGACATTGATAATTCCCATGATTTGAGTGGGGTATTTTGTTGTTTTTAAAAACGCTTGCAACTCTTCAGCTAATTTTTTAAGTCCAAAAGGTTGTGCCAACTCTTTTTTAGACAAAACTTCCATGTGTTTTCGTGTTCCTACAAGTAGACAATCATAGCTCTCTTTTTCACACGTTATCACCCCTGAAGGGGTTGCCAATTCAGCCCCAATACTCAAAGCATCTTGCTTCAAAATATTCGCAGCTGGTGTTTTTAAATCTTTAATAAAAAAATAAAGCAACTCCATCTTTTTTGCCATAATGGAGACACCCCCACCATGCACCTTTAAATCTTTTAAAAACTGCTTTTTCTCGTTTATGTTGTTTAATTGATAGATTTTCATCTGGTAATTATACTATATAATCCCCATCTTCAACACCAAAGAAAAGCTAGGATGATTCATCCCATCACTCTCTTGAAAACTTCCATTGAGTTTAATCCTTACATTCGTAACATCCCTATCAAAACCTTCAGCATCTGCCATTGGCATATAATTAAAACTTGCACCATTATTATTAGAATATTCCAAACTTCCCAAACTCAAAGTTGAACTTACTCCTCCCTCCACAAAACCTACCTCTGTACATCTACTAAGACTACTCACACAGAGTTTCATATTGGCAGGAACACTATCGGCTATGCCAATACCATTGGCATCGGTACTACCAAAACCTTCATTTCGAGCAGAAATGGTATAGGCTACCAAAGCACCTGGAATTGCCTTTGGATTGCTTTCTATGTTAACAGGGTCATAAATGGTTAACGATGTTTTTTCCAATTTTATATTTGGGACATCCGTGTTACTTCTACCCATACTGTACGTTAATGAAGTATCGCTATTGGCATCGGTACTTTTAACATATCCACTACATCCATTATCACTGGCATTACCACTGGTTGTAAGCTCCCAACAGGCTGAAGTATCGCTATCTATCGCATTGGGTACTAAAGAGAAAGAATGTCCTTTGTCTGCATTTTTCAACTCTGATTCATAACTTGAATTCCAAAAGGTTGTAATACCATTTTGACTGATGGGTATGCTGTCCCCTGCATTATTATATGCCATATAATCAAAAGGTACAGCATTGACACCCACCCCATCAACCACTGTTACATCAGTGTTACTTGGTTTTAACAACAAAATATCATCCCCATCATCATTAAGAAATTGAGATGAATTTTGATAAAAATGATGTACCTTAGCATCAACATAGTCTGTTCCCACACCAATATGTAAAACCACATAATCTCCAGTATTAACACTATGTTTTGGAAAACGATAGTGATGAGATTTTTCATCTTGGTCAGTAAAAAGATAGTTTTTTAAATCACCAGATTTTGTAACAAAAAACTCAATAAACTCATTATTTGCCATTCCTGTAACCGTTTGCTTATAAAGCACCTCATTAATTTTTATCTCAGCTAGGTTCACTTGCTCTTCAAGAAACACCCAATAAGCAACATTTTCAGTCGTATGCGTACGTGTCTTATCTCCTGCAATGGTCTCTTCATCTATGGCTAAATCCAAACTTGTACCAAAAGGAGAAGCCCCATACAATACAGACCATCCTCCATTTCCACCATCTTCTGCCTCCTTTGTTACCACACCATGGGTATAGCTTTTATCTAAATTGTAAGAATAAGGAGGATTATTTCCTACTCCTGCAACACTATCTGCACCATAATCAACTGCCATCGAAAAGTCTTCTAACTCATAAACTCCAGCTTCAGCGACAATATAACCCAAGGTCTCATCATTACGTGTTTCTCCTATTTGTCCTACATGTTTTCCCACACAAATACCATCTGCCATATTACTTTGAAATGGACGATTCGAACGTGATTCACAATCAAAAGACCAAAAAGTTGAAAAACGATTATCGTTATAACTCATTACCTGTCCTAAAACAGCTGGTTTATCATAGGTCTGAAAAATAGAACCACTAACATTTTCAGTATTTGAAGCATTCCAATTTACAGGAGAAGTAGAACCACTTGTTCCTCTTGAAATCACTTTATGTGCTTCATATTTAATAGGTATCGTATAGGATCCCTCATCAGAAACAATACAATAGATATCGGTTGAATAATTTGGATCTACATCATTAGGAGCTTGAATTTTAACATCAAAACCCATTGAGGTTATATTATTTACACGTACCACTGCTTCACGATGAGCTTTAGAAGGAAGTACATTAGAACAAACCACAATAGGGTCACTATAACTATTTAGTAAATTAACATGTGTCCAAGCATAGCCAACTGAAGATATTTTTTGATATTCTAAATTAGGGGTAATGGCTTTAGCAAAAAGAACTAATGACAGAGCAATAAAAAGTAAAATTATTTTTTTTATCATTTATTTTAATTCAACTTCAAAATAACCACACTCTTTAGTAGGTGTAGCAACACTTCCACCCAATAGATTTCCAAAATCTAAAACAATAGGATGAACCCCATCGGCTGTTCCATTTGCCCCATTATTACTGCTAGAACTCATCCCTAAACAGTCACATGCTCCACTTTGAACCTGCAATTTTTGAATGGTTGTTACATCAAACTCAGCACTTAAAGTGTCACTTAGTAAAACATTGGAAGCTGTAGCACTTCCTGCATTGGTTACTTCAAGTGCATAACGTATGGTTGCTCCTGGAATTCTTTTGGGATTGAGTGTTCCATTGACCAAGTCTGATAGCACACATGAAAATTTTGTAATCTCTAATTTTATATTTTCTTGATTCTCTTGCACACCAAGTGTAACTGCACTGTTCAAACTCCATTCAAAATCATCAATAAGTTGCCAACTTTTATAATTATTATCACTAAAAAAATGATGAGAAATACGTACCGTAATCGTTGTTCCTGCATACGCTAATAAATTTAAAGTTGCTTTTGTCCAACCAATATCTTGATATCCACCATAACTACTTTTTCGTCCATACTTCGTACTTGTAACTGATAAATTACTATTAGAGATATTTAGATTAGTATGATTTATAACATTTCCATTTACTTTTACCTGTACATAATCATAATTAATATCATCAAAAGCTTGAATTCTAAACCAGTAGGTTAAATTTCCATAAGCTGTTGAGGGAACATTAAATGTTTTTTCAACATATACTACTTCACTCATATTCCCAGACTCTGCTCTATCTCGATAACCATGAAGAAAAAAAGCCTTTCCTTGATAAGCAGTATTATTAATATTCTGGCCATCAATAGAAAAAGTTGTCCCCTCACTAGCTAATGGATGCACTTCATTATTAGGATTATTTGTACCAATGCTACTTTGACCTATTGACCAATTGGTTGCTGTTGAAGTGGAGGAGTGTTCAAAATTTCCATTAATCACATAAGTAGAAGAAAGTACTCCTTTAGAACCATTTTCTATGCTGTCATAATAAATATAATATGTCAATTCTCCACTCTCTTCAATAATAAATTTTACTTCACCTCGATTATTATTTAAACTATCAGTTACACCGTTGTAGAGAATATCAGTAAATTCTTGTTGTGCAAGTAGTGTGCCATCTTCCTTCACAACCCTAATTGAATTTTCATCCAAATCACCCAGCAACCCTAGAGTTGAAAAGTCAATATTAAGCTTACCTGTTTGATGAGTAACAGCATTATTAATCGTAATGGCTACTCTATGTTTCCAATCATTATTCCACCATGAAGCTTCTAAGCTCAAAGAGAATAAAATCATTATGGTAAAAAAGTTCCATAAACCCCTTACCATGACATTAACCTCACCGTATCTTTTAAACTCTCTTGGTCAAACTTCATGTTAAATCTAAAGTATGCCCCTTCCATTCGATACGTTTGCAGTGAAAAATCTCTCTCTTCAAAACCTTTCCAGTTATATCCTAAAGTTAAAACCATGTTGTCAAACAAGTTATGTCCTGAATAGAGTCCAAAACCATAGTCCATGTTGTTGGCACTTTGTGCATAAAGAAGCGAACCTTGAACGCCAAGTTCCCATGTTTTCGTCATGTCATATCGGGCATCTATTCCTAAAAGTTGGGTAAAACCTTTGTATTCATAGTCATTAATGGTATCAGCCACATATTTAAGTCCATGTTGTAATGCTACTTCACTTTTTGTGGTGGGTGTTAGGTTGACATTTAAATTGTTTATCATCTTTTCAGTTACAAAGTCATTTTGAGCTTCAGAACTTTTTGAAGAGATAAAATCCAACTTTTCAAGCACAATCATCCCATCTTCTTCGGGTCTATAAGCTAAAGAAAAACGTGCATTACTATCTGTTTGATTACGGTTTTTACCTGTCTCTTTATTATGGGTTGCACTTAAAGCCACGGCCAAAGAATCAGACGTTTGGGTATAAACAGCTGACGAGAGATTTACTTTGTCAACACTGCTTCCCTTTCTAATCTCACCATTAAGTGTTGCAGAATAATCCTCTCCATTATAATTTACCCCTAAACGGTAAGCCGAAAATGCTTTATCCATCTCTGTAATATTGTCATCTAAGAGTAATGACGCAACCGATTGTTGAACCACTTGACCTTTTTCATAACCCACATTTACACCAACTTTCTCACTCACTTGAAGAGTTTGTAGACCTCCTAAAGTATTGTAAACATTTTGGTTGTCATTTTCATACTCAGAAAGCGTGGTGTTTTCAACGGTCATTCCAGACCAAGGTCTAACCCTCACTCCTGCACGTCCCTGCTCTAAGTTATCTGTCCATTCATATGCTGAAAAAAAGTCCATAGAAGCATTTAAAGCATAGTCTAAACCTACCATTGTCTTAGTAGGAAAAAGTTCACTCTCGGTATCCGACAGCGTTTGTTCTCTAAGTGCTGAAAGTTTTAAGCGTTGGTCAAAAAATCCATACGACCCCCCTAAAAGTAACTGCTGTGCCATCTCTTCATCAGTGCTTACTTTAGAGTAACGATAACCTCCATAAACATTCCAATTTAAACTGGCAAACTCTGTTCTAAAGTCCATAACATCGGCATCTGTCTTATTCAAAAGGTCACTGTCTCTGTAGAGAGAGAGTCTGTTTGTTTGACGGTTATCCAATTGTTGCGATACATCCAAGCCTACTTTACGTGTTGCACCCAAACTGTCACTAAGTTGCCCCAAACCAAAAGCAGACTCCTGTTCACGAAAATAAGCCCTAACATAAACCCCATTACTCACATGTTCTATTGCTGCTAATTTGGCTTCACCTTGGCTTGAACTTGCCTCTTCCACGGTTTTAGTTTTCGCATACTCTGCTTTTACCGTGGTATTTTGGGCTATTTCTACTCGTGCATCTGCTCCCATCAGTTCGGAACTCTTTTTTGAAGAATCTTCAGAAATATAAGTTGCCCCAATCTCTACTTTGTCCTCCAATACTTTAATAGCTGTTCTTCCACCATAAGTATAATATTTTCCAGCATCACCATTGACTTCATAATCCACCACAATAAATCGTGGGTTAAAAGTTTCATCTGTACTGTAAATTGGCTCTTTAAAATACAAACGTCCTAAAGCATAGTCAATCTCATAATCTTTAAAACGCTGTAAACTCGTACTCGAAACAATCTCTTCTGTTCGATAACGGTCACGTACCTCAATGGTAATTTGTTCTGAAAACTGTAACATATTTTTAGATTTTAAATAATAATACCCAGACGTTCCATCACCACGTATTTCATCTTTTATAAACAACTGTTCCGTATGGCTCACAAAAGCTTTGGCTTCTACATGCTCACCATGATACTCACTCTTCACCCCTGTAAATCGACGCGAATAAGCCGAAAGTTCTGTATAGGATAAATCGGTACTGTAATCTCCAAAAAGTATATTGAACTGCTCTTTTTCAAGTTTGACATAAAGCTTTTCACGTGACGCTGCTTCTTGGTTTTGTTGTGAATTATCATTGTAAAGTGTATAATAAGCATTTGGGTCAATCTCATCAAAAAACTCTGTTTGAGAGGTATCTTTTCCTGTGTCATACGCCATGCTCATAAGCCAGTCGCCTTTTACTTTTCCTTTGGCAAAAAAGGAGACTCTACCCTCGGTAATGGTTTTATCTTCAGCACCAATTTCTCCTAAAGATTCTCTGTTTCCCTTAAGCGTATTGTAACCCACTGTTCCCTCGGCAAATCCTACCATAATCCATTCACGCAGTTCAGGCTTTAACCATGCTCGTATCACCTCATCTCGCTCTTGAAGTTGAAAATGTAAAGTCACTTCTCCTGACTCTGTGGTGGGTTGAAGTTTGATGTAAGCAATACCATCTGAATGTACTGTATATCTGTTTTGAGCACTGCTTAATGCCAAAGGATTTTTTTTGAGTTGTTCCAAATACTCTTGTGAAGCATAAGGTGCATCAATGCTAAATGTTCCTGTCATTCCTGCACGTAACGGTTGTCCAGCATCATCTAAAAACTTAACAGCAATCACAGGTGAGTTTTTCCCATCGGCAACGGTATAAGAATTCTCTTTCATGTATCGTACTTGTACAGGAGCTGAGGAGACATGCACTTTTCGGCTAAGTGTCTCTAAAAGCTTATTGGCTTTGTCAAAGTATTCTACTTTAATAATATTGCCTCGTTCAAGTAAATCAACCCCTGTATAAATATCAATAACATTCTTAGATTTTTTAGAAGTCACATTGGTACTGTAGTTCATTTTTGAAACTCTCTGTCCATTTAAGCAAATATCAATCCGTTCATTTTTTGCATGTTTAACAGCAATCTTAGTACTAGGAATAAAAGGAACATAACCCACAGGAGGCCACAGAATCTCTCTTTTGTCGGCTTGTTCTAAATCTTTAACACCATAAGTAGGCATGGTCTCTACTTTAGTAGGAATCACATACGCTTCTTTTGTTTTCGTTTCAACAAGCTCACCATTACGCTCCACACAAAAGTTAACCCGTTTTAAAGCCCCTTGTCCTACTTTTACAAACTGAGAAAAGTCACTTCCTGCATTACGAGCATTCTCTTCACATTTCCCCATCTTGTAGCCTTGTGGCAACAGTGCTTTGTCTACTTGAATAATATGATTTCCAGCTTCTATGCCATCAAAATGATATTTTCCAGCCTCATCGGTCACCACATAGAGTCCATTTTCAAGGTAAAGTCTTACCCCAGCAACACCTCTTGCTTTAGCTTTTTCTTTTGCATCATAAACTTGACCCATAATAATTCCCTTACTACGCATCAACTCTTCATTAATAAGGGTGGTTACCGTTGCAACATTCGATTTAAAACCATTGTTTTGCGTAACCCATGCTTGGTTCACCACTTGTCTGTTTTGTACCCCAGCTGTTACCGAGGCTATAAATTTTATTTCAAGGCTTTCACCTGCTACTATTTTATCTATGGCAAAAAATACAGTTTTAGCATCGTCTGAAAAAGTAGGAGTAAATGTCTCTCCATTGGTATTGGCTACTGTTTTTTCATATTTAACACCAAGGGGCAAAGCATCTTGTATGGTTAAATTAGAAACGGGAAATTCTTCATCATTATGCACCACAAGTGTATATTCTAAAAGCTCCCCAACCGATGACGCTGTTTTGTTAACCTGTTTTTCAATCCAAATGTTTAAATCTTGGTCTAACATCACAACAGCAGTATCACTTTTTACATTGATACTACTGTTCTCATAGTTAGCCACAAGAGTGTCGCCATTTTGTACATATAGACGGTTGTCATACGAAGTTCCTACTTGGCTAGAAAGCACAATATACGCCACAAAAATTCCTGAGTTTTCACTGGTTTCTCTAAGGCTTAAAACTTCCGTATCTCCATTACTCGTGGTTACGGTCACTTCAATAACTTCTCGTAGCAAACGGTTCGCATTTCTATCAGCATCTGTCACACTAATAATGACCGTATCTTCTACCCCATACACCTCTGTATCTTCTAAACTCAATGGAGTATCATTACCTAAACTACTCGCATCTCCTTCACGCCAAACCCCGTTAGCATCACGGTAACTGCTTATCCCTAAAACAGCTGTTTGTGTACCATTTTGAGAAGAGGTCATAAAGGTAATTGAAGCATCACTCTCTTCGATGATATGTGCTAAGGTATTTGAAGAAATGTTTTTATCCACACCATGTATACTATAGGTTGCCGATGCCGTATTAGTAATGCTCTCTCCCACTTCTAATGCCGATAAAAAAGAGGAAAAGAGAAACAGTGTGGTTAATATAAAGTATTTAATTATTTTTTGCATTTTGGTTCTCCTTTCATTTTTTTTATTTGTATATTAAGCATCATCAATGGATGGTTGATGATGCCTTATATTATTGAATGTCTATTTGAAAAGTGACACAGTTATGTTTTTTCGTTAAGGCTGTTAAACTTGATATGGTTAGCTCTTGTCCATTTTTAGAAAAAGTCGCTGCTGTTCCACCACCTGCTGTCCCACCAATACAAGAACAAGATGCTTGATTATCAAATGTATTCACGGCTGTTACCGTATCCATGTCTAACTCCAAAGGAAGCGTATCGGTAATGTTAATATCAGAAGCATCAATACTTCCACCATTTTCAATGTCTAATAAATAGGTAATCGTTGAACCTGGAATGCGTTTTGCATTTGCACTTACCCCACTCACCAAATCTTTATAAACACACGAACTTTTAGCCAAAGTTAGCGTTGGTGCATTAATTATATATCCTGCCCATGCAGCATATTTACCATCAAATTGAGCATTATCAAAATCTGTCACTCCTGCACCCTCTGCAAGAACCACATCAATTTCATCTTTTCTATCAATACCACCAGCTCCACCTGTCACCACTTCAGCTGTTGCTGTTCCATTTTGAACGGCTGTTGCTTCGAGTTGAATGTTCATAACATTTCCATCTACATTGGTGTTAGGTACATCAGCACGTACTAATATCGCTTGTGATCCATCTACAGCCAAATCATCCACTGTCACAGAACCAGCTGTCCAAGTTGTTCCACCATCAATACTTATCTCTAAATTGCTTACTTCAGCATTATCAGTTTTGCTATCATAAATTTTTGCATCTAAATTGGTGGCTAAAAGTGTAAAATCCTGAATACTATTCGTTGTGTTCTCTAAAGTAAATGACCGTTGTACTTTGCTTGCACCAGGTGTCGTTACCAGATGCTTAACTCCATCAGCATGTACCACGGAGAAGTCAATTTTTTTATCCACAACAAAAGTAGCTGCTGCTTGGGTATTCACCGTGGGTTGTGTTGCTCCTCCTACGCTATAAGAGAGGGAAGCACTATTGGAAACCGTTGTTCCCGATGCTGTTCCTGCTGCATTCAAAGCCACACTACAGAGTGCTATTGAGGCAAACATACTTAATATTTTCTTCATAATTATTCCTTGATATATAATTTAATTTTTATTTTAATTGAGCTTTATACTCAACCAAACTTTGCGATACTGCCCCTAAACGTTCTACTGTCCATCTGATATTGGTATATTCTGATGCTTTTGCGAGATGTCTCTCTTCACCGACACCCACAAAAAGTGCCTCTGGATTGTTATAACTTTTACCACCATCGACTGAATACGATAGAGTACATGCTGATTGGCACAAAGCAGAGTTTTCAATATATTCCATATGTGTTGGAACAGGATTGTCTATTACCAATTTGGTAGCCAATTGCTGACCACTGTTTTCTAAAGTGTTCACATAACGTATGATTGTTCCAGGCACAACCTTTTGAGCTTGAACCCATGCTATAACTTCTTCAGCATTCTCATTTAACTTTATTGTTTTTTGGTAAGAACTGGCATTAATGCTCACATTGGCTTGAACCATACTCATCAAAGAAACTGTTAAAACTACGGTGCTTAATAAAACTTTCATTATCTATCCTTTATCTTTTGTTTTTTGAGGAGACCTCTGTAAACATTTGATTAAATACTTACAGAGGTCTCTCTATTTTTATTGCTTACTGAACCTTGACTTCAAAGGTAATGGTGTGCAGAGGCTCTGAACTTTCATTTTCTTGTACAATGCTATTGAATGCGACTAAGATGGCTGAACCATTAAAATCACCTGCTAGAACACCATCTAACTTTAAACTCTCATCAATGTAAACTGTTCCTGTAGGAACATTATCTTTAACAAGCACATTCTCAATTGTTCCAACACCAACCACTTTGACATCTATTTTATATTCAATGGTTGTACCTTTATAGAGTTTATCACTCGAAAGTGTGGCACTCTTCTCTAACTCTAAGGCTAAAGGAGAGACACCATAGGTACAAAAATCAGATTTTGCCTCTTCTTTCATGGCAACCACTGCGTAAAAATCATTTAGCTTTTTAGATTCTCCATAAGAGAGTGAACCTTGCATAGAAGAAAGGGCTTTAATCCCATTGGCTGATTGATTGACTGCATTATTAGGAATATCACTAACCAAAAAAAGCGAAATATTTCCATCGGCAACTACTTTTATTTCGGTTGCTAAACTGTCTTCTGATTCAGAGAAAACACCATCACCATTGTCAATATAAACTGCTGCATTCTCTACCGTAAAGTCTCTACTATCAGCTTCTATGGGTGTAAATTCATAAGTATCTATTCCATTACCTGTATTACTTAAACTAAAACTCAAAGCACGTTTTTTTTCACCCACCCCTACCATGACCACATCACTCTCTTGGCAACTCATTTGCATGTCTAACTTTTGGTCAACAATATCAACCAATAAGTTACTCGTTGTATTAAAATCAAAAGCACCCACTTTGTAATGTAAATAAGCCACATTTTTTATTTCTGTTCCAGCAGATACTCCTGCTGAAACCAAATTTTCAACAATTAATAAAAATATTATAAGCTTCTTCATCCTAAACCTTAAATTAAAATAAATATTTATATTTAATATTATATTAAATATTATAATAAGTTTATAGAGATAAAGTGATAAAACTGTGTAGAACTTAAAAATTTATTAAAATAATATAAAAATTTTAAACTAAAATTTAAAGAATTATTTTATTTTATTATAAAATATTTTTTAGATAGAAATAAAGTTAAATTATATTGATAATAATTATAGTAAGTAGGCTAAACTCTTTTTTTTACTAATAATTTAAGAAGTAGGGTATTTAAAATAAAACTAACAGGAGAGCCAACATCTAAAGCTTTAATGGCATCTGAAAAAACTTTTAGAGTAGATTCATCTAAATGATACTTTCCTGATTTCATCGCCTCTAAAGAGATTTGAGCTACCAGCCTTTTACATTGGGCTGTAGAGATTCGATTATTATTCTGTATAAAGGCATAAACTTTACTAAGATTAAGATTTTCTATATCTAAAGAGAGACTTTCTTCATGATTATTATTATCATGTAAAACGGTTATGGGAAGACGTGACTGAATGGTGTCTAGCAGTGCAGATTTTGACTCGGTAATTAGAATAAAAGCTTTATTGGGGGGGGGTTCTTCTAAAATTTTCAATAATCTGTTTTGAGAAACATCAGAAAATTTTGGAGCAATTAAAATAATGTAGTTTAAATTTTCAGAAGTGATATAAGCTTTAGCAATCGCCTCTTGGGCATGTTCTACCAAGAACTCTTTGGGCTTTCCTTTATCATCTTCACTTCTAATAATTGTAAAAAATTCCGTAGTTTTATAAGCCTCTAATTGCTCTAAAACCCTATCAGCTTGATAACTAATAAAAATTCCAGCACTCAAAGTCATGAAGTTAGTCCAAATTGATGTCACCAAAAAGTGAAGCATCAATGGTTTTATTAAAAAGTTTAAAAAGCTGAATCAACTTAATATCCAATGATGCACCAGCATTTTTAAGATAAAAAGAGTTTGGCACATCACCATCAATAATCCATAAGAGATTTTCATCATTTCGAAATGCAAACTTAGAATAACTGCTTTCAGCCGAACCAATATACCAAATAAAATAACCATTAGGATAAGAAATCTCTAACATATCTTCCAACAAATCTAGCTCTTGGGTATTTTTCATTTTATTAAGATTATGAAACATTGAGCGTAAAGTATAAACAGGTAAAAAAGGTCGTTCATTTTGAAGATTATTAATCTTAGAGGCAACATATTTTGCATACCATGACTGTTTTTCATCGGTTAAAAGTAAAATCGTCTGCCCATCAATAATTTTACTCACGGCATTTTGAACAACTGGCACCCAATCATAACGACACTCTTCCATCCATGAGAAAGAGGAATCCTCTTCTCTAATGGTATCAAGCGTCCAAGTTAAAATTGATGTCATTGAACTACTTGTCTAAGTTATATGCATTATGAAGTGTACGTACAGCTAACTCGGCATACCTTTCTGCCACAATCATTGAAACTTTAATCTCTGAAGTTGAAATCATCTCTATGTTAATATTATCTTTTGCTAACGCACAAAATGCTGTAGCAGCCACACCAGCGTGGGACTTCATACCCACACCCACCACCGAAACTTTACACACAGAATCATCTAAGTCTATGCTACCTATATCGTGGTCAAATGCTTCCATAATTTCTCGAGCATTGTCTATTTCAGACGCTGGAACGGTAAAGCCTAAGTTGGTTGCTCCATGGGTTGAAGCATTTTGAATAATCATATCTACATTAACATTTTTCTCTGCCAAAATAGAAAAAATCTCTGCTGCAATGCCAGGCTTATCTGAAACTTCTCTAAGACTCACTCTTGCTTGATTTCTATCTACAGCGATACCACTTACTAAAACTTCTTCCATCTCTTCTGTCTCCTCACCAATTACTGTTCCTTCTGCATCTGAGAATGAACTTTTTGCAATCATTTTTACATTTAATTTTTTTGCTAACTCTACTGAACGATTTTGTAAAACCTTTGCCCCTAATGAAGCCAATTCTAGCATCTCATCATAAGAGATAAAATCCATCTTCTTAGCTTTAGGTTCAATCCGTGGGTCAGTGGTATAAATACCATCAACGTCCGAATAAATCTCACAGGCATCTGCCTCTAATGCTCCAGCAATCGCTACAGCCGAAAGGTCTGATCCCCCACGCCCAAGTGTGGTAACTGATCCCATTGCATTAATGCCTTGAAAACCAGAAACAATCACCACTTTTCCATTGGCAATTTCACTTTGCATTGCTGTAGGATCAATCGACTCAATTCTTGCATAAGTATGCGAATCATCTGTTAAAATTCCTGCTTGACGACCAGTCATTGCCATAGCAGGACAGCCTTTCTCTTCTAATGCAATGGCTAAAAGAGCTGCTGTCACACGCTCTCCTGAACTTAACAACATATCCATTTCACGCTTAGAGGGATTGTTTGAAAAGTGTTTTGCAAAATCTATCAACTTATTTGTCTCACCACTCATTGCTGAAACCACCACCACAATATCATTGCCAGCTTCTCTGGCTTTCATGACACGACTGGCTACATTCCCAATACGCTCTAGGTCACCAACACTTGTTCCACCGTATTTATGCACTATTAACATCGACTATATGTCCTTCTTTTACAAAATGATCAATCACACGTCTATAGACATGCCTTTTAAAATAGGTTGCTCTTCTTAGCAACTGTTTATACCCTACATAATTGTAGTCTTCAAATTCTGGTTCATGGTAACTCTCAAGGTCAATCTCTGCGTCTTTCCGTAATTTAACTAAAAAGTATTTCTGTGTTTGTCCATCAAAAGGGTACATTTTACGAGCTTTTCCACCTTTAGGAAAGTCATATGAAATCCAATATGGATACTCTGCAATAATATCAACAGCACAACAACCAATCTCTTCTTCTAATTCACGAATTAAAGCTTCAACCGGGGTTTCACCTTCATCAATTCCACCTTGTGGGAATTGCCATGTATTCCGAATATCGGAACGTTTACCTAAAAAAAATTCACATTTCTGTGGATAATTTGAAGAGAGTATAACAGCTGCAACATTTGGGCGATATCGCTTTTCTGTTTGCATTTTTAGTACTCATCTTTCACCATTATTTCAATGAAATTTTATCTAAAGCTTGGTTAATGGAGGGTAAAAATACAAACTAAATGAGCTTAGATTATTTCGCTAGAATACGACTAAAATACTTAGGCCAAATAAAATGCTTTTATACCTTCATATTCCTTATTGTGACTCCAAATGTCATTACTGCTCTTTCAACTCTTATGTGGACAAATTTGACACTCGTAAAGCCTATATGCTTTCACTCGAACAACAGCTTGGGCATGAATTAAAACGTTTTAATGTTCAAGCCAATGAAATAGAGACCATTTTTATAGGAGGAGGAACACCCTCAACGGTAGATTCAGAACTTTATAGACCTATCTTTAACCTATTAAAACCTTTACTTAAAAAAGAGGCTGAAATTACATCCGAAGCCAATCCAAATTCTGCCACAAAAGCATGGCTTCAAGGCATGTATAATTTAGGGGTAAACCGAATCTCTTTTGGCGTACAAAGCTTTAATGAAAACAAATTAAAAGCCCTTAACAGAGCACATTCTCCTGAACAAGCAAGACTTGCTATAGTCACTGCTTCTAAAATTGGTTTTAAGAACCTCTCTCTTGACCTCATCTATAATTATGAGGGCGATACCCAAGAGTTACTTGGGCATGATATTAATGAAGCCTTTAAATTACCTATTAATCATATTTCAGCTTATGAACTGACCATCGAGCATAATACAAAATTTGCATCAACACCAAGCGTCAGACAAGAAAATGATGCTTTGGCTTTCTTTGTGGCAAACGAAATTACGTCCAAAGGCTTTCCTCATTATGAAATCTCAAATTTTGGAACTTATCAAAGTAACCATAACAAAGGCTACTGGAAACTAACAGACTATATGGGTGTGGGAGCTGGTGCTGTGGGTTTTAAAAAAAATATTCGCTACTATCCAAACACTGATATCGACCTTTATATTAAAGAGCCTTTAACGATTCAAGAAGAAATATTAACAACAGAGGAGTTACTTACAGAAAGACTTTTTTTAGGTCTTCGTTCAAATATTGGAGTTCATAAAAAAGTTTTAGATAATGAAATGAAAAAACGTGCTGATTTTTTAGTTGAAAAAGAAAAACTTATTAAAGAAAAAGATACTTATAAAAACACCAACTATTTTATTGCTGATGAATTAGTACTTTATCTTTTAGGTTAAAGAGATGTTTAAACCCTCTTTTTTTCTAAAAAACGCTCATATCCAAACACTCTATGCCCCTCTTTTAAGAAAACCTGTTCGCCCTAAAGTAGAAATTGAACGTTTTGAATTAGCAGATGGTGATTTTTTAGATGCCTATTGGCATAAGACTAAACCTAAAGATGAACGTCCTATTGTTATTTTGTTACATGGCTTAACAGGTTCTTTTTACTCACCTTATATTCAAGGCATTATGTCAGCACTTGATAACAAAGGATTTCATGCTGTACTCATGAGTTTTAGAGCTTGTTCAGGTGAAGACAATCGATTAGCTCGCTCTTATCATAGTGGTGATACAGCCGATGTTAAAGCATGGATAAACCATGTTCACAAAAACTACCCCAATAATAAACTCTATGCCATTGGCTACTCTATAGGGGGTAATGTTTTATTAAAGTTACTAGGCGAAGAAAAAAATAATTTAGCTCTTGAAGCTACTGTTTCTGTATCAGCACCTATGGATTTGGCTGTTTGTGCCGAAGTCATTTCCAAAGGTTTTGCCAAAAACTATGAAAAGCACCTACTTAAACCTTTAATAGCGTCCTTAAAAAGAAAATATAATACCTTTAATATGGAAACTTATCTGACACTCAAAGAAAATGAGATAGATACGATTAAAACCATTGAAGCCTTTGATGAACACTATACAGCACCCATGCATGGATTTAAATCAGCCAAAGACTATTACACACAGTCAAGTTCCAAGCAGTTTTTAAAACACATTTCCATTCCAACGCTGATACTACATGCTTTAGATGACCCTTTTATGGATGAAAGAGTTCTACCAAGTCACCATGAACTCTCCTCAAAAATCACACTTGAACTAAGCCCTTATGGAGGTCATCTTGGTTTTGTTTCTGGGTCACTTTTTAAACCAAGCTATTGGCTAGAAGAGCGTATTCCCCAATACTTTTTAGAAAAAGTATAAATCTTAATCTTTTATAGGTAAAATACAACAATTAACACAAAAGGGATGCCCATATGTTTGGACTAGGTTTTATGGAAATACTCTTTATTGCCATTATCGCAATAATCTTTTTAGGGCCAGATAAATTACCTGGTGCCATGGTAGACATAGCAAAATTTATTAAAAGTGCTAAAAATGCAATTACAGATGCAAAACAATCTTTAAACGAAGAAGTTAATCTTGATGAACTTAAACGTGAAGCACTAGGCTATAAAGAACAGCTTGATAAAGTAACCGATGAATTACAAGGTTTCAAAAATTTAAATCCTATGAATGACTTACGAGAGAGTGCTGATTTAGGTTCAGTCAAAGAAAACTTTGAACGACTCACCCAAAGAGAACCAGAAGCACAAGCAACCCAAGTGGAAGCAAAACAAGATCAAGAAATTACGTTCAAGAAAAAAACCGTAACAGATTCAAGTCTTAGCGAAGTCAAACAAGAAAATAAGATACTCAAAAAAGAAGCTAAAAAAAATAATGAATCAGGTGACAACTAATGTTAGCTGAAATAAAACCCCACTTAGCAGAACTCCGTAAACGCCTTAGTCTCTCTGTTGCCTCTATTATTGTGGCTTTTATTATTGCGTTTATCTTTCACAATCCTATTTTAACATGGATTACAGCCCCTCTAAACGAAGCCCTTACTGAAGTAGGTAGAATTGTCAATGCCCAAGAAAAGGCAACTTGGCACTTAGAACCTTTGGACAATAATGAATCCAATGAATCTAACATAAGCATTAAACCCCCAGAAGAGTCTCCAAACTCTGCTGAAGAAGCTGCTGCCATAAAACTCGAAAGAGCCTTAAGAAAAGCAGCCGATATAGCCAAAGATGAACTTTCTCTTTTGCTAAAAGATGCCACTCTAGCAGCCAAAGAATTAAAAGAAACCCTCGCAGGACTTAATGAAAACATTGACAAATCAACCTTTGATGGACAAGTAACTACCCACCAAGTAGGAGGAGCATTCTTCGTTGCCTTAAAAGTTTCATTCTTTGCTGGTCTTTTAGGGGCTTTGCCTTTTGTACTCTATCAGCTTTGGCTTTTTATTGCCCCTGGTCTCTATGCCAATGAAAAGAAAATGGTGACGCCTTTTGTCATAGGTGGTTCATTTATGTTTGCTGTAGGAGTACTTTTTGCTTATTATGTGGTAACCCCTTTTGGTTTCCAATTCCTTATTACTTTTGGTTCATTCCTCTACACCCCTCTCATTAACATTGAGGACTATGTTGGCTTCTTTACAAAAATCATGACAGGTTTTGGTATTGCTTTTGAATTACCTGTAATTGCTTACTTTTTAGCTGTATTAGGCATGGTTACCGACAAAACTTTAAAAGACTTTTTCAAATATGCTGTCATTATCATTTTTGCTTTAGCTGCTCTTTTAACCCCTCCAGATGTTTTAACACAGTTACTTATGGCTGTTCCACTTATTTTACTTTATGGTCTCTCTATTATTATTGTAAAGTATGTCAATCCACATGAGTATGAGGAAGATGAGGATGAAAATCCAGAAGAAGAGAAAGAACTTTTACCCAATAAAAAATAAACAATGAATAAAGAACTCCTAACTTCCAGCTATGACTATGAGCTTCCAGCTCATCTCATAGCACAACACCCTGTACAACCTCGTGATCATGCCAAGCTTTTTGTCTATAACAGAAAAACAGATACCATTACCCATACTATTTTTAAAAATATTTTAGACTTTTTACCTGATGATTGTGAGGTCTGCTTAAATGATACCAAAGTGATAAAAGCCCGTATATTTGGTAAGAAAAAAACCAATGAACATGGAGAAGGTGGAGGTAAAATAGAACTACTTTTTAACAAACCTCTCTCTGCACATGAATATTTAGTCATGATTCGAGGAAAAGTACAAATAGGCATGGAACTCTTTTTTGATGATGATTTAGTAGCGACTGTTCAAAGCTTCAATCAAGATGGTTCACGTATTGTCACTTTTAAACATCAAAATAAAGAAATTCGTTTTGAAACTTTAGTACAAGTTTTAGATGAGATAGGACACATCCCCCTACCCCCCTATATGCACCGTGAAGACAAAAAAGAAGATGAAATAGATTATCAAACACTTTTTGCTAAAAATGCAGGGGCTGTAGCAGCTCCTACAGCCTCTTTACACTTTACCCCAGAACTCTTTGCAGCATTTACTGATAAACATAAAACCCATAAAATAACTTTACACGTTGGAGCAGGAACATTTAAACCTGTGGAGGTAGAAGAGATTTTAAAGCATCCAATGCATTCAGAATTTTTTGACATACCTGAAAAAAGTGCTAAAGTTTTGCAAGGTTCTAAACCCATTTTGGCTGTAGGAACTACTGTGACGAGAACCATTGAATATTTTGCTAGAACAGCTAAAACTTCTGGAGAATGTGATTTGTTTTTAAACCCTGCTAACCCACCACAAAGAGTAAATCACCTTTTAACAAATTTTCATCTACCAAAAAGTACGCTTATCATGTTAGTATCTGCCTTTGTAAGTCGCAAAAAAACTTTAGAACTTTACCATGAAGCCATAGAAAAAGAGTACAGATTCTTCTCGTATGGCGATGCGATGCTGATTATTTAAACGTTCATTTTTTGACTATATAATATACAATTATATGATTAATTAAAAGATAATAATATGTTATGATGCTACTATGAAACAATTAATATTCACTGATTTGGATGGTACTTTTTTAAACCATCATAACTACTCTTTTGAAGCCTCTTTTGAGGCACTTCAGAAAATTAAAGCTTTAGAGATTCCTCTTATTTTTACTACCAGTAAAACAAAAGCCGAAGTTGAAAGACTGCAACAAAAAGTTGGTATCGCTGAACCTTTTATTGTTGAAAATGGGGCTGCACTTTTTATTCCTGAAGATTACCAAGATTTTGATTTGTCTTTTTTGAGAAACTATGAAGATAAGAAAGTAATGATTTTTGGAAAAACGTATGCCAAAGTTTTGGCGTTTTATAACTTTTACAAAGACGAGTGTGGCATGTTAGGGTTTAGTGAGATGTCTGATATTCAAGTCTCAGAGTTAACAGGGCTAGAACAGAGGTCAGTATTGTTGGCAAAACAGCGTGATTTTTCTGAACCATTTATTCTTGAAGATGAAAATAAGTTAGAAGAGTTAAAAAAATTAGCTCGAGGTTATGAATTAAAAGTTACCAAAGGAGGTCGTTTTTATCATCTCATTGGAGAGTTGCAAGATAAAGGTATTGCCGTTATTGAGACCATAGAATTATTTGAAGAGCTTTATAAAGAAAAGATTATTGCCATAGCTTTAGGAGACAGTGAGAATGATATACCTATGTTAGAACGTGTTCAGAAGCCTATTTTGATTCAAAAACATGATGGTTCTTACCTTGAAACAAACTTAGCAAATATACAAAAATCAAGCTATATTGGTAGTAAAGGATGGAATGAGATGGTATTAAAAAATGTCTAATAAAACGTTATTAACCACTGCTTATCATCATGCCCTCAATGCTGTAAAAGCAGACATAATTCTGGCTAAAAACCTCTCCATAAACAGTAAAAACCTTAGGATATGTGAGCAAAATTATGCCTTAAAATCATTTAAAAATCTCTACTGTTTCTCTGTTGGAAAAGCTGGATTGGCTATGGCAAAAGCTTGTGAAGAGATCTTAGGGGAACATCTTGCAGGAGGATTGGCTATTTCGCATCAAAAAGCTGAACTGCTTAGAATGGAACATGTCACCTCCACGCATCCATTGGTCTCTAAAAAGAGTCTTAAGGCTACGGATAAACTTATAAGTACCATGAAGGAGATGGAAGAGGATGATTTTTTTATTTTTTGTCTCTCTGGTGGGGCTTCAGCAATGATAGAGAAACCAATTGAGGGGTTAAGTTTAGAAGATTTTCAACAAGTATCTGTAGCTTTATTGGGTTCAGGTATTGATATTAAAGCGTTGAACAGTGTACGAAAAAGTATTTCTCAAATCAAGGGAGGGAAACTAGCCCAGCACAGCAAAGCTAAGGGAGTGGTTTTAGTATTAAGTGATGTGATTGGCGATGATTTAAAAACCATTGGGTCAGCACCCATGAGAAATGGAGAGATACCTCACCATATTATTGGAAACAATGCCATTGCCTTAAAAGAGGCGAAAAAGTTTATGGCTAACGAGGTGGATAAGGTTAAGATTATCACAACGACACTCAATCAATCTTCTAAAGATGCCACGGCGTATATAGCTCAAAATATTAAAGAGTATAATAAAAAATATAATCATTTCTGTCTTCTCTTTGGTGGGGAAACAACCACCAAAGTTAAAGGTGAGGGACAAGGTGGACGCAATCAAGAGTTGGCATTAAGATTACTACTTAAAGAGGTAGTAAATAAAAAGATTACTATTTTAGTTGCAGGAAGTGATGGTATTGATGGCAACTCTCCTGCAACAGGTGCATTTATAGATTTTGATATTTATGACAAGATAAAAAAAAAGGGCTTAGACCCCAAATCGTATTTAAAAAATTCGGATAGTTATGGTTTTTTTAAAGCCTTAGGGTATGATTTTAGCACGGGTGCAACAGGCACGAACGTGATGGATTTTATTATCATATTAAAAAAGTAAACAAGGAAAACAATGGCAGATTTTTTTCAAAATGGAACAATTACAACACTACAAGATGTAGCAAATCGAAAGCTTGAAGACATAGAAGGTGAGTTAGAGACATTTTCTAAACGACACAATATGGTCTTACTGTTACCAGCACTCTATTCAGAGTTTGAAACACCAGCCATGCAAACCATTTTAGATGAACTTAAGGGCGTTAAATATCTCTATAAAATTATTTTAGGCTTGGACAGAGCAACAGAAGAAGAGTTTAAAAAAGTTAAAACCATTATGGCAACACTCGATGTACGGGTTGATGTTTTATGGAATGATGGACCCAATGTTCAAGCACTTTATGGAGAGTTTTCAGATCAGGGCTTTAGAAGCATCAATATTAAAGGTAAAGGGCGAAATGTTTGGACGATGTTAGGATATGCATTATCAGATAAAAGTGCTTATGCTTTTGCCTTACATGACTGTGATATTGTCAACTATAGCCGTGAAATTCCTGCACGACTTTTTTATCCTATTGTGCATCCAGCACTTGATTTTGAGTTTAACAAAGGGTATTACTCTCGTGTGACCAATAAACTACATGGACGGGTAACACGACTTTTTTATTCTCCATTGATTAAAGCACTTAAAAGTACTTATGGTTCAACAGCTTATTTAGAGTATATGGACAGTTTTAGGTATTCACTTTCAGGAGAGTTTGCCTTTATTCGTACCCTTGCACGGGGTATTCGTATCTCTCCGACTTGGGGCTTGGAAGTTTCAACACTGAGTGAAGTTTATGACAATACCTCGGTTCGACGCATTTGTCAAACAGAGATAATGGAGAGTTATGAGCATAAACATCAGGAGTTAACAGGTGCTAATCCATCAAATGCCTTAGAAGGAGGGGTGGCTAAGATGTCCATTGACATTGCCCAAACTATTTTTAGGGTTATGTCACAAAGAGGGGTTACTTTTTCTAAAGAGTCTTTTGCCACTTTACGCAGTTCATTTTTTTATGAGAGCCGAAAAGCCATTGCACGTTATGATGCTGTGGCAAAATTTAATGCTTTGGATTTTGATCGAAAAAAAGAGATAGAGGCTGTAGAGACTTTTGATAAATCACTTAAAGAAGCTTGTGATCTTTTTTTAAATGACCCTCTTGGAGTACCGTCACTCTCAGCGTGGGTTAGTTTACGTTCGGTACTGCCTGAAATTTCAGAAAAATTTATCAATACGGTTAAAAAGGATAATGGCTTATGATAGAAAAAGATAATCAAGAAAGATTGGCACTGATTAAAGCGTCATTAGCATCTATTTATAATGAAGATGATGCTGCTTTGGCTTATGTGGCCGTAGATGAACTGATTAAAGCTTACCAAGAGAAGATTGAGAGTAAACCTTATGTGTTAAGTGAAAAAGATGTCATTTTAATTACCTATGGTGATCAGATTTTTCATGAGGGAGAGACAGCCTTAGCCACCTTGAATCGGTTTTTTAATGAATACATTCAAGATGCCATTAACAGTGTGCATATTTTGCCTTTTTACCCTTATTCAAGTGATGATGGTTTCTCCATAGTGGACTATAAGGGGGTTTGTCCTCTAAAAGGTTCATGGAAAGACATTCAGGCTTTAAGTCAAAATCATCGTTTGATGTTTGATGGGGTGATTAACCATATGAGTCAACTCAGTCTTTGGTTTGAAAAGTTTTTAGCCAATGACCCTGAGTATTATAATTTTTTTACCGAATTGGACCCCTCTTTAGATTTAACAGCCGTAGTACGACCACGTACCACCCCTGTATTGACTGAGTTTAGTGATGGTGAAGGGGCTATTCGTCATATTTGGACTACTTTTAGTGCTGACCAAGTTGATTTGAACTATGCCAATTATAAAGTATTGGTTAAGCTCTTAGATGTTTTACTTTTTTATGTGGAGCAGGGAGCATCTTTATTGAGATTGGATGCCATTGCTTTTATTTGGAAAGAGATCGGAACAAGCTGTGTGCATCTTCCTCAAACCCATGAGTTGATTCAGCTGATGAGAGAGGTGATTCATACAGTTGCCCCTGAAGTGTTAATTATTACCGAAACCAATGTACCTCATGATGAGAATATCTCTTATTTTGGAAAGGGAGATGATGAAGCACAGATGGTTTATAACTTTGCCCTTCCTCCACTTTTGGCTTTTTCTATTTTAGAAGGAGATACGCGAAAACTAACAGCATGGGCAGAGAGTTTAGAGCTTCCAAGTGATAAAGTTTGTTTCTTTAATTTTACAGCCAGTCATGATGGCGTAGGGGTACGGGCTGTGAGTGATATTTTGGATGATAAAGAGTTAAACTTTTTAGTTCAATCTTGTGAGAATCATGGTGGTTTGGTCTCTTACCGTACGGTAGGAGAAGAGAAATCTCCTTATGAACTTAATTGTAGTTACATTGATATTTTAACTGACCCTAAAGAGGATGATGTGGTTCGTTTAAAAAGAATGATGATATCTCAAGCGATTACCCTAGCCATGCCTGGGGTTCCTGGTATCTATTTTCATTCTTTAGTGGGATCTCAAAACTATCATGAAGCTGTACGTAAAACCAGACGAAATCGAACCATTAACCGTGAAAAGTTAAATTTTGATAATATTAAAGAGGCATTAGAAGAAGAGGGAAGTTTGCGTAACAGTCTCTTTAAACGCTATAAGCAGTTAATTTCCATCCGTATTAATGAGCCTTGTTTTGACCCTTTCTCTAAGTTTGAGTGTTTGACACTTGGAAAAGAGATTTTTGCTCTTAAGCGTTATGATAAAGAAGAAAATAATTATATAATTGCACTGCATAACGTTAGCCCTAAAACAATCGAACTTGATTTATCAGCGTATGCTGAAGGGGTATTGATGGACATTATTTCACATCAATTTATTGATAAAAATATGTTACATCTGGAACCCTATCAAATATTATGGTTGAAAGTTCTGTAGAGACAACGAATCATTTTTATAAGAAAATGAAAAAAGACGAAGCATCGCTGTAAAGGATAGGCTATAATAAGTCTATGAAAACAACACAAAAAAATACCATAGCAATCATTAATATCCTAAAAGAGAGAAAAGAGACCGTCACTTTTGCAGAAAGTTGCACTGGAGGAAGAATAGCTTCAGCATTCACAGGCATTTCAGGAGCTTCCTCTGTATTTATGGGTTCTGCTATTACCTATGCCAATGAGATTAAATCAGCATGGCTTGGTGTAAAAGAAGAAACCCTTATAAAGCATGGTGCAGTAAGTAAAGAATGTGTCGAAGAGATGTTAACAGGCATACTTAAAATGGCATCAGCCAATCATGCTATAGCTGTCTCTGGAATTGCAGGACCAACAGGAGGAACAAACGATAAACCTGTAGGGACAGTCTACATTGGTATCAAAAATAATAAGAAATTCATGGTTCAACATTATCTTTTTAATGGAGATAGAGAAAGCATACAAAAACAAGCTACCCAAGAGGCAATCATACTTTTAAAGAATAATTTATAAAATGCTTTAAAAACCCTTGACATAAACTTACTCATAGGCTATAATTCCGTCCACTTATCGTAAAGGTGAGTAGAAAACATGACCTTTTAGCTCAGTTGGTAGAGCAACTCCCTTTTAAGGAGTGGGCCCATGGTTCGAATCCATGAAGGGTCACCATTAATGTTTAGATATGCGCGGTGGTAGTTCAGTTGGTTAGAATACCTGCCTGTCACGCAGGGGGTCGCGAGTTCGAGTCTCGTCCACCGCGCCACCTTTTATAGATGACCTTTTAGCTCAGTTGGTAGAGCAACTCCCTTTTAAGGAGTGGGCCCATGGTTCGAATCCATGAAGGGTCACCATTAATGTTTAGTTGGTCGCTTAGCTCAGTTGGTAGAGCGCTACCCTTACAAGGTAGATGTCATAAGTTCGAGTCTTATAGCGACCACCATGTTTAAGGTTTTCAAGATGACCCTTTCATCTAGTGGCCAAGGATATTGTGTTTTCAACGCAAAAACAAAGGTTCAAATCCTTTAGGGGTCGCCAAAGTTTTGTCCTTAAAGTTAATTTTTTAGTATATGGTCGCTTAGCTCAGTTGGTAGAGCGCTACCCTTACAAGGTAGATGTCATAAGTTCGAGTCTTATAGCGACCACCATTTTTACAATATATGCGCGGTGGTAGTTCAGTTGGTTAGAATACCTGCCTGTCACGCAGGGGGTCGCGAGTTCGAGTCTCGTCCACCGCGCCACTTCCTTTAAAGCATTTCCCCATACTTTTTTGTTTTGTTTCAACACAAAAGAAGAAAAACTGACAGAAAAATCCAACAAACAATCACAACATAAACAAAAAATAGAGAAAAGAAATAGTTAAAAAAGAAGAAGAGGGATTTTCACCCTCAGAAAGAAGTCTTAGTGAAGATCAGCGTTAAGCTTAATTTCTCTAGTACTTCTTCTTACAAGAATCTCACCAGTAGTAGAATCTTGTCTAAAGTGAAGACCATCTAAACCTTGAAGTGCATCTGCCCTCCATGTAGTTTTAGCTTCTAAATTAATTCCTCGGTTTGCTTCGTTAATTAGTGCTAACTGCTCTGGAGCTATTTTAACTTTTGTTCCAGCAAAGATTGCAAGACCACCATCTAAAATACAAGCATCACCTAAAGGAATACCACATGTTGAGTTTGCTCCAAGAAGTGTGTTCTCACCAATAGAAATAGGGTTACCATCTGTTCCAGAAAGAACACCTAATATACTTGCTCCTCCACCAACGTCTGAACCAGCACCAACAATAGCCGAAGAAGAGATACGACCCTCCACCATAACAGAACCAAGTGTTCCAGCATTGAAGTTAATGTATGAAGCACCAGGCATTACAGTTGTTCCAGCTGCAAGTTGTGCACCCATTCTAACTTTTGAAGACTCTAAAATTCTTGTGTTATCAGCAGGGATAACGTGCTGTAAGAATCTTGGAAATTTATCCACAGAATCAATAGTTGGGTAAGTACCATTAAGTTTCATCTCTATTTCGTTGTCTCTTAAGTACGCTAATTCATAAGGAGTTCTTCCAACCCATGCAACATTAGAAAGAATTCCAAATGCACCATTTAAATTTACGGTTCTAAGTGCAGCTTTTCCTTCTGAAAGTGCGTAAAGTTTTAAGTAAACAGCTTCAACACTTTCAGAGTTTACGTCTTCAAACATGAAAACAATTCTAAAGTCTTTTGCTAAGTCATCAATGTTAGATAATGCTTTAATAACTTGAATGTTTCTATGAACATCACTCACTGCATCATCTGCGTAAACAGCAAAAGCATTCATTGCATTTTGAACAAACTCTTCGTTAATAGTTGCCGTAAATTCAGATCCAGAAAAGTCAACATCACAACCAGATTCTTGAAGTGCTTTTACGTAAACAGCTGCTGAACCAAAATTTTCATTCCAGTTAATTAGTCCAAAATTTGCTTGTAAAATTTTCTCTGCATTTTTTTGACCTCTATCAACCCTTGCAATACCAAAAGCCATTGCTTTTTTGTATCCATCTTGTGCTTCAATCTCTGCTACTAATGCTTTAAATTCTTCTGCTGTATTTGTTGTTACTATTGCCATGTTTGTATTACCTTTTAATCACGAAATTATAATTTTCGTGATTATAGCTAATTTGGCTTAGGGAAGGAAAGAGGTATTAGGTTAAAATTATTGCCACTGTAAACAAGAAAACATTTTATTCTGACACTCAGGGTTGGTTGTGCAGGATGCTTTACCATTACCTAAACGTGTACACACATTACAACCATCTGACCACATTTCACATGAAGTAGCTATGTCTGCACCTATATTTTTAGTGACTTTAGGCTCTACAATCAATGTCTCACTTTTAGAACCTACATTTACTACTTCATCCACACTAGCTACCTCAACTACCTCAACTTTAGTCTTTGTTTCTGCTACTTTTATAACTTCTGGACTTTTTTGACTACAACCCATTAAAATTATGGCTACTACGAGGTATAAATACTTCATTTACTTTTCCTTTTTTAATTTATCGAACATCATAACATAAACTTTCCTCTAAAATAATAAAATTAGAGTCAAAACTAAAGCTCTATAACCACTCTAAAACCCACAAAATAGTTCCGTGAATTTGCTCCTAAATTGATACGAAAAGCAGAACGACATTTATCAGCAATACCTGACCATGAACCTCCACGAAGTACCATACCTTTTTCACTACGAACCCTATAAGCCGAACCATCGTTTGAAGTGTTTTCATAATTATCAGCATATCGGTCAACGCACCACTCCCAAACATTTCCATGCATATCATACAAGCCCCAAGCATTGGGTTTTTTAGTTCCTACATTATGCGTTACCTTCTCAGAATTCTCCTTATACCAAGCATACTTTCCCAGTTCAGCACTTTCATGACCAAATGAATACTTAGCATTAGAACCAGCACGACAAGCATACTCCCACTCTGCTTCCGTAGGTAAACGGACAGTTTTTCCTTCACGTTCACTCATCCATTTACAGTAGTTTACAGCATCTACCCAAGTAACACGACGCACAGGGACATCAACACCCAAATGTTCATATTTTTCTTCAGGAATTTCTGCACCAGTTGCTTGTGCATACAACATATAATCTTCCACCGTTGTCTGATACTTAGACATCGCAATATCATAATCAATGCTCACCTCATGCACAGGCATTTCATTCAATTGATATTCTGACCCCATAAGAAATGTTCCACGAGGTAAGCTTACATAATTTTCTTCTATCATCATTAGACCTATTTTTTAAAGTATATTACTATGTTATACTTACAATTTAAGACTAAGGAACATCATGAAAACATTTGACATTATTATTATTGGGGCTGGAAGGGCGAGTAACTTGGCTAAAAATGCTGGAAAAGCAGGAAAAAAAGTTGCCATCATCGAGAAATCAAGCTTTGGTGGGACTTGCCCAAACAGAGGTTGTGTACCTTCAAAACTGCTTATAGGTTATGCTCATGTCGCAAGAAGCATCAAAGAAGCTTCTAGGCATTTTATAGATGCCCAAATAAATAGTATAAATGTTGAAAAAATCTTTGAAGAGACCAACAAACACATCTACTCTGTTGACCCAGCTTACCGAAGTAAGTTCAACGAGAATGTCACTACTTTTGAAGGTGAAGCATCTTTTATCTCTAACTATGTGATCACTGTAAATGGCGAAGCGCTAACAGCTCCTAAAATTGTCATTGCCACAGGTACAAGACCAAACAGACCTGAACATGAAAAAGCATGGACAAGTGATGATATTTTTCCTTTAGAAGGAAAGATTCCAAAGTCTATTACGGTTGTAGGTTCAGGCTTCATTGCTTGTGAACTGGTCAACTTTTTTGACGCTATAGGCATAGAGTCAAAACTACTGGTAAGAAGCCAAAGAATCTTAGGAAATGAAGACAAAGAGATAGCAAAGATTTTTAAAGAAGAGTTCACCAAAAACATTGACATCGCCTTTGATACAAGCATTCAATCGGTAGAACATAAAGAGAACATGTTCCATATGACCCTTATAAACAAAGAGGGAATAACCTCTACTCATAAAAGTGAAGCCCTACTCTACGCAACAGGAAGAACGCCAAATACAGACACCCTAAAACTAGAAAACACTGACATAAAAGTAAATGAAAGAGGTTTCATAGCCAGAGATGATACTTTTGAAACATCCGTAAAAGGGGTTTATGTTGTGGGTGATGCCTCAGGAGAACACATGCTACAACACGCTGCAGCTTCCGAAGTAAACCACTTAGCCCAAGTACTGCTCAAAGGAAACAAAGAGATTCACAAGTTTAAGTACATGCCTCACGCTGTCTTCACTCACCCTGAAGTAGCCAGTGTAGGTTTAACCGAACAAAAAGCCCAAGAACTGGGCATTGACTATGTAGCCAGTTCACGTTCTTGGTTAGCCAGTGCCAAAGCACAGTCTCTGCGTGTAAAATACCCACGAACCAAGTTTTTAATAGACCCAAATACCTATGAGATTTTAGGCTGTCACCTCATCGGTCCAGAGAGTTCTACCATGATGCACCAAGTACTTAGCATCATGCACTTAGACAATGACATCCGACACTTAAAAGAGATGATATACATCCACCCTGCTCTAAGCGAAGCATTGTTACCTGCTGCTGTTAAAGCTGTAAGTGCTGTTCGGGAAAGTCAAAAATAACACACCTTCTTTTTTTCTTAATTTATGGAGAAAAAGAAGATTTTACTTAAGTATTCATTAACTAAAAAATTTCAAAGCTTCTCGTATCTCATCATCAGTTATATTCTCTTTTTCTGTTTTAGAATAAATAGACAATAAATAAAGGTTGTTTTCTTCATCCAAAAAATAAGTAATCACACGAAATCCACCACTTTTTCCTGTAGGAATAGATGTATTCGCCAAACGAAGTTTATAAATACCCTGCCCTAGGGATATGCCTTGAAGTGGTTCTTTCTGTAACTCATTAATTAATTTAGACAAGTCCTGCTTAATAGCTTTAAACTTTTTAGCCAAATTTTTGACATCTTTTTCAAATTGAGGAATTGTTAATACCTTACAATTCATCTAAAAACTCATTCGCATTTTTAGCTTTTAATTTTCCCTCTTTTATCATCTGCATCTCTTTAGCTGATGTTCGTAAATTATTTAAAACCTCTTCTTTTAAGTTTTTAGAATTCGAAGTATTTTTATACTCTAAAAAACTAATAAACTTATTTAGCTCTTCCAACATATCAGAAGGTAAAGTATTGATAGTTGTTATTAAATTTTGACGCAAATCAATTGCTTCCATGTTTATTCCTTTTAATTTATGAGATGTATTCATTATATCAATAGATGAATTAAAATATTAATCTTACCCAAACATCCCACCAAACAAACTCTTATCTTTTTTCTCAATACCCAAAGCTTGTATAACCCTCTCCAACCTATCGGCTGTTTCATAAAAAAGCGTTGTATTCTTTTGAGGGACTTTAGGCACATTCAACTCAGATGCTTCAATATAATTACTGTAACCTAACTCTATCTGAACGCTCTCTACCACCTCTTCCACGGCGTAACTTTGAGTGATGTAACCACCAATAAAAACATCATTTTTTACAACGTCAAAATTTTCACTTTTAAAAGCATCAAAAATTTGAGTAAAAAACGCATTAGAACAAGTCGTTCCATTCCTATTTCCTAAACAAACATCAGCCGTAATTGGTCCCATAAACGCATGTAAATCTATAAGATACACTTTACCAAACTTCTTAACTTTTTCAATAATCAATGCTTCCAATGCCTCATGATAGGGTTTGTAATATCGCTCTATTCGGCGTTCTACCTCTTCTGATGTAGGTTTTAAAGCATAAATCTCTTCATCCCAGCTATTGGTCTCATACACTATTGAGTCTCTGTAGTTCCCAAACTTATTCGCCGTTAATGAACGATTGACATCCACCACATATCTACTATGAGGCGTAGAAATCATGTTCACTTTATAATATTTCAAAAAAGAGTAAAGCTCATTTAAATACCAATCTGTATTCGGCAAAAACTCCCATGCTTTAGGAGTTAGTTGCCATTCCATTTCAGAGGTTAACAACTCTCCACTATGTGGAAAAGAAAAGATATAGGGTGAATCTTCATTTTTTATTTTAATATCGCTCATTTAAATTGCCTAACTCTTCAAAAAAATTTTGATAATTTTTATCTTCCATTACATTCATCTAACTTCATCTTTAAAACTTTTATAGTTTGATTTAACTTTACTTCATCTACGCCTACAGGATAACCATTAGCAACTACTTGTGCTATTTCTCCTGCTAAGTTTAGCTTTTTCTCTTCTTCTAATTTAATAATTTTATTTTCTATCTCTTTACACTCTGGCTCTGAACTTACTAGCTTTTGGCTACATCCAGAAAAAAACATGATACTTACAAGCAAACTACTTACTACTTGCATTGTTACACTCCATTTTCAATTTTATTTTTAGAATTAAAAGGAGACCAAAGCTCTTTTCTCTCTCTCTCCCCCACCCTATACAACACAGCAAACATCAACGGTACAAAATAAAGATTTAACACCGTAGCCCATGCGATACCAAAACCTAAACTAATCGCCATGGGTTGTAAAATAAGTGCCTGACCAGAAGCAAAGAAGATGAGTGAACCAAGACCTAAAACCGTGGTTACTGATGTTAAAACAATTGGACGTAAACGTTGACCAGCATACTTTAAGATTTCAGCTTTATTTTTTGCTTTTCTTACAAACTCTAGCATGATAAGTCCATCATTTACCACAACTCCTGCTAAACCAACAATTCCCATCGCACCTGTCATGGTCATGTTGAGTCCCATGATTTTTGTTCCAACCAAAACCCCAAGCAATGAAAGAGGAATAATCGACAAAATGATTAACGGTTGCACAAAAGAGTTAAACATCCACACCAAAGTAATAAAAATTAAAAAAGCTGCAATCAGTGCTGCTTGCATAATTTCAGATACTATTTTGTCATTGGCTTCTTTTTCCCCTTTAATAATAACTTCTATGCCCTCTTCTTGTAAAGCATCTAACAAAGGTTCTAATTGTTTCATAACCTCTTCAGGAACTATTTTTTCTTTATTGACAGCTGCATAAAGAGAGTTCACTTTTGTACCATCTTCTTTAAAAATACGTACAAAACTTTTTTGATAATAAAAATCACAAACTTCTTTAATGACGACCACTTGACCGTCAGGTGTGGTGAGTTTAAAGTCCGAAAGTGTGTTCTTTTCATCTTTATATTTGTCTTCTACTTTGACCCGTAATAAACCCTCTTCATTAAACATTTTGCTATATTCTGCTTTAAAAAATGAGCCTCTAAGTGCCTGGGTAATGTAGTTTTCATTTAAACCTAACGATTGTCCATACTCATTGACTCTTAATTTTAGTTCACGTTCTCCTTCTGTTGCATTATCCCCTATATCACTCACACCTTCTATTGTTGATAGTTTAGATTTTACCTTTGCCAATGCTTCTAATACTTTCTTTTGAGAAATGTTTGAAAAACCAATTTCAATGTCATTACCCACCATACCTGTTTGTTGTGCATAGATATTAAACTCTTCAAATACTTTATTACCTGCTTTATCTTTTAACTGTCGCATTTTTTCTAAAATACCCTCTTGAACCTCTTTGGCTACGGTTTGGGCTGAACGTACACGTATCATCTTACTGTCGTCATACTCCAAAGAAAAAATAGGATTAACATATTTATCAAAAAAGTTTTCAGGGGCTCTTTCATGCAAATTAATAAAAATATGAAAAAGATTCTCTCCTGTTTCAAAAGTTTTATCAGGGTTCATTTTAAAACCTATCACGGAGGTTACAGAATCCATATCTTCTTTTTTTAAATACCCTAAAAGTTGCTCTTCAATGTTAGTAACATAGGCTTCTGTCTCTTCTAAAGAATTATTAATGTTTACCTTACCATTAAGATAGACTTGCTGTACATCAAACTCTGGCATCAGTTGAAACTTGGTTACTTTCATCATCGCCATGCTCCCCACCACAATACTTATGACCAACAAAAATAAAGCACTCATTTTAAAATGTAACAGTTTTTCTAAAATAGCCTTATACCAATCAGTAAGCATTTTCCAAAACTTATTCTCTTTTTTCTGAATTTTTTCTACTTTACCTATCGATAGCAACTCTTTAGAATGCAGAGGTAAAAAATAGAATGCTTCAAATAATGAGGAAATCAGTAAAATGGTAATCATAATGGGAAGAATTTTCATAAACATTCCCATCTTACCTGTCATAATCAACAAAGGTAAAAAAGCAAATACGGTGGTTAGGGTGGCTGTTAAAATAGCTGGAAACATCTCTGTTGCTCCATCTATGGCTGCTTCTCTTGGTGCTTTCCCCATCTCCACATGCCTGTAAATATTTTCTGCGACCACAATTGCCTCATCCACCAGCATCCCAAGGGCTATCAATGCTCCCATAAGGCTCAACATATTAATACTTTCACCCATTAAATCAGCTGCGATGAGGGTTATCATAAAAGAAGCAAAAATTCCTATGACAACAGCTAAAGCAATACGAATATTTAGCGTTAAAAGCAAAGCAATCATCACCAATATCAGCCCAAACATAATATTGGAGGAAACCAAATTTAGACGATTTTTAATCCAAATAGAGGTGTCCGTATAGGCTTCAAAAACTAATTCACCCTTGTATTTTTGATTATACTCCACTAAAACTTCTCGAACTTTTTTACTTAGCTCAATTGCATTGCCATCTTTTGTTTTTTTAATGTCTAAAGAAATATTGGCTTTAGAGTTAAAATGCGAAAGCTGTAAAGGCTCAGCTAAACCAACTTTTACCGAAGCAATATCACTTAAATAAAATCGTTTACCATTCACCGAAAGCAAACTCTGTTCGAGTTTTTCTTTACTCTTTTCACCATTAATGGTTGAGATATAAAGGTGTTCCCCTTTGGCTTTAACCGTCCCCACAGGAAAAATGGAAGAGAGCGAACCAATGGCTGAATAGACAGCTGATTTAGAGAGTCCATAGGCATCTATTTTCATTTGGTCAAGGGTAATGAGTACCTCTTCATCAGATTCACCTCGTATCTGAATGTCGGCTAAATCGTCAATAAGCGTGAGTCTATCTTTTAAATCATTGGCAGCATCAACTAAATCTTTCATGTTTTTACCACCAGCCACAGCCACCAAAACCAAAGGGTAATCATGCACCACGATCTTAGCAATAGGTTCATCCATATCAGAGGGCAAATCACGTTTATTTTGAGCAATAATATCTTTGACATCACCCAACACAGCTTGGTTATCATTACCTGGTAAAATTTCAGCACGTATGGTAAAAAACCCATTTTGGATGGTTGAAAAAATGGTATCTATCTGAGAAATACTTTTAAGATCATCTTCTATTCCCTTAACAGCCATCTTGTCCAACACATCAGCACTTGCCCCAATATAAGACCCTGAAATAGAAATTTCATCCAAATCTGAAGGAGGAAAAATCTCTTTGGGTATGCTTTTATAAGCAAAAATAGCCATGGCAAACATGAGAAGCATTACTAAGTGATTTAAAACTGGTCTATCAATGGAAAACTCTAAAAATTTTTTAATCATTTTTGACTTCTTTTATCTTAAATTCTCTTTCACATTTATCTCTTCAAGTCTATTTTTAATGATAAATTGTTCTTCTTCAAGAATTACTTTAATTTTGTTTAAATGGGCTAACTCTCTACTTTTATAATAAATTTGATTGTCCAAATAAATATTTGGCAGGGTTAATAACAATACTAAAGAAGTCAACATCAGCGTAATAATAATCATACTTAAAGTGACACCATTTTCTTCTAAAATTTCTTTTTTAGCCATTGGATCTACTCTCTTTAAAAATAAATGTTCTTAATTTTGCAGAACGAGAACGTGTATTTATTTTAAGTTCTTTTTGCGTTGCTACAATGGGTTTACGAAACAACATTTTCCCTAAATCATTGTCTTTACCACAAGTACAACGCATGGCTTGTGCATCACAGATACATTTGCTTGCCCATTTTTTATAACGGTTCTTCACCAACCTGTCTTCTAAAGAGTGAAAGGTAATGAGTGAAACAATTGTTCCATCTAACTCACCAACTTTATACTTTGATTCAAGTACATCTAAAAGCCCTTCTATTTCACCAAGTTCATTGTTCACCTCAATACGAATACCTTGAAAAGAGAGCGTTGCAGGATGAATCTTTCCCCCACGAGGAATCACGGTACAAATAATATCAGAAAGTTCTTTTCCACTCTGAATAGAATTTTCTGAACGAGCTTGAACAATTGCTGCTGCTACTTTTTTGTATGAGCGTACTTCACCATAATGATTTAAAATGTATTCCAACTTATCCTGAGGATATTCGTTGACAACTTCATAAGCAGAGAGTTTAGCTCTGGCATCCATTCGCATATCCAAGGTTTCACTCTCAAAAGAAAACCCTCTATCCATTTTGTCTAACTGTAAGGACGAAACCCCAAAATCAGCTAACAGCCCTGTAATAGGTTGCTCTTCTAAAATAGCTAAAGTACTGGCAAATGTACCTTTGTAAAGCTTTGAACGACTTTTAAACGGTTCAAGCCGTGCTTTTGAAAAACTTAAAGCTTCATCATCTCTGTCTATTCCAAGGTGTTGTATCTGCTCATAAGTTTTTAACATGGCTTCAGAATGCCCAGCATACCCAAGCGTACAGTCAACAAAGTAGCCCTCTTTTATGCTTGAAAAACCATCTAAAACCTCATCAAGTAATACGGGGATATGGGGGATGTTGTTCATAATTTATTCACTTTATAGTTTAACTTTTTATTTTGATATAATAGCAGAAACTTATTAGGATACTAAATAGATGGATGCGCATCTTCTTCAAGAGCTACAACATATCTCACACTCTTTATTTACCAAAAATTATTTTGGTGTTTTTCATGGTTCTCTTTCAGCAAAAACCGATATTCATGCTTTTACGATTAATAAAAAAGAGATTATTTTAGATGAAGTAACCGAAGCTGGGTTTATCAGACTTACCTGTAATAGTCGACAAGATTACCGTTGGAAAGAGGCTTCAGCCGATGCACAAATACATTCTGAAATTTATCAGTCCATCCCCAATGCTAAATATATTTCTTATACCATGCCACCCTACACCACGGCCTATACTTTTAATAACTCCGTAATTATTCCTAAAGATTATTATGGCTACAGTGTATTAAAAGAAATCCCTATTTATGACCCAGGCAACTTTAAAGATTGGGCAGAACGTGCACCACATGAAATTGCAAATTACTTTGAAAAAAACAATACTCACCTTTTACTTATTAAAGGGTTTGGATTAATCTCTTATGACAGAGACTTACGAGAGATGGTTAAAACAGTCGCCATATTAGAAAATTCATCTAAACTTTTAACCATTAATGGTATTAATAATTAGAAAAACAAAGAAAAGAATTTTACATTTAATTATAAATTAAGTATTATTTAAACTAATAACTATTATAATTTAGACATAAATAAATACTACAAAGGTACTTACGATGAAAAAAATTTTACTTATTGCTGGTTTAACAGCAACTATGATGTCTTCTGCTAATGCAGACTTCTTTATGACAGATATTATCACAGACATGACTGATTCTATGAGAGATACGGTTAAAGATGAAGATGGTAAAACATCAAGCACATCATTCCCGTTTGCTGATATGATGACAGACATGACAGATACAATGAGAGACATGAGTGACTCTATGAGAGATGCAGTTAATGACAAAGATGATAAAGACTCAACTTCTTCTGACTTCGCCATGGGTGATATGATGACTGATATGACAGATGTTATGAGAGACATGTCTGACTCTATGAGAGATGTAATGACTGAAATGACCGATGCAATGACAGATTCAGTTAATGACATTAAAGACGATGCAACTGATGTTAAAGATTCTGCAACGACTACTAAATAGTCTTTATCTACCCCAAGAGTTACTTCTTCAGTAACTCTTACACTTTTCTAATTCAAATACCCAAACCACAAATATAATAATGACGCTAAAAAAGCACCCATAAGTGCATAAGGCATTTGTGTACGAACATGTTCTATATGGTCACACCCTGTTGCCATGGAAGAAATAATGGTCGTATCTGATATAGGAGAGACATGGTCTCCAAAAATTCCTCCTGAAACCACTGCCCCTATCATTAACGCGATGTTCATATCAAATGTTCCTGCTAAACCTAAAGCTATGGGCATCATAATTGAAAAAGTTCCCCAAGAAGTCCCTGTTGAAAAAGCTGTGAGTCCAGCCACTAAAAACACCAATAATGGTAAAAGATAAAGAGGTATGGATGCTGCTTTTACCTCCGTAGCAATGTATTGGGCTGTTCCTAACTCTTTTATAATGCTTCCAATAAAAAATGCCAAAAGTAAAATGAATACAATAGGAATCATCTCTGCAATTCCTTCATAAAAACCAGAAAAATACTCTTTATGTTTCATATATCCTTTAGCCATATAATAAACATACATAAACATAAGCGTAGCAATAGTGGCATAAAAAATAGAGGTCGAACCAGACCCTTTTAAAATATCTCCTTTACCTGTGTAATATAAAGAAAGAGGCACCATAGCAATCAGTACTAAAATAGGTAAAACCATTACCCAAATAGAACGATGCTTACCCTCTTCAACAACCGTTTCAACATAGGGTACTGGTTTTGCTTGTTTCATAGGTCCAATGTTAATGTCAAATAATATGCTCAAAAATACAATGGCTAAAATAATAAGCGAATAAAAGTTATACAATATGGATTCTATCAGTAACGAAATCCCTTCTCCTTCAATCACTTTATCATTTAATGCCACAACAATAAGTCCTAGAAGTAATGCACCCCAAGCATTAAAGGGAAACAAAGAACAAACAGGGGATGAGGTAGAATCACAAATAAAAGCCAATTTTTCTCGACTTACTTGGTTCTTGTCACAAAGTGGTTTAGCTACCGTTCCAGCTACTAACGCTGTTATGGAAGACTCTATAAAAATAATGACCCCTATAAAATAGGCCAAAAATTGAGCCCCCTTAGGAGAGTCTATTGCTTGTTGCTTTTGACTTAAATAATGCACAAAACCATCTACCCCTCCTGAACGCGAAATCAGTTTAATAATTGCTCCTACTAAAAGAGCAAAAATTAATGTTTTTGTTATCCAGCCTTCAGAAAAAAGTTTGACGACACCTTCTAAAAGTTGAATCATTGCTATGAATGGATTAAAGCCATGCAGTACTAATTCTCCAAAAAAAATACCTGAAAGTAATGACACCAGCACATCTTTTGTTATAATTGCCATAACGATGATGAAAAGTGGAATGAGTACCGAGAGAAATCCTAAATCTTCCATAATTTATCCTCTGTATATTATTAAACAGGATTATATCATAATGAAAAATTTTCGTCTTTTATCTTTAAGCCTTCTCTTCATTTCTACCCTTCAACTCTCTGCAAATATTATTATTCCTCAAGAGACTTCCCAACTGATTGTCGTGACCACTGATAATTGGTCAACCCCAGAAGGTATATTGGAACGTTATGAAAAAAATGCCACACAATGGCAAAAAATAGGAGAGCCTATTCAAATTGTTTTAGGTAGAAATGGTTTAGGTTGGGGTAAAGGGTTACACACAACACCTACCAATGCTCCCTATATCAAAAAAGAGGGAGATGGTAAAGCACCAGCTGGACTTTTCTCTTTGGGAAATGGGTTTGGGTATAGCTCTACAGACTTTAGCATGCATTTTCCTTATGCGACTTACCAGACAACCGACCACTGTGTTGATGATAGCCATTCACAATGGTACAACCAAATTATTGATGCCACAATAACAAACAAAGATTATAAAAGCTTTGAACACATGAAGCTCACAAATAAGCTCTATAAATATGGTATTACAGTCAATCATAACCCAGAAAAAATCGCACAAGCTGGTTCTTGTATATTTATACATATCAAAAATAAAAAAGGTACAGGTACAGCTGGATGTACAGCCATGACAGAAAACGAGATTATCAGCATCTTAAAGTGGCTAGAAGAAGCAAAAAAGCCACTCTTATTACAGTTACCAAAAGAAGAAATGGCAAAAATAAAATTAAACTAAAAGTCCATTTTGTTTTAAAAAAGGTTTAATATCTAAAGAGATTTCAGAAAACTTCGAGATTAAATAATCTAAACTCTTATCTTCTGAAATCCAAGTTGAAAGGTTAGCAGAAAAATATTCTTTTTCACCCAAGGTAAAGCCTACATAATCACTAAGTGCATTTTCAATAATATTAACTTGATTTAACGCTTTGTTTTGTCCCATTTTATACAACCTTTTTAAATTTATTTTACTTACATATAAATAATTCTAACGAAAAATGTCTATAAAAAAAATATTATTCTATTTTTAATCCTTGTACTTAATAAAAAATTAAACTAAAAAAAATATAATAACATATTTAAGAACTAAATTTTATAATTAAAAATTAAACTAATTTTATATTAGAATATATTATAATTAGTGAATAGAATGCTATTTAATACAAAGGGAAGTCTATGTTTAAGGGAAACAAAAAAGCAGTAGAGTCAACACCACAAAGCAATAAAAATACTTATATTGCTAAAGAAATTGAAATAACAGGTAACTTTAAAGGAGAAGGAGCTGTTCAAATTGAAGGAATTTTACATGGTGACATATCAGTAACTTCTGTGGTTATTGGTCAAAATGGTACCGTCAATGGTTCTATCAATGCGACCAATGTTATTGTCAATGGAACGCTTAATGGTTCAATCTTGTGCGATACTTTGGAAGTAATGGCTAATGGTAATATCAATAATGAAGTAAAAGTTAAACAGCTCTTAGTTTCAGGTACAATTGATGGTACAATTGAAGCAAAAAACGAGATTAACATTGAGCCTACAGGAGTGATTAGTGCCAATGTCATGAAAAGTAAAACTATTTTGGTCAATGGTAGAATTCTAGGAAAAGTCATTGCATCTGAACTCTTAGAAGTAGGAACGACTGGTTCTGTTGAAGGTGAAATTATTGTCAAAAACATTAAAACCCACGAAGGTGGAAGACTCATAGGTTCAATGCAAAATTACCAAGAAGAAGAAACAAAGCCTAAAGTATCTGATAAAAATACTGTAAGCCAAAAAGATGAAAGTAACTTAATCGTCTAAGTCAATTCCTCCCCAAAATTCATCGTAGTCAAGGTTTGTGGCACTCTCTTCCTTGTCTATAAGTCTCTCTTTTTCCACTTTAAAGTAACGTTCTAAAGCTTCATCTAACATGGTGTTAATGTCTTTGTTTAATAATTCAGCATAAGCTCTCAAACTCTCTATCTTATCTTGTTTCAACTCTATTTTAATATTTTCTTCCATATTTTACCTCACTCACTTTCCAAATAAATAAATTAAATTAGGGAATAATACTATAATTAACAATGCTAAAAGCTGTAAACCAATAAAAGGCAATACCCCTTTATATATCTGCATCGTCGTGACCAAATTACCAGCAGCACCTTTGAGGTAAAATAAAGCAAAACCAAATGGTGGAGTTAAAAATGAAGCTTGTAAATTTAAAGCAATCAATACAGCAAACCAAATAGGATCAATCCCAAAAGCATGCACAATAGGCAATAAAATAGGCACAACCACAAAGGCTATCTCTATAAAATCTATGAAAAATCCCAAGAAAAAGATAACAGCCATCGCAATAAGAATAAACATCCATTTATCCCCTACTTCCTCTTGGAAAAACTGCATTGCCATGGTGTCACCACCAAGTTCATTAAACACCAATGAAAATGCCGTTGCACCAATAAGTATCATAAATATCATTGACGTTAACTTCACAGCTTCTATGGAAGCATATCGCATTAATTCAAAAGAAAACTGCCTATTTAAAAAGGCTAAAAGCAATGCACCCAAAACCCCAATGGCTGCTGATTCAGTTGGAGAAGCAATACCAGCAAAAATAGAACCCAAAACAGCCACTATAAGTAATAAAGGAGGAATAATAACTTTCAACGCCTCTTTCAGAACTTCAGCGTAAGGCTCATCATTTGGAATGGCTGGTGCAACTTCTTTGTTAAAGTAGGCATAAATCAAAATGTAGATAATATACAAAGTAATCAAAATCATTCCTGGAACCACAGCAGCTTTAAACAAATCTCCCACCGACAAATGCATCTGATCACCCAAAACAATCAAAACAATCGAAGGAGGAATAATCTGCCCCAAAGTCCCCGAAGCAGCAATAGAGCCCGTAGCCAATTCAGGCGAATAGTTATGTTTCAACATCAAAGGCAAAGCAATCAACGACATCATCACCACTGATGCCCCAACAATCCCTGTACTCGCTGCCAAAATTGCCCCAACTACCACGACCGAAATAGCCAAACCACCACGTAGACCTCCAAAGAGTTTTCCCATGGAAAGCAAAAGGTTTTCAGCCATTTTAGACTTTTCCAGTATTAGACCCATCAAGATAAACAAGGGAACCGACATCAACGTAACATTCCCCATAATCCCATATACACGGTAAGGCAACATGTCTAAAGCATGTATGCCCAATTCATCGGAAATCAATGCAAAAAACAATGCCACCCCAGCAAAGACAAATGCCACTTGAAAGCCTGTCATAAGCAACGCAAGAGTCAAGAGAAACATCAACCATAATGGGTCAATCCAAAACGCCATATCCAAAGCTGAAAATGCTAAAAAAAACCCTATAAATACAAAACCCACTAAAAGATTTCGCTTAGAGTCCAATTTTATATATGCTTTTATAATCTCAGAAACAGCTTGTAAAACCAACAAAACAAAGGCTACAAAAAGCACCCCTTTTATAAGAAACCTATACCCCAAACCACCTGGATTAGATGAGACTTCATCTTGTAAAAAAGACTGAACTGTCATCTCATACGAACCATGTAAAAAATGCAATGAAAAGGGAATGAGTAAAAAGAGCATTGAGAAAATCTGAATCATGGCTTTTGTCTGTGCAGAGTAGGAAGCAAAGAAAATATCTACTCGAACATGTTTATCATGTTTTAAAGCATAAGAGAGTCCCAAAAGAAAGATAATATCAAAAATATGCCATTGTAACTCTTGTAAGGCAACAGAACCTGCTGAAAATGCATAACGCATTGTCGCATCATAGCCTATTAATAAAGCTAAAATTATGGCTAAAATAGCTGTAAAAAATCCTACTTTTTTACTTAATGTATCAATTAAAAAACTCATTTTTTCTCTTTTTTATTATTACTAATATTAGCTCATTTGATTAAATATAGATAATAGATTAAAAAATAAGAAGTAGATAAAATAGATGCGTAAAAAATTTGCTAAAAAAGATTAAAGTGCAGTCATAAACTACACCTTCAAGAAATTAATCTTTAGCTCTGGTAAAGTAAGTAAAACCACCCAATACCATTGCCCCCATAATCCACATACCAATTAGCATCGCAATACCCATACCAGCACCAATAGAGACAAGCAAATTGCTTTCATCTGTACTTGTTTGTGTCATGTAAACCAAGGCTACCATAAATAAGTTGAACAAAATGAACATCCATTTAAACATTGAGCCGAGGAGACTTCTTTCTTTTTCCATTATCTATCCTTATGTTAAAGTTATAAGAATTATAACATAAATTTATATAATTTATAATTATGCTAAAATTGTCCGTTTATTACACTTTTCCAATTCTACTTTTAATCGTAAAACCTCTTTTTTTAGCATTTTATTCTCTTCTTTTAAAGAAATTGGTTTAAGAGGAGCTTCTTCAACTTTTTTATTTTGCACTTCATCTATGACAACATATTCAACTTCTTTTCCATTCTCTTCAACACTAATGCTTTTGAGTTCTTGATTACGTACCATTTTCATCACTTTAAAGTAACTAAGTTTATACATTTGGGCATAAGCTCTTAATGTGACTTGTTTCATTGGCAATCCTTTACTGTAGAGGTAATTTTTCTGATTTCCAAGCGTTAATTCCTCCATTCATATTTAGAGGTATAAAGCCATTAGATTCGAGTATTCTTGATGCATGAACAGAACGGCTACCACTACGACAATAAACCAACACTTTTTTAGATTTATCAAGCATCGCTAAATTTTTATTTAACTCACTAACAGGAATGAGTTTTGCACCAGCAATTCTTCCCTCTGTTTTAAACTCTTCAGGGGTACGTACATCTAAAATAGTCAAGTTGTCCTCATCGTTATTTTCAATCATTTCATACGCAACCTTAGCTGAAACTGACTCAAAGTTAGCCAATATTATGCCTTTAGAATAGAGAACATAAATTCCCAACAACACCAACACTACCCAAAACATATTATCCATCATTTTTTTCACTTTTATATCTCTTTTTTATTGAGACAAAGTACTTCTACCTTTGTCTTTGTATCTGTGATTACAAACTTATCATCTTTTTGAAGTAATGATAAATCAACACGTTTCCCAGCCCTAACCACTTCAGCCCAACCTTCTTTTTGTTTCGCTTTGGGATTAGAAAGCTGAAACTTCTCTTCCAAGGTTTTAAGTTCTGCTCTTCTTAAGGCTAAAGCATAGTCTAATTTCTCTTTTAACTCACCCTCCAAAGGGCTTACTCTATTTTGGTATTGTCCCATCTGATACTGCATGACACGTTTAAACTCTTCTTCTAAGTTTACAAACTCTTTTTCCATCATGGCAATTTTTCGTGAACTAGAATGACGTTGAAACTCTTGTGAAAATGCTTTTAGTTTTTCTTCCTTAGTTCCTAAGAGTTGTTGCATTACCCTAGCATATCGCTCTTGCATTTCTGAAAGCGTGTAAAGTATCTCATTTTGGTCAGGCAAAATCATCTCCATCGCAGCACTGGGCGTGGGTGCGCGTAAATCTGCCACAAAGTCAGAAATCTGCACATCTATTTCATGCCCAACAGCTGATACCACAAAGGTAGTTAACTTATAAATAGCATCAGCCACAACTTCTTCATTGAATGCCCATAAGTCTTCTTTGCTTCCACCACCACGACCAAGCACAATGGCATCACATCCTAAAGTATCTGCATATGCTAAAGCCTCGGCTATTTGTGAGGATGCTCTTTCCCCTTGAACCAAAGTATCAACAACAACGACTTCAAGTAATGCCCAACGTTTTTCTATGATTTTAAGCATATCTTGTAAAGCTGCACTCTTAGATGCTGTTACTAAGGCTATTTTTTTTAGGTATTTTGGCTGAACTTTTTTTCGATTCTGTTCAAAATAACCTTTTTTTTCTAACTTCTCTTTGAGCTGTTCATACGCCAAAGCTAACGCTCCTTGACCAAAAGGCTCAATGGAAACGGTGAGGAGTTGATACTCTCCACGAGGAGTGTAAACAGAAACAGACCCATTCACCACCACATGTTGTCCACGCTCTAAACGAAACTTCATTTTGTTAGCATTTGAACGGAACATCACACATTTAATACTAGATGCTTTATCTTTAATAGAAAAATACACATGTCCAGAGTTATGATAGGTAACCGAAGAGACTTCTCCTTCTACTAAGATGTGCATAAAAGTCGTTTCTAATAAAGATTTTATTTTGGTATTTAGAGAGCTTACACTCATTGTTCCTTGTGACATCTAACTTATGTACTCCATATTTCTCTTTATTTGGGAGAGAGATTTTTGCTCACCATTATACACAACCCCCTCTAAAGCTTCAATGGCTTTAGAAAACCTCTTATCATTCTCTAGTAATAAAACGTGCAATAACGCTTTATGCGTTTGGGCTTCACTGATTTTATTTCTTAACATATCCTCAGCACTTTTTTGAGTTATTTTTTTACTTTTAAACAAATCTCTAGGCATTAAAAAACCTGCCACAAAAACCACAAAATATGAAAAAAACCAAGACCAAAACGTCCAATCTATGCCTTTCGATTTGGAAGGATAATCTTCTTTATCTAACAATGAAGCTTCATCTACTTTCTCCACTTCTACTTTGTAGCCAGGTACAAGTAATTCATAAGCTTTTTGAGTTTTAGGATTAAAAGCTCTTAGAATTTGCTTTTCTAAGCTAAAGTTTTCTTTAGCTGATATGGCATAATCCCATTGTAATGATGAACTTGAACCAACTTTAGTATGAAGTGTTTTAAGCTTTGGATTTTGAGTAAATAACTTGTAGCTTTTATTTTCTTTTAACAGTTCAAATGCTGTCAAAAAGCCTTTACCTTTCAACTCTACTTTCACATTAACAGGGTCAAAAGCTTTTGTTTTTACTTTGTCTATCTTGGAACTTAAGCTAAAATCACCAACCAAATCGGTATCTTTCGGAATGGCTTTTACTTCTAAAACCAAGGGCTTCAACGCTACTTCTATGTCTTTTTTTTCCAATCCTTTGACATTGTCACGGTCGCCAGAAATAGAGTAGGCTACTTTATCATCATCGGTAATGGACTTGGTCATCTCAAACTCTAATAATACTTGACCTGACTTTTTAGGATAGATTAAATAAAAATATTCATGGCGTAAGTCATGATATTTTTCATGCTCTTTAAAGCCTACTTGATGAAAATCATAATCAGTAGAGGCTTTTAGCGAAAATTTAAAAAGCATTACTTTTGACTGCTCTGTTTGTGTGAGGTTTACCTCTAAAAATATTGCTTCCTTTTCATAAGGTTTAGCATTTGAAATATGAAAACCATAGGCTACATCATTAGCAGAAAGAAGCTTTAACATCACAAAAATGCTAAGAAGAAAAACGCGTATGATTAACATCAATACTATAACCCAAACAACAAGGTAGCTCTTATCTCATCATAAGATACTTCTCCATTTAAAGCCTCATAAATCGGTTTCATTCTTAACTTACCATCATCTGAAAAGTTTTCCATGTTTTGTTCCTTTTCTAAAGAAGCCACCACTTTTTCAATGGCTTGACTAGGAAGATTTTTAGGTTTGTACTTACTTAAATCTATGCTTGTATCTTCTTTTTTTAAAGTGGAAAAATGATTCATAATCGTAGCAACCGTCACACCTCTGGCTTGGGCTATTTGTTTTATAGTATCACAACTTTCCATAAGTGCTTTGGTTTTTAAATGGGTAGGGACATCAGAAGAAACTGATGACTTACCAGCACGTAATAATTTCTTTTCATCTTCTATTTCTAAAAAATTTGTTAAACCACCTAAACCTCTTATATAATTCATATGTACTTTTTCAAGTTCATCTTCACCATAGGCTTCTATCTCTTCACTGGCTCTTAATGACGCTTTTTTAATAGGTTCATCAATTCTTAATATCAAAGGATCAACTTTTAAAGCCATGGCATTTAAACCCAAAAGTCGTAAGCCCTCAATACTTTTAACCCGTGACAAAGCAACATATCCCTGCCCTACTTCAAAGGTTTGAGAAAGGTCAATTTGGGCAGCATCCAATGTCATACCTTGCGATTTGTGAATGGTAATTGCCCATGCCAAACGTAAAGGAATTTGTGAAACCGTAGCAACATTTTCACCTTTGTCGTTTTCGAGTGTCCAATCTTCCATAACAACACGTATCTTTTGACCTGTAGCAGTTTGAACAATGGGAAGATCCCCTTCAAATCCTATCACTACACCTGTTGTTCCATTGACGTAAAACTTTTCAGGATTATTTTTAATAAAAATAACCATTGCCCCTTTTTTAAGTGTTAAAGATTCTAATACCAAAGCTGTTTTAAAAATTTTCTCTATATTTTTGACTGAACCTTTAGAGCTATAATTAAATGTTTGAGCTTTAGTGCTTAATTTACTTAACTCTTCAAGGTTGATTCTGTCTACATCTACATTATGAGTATAAAGTTTGGTTACGGTCATTTTTTCTGTTAGTTCATTATGGAAACATGCCTCTAAGGTTGTTTGGGATTGTTCAGAAACTTCTCCTGAACGTATTTCATCAAGTATTTTAATCAGTCTGTCATCATCTTGTCGGAACTTTTTTTCTAAATAACAGCTTTTAAGCTCTAATTTTTTCCAAACAGGTGCTTGCCACGCAAAACGTTTTTCTTTAAACTCACGGCTTACAGGAGGTAACTGAAAAAAATCCCCTGAAATAACCACTTGCACCCCACCAAAAGGTGCTGGATTATTTTTAAAAGCTCTTAAGACTTTATCCATTGAAGCAAAAATTTCAGGCGATACCATGGAAACCTCATCAATAATTAACACTTTCAATTTTGAAAAACGACTTCTAAGATAAGACTTTTCCAATAAGAATGCCACATAACCATTATCTACCACCGTATCGCGAATACCCAAAGCAAAAAAAGAGTGAATGGTTTGTCCCTTTAAATGTGAAGCTGCAATGCCTGTAGGAGCAACAATGGTAGGATGAATCCGTCGTTCTTTTAAATACTCTATGTACTGCTGTAAAAGATAGGTCTTACCTGTACCAGCTGAACCTGTTATAAACACATTTTTACCAGATTTTAGAATGTCAAGTGCTGTAGTTTGTTTCATAAAAGTATTTTAACATGAATTATTTTTTTTCATTGAATATATGTCAAATTGTCATTTAATTTTCAAAAAATTATCTTGATGATGAAAATCAGGAACATCTGTGAACGCTTTTAGCGACCAAAAAGTACACTCATGCTCTTTAGTTAACAATACACTCGCTACATTATAGCTATCAAAATCTTTAAAAGAGAATGTTTCTGTTTCTAATTCAAAAACAATTTTAAATACTTCTTCATTTTCTTTGACGCTTATCTTAGGTTCAGATAGCAATTTAAGCTCTTGCAGTTCAGCACGATAACTTCGTAAATAATAAAAGTTCCAAGCCAAAGATGAAGAAAAATTAAGTTCATAATATGCTTCTTTTTGACTGTTGCCCAAAAAAAGTTCAAAGCAGGTACTTTTCCAGAGTTCATTGGCTCTTTGTGGCTGTGACTTTTGAGGAAAAACATACGTCTCTAATGCACCCTTAATAATAAACGTTATTTGCATACTTGTAGCAGTCAAGTAAATGCTTGTCTCTATGCTAAGATTCTGATTACCATTATGTGCGATGAGTCTATTTTTCATCTAAGTATTATAACTTCAAAACACTGTTTACCCTAGCCACAGAGTCGCCTTTATGTAACGATAGCCTTACTACAGATTTCTCCGTAGCAACTAACTCATGCATTACATTTCCCTCTAAAGAGACAACATCACCTTGATTGAGCGTAACTACTTTTTCCCCCACAGTAAACTCTATACTTCCTATAACCGTCATAACAGAGATGGGAAATTTAGTTTTATGCTCTTTCATTATTTGTCCCTCTTTAAAAGCGATGCGTATCTCTTTTGTAAACGCATTGTCAATTAAAGGGCTGATGAGTACCTGCTCATCTGAAAATGCTAAGTCGTTTAAAAATGATGCTAATTCCATTGGAAAATCCTTTTAGTTATTTCAACAATTTTAGCCAAAGCTTAGAGATTAACAATTGATATTTATCATTATCACCATTTATATGGGTACAAACATCGGTCCAACCACACAAGGAAACTCTTTAACTACCAAACGTCCATCTTCTAGCACCGTATCAGCCCAACAATACTCATGACCCTCTCGTGCATCATTTTGGATTTTAGGGACATACCAAAGTACAATATCTTCCCCCTCTATATTTTCTGCTTGTTCTAAATAGCGTTCTACCCCATCTTCGTCCAGTTTACAACATGACCCCAATGTTAATAAATCCAAATCACCTTCATCTTCTTTAAACTTTGTGACAAAAACACGGGCATGATCTCCTCGGCTATTATCCTTAAATTGTCCTCTATTGGGTTCAATATAATAGCCTTGACCCTTAGTATTTTGAATCTTATAAAGGTATCGGTTTTGGGCATACGCTTTGGCTTCAAATTGTAAATCGCTCTGTTCACTTAACCACTGATGCCACTTTTCATCGTTATTGTACTTGTAGAATGCCTCGTTTTTTAACGCCATATCAATTCGCATCACAGGTCGGTAAATGGCTTTTTCTCCACAACCACGACCAATATTTACCCCAACCACCCGAAATGAACCATCAGCATAAAATTCAAAACGGTTTTCATAACGGTAGTTACAGGCCATCGGCCATTTAGGGTTACGATAATCTTGCACCAAATAAAACCCCACTTTTTTACCCTCCTTCATCAAAGGAAAAACTCTAGGGGCATTAAAAGGAAGTACCACCGAAGTTGAGAACATGGGGCATCCCATGGCATCGTTATACCCAAATAAGAAATTCTCTTCTTCTTTCACAAACTCCACTTGGCGTCCAGCCAAAACAATATTTTCAGCGTTAGAAACAGCCCCTTTTCCCTCATATGCCACATGCCAATCGACTATCTTGGCTGATTTTAAAACAGATGCTCCGTTAAAAGAGGCATTGACCACTTCTAGCCCATCAGACCCTGTGATACGGTAAAAGAGTTCCCATGCATCTTCTTTATGCAAGGTATCATTTTGACAATACTTTTCCATAATTTCACGGTTTTGTAAGGAACGTTCCGAAATACAAGCAGGAGTTGCTGTTTTCCCCAGTCCAGCCCATTTGGCTGCTGCTAGTTTTAGGTCGGTTAAATCAACAATCGCCCATAAGGCTTCTGCTTTATCATGATACGAAAATGTTGGAGCAACACAGAGATGCTCTTTGTTTTCACAAGGAGAGTTGTTGAGTGAACCTCGTACATTTGCCATGCTCATCTCTTTGATACTCGGTGCTTCTCCTAACGCTTCTTTGACTTCGGGTGCATTTAAAGCAATGGCTTGGGCTATTTTCTTTAAGCGTAAACTGATATCAGGTTGCATGTTGGCAAAGCGTTTAAGCTCCAGCAGTTTTTTTGTTTCCACATTCACAATAGCTCGGGTGGTGGTATTGGTTACAAAGTTATATTTAATGGCTTGATAACAACTGTTTTTTTGACAAAGAGCCTTATTCTCTTGGCTTAACACGGAAACAATAGCAGGTCGAATGGTCATCATTTCATTCTGTTCTGCTTCTCCTTTGGCATTGTGCGTATCTTCTAAAAATGCTCTGTTGGTTAAAAGAAATGCTTGAACCTCTTCTGCTTTTGCATCAAGCTCATTACCCTCTAAAGGCAAGAACCCTTGATGCTTTTTTAAGGCTTCTAAATAGACTTGAACCTCTTTGATGGGTTCACTTTTTTCTTTTGCGTTTTTAGGTAACACAATGCGTTCTGACTTCATGGAATAGACGCTGTTATTATCCCAAAACCAGTAAACCCCAATGGCTAAAAAACCCAATACCAAAATGGCAATGCTTATTTTTGTCTCTCTGCTCAATCTCTATCCATTCATTTCAAAATAATAGGGTGCTTGATGCTCAATGTACACCAAACTCACTATGACTGAAAAAAGTATAGTGACTACAAGCTTAAGCCCTCGTGGAGAGAGGTTTTTATAGCGTTGATAATGCACAAAAAAAGAGACAAAAAAGAGCGACATAAAAAGATGCTGTACTCTAAAACCATAAAAACTGTCCAACAGCGTTGCTATGAGAACCATAAAAAAGATAAAAATTATCTGCTCTTGCCATTGGCCTGGCGTGACCAAAGGGTCCGTTAACATAAAGTAGATAAAAAGCATAAAACTCGCAGAATAAAAACGATGGTAAATTTGCTGAAATGTCATGCTAGGGTCAAAATATAACACCAAAAAATATTGTAATGCTAAATAAAAAAATAAAAATAAAAAAGGAATCAATGCCCGTCCCACACGTACTAAAATGCTTAAAGCTAAGACAAAAACGGTCATTGAAAACAGTGGCTCATCTCCAAATTGTCCTGTTATAAGATGGGCATCTTCATAAAAAAAAAACAGTGCCATGATTAAGGCAAAATTAGAAGGATTAAAAAAATGCTTAGCGTTTAATGTCAAAAAATGTTTCTGTGCCAATCCCAAAGCAATAATAAAACAATAAATCCACAAGCTATTCGCATAAACAAGCACCATCACCCCAACAACCGTGGTAAGAGAGGAATAAGAGAAATAAAAAGGTCGAGAGGCATTAAAATAGAGAAATAAGTGTTCTACAAAAAGGGTAAACAACAAAATAAAAACAATGTCCATCCAAGCCAGATGAACATTTGCTGTAAAAGAGCCAATTATTAAAAGTAATAAAAGGTTTAAACTCTGATGCAGTTGAACCGACACAAAAAATCTTTTAACTATTTTCCGTCAATAATTTTATCGGCTTCTTTAAAAACTTTAACGATGTTATCATTAATCCATTTAGAATCCATCCACTCCTCAGGGCGTACTTCATTTCCTTGCACCAAAATACCAAAATGCAAATGGTCACCCAAGGCTAAACCAGACATCCCTGTTTTGGCAATGGAAAAACCTGCAGCAACTTTATCACCCTTTTGCACTAACACATCTGAACAATGTCCATAAAGCGTATAGAGTCCTAAACCATGATCTATCATGGGCATATTCCCATAGATTCCATTATATTCATCATACACAACTGTTCCAGGATTTGAAGTAATCACTTTTGCCATCTTGGTACTTGCCATGTCCAATCCAACATGATAAGATTTAGAAATTTCATGATCTTTATGTCCATAATAATAGTGTCTTTCATCTCCAAAAGAAGCAACTTTAGCACCATTACGCAAAGGATAAAACCTTTTAATCTTCCAGGAATCAATCATCTCATCTGAAACATTTTTAGATAAAGAATGAATAATTTTTTCATTTTCCAATCTCATTGTTTCATTAATTGTTTTTAATTTTTCTAAGCGATCGTCTATGGTTGAATACTTCGGCTCAGTGTCAATTAAATCTGAAATTTTTCCATCAATAAAATTATCTTTCGCTTGAATCCAAGAAGTTTTATATTTTTTTGTCAATAAATAAAGAGGAATATTAGAAACCTTTTTATTTCCAGCCATATCTTCTGCTGTAATATTTGCCACAAAGTTCTCAACATGAAAAGGCCAAGCTAAAAGTGTGGCATAATATCCCTCTTTTTTATAAGGCTGTGCCTTAAAAAGTTCTCCTCCTGCTTCCACAAAAAAACTTTTTAACGCTGTGTCATCTTTGACTTGAAAAATTACTAAAGCTGAACCCCCTTTAGTAATGGAGTAGGAGTTTGATAAAATATTAACATGTGGACGTTTGTAGTCAATATGAACATTAATCGTTTTACTTACACTGTTTCCTTGAAAGAAATTCCAATTACTTTTATCTGTTGCTGTAAAAATGATTTGTAATTTTTTTGCCTGAGGATCAAGCAACACCCCTTCAACAGCCTTTTTAGGATATTTAACCTCAACCACCTTTTCATGAATGGTTTCTAATATCATCTCATTTGCTACCACAATGGTATTTTGACCATCCGTGATTTTAACCTCATAAGACTTTAAAGCACTCTCATCAGTCAATTTAATCTTTAAAGGGTCTTTACGATTCCAAAAAATTGAGTTATCTGTTTGGATTGTAGGTACATTGCGTTCAAAACTTTTTGACGTATACACAAAAGCTCCCAGTGCAATTAAAGCAATTAAAATCACTATCCATAATGAACTTGAACCTCTATCCCTACTATTATAACTTCTTCGTCTATAACTCATTCACTAACCTTCTGTTTTTTATTTCTATTTCTATTTCATCTAACAATCTATTTAAATCTACGATTTTAGTACTAAATCCAGAAGCCATTAACTGCCCTCCTCCACCAAAATGTCGTGCTAATTCTGCAACATTTGCCCTATCGCTACGAAAAGAGACTTCAATTTTCTCTTCAAACTCAACCAATAAAATGGCTATTTTTACCGTTGCTAATGCCATTCCATGTTCAATTATTCCAAGCACATCCCTAGCATCTGCTCCTGTTTTTTCCAAGCTCTCTTTTGTAAGCACCATAGAAGCAATTTGGGCATCACTTGAAAGTACCAAGCTATCTAAAGCCCTACTTAAAATCCTTAAAGAACTCAAAGATTTTCTTTGCATCAAATTTTTATTGACCATTGAAATATCTACGCCAAAAGCAACCAATTCTGAAGCCACTCTAAAAACATTTTGAGTAAGGTTCAAAGTGCTAAAATTTTGTGTTTCGGTGACTAAGCCAACATAAAAACAAGTGGCTGATACTTGGTCTATAACAAAGTCATCTTTGAGTAAACCATAAGCCAACATCGAAGTCGAAGTACCATCTACAATAGGTACAATCTCTCTCAAACTTAAATCAAACCCAACTATATTAGTACTAGCAGAACCACAAGTTATTATTAAACTATTATCAAAGTCAATTTGACGTTTTATTCTAGCAAAATGAGGTAAAAAGTCTAAGTGATTGGGCAACTTTTTATCAAGATTACAAATTTCAACCTGTTTTCCGAAACTTTTTAGAACAGCATAGATACCTAAACCTGTTCCTAAAGTATCTCCAGTAGGTACTTGTGTTGCTAGAATCGTTATTTTTTCATGTTTTTCAACTACTGTTTTAAATGCTTCTATCAACTACGACCTTAACCTTCCATTTTCATAGACAAATCAATCCAGTTTGCCTGATGGATTAATGCCCCAGATGAAATAGCATCTACCCCTGTTTTGGCAATCTCTTCTATGGTATTTAAAGTCACATTCCCACTGGCTTCGAGTAAAATATGTTCATAATTTTCATTTCTAAACTTAACTACTTCACGTATTGCATCATTGCTCATATTGTCACACATCACAATATCAGCCCCAGCTTCCATTGCTGTTTTGACCCCTTTTAAATCTTCACATTCAACTTCAACTTTCGAGGTAAAAGGAATTTTTTGACGTACCTCCACCATAAATTCCACTAAATTATCAATGGTTTTCAGATGCGTATCTTTTAACATCAAGCAGTCATCCAAACCCATACGATGATTAATACCTCCTCCACAACGTACAGCATACTTTTCAAGCTCTCTAAGTAAAGGTCTGGTTTTACGTGTATCTAATAATTTGACGCCATACGGTTGTACTTTTTTTGCAAACTTAGCTGTCAAAGTGGCAATGGAAGAAGCATGTAAGGCAATGTCTAAAATGGAACGCTCTAAAGAGAGGATTGTTTTTGAATTTCCTGAAACAAAAAGAAGTTTTTGTCCAACACTAAATCCCTTACCATCGTCAGTATGCCATTCAAACTTTAAGTCATACATCTTTTCAATCACCTCTAAATATTCACGACCAGCAAAAACTCCTTCTGATTTAGCAATAATGTAAGAACGTACTTCTTTGGCCGTAGAAATACGAGAAAAAAGGTCACCACGCCCCACATCTTCAGCCACCATGGCTTCTATAAATTTATGTTTTAGCATGTTCAATACCTTTTAATATTTTTTAAAGAATTATACCATTAAGAGCTTTTTGATTAAGAACTTTTTTGGATATAATTTTGACAACCAAATACCCTAAATAAAGAATATACTATGCCCATAAATTTAATTGCTAAAAATAAAAAAGCCTATCACGACTATGAAATACTCGAAAAATTTGAAGCAGGTATTGTGTTGCAAGGGGCTGAAGTAAAAGCCCTTCGTGAAAAAAGAGCCAACTTATCAGATGCTTTTTGTCGTTTTATTCAAGGAGAGCTACATCTTATGAATGCCCATATTGCCCACCTAGATACAACCAACAGAGCCTACGCACGAGACACAAGAAGTCCAAGAAAATTACTTTTACATAAAAAAGAGTTGGATAAACTATTTGAAAAAGTGTCTAAAGATGGTAATACCATTGTGCCTTTGATGCTCTACTTTAATGAAAAAAACTATGTCAAAGTCAGTATTTCCATAGCAAAAGGTAAACAACTCCATGACAAACGTGAAACCATGAAACGTAAAACACAACTACGTGAGGCTGCACAAGCCATGAAAAACTACAAATAAAGAGTTTATTTTTATAGCAAAAATTGATAACAAAACAATCATGGCTAAAAAAGCAATTCTTAATAACTCCTAAGAGATAATTCCTTTTATAACTATACTAAAAGGCTTAATCTTACCATGAGAAAAACTAAAATTGTTATCACTTTAGGTCCCTCAACCTCTTCATTAGAAATGATTCAAATACTTATAGAACGAGGCGTAAATGTTTTTCGTTTAAACTTCTCCCACGGTGATCATGAAACTCATGCCAACAATATTTCGCTCATTCGCCAAGCCTCCAAAGACTTAGAAACCGAAGTAGCCATATTACAAGATATTTCTGGTCCCAAAGTACGTATTGGTAAAATAGAAGGGGTACTTGAACTCAAAAAAGGTGATAAGCTCACCTTGGCTAAAGAAGAAAATGAAAATGACCCTTATACCCTAGCCCTCACCTATCCACTCATCATTGACATGGTCAACATTGGCGAAGAGGTTTTCTTTGCTGATGGAACACTTCAAACCGTAGTCATTGACAAAGATGCCAACTCTCTTAAACTAAAACTACTTAACGATGGAGAACTTACTTCCAGAAAAGGTGTGAACTTCCCAAAAACAAATTTAAATATCTCTGCCATTACCAAAAAAGATGAAGAAGATCTTGCTTTTGGTGCAACACAAGGCATTGACATTGTGGCACTTTCATTTGTTCAAAACAGAAAAGACATTCTAAAAGCCAAACAAATCATGGCAAAACATAACTTTGATCCGTTTATTGTTTCCAAAATTGAAACAGGGGAATCTATTACGAACCTCAAAGAGATTCTTGAAGTTTCAGATGGTGTCATGGTCGCTCGTGGAGACCTTGGTGCCGAATTTGGAGTCACCAAACTTCCACGAATACAAAAACATATTATTGCCGTTGCCAATCAGATGAATAAACCATCTATTACAGCAACCCAAATGTTAACTACGATGAAAGACAACCCCTTCCCAACCAGAGCAGAAGTAAGTGACATTGCCAATGCTGTGTACGATGGAACCGATGCTGTCATGTTAAGTGATGAAACCACCATTGGAAAATTCCCTATTCAGTCTGTGGAAGTACTACACGATACCATCAAAGATGTGGAACAAGACTACCCTTACTTTAAAGAGTTTAACAAAGTAACTGAAGGTGAAGCTGTTTCTAAAGCAGCTGTGGAATTGGCTAAAAACCTATCACACGAAGCACTCGTTCCCTTTACCATGTCAGGCATGTCAGCACAAACCCTTTCAAAATACCGACCAAAGCAAAGTATTTACGCTGTATCACACTCACTCAAAACACACAGAAGACTCAATCTTGTATGGGGTGTACGTCCATTATTCATCATGGATCCTGTCAAAAACCCAACAAGACTTCTTTATGATTTTGTCAAAAAGATTTTGGATGAAAAACGTGTAAGTACAGACAAACGTTTCATTGTAACCATTGGTTCAACCACGGGAGAGCAAGGTTCTAGTAACTTAATTCGATTGCTCAATAAACAAGGGATGGAAGCTGTTTTGGCTTCGGAGTTTTAATACATTAGCTATTTAAGCTAATGTATTATAAACTCAAAGCATATTTTTGCTATCTTTATCATCATATTAATATAAAAAGTTGTCAACTCATGAAAAAAATCATCTTCCTCTTACTCCTTACTTCTCTTTTAGGCATTGCAAAGAATCTTCCTACTGAACCTAGTTTAGTAGAAGGTCAACTGAATAATGGCTTTAAATATAGTGTTATGCATAACCCTAAACCAAAAAATCGTGCTGAACTTCAGCTTTTAATTAAGGTTGGTTCTTTGGAAGAGGCTGATGACCAACAAGGGATTGCACACTTTATTGAACACATGGCATTTAATGGATCAAAGCATTTTAAAAAGAATCAACTTATTCATTATTTAGAGTCGATAGGAATTACTTTTGGTAATGACTTAAATGCCAATACAAACTTTGAAAAAACTATTTATATGCTCACCGTTCCTTTAGAAAAAAATAATTTACAAAAAAGTTTTACAATTTTTTCAGATTGGGCAAAAGGAATAAAGTTTGACAAAGAAGAGTTTAATAAAGAACGAGGCGTTATTTTAGAAGAGAAACGACTTAGAAATACCGTTGCTTTACGTATGTTTAATCAATATAAAAATTTATTATTTGCCAATAGTCCGTACCCTAAACGACTGCCTATTGGCACGAAAGAAGTTATTGAAAACATTTCCATTAAAAGAGCCAAAGACTTTTATGAAACTTGGTATCGACCCGAATTTATGCACTTTATTGCTGTAGGAGATTTTAACACAACAGCAGTCGAAACATTGATTAAACAAACTTTCTCAACCTTGACCAATAAAAGTGATAAAAAAAGAACTCCTCGAATTATTCCTGAAAATAACACAACTCGAATTCAAACCGTATGGGATCAAGAACTTACTTCAAACTATTTATCCCTTTATTATATGGATGCCAATGAATATTTGCGAACCGAAGAGAATCTTAGAAAAGGTATTATGGAAGAGATGCTAGTTGAACTCTTCAATACCAAAGCAAATGAACAAATTGAAAAAAAAGAGCCTAAAGCAAGTAGTATTAACTTAAGTAGTAACATTCTTAATAAGAATCGAGGCTTTTTTAAATTTACAGCAAGTTATGAAAAAGAGAATGAACTATTAGCCCTTAAAGAACTTTATGAAATGATATGGAGTTTTAATAAGTATGGGTTTTCAGAAGCATCATTACAACGTCTTAAACGTGCTATGTTAGCTAAAAATGAGAAGCAATATAAACGTATTCAAAGTCAAGACTCTGCTACCTTAAGCAATCAACTCTTACAAACTGCTTTTTCAAATTCTATCTTTGTGGCTTATGAAGAAGCGTACCTTTTAAGAAAAGAATTCATTCATAATATTACACTTGAAGAGATTAATACACTTTTTAGAAAAATAATCAATTTTAAAGATAGGGTAATTTTATTTCAAAATAGCCAAGGTAAAACCTACACAGAAGAAGCCGTTTTAAATACCATTAAAAGTGCAAAAAACAATATTGAAGACTTTACAAAAGAGAAAAAACTCCCTAAAAATTTACTAAATCCTGCACTTCCAAGTAGTAAAATTGTGAATCAACAATATGATAAATCAACGGATATTCATCAATTTACTTTAGAAAATGGGATTAAAATTGCGTTTAAAAAAACAGAATTTTCAAAAAATAGAGTTCTTCTTAGAGGATTTAGTTTCGGAGGAAAATCACTTTATGATGCCAATAAGCTATTGAGTGTTTCAAGAGCAACACTTTTTGTCGATAATGCTGGTGCAGGAAACTTTTCTTTATTGGACTTAAACAAAATTCTTTTAAATAAAAATATACTACTCTCTTTAGATATTGAAGAAAGAACCGAAGAGATAAATGCTGAAAGCAATACGGCTGACTTAGAAAGTATGTTTGCTCTGCTTTATTTACAACTAACTCAATCAAAAATTGATAAAAATATCACAAGAAATATCAAAAATATACTTAAAGATAAAGTTCAAAAACTACAAAATAATCCTAGTGAAAAATTTTCACAAGAAGTAAAAGAATATTATTATAAAAATAATCCTAGAGTTCAATTTGAAACTCCCGAAAGTATCGAAAGTTTAAATGGGAATGAGATGTTAACTATTTTTAAAGATAGATTTTCAGATTTAAATAATTTTACTTTTATGATTATAGGTGACATTTCAATAGAAAAAATAGAAAAATTAAGCCAAAAATATTTAGGAAACCTTCCTGTTTCCAATAGGAAAGAACACTTTATTAAAAGAAATTTAGACTACCGTCAAGGTTCTGTCAAATTTACTAAAAACTATAATCATGAAAATATTTCTAACATTAGCTTACAGTACAAAAGTAAAATTATCTACAGTGAAAAAAAAGAGTTCATACTTGGTGCTTTAAAAGAGATATTAAATATTCGCTTACGAAAACTCATTCGTGAAGAAAAATCAGGGGTATATCATATAAATACCAATATGTTCTTAGACATGCTAGAAAATAAATCAGAAAGCATTATCTCATTTTCATGTAACCCCAACCGAAAAGAAGAGCTATTAAAGATAGTTTATGATGCCATTCAAAAGATCAAAACTGAGCCTGTTAGCCAAGAAGAGTTAACGGTCTATCAAAAAAGTTTTACTACCTACCATCAAACAGCCTTAAAACAAAACAATTATTGGCTATCTACCATGGAAAAGTTTTATAAAAATAAGATTCCTTTTAAAAGGATTTATGAACAACCTAAGCTCATTAAAAAGGTTACAACAGAAGATATTTTAACCCTTGCTTCTGAAATTTTTTCAGAAGATTATATTCAAATGGAGTTAAATCCTAAACTTTAGATGCTTAATACTTTAGGAACTCAAATGGCTAATTAAAGTTTACTCGGAGGATATCCAAAAAGGTTTTTAAAATCTTTACTAAATTGTGCAGGGCTTTCATAACCCACATTGTAACTGCATTGGGTCACGCTGAGATGCTCTCTTTTTAGGAGTTCAAAAGCTCTGGTGAGTCGTATTTTTTTGATGTATTGTAAAGGGGTAAAAGTGGTGATGGCTTTAAAATGCGTATGGTAAGAAGAGAGGCTCATCTCTGCTTCTTTTGCCAATTTAGATACTTCTAAAGGAAGGCTAAATGCCTCATGTATTTTTCGTAAAGACCTCGCAATTTTGGCTTCAACTTGTGAATTTAAAAACATTTTTTGAAGGTATTCAGCATTTTGTCCTATGGCAACATGGTAGTAAAGCTCTTTTAATAACGATGAACCTAAAAGTTTTGATTCTACTTTTGAGCTTAGTGCCTGAAGGATTCGGTGGAGTACTTCATCTATTTGAGGGGTGGTGGTATCGGTAAAAATTCCCATGGCTGTGTAGGGTTTTTTAAATGTTTTCACCTCTTGTGCTAACGCTTCAGCAATTTCATACATCATACTTTTATCAATCTTGACCACCATGCCTACAAAAGGCTCGGTTACTGAACCAAACGTCTCACACATCAAAGGAATGGTGGTTGGAACAACCAAATAATTGTTGGGAGCAAACTCTAAATCTTTATGAGGTAACTTTCCTATTTTTCTACCTGAAAGTACAAAAACCATGCACAATTCATAGGTTAAGGGAGCTTGAAAATTGGTAGAAGATTTAAAAAGTTCAATCTCTTTAATGTGGGTTCTTTTTAGACCATCTTCTTGAATAAGTTGCTGGATATTATTTTTTATGGTATCTCTCATAAAAGTATTATATAGAAGATTTGAATCATTTACTAAAAGTAGCATAGCAATTTGTAGAAATTGACATGAAATTTAAATAAATGGACATCCTCTACAGGTTTAATATAACCTATAATGGGGTCATAAATTTTAAATAAAGGATATTTTATGAGCGAAACATTAAATGGAAAAGTAGCAGTTATTACAGGTGGTGCTAAAAACTTAGGAGGATTAACCAGTATTAACCTTGCAAAAGCAGGGGCTGATGTACTAATTCATTATCATGGAGACAATGCAAAAGTTGAAGCAGAAACAACGGCAAAGACCATTAGAGAATTGGGTCGTAAAGTATCCATTTTTCAAGGTGACCTTTCTAAACCAGAAGTCGTCACGGCAATGTTTGAACAAGCCAAAAAAGAGTTAGGTGGGGTAGATATTGCTGTTAACAATGTGGGTATGGTATTGCGTAAGCCCATTGTTGAAACCACCGAAAAAGAGTACGATACGATGTTTAATGTCAATACAAAATCAGCGTACTTTTTCATCAAAGAAGCAGGAAAACAACTTAATGATAATGGAAAAATAATCTCTATCGTCACCTCACTTTTGGGTGCATTTACCGATGGGTATTCAACGTATGCAGGAGCAAAAGCTTCGGTAGAACACTTTACACGTGCAGCAGCAAAAGAGTTTGGTGTTCGTGGTATCTCCGTAACCAGTATTGCACCCGGCCCGATGGACACACCATTTTTCTATGCACAAGAGACACCAGAGAGAGTGGCGTACCATAAATCTAATGGAATTGGTAATCAGTTAACACAGATAGAAGATATTGTTCCAATAGTAAAGTTTTTAGCCACTGAAGGTTGGTGGATTACAGGTCAAACCATTTTTGCTAATGGTGGATATACCACGCGTTAGTTTTTAATCTAAAAGCAATCTAAATTTTAGGTTGCTTTGACAGCATTTCTTGTTTTATTTTTATTGTAGTATAGTTTAGTTTTATAGCCAAATTGCCTATAAATAATACAAACATCGTTACGCTATTTTTTTAAAATTTGATAAAATATCAGCATTAAAATAGAAGAACAGACCATGGAAAATAATATCACCGAGATTACCAGCTATATTCAGGCTGCTGTAGCTCCTGTATTTCTCATAGCAGGGGTTGCAGGGATTTTAAATGTCTTTACAAGTAGATTTGTAAGAATTGTCGATAGACTCAATGCCATTGACCGTAAAATATCCATAGAAACAGAATCAGACCCTCATTATACGCTTCCCCTCAAACTTCAAGAGCGAAGACTCTCTTTGTTAAAAAGACTTAAAAACATCAATTTATCTATTTTCTTAGGTGCGTTGACCTTGTATATGGTAGCTATGGTCATTTTAACCATCTTTGCGAGTAAGCTATTTCACTTTGATGGTCAGATGGTCATTGCCTCTCTCTTCATCGCTTCGATGATATCATTGAGTTCATCATTATTTTTATTTTTGATTGAGATTCATGCCACGGTACATTTCATAAGAACAAAACGCCAATCAATATATGATAATATTGAATGAAGTAAATGAAAACTTAATTGGAGCAGATTTTAAATAATAAAATACTATGATAATCCCTTTAACTTCAAAAAGGATTTTTTATGAAAGTCCTCTTAACGGGTTCCACAGGCTATATTGGTAGACGACTAAAACAAAAGCTTTTACAAGACCCTCGTGTAGGAGACTGCTTAGACTTTTGGAAAGTAGTTGATTTACAAAAAGATGAAAGACTGCTTCTCTTCGCCCAAATGAAACTACTAGGGTTGGCTTGGTTAGAGTTCAAGATTAAAGACAACAAACTCATGCAGTCAGCCTATTTCTACCCAAAGGGGGTATGGGGAAGGCTCTATTGGTACAGTTTAGTTCCCATTCACTATTTGGTTTTTAACAACATGATTAAAAGCATTTTAAAAAAAGCTCAAAGTTGAAGAAGTCAAGGGGAAATAATGCGTTAGAGTAGCATTTTTATTTAGCTACTAGCCTACTAATCAAACAAATATCTTCTCGATTTCGACTAAGTTCTACTAATGCTTCAGTAAAACCACTTTTAGAAAAAAGAAGATAGTACTTAATCGGTAAATCTGATTCTATCTTTTTACTTTTTCTTTCTAATTGTTCAAGTATATCTATACCTACTTTTTTATTTGAATATTTACACTCACCCACTAAAGTAAATTTTTCAGCAACACCAACCACATCTATCTCTTCATCTTTACACCACCAACGACCAGCTTTTAATAAAGGATAGTTGTTAAGCGTATACTCCAAGGCTAAATCTTCATATACTTTTGCAATGAAACCTGAAAAGTTCTCTTTTATTTTCACCATTGCATAGTTACTATTTCCTAACTCCAATTGACTTTTATAGGGTAGTACATAAGAGAACCAAAATCGAAAAAAGTTATCTTTTATAAAGTAGAGTCCTTTTTTACTTTTATTGGGAAACTTTTCTGTAATGGGAACTTCTTTATAAATAATCTCTAGTTCAATTAACTTGCTCATAAACGAAGTGATATTTTGAACATTTTTATTAAGCTTTCCTGCAATATTTCCAAGTTTATGTTCGCCATTGGCAATGGTCTCTAAAATTGTAAAATAGGTCATCGGTTCATTGACTTCGTTTTGTAAAATAAACCGAGGCTCTTCATAAAGAAAAGCATTTCTATCCAAAATATTTTTCTCTATGGCTTCAAAAATATCATCACTCTCTTTAAAAAGTTCCAGATACTTAGGCACACCATACAAAACAGCATAAAGCTCAATAAGTTCAATCTCATTTTTAGTAGGAAAAAAAGAAGAAAGATACTCAAACTTCAAAGCATCAAGCTTGATACTACTTGTTCGCCGTCCGTAAAGTGGTGAATTATAAGAGAGTGTTTGTTCATACATCATTGAGATGATAGAGCCACAAAGTACTAAATGAATATTTTTACTTTTGAGTATCTCATCTACAATAAATTGAAACTGAGAGGGAATAGATTTATCAAGTTTTCCAAGATATTGAAACTCATCAATGACCACTACTATCTTTTTAGAAAGGTTCTGTTTTGCTAGATAGGAAAAGATTTGCTCAAAGCTTTTTATTTCAATTTCTCGAAAAAAGTCATCTTCTAAAAAGTCAGCTACTAAGTTTTGAAAACGCTTTAGTACGGTAGGTAGTGCTTCAAGTGTTACTAAAAAGTAGATGTAGGATTTAGAAGAAATGTACTCTTTTAAAAGCGTAGTTTTTCCTACTCGTCGTCGTCCATATAGTATGGTAAACCTAAAGTCACTATTTTCATACTCTTCTTCAAGTAATTTCAACTCATTCTGACGATTAACAAACACATTAAACCTTTTATCGTTTTTAGATTATCATAATATCAAAACGATAGTTATATTTAAATGAAATTAATAGATCCACTTGCTATATTTAATAAATAGTCTCTACTCCATAGGCTTTATTTTTTAGCTTTACTCCAATAGAACTCTACAACTAGAGCTGTGAAACGAGGAAAACAAACTATTGAATCATATATTTTTATTTTCTAATAAAAGTTTCTTTACAAACTTATCAAATTCATCATAGGAATTATTTCGTGGTATTTTTTTCCATGCAAACATAAATGCTGGTTTTTTTAATGATTCTTTAAGTCCAAGTTTCCAAAGTAACCATACGTCATTATCTATTAATTTTTTTTGAGCTAAATAAAACTCTTCTGAACATAGATCAAAATATGCTCTAAACCATTTTAAATCCTGTTCTGTCAATGAATTTGAATCAAAATCATTTGACTGAACATCAATGGGTAAATGTATTAGTATATTCTGGTATCTATCCGTGTAGTTAAAAAATATTTGCATTTTAAACTGTTTTTTATTTATATATAATTGATATAAAAAAGTCACTATAGCTATAGTAACACCAACTATTATAAAATAATCTTTTAAAAGAAGTTCTTCTTGTATACAATCAACAGCTATTTTTGTTATATTATTATCCATATATTTTTCCCCTAAAATATTTTGCCTAGATGGATTAAGTACCTACCCAAAATTAATTTCAACAGCATGTTCCTTTCCATAGGTAGATAAGATTCGATTAATATAAATTTCTAAAGCTTGAGTTGAAGCGTAATCTTTAATTTGAATCCAATGATATTTCAT
>CACVAX010000044.1:57424-74415 GCA_902727935.1 uncultured Sulfurovum sp. | reverse complement strand
TTTCACTCACAAAGCTTCCATCACTTACGGTAGTCGAAGTCTCTTCTGCCATAATGAAATTATTTCCTGCTGTGACACTCATATCACCTGTGCTGGTGATGTTGGCGTTTTGAGCCATATCATTATCTGCTGTAAGGCTTGTGGTCGCACCAATGGTCATATCAGCGTTTTGCGTAATGTTTGCTGCTGTCATGGTCGTATCACTACCTACATCAACTGTGCCTTCTAATACCAAGTCAGCAATTGCTACCACGTCCATTGTGCCACTAATATCCATTACATTCAGTGTGCTGTTTGCGCCACTTTCACTCACAAAGCTTCCATCACTTACGGTAGTCGAAGTCTCTTCTGCCATAATGAAATTATTTCCTGCTGTGACACTCATATCACCTGTGCTAGTGATGTTGGCGTTTTGAGCAATATCATTATCTGCTGTAAGGCTTGTGGTCGCACCAATCGTCATATCAGCGTTTTGTGTGATGTTCGCTGCTGTCATGCTGGTATCACTACCAACATCAACCGTGCCTTCTAATAATAGGTCAGCAATCGCTACCACGTCCATTGTGCCACTAATATCCATTACATTCAGTGTCGTATTCGTGCCACTTTGGCTTGTAAATGTTCCATCACTTACAGTCGTACTTGTCTCTTCTGCCATAATGAAATCATTACCTGCTGTCACACTCATGTCACCCACTGAACTGATATTGGCATTTTGACTGATATTACTGTCTGCTGTAAGGGTTGTGGTCGCACCAATGGTCATCTCAGCGTTTTGCGTAATGTTTGCTGCTGTCATGCTGGTATCACTATCTACATCAACCGTTCCTTCTAATAATAGGTCAGCAATCGCTACCACGTCCATTGTGCCACTAATATCCATTACATTTAAGGTGGTATTTGCACCACTTTGGCTTGTAAATGTTCCATCACTTACAGTCGTACTTGTCTCTTCTGCCATAATGAAGTCATTTCCTGCTGTGACACTCATATCACCTGTACTAGTGATGTTGGCATTTTGAGCGATATCATTATCTGCTGTAAGGGTTGTGGTTAACCCACTAGTAAGACTTTCCTTAATAGTTAAAGAACCTCCAACATCTAACAATAATGATTCAGCACTACTTATTTGACTATGTGTATGCGTTATTAAACTTGTTGATCCAGATGTGTCTACACGATTAATGCTATTAGTAACCTCATCAATAATAAGATCTGTTCTTTCATTAACATAAGTAGATTCCTCTTGTGTTATTGAAGCTAAGGTTGTCACCTCTAAGTTATAAACATTAAGCTCTGTTGCAATATTTGTTTTTGCTTTTAAACTAAGTTGATTAGCAGAAAGTAGCGAAGCTTCATCTATGTCTGTAATAGAACCTATTGAAGCTATCAAAGTGATGTTATTGGTGCTAGTTACAACATCTGTTACAATCGAATCTTGGGCATCAAATAAAATATCCCCTTTAGTACTAATCGAAGTATTATCTGCCATTAAAATCGACCCTAAACTAGCCTTCATATCTAAGGTTTTATTTTCTCCATCCAGTTTAATATTGGCATTTTGTACAATTGCCTTTTGAGATAATATTGATACATCTCCTGCTGTACTTGTAATATTCTCATGAATAAACAAATCACCCCCAGAAAGTAAAATGCTATCTTCAGCTGTAACTGCTCCATTAATATTTAAATTACCTTCTAAATTTGTAAGAATTAAATTCTCTCCAGAAGCTAGTCCTTCTTCTCCAACTGTTAAACTGTCTGTCTCAACAACATAAAGACCTATATCTCCAATCGTTCCAGTTAATACATTGACGGTTGTCTCAATGACATCACTGTTTGTTCCAAATCCTTTTAAATCAAGAGTTAATTCATTGGTAATTACATTTAGCGTATCACCATTTTCATCCGTTACTGCTCCTTCACCTAAGATATCAATATTTTTTTCATTATCTTTGGTCTCCAAAGAAGTTAACTCCAATAAAGTCGTTGCTGTATATACAATCTCTTCTTCATTAGAAACCGTAATTACATCAGCATCCATTAAAATAGTATCGGCTGTTACATAAATATTTTTATCATTGAGAATATCTACATCTTGAGCTAAGGTCTCTCCAGCTTCTAACGTAATATCTCCACTGGATAATATTTTGTAATCTAAGGTTAAATTGGCTGTTGCATTTAGCGTAACATTTTGAGCGATTAACTCACTGTTAAAATGAATCTCTTCTGTTAAATCAATGTCTCCAGCTTCTGTTGAAAGGTTTAAGTCACCATTGGCTGAACGAATTTGCTTAACAACCACACCATCACTCTCAACAACGGTCACATTTCCTTGGGCATTAATGTCTAAGGTATCAGCTTCTAATGTTGCTGTCACAAATCCATTTTCTGCTATTAAGACAACATCTTGTGAATCTGCAATGGCATCAATCGTAATGTTTCCTCGTTTGGATTCAATGTAAATATTGCCAGTAACCCCAGTAATAGATTTAATATGAATATCATCATTTACAACAATTCTAATATCTCCACCACTCATACTTAAGGACTCAATGGTTAAATCATTACTCTCTAAGGCTCTAAGCTCTTCATTACCAAAGCTATTAATATTTAAGTCTCCAGCATTCGCAATATCGGCTGTTAAGGTATCAACATTCAACTCAATAAAAACAGTGTTTCCAGCTTTAATATCTAAACTATTTGCTGTCATATATTGACTCATGGTCAACTGATTTTCTGCATCTAAACTAAGTGTTCCACCCTTACTATCTGTTCCTCCATGAGCTACATCTCTTCCAACATTAAGTTGGTCAAGTACTAAAATATCGTTATCAGCACTTAACGTAATATTATTACCTTCATACACAGGTAAAAGAGCAACTATCAAATCTCCATCTACAGGTTCACCATCTACTGTTGTATCTTCGACATCCAAAGTAAAGTCGGTATCTTCTCTTGTTTCAAGATATAAACTAAATTCACCTTTAACTGTGCCAGAAAGAGGGTCTTGTCCCATCGTTGTCTCACTAGAAACAATCTCTCCTTGAGTTGATTGGGACTCTAAAGCTTCATCACCTGTTGCTGTTGCCGTTCCACGAATAAGTATTTCTGCTCCAAAAACATCAATAGCTGTATCATAAGTCAAGGTAGTTACTTCCTTAAATGCCTCTGTTTCTAAACCAGTATCAAGATCAATAATAGGCACTAAAGTATTATTTTTATGTTTTAACTCTTCTATTTTTCCTTTAGCATCTAAAATAATTGTTCCATTAACTTTCTCTGTTCCAACACTTGGTGCTATTTCAATTCGGTCTATCAATAAATCATTATTGGCTTTTAACTCTATGTTGGTTGCTATTGTATCATTAATGGTATGAGCATCATAAACCGATAAATTCTTACCAGCAGTAACTTTAATAGAACCATTGGTTGAAACCAATTTTTCCACCACTAAGTCATCTGTCTCATTAATCTCAATAGTTCCATCAGACTTTCCAGAGACTTCAGAAACACGGGTACTTGCAACAATATCCGATGTCGCTTCAATATTAAGTGCATTTGCAACCAATAATCCACCAGCAGAAGAGTCCAAGGTATCAACATTTAGATTAATCACCCCACTCTCTTCACTGGTAATAATCGTTGCCGATTCAAGGGTTAAATTTGGAATAAGTATATCAATATTTTTTACAAATTCCGTATCATTCAACCCACCCACAAAGCCTGTTAGCGTTAAGTCTTTAGAAGTTTTTAAAATAATATCCTCTTTGGCTCTAATCTCAAAAAGTTTCGCTGTCATCGTTGTGGTATCAATACTAATATTTCCACTCTCACTCACCAAGGCTTCACCTGTGGCTGAACCAACCAATAACTTAGGAGTCTCTGTTCCTAAAGCTAAAATTTCTATTTTATTGTCACTGCTCAACTCTCCACGGATTGTAATATCAGCATTTGATTGAATATTAATCAATTCAGTAGCCGTTAAATCACCACTAACTTCTAAAACACCTCCTGTTTCTAAACGAATAATGTTTGATTTTAAATTATCAACCACTTCATTTGTAACAACACCATCATTATCTCTTTGAATATTTTTTCCTGCAATATATTCAGTTAAATCAGTCGCTTGAAACAACTTATAACTTTTTATGGTTCCTTCATTGGCTACCATGCTGACAATAGCATTAGCATTCACACTCTCAGCATCTTCACTTGCACTTGGTGAAACAATAATATTTCCCTTACCTGAAACCAAATAAATATTTTTTGCTGTTAATTTTCCTTCATTAGTAATGGTAGTAGTAATTACACCATCTGTTGTTTCCGATACTGTTTCTACTATTTCTACTGTATCTTGCACAAAAATATCATTTTCACTATTAAGTCTTAAGGTTGATTCATTATCTAAAGAAACCGTATTAACAATCATCCCTTTTTGACTTTCTCCATAAGCATCTTTGTCTACAATCGTAATGTCACCTATGGTTGATGATACCTCTTTCAGTGTATTTACAGCAACCTCTACAGTAATATCTTCTCCAGAGATCAAGGTTAATTCATCAGCAACAATCATACTATTAGTGCTAATACCTCCTCCTGCTTCAATACGCACATCCGACAATGAAGAAGCCGTAGTTTCTCCTATAGGTAAATCTTCTGCATTCTCAGCAAAAATTCCACTTTGAAGTTTATCAATGCTAATGTTTCCTGTAGCTTTCATATCAATGTCATTGGCATCATCATTAGTTCTTGATAGTAACTCTTCTACTGTTAAATTACCATCCACATTAATCGTAAATGCACCATTAACCATGTCTATTTCTTGAAGTGTTAAATCTTTAGGGTTGACTTGATTAATGGTAATCGCACCCCCTAGACCTTTATAGACCACACTTAAGGTATTGATATCCACATCAACGGTCAAATCACTGCCATCACTAACCATCTCTAAATCTAATATATCCCCTACAAAACCTGTACTGCTTATCATCCCTTCAGCATGTAAAGTAACATTACTATCACTGTTATTTACCAAGTTTGTAACCACAATGTTTGCTGTATTCTCAACCACAATATTTTCTGTAGAACCTGCAACTTTTTCTATAGAATCCACAGCTTTGAGTGTATTAACAGTTACATCACCTGAAACAGTTACATTTTCTAGTGTTACATCCCCTAAAGCATCTACGCTTAAGTCTCCATCAAATAAAGAGACATTTTCTAAGCTAATTGCTTTACGGTTATCTAACGTTAAGCTTCCTTCATCAGTAATATTAACATTTACATTATCTACATTGGTATTTAAACTCACCCCACTTTTACTCACCACAGTTAAATTAGCTGCTGAGATTCTATTGGCTACCTCATTTAAAATAGCCCCATTCTCTGCTTCTAAGACAACAGAGCCATTTGCACTTGTATTAGTAACTGTTAAGTTTGCATCACCTAGTACAAGGTCACCCTCTTCAGTTCCTGCTTTAAGGGTAATGTCTCCCTCATTACTTATAAATTGTGCTTTTTCATTCATAGTAACTGAACCAATAGAAGCACTGTTTAAAGCACTCTCACCTGCTACAATTGTAATCTCTTTGTCCGTAACAATTTTACTTTCAACCACCACTTCAGTTCCAGCTTTCACCTCAACACTCTCGGCCGTTAAGCCAATGGCTTTAACATTGGCTTCATTCGTAGCTGTAATGCTTAATGCTTTTCCAGCACTTAGCTCTACTTTATCTCCAAGCGTAATCTCATTGGCTACCAAGCTTAAATCATCTCCTGCTTTGACTTCACTAAGTAGGTTGGTCGTTACACCATTATTTTCTATGCTATTTCCATCAATATTTATCTCATTCTTACTATCAATACTGATAGCTCCCGTAGCCTCTACCAATGCCTTCACTTCCGTAGAGATTCCAGAATTAATAGTAATATTAGTAGCCTGAATGGTCTGTTCAGAAAACTTAGCAAAGCTTAACTTCTCTCCTCCCTCATAATCCACAGAGGTAATCACATTTTCTTTAATCTCTACTATTGCTTCTTTTTCCCAAACGCTACGTATTTCAGGCGTAACTACTGTTACCTCTTGGGTAGAGGTATTGTAAATTGGTTTCAGCTCAAAAACTTCTGTTGTATTGGTTGTAATTTCATAATTTAACTTTATTCGACTGTCATAAATATCATGCCACTCTGATATCCAGTCATATTTATAATCATATTGAGTTTCACTTACGTGAGTAATTTCACTAGCCCCAGTAACTTTAAGTGAACTGACCTTATCATTCAAACTAGTAAAAAGTTTAATATCACTTGTAATTGAAAAAGAGTCTCCCTTTAAACCTCCATTATCATAAAATGTTGCTGTCATCCCTGAATCTATCTTAGCACTACTATAATAATCATTTACATCTATACTACTATGCTCTCCAACTCCATATGACGTAGAAGCAGGTGTTCCATAATTTTTGTCAGAATAAAGCACCACAGTACCTCTATACTCAATTGTTGTATCTCCTATTGCCACCGTTTTTGAGCTAGCAGAACCAATTTGAGTTAGTGATAAAGTATTACTATCTAAAGTACTATCATAATCATTTGTACTATATATGGTTTTTCCAGTTTGAGAATCACTCCCCTGAGATGAACCACTATTACTCCAATCCCATTTAGCATCATAATCTTTAGAAGTAGACGCATCTCCTTCAATTTCAAAAGTCCGATGCCCTGTTCCTCCTACATATGAAGCTGCCCATCTATCATAATCAGCTTTATCAAGATCTGTTGTTTCAGTAATAATTGAATAGGTACTATGTGACTTGTCACCTACTGATCCACCTGTATATTTTGATCTATCCTGAGTATAACTTACATCAGCATCATCTTGATAACGCCCGACATACTCACCACCAGCAGAGTTGTCTGATTTCCATGTTCCAGTATCATTACTACCATCACGTGTGGTGTCACCATCAAGATATTGAGCTTCACCTTGAGAAACAACTCTTAAAATATCTTCATTAGCTCCCTCTTCCATTAAAATGTATTTATCACCCCAACCATCAGTAGAAATATTATAAATCTTCTTAACGTTATCTTTCCATGATGCATCCACAATAGTTTCTGTAGCATTTCCATTTAAAGTTTTGTTTAAATAGACTTTATTTGCTTCACCATTAGCTGAATATGAAAAGTCAAAAAGTTTTTTATATCCAAGATAGGCAAGAACTTTATTTTTATTAGCATCAGAAAGTTGATTATACTCTTGATAAGCACTGCTTTTGTAGTCTGTTGTTAAGCCTAAAATAGAGTTACTATAATCAATCCCTTCAATAAAATACTCTTTAAACTTTTCACTCTCTTCAGCATTAGGATTATAATAACCTATCTGCTCTAAACTAACATCAAAACTATAATACTCTTCACCTACTTTAATACTTTTGGTATCAACCTGTTCAGTAATCTCAGAGGTTTCAGTTGTAACCACATCCACCGTAATTGTTCCAACATCTTTGTCAACATAGCCTGTAATAACCGAAATCTCTTCCACTTCTGTAGTAATCTTAGGAATCACAATCTCCTTGGCATCTCCAGCATCAAAGCCAGAGTTCACTACCACATCAGCACCAGCATTCAGATTGACTCTATTTTTAGCATTTAAGGCTGCATTTCTAATAAGATTAATCGTACCCAAGCCTAACGTCATGGTGGCTACAGAAGATTGTAAGGCTTCTGCAGAAAGTGTTAAATCTACCCCTGAATAGATATCAATATCTTTAGCTTCCAACAGACCAGCTTGTGCCTCTACATTCGTTGCTACTGTAATCAGTAAACTACCTGTATCAAAATCAGCCAAAAGTTTTCCAAGTGTCAAAATTTCATCACTCTTAACATGAAGCAAACCTTTACTTCTTGCTTCAAAAGTTGCACCTACGGTTACTGTTTTATCACTCTCTATGAGCAGTGTTGCATCATCTCCTGTTGTTTGCATCAATCCTTGTAGTAAATTAATGTTTTCAGATGAATCAATACTAATAGAATCACTCACTAAAATCTTAGAAGTTTGATCCATTGAGAAAAGAGCAGGGGTATTTACCCTTAGGTTTTTAATATTGGCACTGCCATCGTCATTAATTTGTCCAATATTCCCTAAAATATTAACCGTACCCACACTCTCTATAGAGACATCCCCTTTAGCATCAATTTGACCTCCTGATATGCGTACTCCAGTATCACTAACTTCATACTTGCTAACAACTAAACCACCTTCACCAAGGCTAAGTGTAATGTCGTTATCGGCATAAAGAAGATTGTTAACTAAAAGAGAGTTAGCCGTGATTTCTACAGAAGCCCCATTTGCCATAACAGCACCACTAAAGTCAATGTCTTCTAAAGAGCTAATTGTTAATAATTTAGCTCCATTACTTACTAAAGTACCTTTTCCTGTAGCCTCTAAAGTAATCGTACTCATTTCAGAAACAGAGATATCTTTAGCTGCTGTAATGGTTAAATTTCCACTCGAAGCCAAAAGCCCACCAAAGAATTTTTTAACGCTATCTACAGCATCAATCGCTTCGCCACCGATGGTAAAGAGTTCTGTGGTCTCTATGTCTAAAGTAGCATCACTTCCTGTCCAAGTAAATCCTGCACCACTCTCATAACTACCTCCTGCTCTTATAGAACCTAATACCAGTAAGTTTTTAGCTTCAATATCAATAGAACTCTCATCAGCACTACTATACACCTGTGCATCATAACCAAGGGTAATAAGTTCTCCTGCTTTCATAGAGACATTCTCTGTCGCTTCTAAAACTAACGCACCTTCGGTATAGAGTGCATTATTTTTATCGGTTGTGCCTAAGAAAATATTGTTTGCTGCGTCTAAACTAAGGTGTTGATTCGCTTCATCAATAATAATTTTGGCATTAAATATCTCTATATCCCCAAGTGAAGTAACAGCCAATGAACCTTTTAAATTAATGTCTCCTCTAATTTTGACATTTTCAGTAGCAAAAATTGTAATCTCTTCATCAGTAGTATCAGCTGTTGCCATCGTACTTTTGATGACGCCTTCTAGGTCGATAAATTTACCAGAAAGATTTAATTTTGCCCCTGTTTCAATAATTCCTGACGTTTTATCAAGCTTTAAAGTACCTTCCGTTGACTTAATATCAATAAGTGCTAATTCGCCACCTTCTCCATCAACTTGTACCCCAATAGAGTTGTTAATGGTCACATCATTAAGCCCCTCTATTAGAATCTGACCTCCATCATCCAGCGTTGTAAACACAGCTGTACCAAAGGTTTCAATACTCACTTCATCTTTAACTTCACTTCCAGCTTTAATAATAATGTCATTTTGTGCTATCAAACTACCTTTTAATTGTAGTCTATCTTTAGAGGTGACAATAATATCACTGCCTTCACCTCTAGCAATAAATGTTCCTAAAATCTCACCATCATCAGCAGGATTTAAAACAATACTTCCACTTAAGGTTTCAAATACGCCTGCAGCACTCAAGGTAAAGTCTTGTAATAAATCCCCTGTTCCACTCTCTACATTAATCCCTGCATAAGCACGAATCTTATTAGAAATAAAGACACTCCCGTTTTCAGCATCTTTTTTACCGATATTAATGGTAGAACCAACAGCACTGGCATCTAAAGCATATCTTCTATCTGAAACGATATCTTCACTAAGTGTATTAAAGCCAACAAGATGTGCATTGGTAGATGTTGCTTTTAAAGTAGTCTCATTATGCCCTACAAACATCACCTTGTTACCTGTTAACTTCACAGCAATGTCATCTTCAGTTACATTAACCGTTGAATTCAATACAGGAGAACCTGTTAATGACTCCACCACCACAAAATCCGTAGTATTAATGGCTGTTTGTATATCAGCAGCCAAATCCATTAAACTTCTATTATCATTGGTATCACTAGCTTTAATAAGCACAGCACCTTCTACTTTGTGCGTTCCTAAATCAATTAAGATAGTTAAAGTGACATCTTGGCTAATTAGCCCTGAAGCAAACTCACCAAATCCATCAGCGATTAACTCATAACTCCATGCCGAAGCTGTAACACGGGTGTTACCGACTGCACTCATATTGATACTACTGTTCTCTTGAAGGGTTTTAACATGAGCTGTTCCACCCACAATAACCCCTTCACCAGCCCATACATTCGTATCAATATCAGTGGTTGGATCAATTCCTCCTCTTAGATTGACTTCTAATCCAGCTACCACATCTTGACTCACACGAATCTGATGGTCAGCTTGAATATCAATAATTGAGTCTCCTTCAAAATACTCATAAGTCTCTCCTAAGAGCTTACCATTAGTATCCCTATGCTCAACAATCTCACCACCTGCTATTAAAATACCATTAATCAATGCATCATTTTGAGAAGTAATGCTAATTTTAGAATCCAAATTAGAAGTCACTACTTTAGCACTTCCAGGAAGTCTAAATCCAGTATCATCATCACTCACTCCACCATTTAAATCAATGGCTTTAGTCGCTCTAATAGTTCCCCCAATTTCTACAGTTTCACCATCTTCAGTTATCGTATCTCCACCAATTAAAAGTTGTTTAGCAGAACTAATCTCAACTACTGCATTATCATTGGTGATTAAAATAGTTTGACTCTCTAAATTTCCTTGATTATCAAAAGTTTGAACTATCTTACCTCCAGCGATGATTGTACCCATGGTATTTACATCACCAGCAGAATCAATTCGTACATAACTTTCACTCTCATCAGAGACTAACCCTTCAACCGTTAGTCCACTAGAAGTACTTAACACTACCCCTTTATGGTCACTCTCTAATGTTGTAGTAAGTGATACTCCTTTGGCAGCTGTAAGCACACCATCCACAAAAATGTATTCTCCAGAAACAATATCAATAGTTGAATCATCTCCATTAAAGGTAACACCTGTTGACCCAATAACCCCACCAGCAACCACAGCACCATTAATAATGGTATCTTTAGCTCCTTTAATGGTAATATTTGTTCCAGCATCATTGGTGACTAATCGTGAAGTAGCATCCATCACCACACTTCGTTGTGTTGCTCCCTCTACAAATGTCCCATCAGTTTTAACCCCACCTAGAAGTGTAATGTCTTTATTAACATTAGCATTCCCTTCCCAGTAGAGTTTTGTATCAGACTGCATAATTAAAGAGGAGTCTTCACCAAATAAATCAATGTTTCCTCTTACAATAACATCATCCGTAGAAGTTACCACAAAATCAAAATTATCTTTCAGTGAAGTAATCGTCCCTGTCAATAAGAACCCAAAACCTTGTTGCTTAATAAGTTCATGAGGTTCTTGAATCTCTAACTTTTCAGGAGTACCATCTCCATTTTCATCTGAAGCATAGATAACATATCGATTAACTCCATCAGAGATTAGCCATCTATCTGAAGCCAAATTTTCAATAGAAACAGCTTCTTCTAATTCTAAATTAATCGCCGTAATAGCCTCTCTCAATGCCGTATCAACAGATGAAGCATAAAGATTATCTACCACAGCTTGATCAAAATCAATCTCGGTTAATTTTTTATAATTAATGGTTTTAAAATAAGACTCATAAGTTTCAGTTGACGAAGCAGAATCAAGTGCCATCTCTCCAGCAGCCGTTAATGCTCCTGAAATTTTCATTTCACCTGTGGTACTTAGCGTTAGGGTGGTATTATCTCCCGTTTGAACAGCCACAGGTTTTTCACCTTCATAATTAAACTCGGCTCCTGAAGTAATTGCTCCCCCTGAATCAATATTTAAATAACCTTCTGAGCTAATATCAATTACAGAATTATCTGTTCGAGAAGCCACCACACCACCTTCAAGAACTTTAAATCCTTTATTCGTTGCAATGGTTGTGGTAGAACCAATACCTTTTCCGTAGATTCCTCCTCCTACATAAATGGCTTGATTGGCACTTATATTAAGTGCAGAATCAAGATTTAAAACAGAAATAGAACCACTTTGATCAATTTGAATCGAATTTACACCTTCTGTCGTACTTGACACCTCTATATCAAGTACCTCATCAGCTTTTAACCATCCACCTACGAGCATTGAGTTTTCAATAATCATTGAAAGTGTTTCAGCATAAATTCCTGAATCAGCTTCACCCAAAGCATCATGTAAGTTTTGAGAATTAACTTCTACATTATCTGCATTAATTGTCAAAATTTCCGTTGATTGTACATCCCCTTGAACAACAATATCTTTAGCTTTAATGGTGATTAAATCGGTAATGAGTGCATTAAACGTAAAATCTCCTACTGTTTTATTTTCAATGTCTCCAAACATCATGTCATTGCTGTCATCACCAATGTAAATATGCTCAAAACCATCTTTTAACGCAGCAAAGTCTTTCATTGAAAAGTCTAAGCTATTATCCCCATCCCCTAATGAGTAATCATTTCCAAATTGACTTTGTCCTGCTGAACCTAATTTATAAAGAATGTCACTGTGTTTTGATTGAATAGTTAATACTTTACTTGAAGATACTCTATTCTCTCCTGAATTAAAATCCATATCATCAGCTATTAATGTGATATCCTTTACAGCCTCTATAACACCAGCTTCTAAACTTAATACACCGTTAAGACCTACTAATTCAACCTCAATTTCTCCATTGTAAGTTAATAATCCATTTTCAATAAGATTTAGACTGTTATCTTCAACAATTGTAATATCACTTATTTCACCTGTTCCACTATTTAACAATGATAATCCACCTACTTTAGTATAAAGCGTAGAACTCACTCCCTCAGCAGTTAAATAAATATTAGAACTATCAGCTATAAGCTTATGAAGGCTATCAACATTAAGTACACCAGCAGCATCAAGTCTCAATGAAACATTATTCCAAACATTACTCTCATCTTCAGGGCTAACTAACACAGTTTCATCTGATGTATCTACTATTTCAATAATGTCATTTCCACTACCTGTAACCTTGATAGTTTTAGCATAGTAAGTTAATCCATCAGCAATAAAATTAATAGATTTATCCCCACTATCAAAAGGCGTAACAATAATTCGTTCATTACCAATACTATCTTTAACGTCAAGTGTTCCAAAATCATTAACATCAACATAAATATTTGAATCAACTTCTACATTCGAGGTAAAAATATCATTTCCACTTCCTGTATTAATTTGATTCGTAGTACCTTCAATCGCACCATTAAAGGTAATAGTATCATCACCAGCTCCTCCATGAACCTCATAAACACCAGTATTTCTAGGATATTTCTCTTCATCAGGGTTTTCAGGGTCAACAGGAGCTACATATTTTTTCGCCTCAAAGCTATCATCACCAGCACCTAAGTCATAATACCCTGCATTAAGACTTGTAATGACTTCATCGTCACCTTTTCCTGTAGAAACACGTGTATTGGCACTTCCACCAGCAAGGGTGACAACATCATTTCCATCATTTCCATAAAACTCAATGGTTGCACCAACAAATTGTGTGGTAATAAGCGTATCACTTCCTGTACTACCATAACTAATGATTTTATTAACCCCAGTAAAAGTTTGCGTTTCACCCATACTTTGAACTTCTATCGTATCGCTATCTTCTTCTTGTGTAATAAAATAAGTACTCGCATCAACATCCATAAAATAAGTACCAGCAAGTTGATCTTCTTCAGACAAAGCATTAAATTGATCTAAGCTTTTACCTTGATGCACTTGCTCACGTTTATAAGCATACTCTCCTCCATGAAGAAGCAGTGTATCGCCCACTTGCGACGCAATAATAGGGCTAGGTCCAAAGCTCCATAATTTATCCGTACTAACTGTAAATCCAGCAACATTTACGGTAACTGCCATATAAGCACTAACCTGGGTTACAAGAATCTCTCCACTAAAACTTACACTTTCATTAATTTCAAAAAATCCTAAGTCCAGTGAAACACCAACACTTCCATGAATTGCCATTCCAAATTGGTCATGCCCAATGGTTAAATCAACACCAAAACTCATCTCCATAATCGCAAGATTTATACCAAAATTAGCACTTCCTTCAATTAAATATTGCCCATTAGAGCTTATATACCCAGATACCCCTATCTGCATAATGCCAAAGAAGTCAAAGGAAGCTTCTTCTATGATTATAGTTAAGATGTCATTTTTATCAATAATTTCAGCTTTAATGGTTCCTTCAAGTACCTTTGCAGAAATAGAACCATTAATAGCAAGATGAAAGTCTGTTCCAGCTTCAACACCTAAATACGCTGTGTCATCACTGGTATTTATTTGTAATTGTGCCGATACATCTAAGTTCAATACCGAAGCTATACTAAATTTCATATCAAATGTTGCGTTAACAACTAATAAGTCATCCCCTGTAGGATTGTCTACCATTAACATATCAGCTTTAAGTGCAAACTCTCCAAAGTTACCTACTTTAAGCATTACATCTAATTCAGCGATTGTAGTATTGTCTTTTTGTTCAATATTAATGAAGCCTTTACCTTCTAGTACTCCACCAATATTAACTTCAACAGCCCCTGTAATACGCATATAGTTAGCATCAATCTCATAATCTTCAAAGTCAATTACCTTACCGTTTTCATCAGTCTTCAGTCCTTTAACAGTTTGTTTACTTGAAGTAGTGTTAAGTTGATAAATAAAACCACCTTTAACTGTTAAAATACCACCTAGTTCAATGAGTGTCGTAAGATCACCTTCAATTGGATCTGCACCAAACTGTAATGATCCATACATTCCACCATCAGCTAATACACCGACTGTTCCAGCCACACCAATAGGCTCAATTAATGGAAGATTTGCAATAGCACCAACACTCATTACTGTTCTCACATCGGAAATTAAAAAGTCAAACTCACCTTCAAGTTCTATAAATCCACCAATACTCATATCTGCTTTCATACTTAGCATGGTATATTGTGTCGAAAGATCATCTTCAAAACCAGGAGCTTTTTTAGGGATAATAATTTGCATATCTTCCTCAGCATTCTCTTGCTGAAAATCTTCAGGAATAATGTCATAGTTTACTTTATCTTGGAACTTTTCAGGTATGGTATAGATAACATCCCGATTGGTATTATTAATAGCCAAGGTTAAACGTTCAATATTTACCTCTGCAATACCCAAGTTCATTTCAGCTACTACATTAACCATAACCCCTAATCCACTGCTATCAAGTACTAAGAGACCTGTAGCAGCCCCATAAACACCAAATCCTGCATCAGGGTCACCAATGGTCACTTCTCCTTGAACAAAGATTTGCATATACTTATCTGTCATCTCAATGTCAACAAGAACATGCAGAGAAACCACTGAAAAAAGATCAATATCAACTTCACCTGAGACAGCAATTAAAAATGACTCATGTTTATCAAGTAAAATAGGCTCATCATCATTACCCGTATCAATGGCATAAACACCACCTTCTTCACCTGATTTAGTAAAGTCTACATATTTTCCTGTAGTTGAGCTAAGGTTAAGATCTAAATCAAGCTCTTCAACAGCAAAAGTTACCCCTGGTACACCCACTAGCCCAGCAAACTCAAGACTTGCAGAAAGACCAAAGTAAACATCAGGAGTTCCTTCGGATAAATCTGCTGTTCGCATAACAACCATACCAAAATCAAGGTCTTTAATGGCTAAACCAACAGCACTATCATTAGTATCATCACTCTCATCAATTCTTCCATCACCTGTAGTATCTTGGAAATATCCTCCAACACCAATGAAAGCATTAATATCATTAAAGCCCATAGAAAGAGACATTACCGTTTCTTTAGTTCCATCATTAAGCGTAACCTCCTCACTTCCTTTTTTGGTTAAAGCAAATGAACCACTTAACTGCATAATACCTGCTAAGTCTCCCTCAAAATACCCAACTTTTGCTTGTAATATTTCATTATCAAAGTCAAAATAAATTGGATTCGCATCATCCCCAGTGCTAATTTCAAGTCCCTCTTCACCAAAGTTTTCCTGATAATCAATATACGGCATACGAAGTCCAATGGCTCCACCACTAATAAGTGAAGAGTAACTTGTATTAATATCTACTACAATATCTTCCACTGAAGCGATTAAAACATCTTCGAGTCCAATAAGAGCTGCTCTATCAATATCTACATGTACTGTTATATATTTAAGGAGAGAATCACTTATACCTTCTGTAAGGGTAGGAGTCATTAGAGCCATCGCTAAATTAGCATCTTCAAGCGTCAAGCCAATCGCACCATCATTGTATTCCCAATCATTATAGAAGTTACCATCACCATCTTTATCAACGCTTAAATCAGCATCATACTTATAAGGCCCTCCTATACCAACAAAACCTTGTAGATTGGATGCACCAATTTTTAAAGAAGCAACTTCATGTTCATCACCTAAAATAGGGTTTAAAATCGGATCTAAATCACCAAAATTAGATTTGACGGTATAGCTCATACCTTTTTCAAAGGCAAAAGAACCTTGTAAATAGAGAAACTCGCTAACTTGTAACTGAGCTTGTCCTATTTCAAGAGCAATAATTTCATCACTATAGTCAATAATAAGGGTCTCTTCACCTCCTGTTGGAATGACAAAACCACCCTCATCACTATCTCCAAAACTACTCATCCAATCAATAGTGGCACCATAACCTGGTAGTAATTCTCCTCCACTTAAATTTAAGTTTAATTCAACATCATACAACTCAAACTTAAGACTATCACCTAATCCAACTAATTTAGCTTCTTGTGCAGAAGCTTTTATAGCCGTAAATGATGAAAAAAATTCGCTTAATATCGGAGTATCTGTCTCCATAATAACCATACCAAAATCCATATCATCAATGACTACACCCATAACATTTTGATTAAGAACATAATCATTATAGGTATTGCCATCACCATAAATATCTGAAAGAACACCATCTGTATAGATTAGATTTTTATAGTTTCCATCCTCATCTTTTTCCCAGGTAGCTAAATTAATCTCTGTT
>CACVAX010000044.1:1618-57324 GCA_902727935.1 uncultured Sulfurovum sp. | reverse complement strand
TCCCAACTGTTCCTTCTAAACTGGCTGGAAGTCCTGTCGCAATATCAACTTGATACCCTGGTCCTTTGGTGAAGTTAAAGCCTCCTTGCAGATAAACAAACTCATCTATCTGTAACTTCGCTTGTCCGATATCCACTTTTAGAATCTCATCATCATAGTCTAACAGTACCGTACTTTCTCCTCCAGCAGCAATCTCTAAACCACCAGTCTCTTCAAAACTACCTGCCCAATCAATTGCTGAACCAAAACCTGGATAGAGCTCTTTAGCACTGTTCATCCCTATCTCGATATCTACTGCTTCTAACTCTACACCCTCTTCAAAACCAATTAATGCCCCTCGGTCTGCTGTGGCTTTAAACGCTGTAAAACTGTCCAATCTCTCTTTGACAAGTGGCGTATCTACCTCCACCATAATCATGCCAAAGTCTAAATCATCAACCATTACCCCCGTTGCATCATTATTAAGAACATAATCATTATAGGTATTGCCATCACCATAAATATCTGAAAGAACACCATCTGTATAGATTAGATTTTTATAGTTTCCATCCTCATCTTTTTCCCAGGTAGCTAAATTAATCTCTGTTGTTAGTGACTGATCTTCTTTATATGGACCATTCATTCCTACAAAGGCTTGTATGTTGGATGCACCTATGGTCATTGAACCTACTTCAATACCTTTTAAAGTATTGTAGTCTGAACCATCTGCTGCTATATCAATTAACGGATCAACAATTGTCCCAACTGTTCCTTCTAAACTGGCTGGAAGTCCTGTCGCAATATCAACTTGATACCCTGGTCCTTTGGTGAAGTTAAAGCCTCCTTGCAGATAAACAAACTCATCTATCTGTAACTTCGCTTGTCCCACATCGATTCCAAACCTTTCTTCACCGTCATAATTTAATGTATGACTACCTATTGTATAACCATTTTCAAAACTTGATTGATAATTAATAACAGGGTTCCAATATGATTCAAGAGGAGATATCCCTGCAGTAACACTACTATTTATATCCAATTGTATATCGATAGCTTCAAACTCTGTATTTCCAAAACCAACTAGTTTTCCTTTTTCAATAGAACCTGTTACAGAATAAAGCTCAAGCGTGGAGAATAATGAACTCACATCGTCGTTACTGCTAAGCTCTGTTGGATCTATCAACGTACTCATGACTGTAAGACCCAAACTTAAATTCTCTGCTACTAATCCATAAGCATCTGCACTTAAATTACTAACAAAGTCTCCTCCAAGTCCCATAAATAAATTCGCATTGGCTACTTGAATATCAAAACTTGAAACTTTTACATCTTCAATTCTAGAGCCTAACCCATCAAATAAATTTGTCATATTTTCATTAATACCTGTCGAAATATCAATATGTTCTATTCCACCAAATGTTAAGGTTAAATCTCCATCAATATATGTGGTGTCAGATATTTTAACAGCTCCACTCACTGTTATAGAATTATTCAAGATGTCAAAATAGTCTTCGTTAAAATATTCTCCTAACTGTTGATTTACCTCAACATCAAGTACATTCAACTGAATATCTCCAACATCTCTAGCTACCAATAATATTTTGTCATCATACTGCTCAATATCTAAATATAGACTACCATCACCAAAACCATATAAGCCAATAGCATTCTCAAATTTACCATCACTGGAATCAAAAGTCATAATCTCCCAGCTATCACCTACTTTTATTTCATAATCATTAATAATTGTAATTTCAAGAGTCCCTGCAAGAGAGGCATTTTCTACTAAATTAACTTTATCATGCCCTGTATCCTGACCAGCCCCTGAAGTCCCTCCTATGTCAATTTTTAAAACTGAAGCACTATCTTGAATCAAGGAGTTAAAAGTAACTTCCCCAGGTGAATAACCAGGAGAAAATATATTATTGTTAATTAAATCAATATCTAATACACCACTTCCACCCAAAATCACACCATCAGACACTACCAGTTGTTCTTGAGCACTTAAAAATCCATTTTGTTCTAAAAAATGTACATCCAAAATTAAAGATTCTCTTTCTTCTGAATATTGCAATAAGTTCGTCAAAAGATTATTATCATTTATAATTAAATTTTCAGCTTTAGAATTTTTATTAGATTGAATCACTATCCAAGAACGGTTATTCATTTTATCAGAAACAAAAGCCAGAGCAAAACTTGCTTCAATAATGTTTAATCCACCAATATTTGATTCATCCGTTAAAAACCCAGACAATATATTTAGATTACTTGTTTCAAGTCTTAAAATATTAGTATTAATTGCTTCAGAAATACCATCTGTATTAACTTGAGTATTTTGATTTTTTTCAAAATAAAAAACAAAATTTCCTTCTGCAGAAAAAAAATCTGAAATTTTAAGTTCAGCATCATTTACCTCAACTGTTTTAATATTTTCACTAGAAGCTAAAGAAGTAAACTTATGACTTAAAACTGAAGCATGAAATTCTTGATTTAAAAGACTTGTTCCTGTTTCATTCCATAAAACGTTTGTATTGTTAGATGAAATAGACACATCTTCAGCAACATTCCCAAAAAACTCACCATTAGCCTCTAGTGCCTTTTTACCATCAGAGAAAATAACCATACCAAAAGAAGCATTTTTCACACCAGCACCAAAAGAACTAGACCCCAAAAGAATACTTGCATTATCAGCCAACACAATCAACTGGTTACTCTCTGATTTAAAAACAAAATCTCCAGAGATTTCAAAAATATCTTCTAAAGAGGCAAAGAATCCATAAACTTGAATCTCTTTTAAATCAGTAGCTCCTAGTGTTCCAAAGCCATAAACTTTATCATTAATTATCAGTTCATAATCGGTATAAGCACTGCCTGTACTGTTATATCTAAACATAACCGATTCAGCTGTAGGGGTGTTAAAGTCACTACTGGTTAAAACTAAATCTCCACCTGCTTCTATGACAATACCACTTGTATTCGCAATTAAACCCAACGAACCACTAGAAAGACCTATTTGTGTTCCAGCACTGCTAAAAGATAAAGAAACATCTTCTGCAATCATTTGGAATAATGTAGCTGTAGATGAAAAAGCAACCGTACCACTTAAAGTTACATCTTCTAAAGTAATCTCTGCTGTACCTGATACGGCTATATATTCACCATAACTCGCACTACTATCTAATGTTTGACTATTAAGGACTAATGGTGAACTAGATAAATTAACCCCGAGAGTATTATCAACTCCAAAACCTAAATTCATGTCTAAGGCAAGATTAGTAGAATTAAAGCCTAAATCATCAAGATTTAAAAAAGAAGCACTTCCAACCGTACCCTCTGCTACTATCCAAGATTTATCATCATTAGCTACGGTACTGTCAAAAATAGCCAAGCCCATTGTCACAGTTGATAAGCTCAATCCTAATCCATTTCCAGTTGCATCCACACCAAAGTTGGCACGGGCATTGCTTGTAGAGATACTCCACATCTCTGTTGTGAGTGTTGAAGTATCGCTTAGGGTAATACTTTGATTGGCTTCACGACTTAAACTGAATGTTCCACTCAATTCTAAAGAGTCTGAAATGCTTAGTGTTCCATCAATACTCACCGAAGAAGGAAGTGTTGCAATATTTTGTGCATAATAATCATAATTCAACAAGTTACCAATTTGACTATTTGTTTCACTTGTTGTTTCTATGCTAAGATTATCACCTGTAATAATCTCTTTGGTAACCAGAGTTAAAGCATGATCAGTTTGAACCAGTTCTAAATAGTAATCACTATTAAAACCATACATTCCTTCTAAACTTTCAAAACTACCTGTAATATCCCCACCAAAAGTAATAATCTCCCAAGAATCACCAACATTAGGCACAAAAGCATTTAAAAATTTAACATCTAACGTTCCAGCTAAAGAGAGATCTCCTGAGATATTAATTTGATCAAATCCATCAGCTTGACCTGCAATACCTCTTCCTGCAATCTCCATTTGAAGCGTTGCATTACTTTCGTTAGTAAAGGTTGAAGAGTTTACTACACCAGGAGAGTATCCAGGTGCTAGAATACCATTGTTAACAACATCTAAAGCAAGCGTACCACTTCCCCCTAAAATCATGTCTTCGGAGATGGTTAATACATCACTATTCTCAAGTAAATTATGAGTTTCTAAATAGTTTGTATCAACTATAAAACCATCATTTACCTCAGAGTAGTAGCCAAATTCGCTATCTTCTAAAATTACTGATGATTTTGGTGGAGCTGTTGCATCGATAGAGGTATCAGCCTCATATTCATTGGTTAAAAGTGTTAATAGGTCTGTATTATGTAGCACTTCATTGTCATCTTCTTCTTTAACAAGAACTATACTTTCCCCATCAGTCAATTGAAATGTAGAAGGTTCTAACTCAAGCATCTCTGTGCTAATTTCAAAGCTTGTATCTTCTACTATTGTATCTACAGCAAGTATTGTCTCCAGAGAACTCGACTGTTCATTACTCTCTTCAAGACTTGACAATGCTCTTGTCTCTAGTTCATTACTAGTAAGAAGAAGGTCACCTTCTGTATATTCTGTACCATCATTTATGCCTATTACACTCGCATCTAAAATAATACTTTCATCTTCTTTATAATCATAAACAATGGCATCTTCATCAGAAATATTATCATTGGCAGTCGTATTTTTCACTATTTCATAAGTTTGATTTGCACTTTGATTGCTAATAAATTCACCTAAAACAGGGTCTCCAGAGAGTAAGATTCTATCTTCTAAGGCATCTATTTTAAATAGAGATTCATCATGCTTAACCTCTGATTTAGATTTTGCTTTTTTTCTCATTGCTTTTTCAAAAGCACGTTGACATCTTCGTAATCCATGTAATGAACTCATAATATTCTCCTTATTTATAAATAAATTTTTTATTTATATAAAACAACCTAAGTTGCTTTATATAAATAAGTTAGAAAGAGTAAAAAGACTCTTTCTAACTCAACTATTTATACTTCAGCTGTCTCGTCTTCTAAGGCTGTTTTATTTTCAATTACATCCAAGTTTTCACTCTTTTGAGCTTTATTTTTTTCATCTTTAAAAGCAACTAAACGTTCTATTTGTGCCAATGAACTTAAATGTGAATAAATCACAGGAATATACTTTTTACTTCTCATTTCAATAAACTTTTCATCAGACAAAGCATTAAATCGTTCTTCATTAATGACATAAGCTCCTGAAATGTTTTTAACTTCACTTCCCACTCTTACTTTCATATTCAATGGAGTAAACATATTGTTTTTAGACATATAAGCCGAGAACTCTATGGTAAATTGCTCCATCTGTTGTAATTCAGTCAAGTATTGTTTAACTTTCTCAATCACTTCTCCAGCTTCACCTTGTTCATTAAAAAGAGATTGCCCTTCTTCTTCATTAACGAACTCACTCTCTTCATCGATACAAATGGTATACTGGCTATCTTTTCCTGTTTGTGCCAATGCAAATGGATATCTTCTTACAATAGCTGGTATATAAGATGCATCCCACTTATTACCTTCTACAAATAGATTCTCTCCCTCTTCTAGTCCTGTCAATACCACTGGTTTAAACTGGTCTTTTGCTTGATCTTCCAAAAATACTATTGGATAAACTGAAGAAGCTCTTGAAAACTCATGAACCATTACTGAAGCGATATGCACATCTTTTACAAAATCAAAATTGTTCACAGCCTTCACTTTTGTTTTTAAGTGTTTTTCTTTATTGATTGGTACGATATTTTTAAACATTTTATTTCCTTTTATTAATTTTATTCGTCAGAGTTTATGCGTAAACTCAATAAGCTTGTTGTAAGCACCTTAGAATTATTCGTTTCAATTAAAGTGGTTCTATCGGTTGTTCTAGATTCATTGTCTAAAAAATCTAAGAATACTTCATCTTCTTTTACGATGGTTGTAACAGTATATTTATCTCCTAATGAAAAAGTTGTTAACGATTGTTTTACAAATAAAAACTTATCTTCAAAGTTATCAAGACTCACATTTTTATCAACTGCAAAATCTACAAAATTTTTGACTGTTTCCAATGCTTGATAAGCTTTTTTACTTGGTATCGAGAGATTATAAGTCTTATCATCTCTCGTGATATTACTTTCATCAAAATCAATACTGACATTATGCTCATTAATGGTATATTTTAATGTTTCATGCGTCGTATTACTATCAATAGCCGTCTTATCTAACAACTCCTCTATACTCTTCTCTACAGGAATATAATCAGAAAGTGTTAACAATACAGCCTCATCTGTAGGGTCACTGGACTTACTAAATGCATGTAACAACATTAAAAATCTTTTTGCCATTGTTTCATTGGCATCAAATAGCTTGTAGGGTGAAACTATTGTTCTATTGTTATCTATTGTTAAAGTTGTAATGTTGATATCTCGAATCATAAATCTATAGTCTCCAAAAGATTCATACTCTACCACACCATTTGTGTTTGTTTTTTTACAAGTATTATTTGTATCAAAACAAACGGTTAATCCTTCAACCGTACTACCTACTACTTGTATTTGTACAGCTGCTGGAAAACTCTCTTCTTCCTCTACCGATGTCGTTTGTTCCTCATAGCTACAAGCGACTATAAAAAGTCCTAAACTAATCAAGATTAGTATTCGCTTCATTTATCCTCCTTTTTTTAAGTAATTCACACAAAAAACAGTTTAAAACAATTTAAAACTAAATATTTATAATTAAAATATTAAATAAAGTCTCATTCTTATAATAATCAATTTTTATCGGATATTTGTCGGATTTTTATTTTTATCTATAATTAGTATTTATATTTTTATCTAACAATACTTTTAAGTATTTTTTTTTAATATTTATTATTTAAAAAAATTAAAATAACAGAAATACAACCCAAACTTTAAAAAATTTTATATATAATATTTTATATAAGTAATATAATTTAACATAGGTAAATCATGCATAAATATAATATATTAATCGTTGAAGATGAGTTTATTAACGCTCAATTTCTTAAAAAAGCTATTGTCAAGTTAGGTCATAATGTTATCGATACCCTAGAAACGGGTAAAGAGGCAGTAGATATAATTACTAAAGAGACTATAGACATCGTATTTATGGATATAAACCTAGATGGTAGTATGGATGGAATTAGTTGTGCAAAAAAGATAAATCAGCATAAGAAAATACCCATCATCTATACCACAGCCTTTTCAGACAGTCAAACCATTGCCGAAGCAACCGACACCAACCTTTTTGGATACCTTATTAAACCTTTTGACTATCATGACATAGAAGTTGCACTTGCCATCGCCATTAAACAAAACTATACTCAAAATAGAACAATAAAAAAAAAGACTAATCCTCTCTTTACTCAGCTAAATAACAATTATAAATATTATAAAAAAACACAAACACTGATGAAAGATGAGCATCTTATTAAACTCAGTAAAAAAGAATCCGATATTTTTTATTATCTATTTTTAAATCTCAATCAAGTAGTTACCAATACCTATTTAAACAATCAAATATGGATAGATAAACAGGTGGCTACCTCTACCATTCGAGATACCATTCTACGACTTCGTAAAAAAGTTCCCGATTTAAATATTCGTACCGTTTCAGGTTTAGGCTATGTATTAGACGAGTTATAATAAATGAAAAAGCTCTTTATTCTTTTATGCTTCTATGGCTATTTACACGCCAATATCGACATCTATAGTGAAATGCAAGAGGTCAATGACTTTGAACTCGCCTACCATTATGACCACAATAAAAGCCATACAATAGAGAGCATTCAAAAAGTAAAATTTAAAGAGACAACCTCTAACATGTTTACTTTTGGATTTATCTCTGGTAACACTTGGTTTAAACTCACCATTAACAATCAAACTCAAAATGAGCAATTTATTTTTCAACTCATAGAACCATTCTTCCAACGCATTCACTTTTATAGTCAAAAAAATAATCAGTGGCATCAACAAAATGTAGGGTTACGATATTATGAGAAAAATAAGAGTAAAGAAAACCTTAGTCCTATTTTTCCTTTTACCGTTAAACCCCATCAAACAAAAACAATCTACCTACAATTTGCACCCGATAGAAAGACTGCTGGGTTCTCCTTTGGACGCTTTCATCTTAGCACACAAAGTGCTTTTAATCACAAAAATATCTTAAGTAATTATCTCTTTTACTTCTTTTTCTTAGGAAGTATGTTTCTTCTTATCCTTTTTAATCTTTTTTTATTTATCAAATTTCATGATATTATCTATTTCTACTATACCATGTATATTCTGTTTTTCTCTCTCTATGTCACCATTTATTCAGGGTTAATACACTATTTTGGTCTATCATTATGGTACAGAGAACTTATTCTTTCCATGCCTATTTTCTTAGTTTTTCTAATATTATTTACCGATAAACTACTAAAACTTGATTATTATCTACCACGTCTACATAAATTACTAATTTTTATGATATGGATTTACCTCTTGTCTCTTCCCTACATGTTATACGACTATTCTAACTGGATGAAAATTTTTGGAGTTTCTACCGTAACTTTTGCCCCAATTACCATCTTTGCTTCTCTTTATGTTGCCTATAAAGGACATAAAGAAGCAAGACTATATCTTGTGGGGGCTATATTTTACATCAGTGGTTTAACCATTTTACCTCTCATGGCTAATGGAACGTTACCTCATACACTATTTACGCACTACTCTTTCTCTGTTTTATCCTACATTGAAATTATGTTTTTCTCTTTTATCTTAGTGAACCGTTTCTATACCACCCAAAATGAAAAAATAAAACTTCAAGATGATTTACTTGAAATCCAAAAAAACAATGAAGAAATCCTAGAGAAAAAAGTAAAAGAACGTACCAACAAAGTAAACCAACTCCTCAAAGAAAAAGAAGTACTCCTAAAGGAAGTCTATCACCGAGTAAAAAACAACTTTCAAATGGTCATCAGTCTTTTATGGATTGAAAATGAGAACAAAAAAAGTAATGATGACGATGATTCACTACTCGAACTCATCAACCGTATTAAATCTATGGCACTCATTCATCAATACCTCTTAGGTATGGATGACTATGCTGAAATAAAAACACAAAAGTATCTTCACCAAATAAATGTAGAGATACAAAAAAGTTATACTCAAAAGCTGGTTAATATTCATGATAAGATAGATGATTTTACTCTCTCTGCTGACCATGCCTTGGCTTTAGGAATCATTGTCAATGAACTTTTAACCAATTCTATTAAACATTTTAAAAAAGATGAAAGGTGTATCCTTCAACTCACATGTCAAAAAATTGACAATGAAATCTTATTAATCGTACAAGACAATGGTGAAGGATTTGACTTAAAGCATCAACGAAACAGTTTTGGACTCAAACTCATTAAACAGTTTGCCAAAAAGCTACATGCTTCTAAAAGTGAATTCACTTTTGAAAATGGCACACGTTATGAGTTGATATTTAAACTTTAAAAGAAGCTTGTAACACGAAAATAGAGTTCAGACCAATCAAGCCCATTCTTTCCAGAAAATGTATCTTTATACGCCAAAGACACAATCAATGGCATGGCTAAATTTCCTTTTGCCCATGCATCCACACCTGACCAAGAGACTTCTGCTTCCCACTGATTAGCATATCCAGCTGTATTCGCCTCCAATACCGTTACATCAGTTCCAATATCAGACGTATAATCATCAGCATCTTTTTCAAGTCGATACAGTCTTCCTGCATATCGCCAGTTATTGACAGACTTACCTAAACTTAACTCATAGCTACGGTAATCCCCTAAATCTCTTTTAACTTTTTCTGTACTGCTTTGAGGAGCTAAAATTTCCCCTTGTTTAGGTACTCTTTTGGTGACACGGTCTTCAAACTCTATTCCATACTCTGCTTTAGCAAAAACATCCCAGTTGTTGGCTAAGTTCCTATAATACTCGGCTCGAACACGTAATGCTGAATTACCATTATTAATGGGGACATCCACCAAGTTATCAGGGTCATCCTCTTTAGCAATTCCAATGTCCACCCCTCCTGCCAATACCAAGGATGAATCTTTATTTTTTAACGCTTGATACAAAAGCCCAATGGTTGGGTCAGCCAAGCCCGTTGTTCGTGTCGAAGCAATGGGTTTATAGCCATAAGTAGGCGATGCTAACAGTGCTTGTACATCAGCTGTACTGAAAGGTGTTACTCCTGTAGTGGTGGGTAAATATGGTAAATTAGTAGCAGAAGGGGCAACAAGAGGATTATAGTTTGGATTCTTTCCAAGGTTCGCCCCACTGACTGAAAAGTCAACCTTGTTCTTGACCGTTCCAAAAGGAAAAATAATACCCACGGTTAAATCATCTGTTATTCCATAACCAAAAGAGATTTCAAAGCGTTGGGAATCAAACTCCATGGAAGAAGAAGTTGTTCCTAAACTCGCTCCTTCTCCAAAAATAGCCAATGAGGGAAAAAGATTTTGATTTAAATGAACAGCATTTAACCCCTCTCCTAAACCTACCTTATCCCCTTTGTTATTATAAGAAAACTGTGTGCTTCGCGTTTTACCCTCTACTCTTAGTACAAAGTTTCCTTTGGGTGCTAAGTTGCTTAATGCATGTTGACGCTCTGTCGCAATCTCCTCACTTACTAAAAGTGTTGTTGACAACAAAAATAGATTCATATAGTTCTGATACTTCATAATATTCTCCTTTATAAACATCTCTTTACGTTTATATCAAATTTTTGTCGGAGAATTATCATAAAAAGCAAATAACTATAAAATCTCTTTAACCCGTCCAACTTCACGACTCATGAGCCGTACTTTTATACCATGAGGATGGGTCTTAGACTTGGTTAAAATGTCACGAACAATTCCCCAAGTAAGTAAACCTGTGTCTTGGTCTTCTTTTAAAACTATGTTGACTTCAGAGCCAGATTTTATGTTGGCTCTTATTCTTCCATCTGACATCTCTTAATCTTTTGTAAGTGCATCGTATTCCACTTCAGCCGAAAAATCTACAATTTCATTTTCAGGTTTTGCTGCTGTTGGATCACATATAAAATTACGCATGTCTAAAGTTTTAAGATTGTCTGTCCAACCAATATAATATTTTGCTTCATCTTGACTAAGGGTAATGTAATCCTCTTTAAAATAAAGATGAAATAAAGAATCAAGATTTTCCTGAGGCCCAACATGTACTACCCACACAAAACCACCTGCTGCCACCGTTGGTACTTCTTTACGTGAACGCATAATATCACGTCCTACTGTTTCAATGCTACAAAGTGTGGTCTCTCGTGAAAAAAGTGAACACTCCACCACAGCTAAATAATCAGCTCTAGCTTGAAGCTTTTTCCAATAATCTTTTTCTCTTTTAACCTTAAAAGTCTGTTCTGTTTCATCCAGTTTATCACAAACCATTAAATTGGCTACTTTTGTTTTTTGATTATCTTTACTTACAGCTATGGTATAATCTTTACGCCATACAAAAGAGGTCTCTTGCATTAAATCCAATACATTCTCATGTAACGCTTTATCATTGTCTAACACATCTGAATTTAAAGCTTTCACTACATCAGCCACTACATCTATAATCATTTTTCTTCCTTTAATTTATAATTTTCTATCTTTGTAACATTTTTATAATAGGTTTTGCAAGTTTTAAAGCTTTTGCTCTATGTGAAATACTTTTCTTTAACTCATCATCTAACTCACCTAAAGTTTTGTCATATCCACTCGGAACAAACATGGGGTCATAGCCAAAGCCTTTGTCCCCACGCGTACGACTCAATACATCACCATACATCCAACCATGGACTACATATTCTCCATACTTACTCACTATGGCAATCGCAGCTGTATAGTAAGCAGGAGTTTTTTCAAGACCTGTTTCTTTTACAGATGCCACCAATTTGTGTAAATTTTCTTTGTCTGTTGAGCCTTCTCCAGCATAACGAGCAGAATAAACACCAGGAATACCTCCTAAAAGTGGTACAGAAATTCCTGAATCATCAGAAACCACAATGCTCTCTTCATCTCCTAGTTTATCATAAATAGTTCGTGCTTTTATCAGTGCATTACCTTTAAAAGTATCGGCATCTTCTACGATGTCAACTTCTCCTAAAATATCTGAAAAAGCAATGACATCCGTTTCACACATGTTTTTAAACTCTCTTAGTTTACCCTTGTTACCTGTTGCAAGAACAATTTTCATCAACACTTAACCTTCTTTGTCTATAATAAAAATAATTTTACCCTATTGGAGATATTACTATGATTAAACAAATCCTACCTTTAACATTCATTGTTGGATTGCGATTTTTTGGACTCTTTATTGTCCTCCCTATTCTCTCGGTTTATGCCTTACAAATGCCTGGAGCAACTCCTTTTCTAGCAGGTCTTGCTGTGGGTGGTTACGCTGTAACCCAAGCCCTATTCCAAGTGCCTTTTGGAATGGTTTCTGACAAATTTGGTCGTAAACCTGTTCTATTCTTTGGACTCGTTATCTTCATTATTGGTTCTGTTATTGCAGCACTTTCAGACAATATCTACATGCTTCTAATTGGTCGTTTTTTACAAGGAGCTGGGGCAATTGGTTCAGTAGTCTCTGCTATGATAGCCGACCTTGTAAAAGAAGAACAACGTGCGCATGCCATGGCGATTATGGGAGGAACGATTGCCCTCTCCTTTGCAGCAGCCATGATTATTGCCCCAACCGTTGGGCCTGTATGGGGTTATGACAAACTCTTTTGGATAACAGCCATTTTATCAGTCGTTGCCATGGGCGTTCTTTTTACTTCTGTACCAAAACCTCCACACATAGTACATACCTATTCACAAGCAGAATCAAAATTTACCGAAGTATTTAAAGACAAAGCACTGGTTAGAATGTACGTAACTTTCTTATTTCACTCTTCCATTATGACCATGGCATTTTTTATTATTCCCTTGGTTATTACCCAAAGTGTTGAAGATGGTGGTTTTGGCTGGGCCCATTCTGAACTCTGGAAAGTCTATTTCCCTGCCATGATATTTGGATTCTTTGCCATGGCTCCTGCTGCTATTTTTGGTGAAAAACATGGAAAAGGAAAAGAGATATTTATGATTTCTATTGTAATTATTCTTCTTGGTTTCTTAGCAATGGGTTTTTCAAATTCTCCTTGGCTCTTTACCATGGGTGTGGTCATGTTCTTCATTGGGTTTAATATGTTTGAACCACTCCTACAAAGTTTCGTAGCAAAATATGCAAAGGTTCACCAAAAAGGAGCAGCCCTTGGGGTTGCCAATACTTTTGCTTATACAGGTATCTTTTTTGGTGGTATCTTCGCTGGTTGGATGATACAACACTACGATAGAGCTGCTTTAGCTTTAGTAGTTACAGGACTTTCTGTAGCATGGTTCTTATGGGTCTATACCATGCCAAGTCCAAACAACCGTGGAAATGTTTACTTACCTCTTGATTTATTTGATAGAGAAAAGGTCTCTGCCCTTACTGAACATGAAGCCATTGTTGAGTCTTATGTAAACGAAACAGAGCAAATAGCTGTGGTTAAATTTAACAAAGATATGATTGATGAAGATGAAGTTCGAGGAATGTTGAGTTAAGAGCTATGGTATAATAAAAATAATTTAACCCATTAAAAAAGGAGTAAGGCTATGAGTATACAAACAATACGACTAGATATAAGTAGTGATATATTAGATAAAGTAATGTTTATATTGGAAAATTTACCAAAAAATAAAATCAAATTTTCATTTGAAAATAGTGAACAAAAAGTAAAACCAAAAGAAGATACCCTTGTAAACTTTTTTAAAAACTCCCCTTTAGTTGATAGTATCTCTTTAAAAAGAGAGCAAGAGGTCTATCAAAATAGGATTGAATTTTGAAATATCTCCTTGATACCAATATCATCTCTGAGTTTATCTCAAAACAACCTAATGAAAAGGTTTTAGAGTTTATAAATTCATTGGATGAAAATGATATTTACCTCTCAGTCATTACTATAGGTGAAATTAAATTTGGTATTGAAAAAGTCAAAAGCCAAACCAAGAAAGATACTCTTTCAAAATGGCTTTATAACAATCTATTGGAACGATTTGAAAATAGAATTGTAATGATTGACACAGACATTATGCTGAAGTGGGGTAAAGTAAATCAATACCTTCAAAGTGTAGGAAAACCGATGCCCATAATGGATTCCCTCATTGCTTCTTCATGCTTAACCAAAGAGTTTACACTTATTACTCGTAATGAGAAAGACTTTTATCATTTTGAGCTTAAGATAATAAATCCATTTTAGGAACCAGCAATTATTCTTTTAACACTGATTGGAGCTTTATCAAAGAGCTTAACAATACATTCCAGCTAAGGAAAAATTGAAATTCTGTGATGAGTTTTAGAAAAAAATTTTCTAAAACTCAAAGCATAAATGACTACCCATTCATACTCTTCTTCAAATCCTCAACAAACTCCGTAATATCATCATAAAGTGCTTGTAAATCCTCTTCATGCTCTACTTCATCAGCCAAGATCTCAGATACCAAATCATAAGTAACAATATCTTTATCTCTCGTCATATCAGCTAATTGAGAATAGGTAGAAATGGCACACTGTTCCCCTTTAATAGAGTCTTTTAAGATACTCACTACATCAAAGTTACTTGGCTCTTCATAACCACAGTTGGTATGGGTAAACCAATCTTTAGGATTTAAAAGAGGTGTTCCTCCAAGCTGAAGAATTCTATCAGCTACCATATTGGCATGTCGTAACTCATCATTAGCATGTTGCGTCAATTCAGCAATCGCTGCATCTTTCATAATCCCTTTAATGACTTTGGCTTCTATAAAATATTGATAATACGCCAACCACTCATCAGCATACGCTTTGTTTAGGACTTTAATAATCTCATCAATCTCTAAACCTTTAATAATCGAATTTCCTCTTTTTGCCATGACTTATCCTTTCGTAATATCGTCTGATGCTTTTTTAAAGTACTCTTGTCCAGCTTTACACAATGGACAGGCAGCAGGTGCTTTTTTACCTCGGTGTACGTGTCCACAAACTTCACAAATATACTCTTCATTTGTTTCACTATCAAAGAAACCTTCAGCTTCAAGTGCAGCTTTTAACTCCAAGTACTCTCTTTCATGTTCCACTTCTACTTTACCAATGGCTCTAAAAAGTCTGGCAATTTCACCTAATCCCTCTTCTTTGGCAATGGCTGCAAAATTTGGGTACATCTCTTCATGTTCATAACGCTCACCATCGGCTGCGTACATAAGGTTTTTTTGTGTGGTATCTAAATCTATATTCTTTACCATTTTATTATAGGCTTTGTACTCTGCCATCGCATGGTATTTTTCATTGTTAGCTGCTTCTTGAAAATGTCGTGCAATTCGGTGTAACCCCTCTTCAAAAGCAACATCTGCAAAAAACTCATATTTATTTCGTGCTTGACTCTCTCCAGCAAAAGCTTTCATAAGGTTGACAGCTGTTAAGTTTTCGGTTGTCATCTCCATCTCTTGTCCACAACAAACCAATGTTCCACCACCAACATTTTGTACTTCTATCTCATTACCACATTTATTACACTTATAACTCTCATATTGTCTCATTTTAAAATCCTTTAATTGTTTAAACGATAGTTTTTCTCGTTTAGAAAGTATAACCCTTTTAAACTTAAAGGATAATAATTATCTTTTAAGTATTTTTATAAAAATAGAACAATAGCAATTTATTGATAAAAGTATGTAAAGACTATATGTAGAGATTAAAGGAAAAAAATAAGGAGTAACACGAAAAGTAAGAGGTGAGAATTCACCTCTTTTTAAAATAAAAAATACTTACTTCAACTCAATCTTAGCAGATTTTTTAAGAGCATCCGTTTTTTCTTTCATTTTTCCAGCAAAGGCTTCACCACTTAATTGAGATTTGATTTCTTCCTCAACAACGTCAAATGCTTTAACAGAAGCTTCCTTTTTACCATCTAACATAATAAGGTGAAAACCAAATTGTGTTTGAACAGGTGTTTTTGTATACTCACCTACTTTTAATTTATCAGCTGCTGCTGAAAATTCTGGTACCATCCTTCCAAGCTCAAACCAACCTAAATCACCACCAGATTTACCAGAAGGGCCTTCTGATTTTGATTTAGCCAATTCAATAAATTTAGCTTTTTTATCTTTAGCTGTATCTAACTCTTTAATTAATGCTTCAGCTTTTTCTTTAGCTTTAGCTTGTTCTTCTTTTGACATTTTTTCATCAGCCATAATAAGAATGTGCCGTGCTTGTAATTTTTTTGCTATTTTAAATTTAGCTTCATTATCTTTATAAAATTTTTCAAGCGTCTCTTTAGACAAAGCATCCTCTAAAGCTTTCATCTCTTTTTTCATCCAAATATCAAGTGCTAAATCTCTTTTTAAAGACTTTAATTGACTTGTGTAAGCTTCTGATTTTTCAATACCAGATTTCTCGGCAGCTTGTGTGAGTAGTTTTCGTTCTACTACCATATCAAGCACTCTTTTTTTCATTGTATCATCTAAAGATTCATACTCCATACCCGATTGAGCCATAGTTATTGAAATATCAGTATCGGTGATACTTTCACCATTTACTGTTCCATAATCTTTAGCTTGTGCCATTGTAAAAAGCACCATAGATGCTAATGCGATATTTTTAATCATAAATTTATTACCTTTATATTTTATTTATCTAATTATAGATATTAATGGTAAACAAAGAGTAAACCACTTAGTAAATTTACACCAGTGCTATGGCTTTTTTAACCACATTTTCAATGGTAAAACCAAATTTCTTAAAGAGTAAATCAGCTGGAGCAGAAGCACCAAAGCTTTCCATTCCAAGAATATCATCAGCATATTGATAATACTCTGTAGCCGTTGAAGCTTCAACAGCCAATACTTTGGTATTGGCTTTAATCACTTGTGCTTTATAAGCAATATCTTGCTCATTAAAAAGATCCAAACAAGGAACAGAAACAACATTGGCTTTTATACCCTCTTTTTCCAACTCACAAGCAGCATTAAGACAAAGCATAAGCTCTGAACCCGATGCCATTAGCGTTACTCCTGCTCCTGCACGTTCTTTGACAAGGTATGCTCCTCGTGAGACTTCTCCAAATGCTTTTTCAGGTTTAAGCGTTTGCAGTTTTTGACGTGAAAGGACAAACCCATGAGGAGTATTCATACTTAAAGCTGTTTTCCACGCTTCCACATTTTCAGTAGCATCAGCTGGTCGCCAAACATAAAAGTTTGGTAAGGCTCTAAACTGACTCATATGCTCTATCGGTTCATGTGTTGGTCCATCTTCACCCACACCAATGCTATCATGTGTCCAAACAAAAAAGTTTTGAATACCCGTTAACGCTGCAATTCTTGCCGATGGTTTTAAATAATCCGAGAAAACAAAGAAAGTAGCATTAAAAGGAATCACCGTTCCATAAAGTGCCATGGCATTCGTAATCGCAGCCATAGAATGTTCTCTAATCCCAAAATGCATATTTCTACCTTTTGGAAACTCACCCATATCTTTTAATTCTGTTTTATTAGAGGGTGCTAAATCGGCTGAACCCCCAACAAAAGAAGGAATCGCTTTGGCAATGGCATTTAAAATTTTACCATTTGAATCTCGCGTTGCCATGCTACTCTCTGTTGAAAAATCAGGAAATTCAATGGCATCGAAATCAGGATTAAGCAGTCTCTCCATCGCTTCATTTTGCTCAATAAGAGGGGCTTGTTTGTGTAAATGAATCCACTGTTTTTCATGCATTTCACCTAATTCAATGGCTGTTCTAAAGCGTACTAAAACATCTTCTGGAATATGAAAACTTTCAGCAGGGAAACCTTCTTTTGCTTTTGATTCAACAATAATCTTTTCGCCCAAAGGAGCACCATGCGTATGGTGTGTGCCTTCTAAATCCATTGCCCCTTTACCAATAATGGTATTGGCAATAATAATGGTGGGTTTCGTGGCTGTTTTAACGCCATTTAATACCTCTTCAATATCATCATAACAGTGACCATTAATCTTCTTAACATCCCAACCTTGTGCTGTAAATCGTCCTGCCACATCTTCTGACCAAGCAATGCTCGTATCACCTTCAATCGTAATGCAATTTGAATCATAAATAAGCACTAAATTGTCAAGTTCATTATGTCCTGCTAGAGAACACGCTTCATAAGAAATACCTTCTTGTAAATCTCCATCGCCACAGAGACAGTAAACTTTATGGTCTATTAATTCACAAGTTTCAGAGTTTACTTGATGACCTGTGTACTTAGCTGCCATGGCAAATCCAACAGCGTTGGCAATCCCTTGTCCAAGTGGTCCTGTGGTAATCTCAATACCATCAGTATGTCCATACTCTGGATGACCTGGTGTTTTAGAGTCAAGTTGTCTGAACTCTTTTAAATCTTCTAAGCTAACATCCTCATAACCCCAAAGGTGTAAGAGTGAATAAATTAAAGTAGACCCATGCCCCCCAGATAAAACCAAACGGTCACGGTTTAGCCACTTTGAATTTTTAGGATTGTGTTTTAAGTGTTCACTAAGAACCACAGCAATATCAGCCAATCCCATTGGTGCACCAGGGTGTCCTGAATTGGCTGTTTGTACCATATCGGCTGCTAAAAAACGAAGGGTATTCGCCATTTTTTTACGCATTTTATTCTGTTCTGTCATTTCCATTTTTATTCCTTAATTAGCTATCAAGTTGTTATCTTTAAAATTTATCGTTATTCGATAAAATCGAACCTACAGTTAAACGTGTATAGATTCGATTTTATCGAAGAGTATCGATTAACGATGTCGATACAAATATTTACCAACAATATCACCTAAACCCTTTTGTAAAGCATCGTCAAACTGAACAAACTCTTCTTCTAGGTGTTTGGCTAAAGCTTCAGCTTCTTCAACTGTTTTTTCTAAACCAATTAAATTAACAAAAGAGTTCTTATCTCCATCATTTCCTGTCGTTTTTCCAGCTTCCTCTTCGGTATGTGTTTCATCTATAATATCATCTTGAATTTGAAACAATAAACCAAGGTCAATTCCAAAAGCGTAAAGTGCTTCTTGTTTAGACTTTTCAAGCCCCACAATAACAGCCCCCATCAGTAAAGAAGTCGCAATCAGTTTGGCTGTTTTATTTCTGTGCAAAACTTTCACCTGTTCTAAGCTAAGAGGAATATTTTCAAAATGAAGGTCAATAGACTGCCCTAAAACCATGCCATAAGTCCCCCCATCTCGTGCTAGAAGTTCTACCAATTTTATCTTAACGTCATCTCTTAAAGCTGCTTTAGCAATGTGATAAAAAGCTTCGGTATTGAGTGCATCCCCAGCCAAAATGGCTGTTGCATCATCATAAGTCACATGTAAAGTTTCAAAACCACGACGCAGGGGAGCATCATCCATGGCAGGTAAGTCATCATGAATCAATGAATAAGTATGTAAAAACTCCAAAGCCAAAGCAGGGGCTAATGCACTTTCAAAAAGTAAAGGCTCATAAGCTTCTACTACCGATAAAAGTAACATGGGTCTAAAACGTTTACCTCCTGCTAAAAGCATTGCAGATAACGCCTCATTATAATGTGGATGAAAAGTCTCCACGCTTGGTAGGTTTGCTTCTAAGTAAGTTTCAAATCGTTGCATATAAATTCTTATTTTTTGGGCGTATTATAGCCAAAGATAGGTTATAGAGTTTAATGTTTATTTTTCATTCATCTTAATTAAAGCTTCACTAATCACACAAAAGGCAAAAAAAGATACCGAGAATCTTTATAAGTACTTTAGCTATAATTCCACATGGCATTTATAAAAATAAACAAAGAAAACTTCTTTCATAATCTCTCTCAATTTGTTCACAAAACAGCTACTAAAAACTCCATTGGTATTGTTTTAAAAGACAATGCCTACGGTCATGGACTAAAACTTATGGCACAACTTTCACAAGAATTTGGACTGACCCAAGCTGTGGTTCGCTCTTACGCTGAAGCACAAGTTATCAAACCTTATTTTAAACATATTTTAGTCCTTGGAGATCATGCCATTGTTGATAAACAATGTTCCTTTACCCTCAACGCATTAGAAGATATTGATACTGCCCAAAAAGGGTCAACTGTAGAACTTAAAGTAGATACAGGAATGCACCGAAATGGCATTGCTTTTGATGAACTTAAAATTGCACTTCAACGCTTAAAAGAAAAAGGCTTAATCCTTAAAGGGGTTATGACCCATAACCGTTCAGCTGATGAGTTAAGTTCTGAACTCTTTTGGCAAAGTAAAAAATTTGAAGAAGTTAAAAAAATTGTCAAAAATACTGGATATACCCATATCCGTTTTCATTCCTTTAACTCGGCTTCGGCTTTACGTCTGCCTTGTGAAAATGAAGACTTTATTCGTTTGGGCATTGGAGCTTATGGGTATTCTGAATTGCCTTCTATCTATAAAACTTTAGCCTTAAAACCAGTTCTTTCACTTTGGGCAAACAGAGTGGCTACAAGAACACTACAAAAAGGTCAAAGAGTTGGTTATGGAGGAACATACAGAGCTGAAAAAGAAATGAGGGTATCTACTTATGACTTGGGATATGGCGATGGTTGGATGCGTTCGAACAGACTCAAAGCATTTACGACAGCTGAAAATTTAACAATTTTAGGACGTGTTTCAATGGATTATGTTTCATTAGAAAGTCATCAAGAGCAAGTTTGCATCTTTGATAATGCACTTGATGCTGGAAAACAGTTAAACACCATCTCTTATGAACTCATGACCCAACTTCATCCTGATATAAAACGTACTATTCTTTAATGCAGTAAATTTAAAAAAGAGTTTCTAATCGTATTATGATAATCATTTAACTCATCTGCTTCAATATCCTTAGTTTTACGGAACTTAGCATGTACTTTTTCTAAGCCTTTTCGCATGGAAGCATCCATCAGTTTTTCAGTAAAGGAGACATTTTCTAAATCTAAATCATCACGTTTTGCATGAGAGCGTTTAGCAATAACCGAAGCATGATAGAGTGAACGACCTAACAATACATAGGGAAAATTCAAATTTTGCATAGGACCAATGCTTAATTCTCTTTTTCCTATGGATTGTCCTAATACTTTGACTTCATACAAATTGTCAAATCCAAACATCGCCCCCACACCACCAACTACGCCACCGATAACTGAACCTAGAAACAAAGTATGCCCAGCTGTAATAAGATCAAATCCAGCACCTGTAATCGCCCCTGCTGAAGCCCCTGTAATGATGAGTTCTTTTTGCCCCAAACCAAAAATAGAAGCTGACTCTTCTGAAAAAAGCCCTACCTCATCAAGTACCAATTCTCCTTCATGTTTTTGAACATTTACATGATTCCAAATACTTTCAATGCGTTTTCGCTCTTGAAGTTCATAGTTAACAATCTTTTCACGATAGGCTATTTTAGCACGCTCTTCTTCCTCTTTAGAAAGCACTTCACCTTTTATGTTTTCTTTATGCACAAAAGATAATACTTCGGTCATATAGTCAACAATGGTCGTAATGCTATTATTTATTTTTTGGTCATACAATTCATCTAAAACCGTAATGGCTTTTTTGATGGGTTTTGTCCAACCCTCTTTGAGTTGTGCCATGCTCTCTAAAAGAGCAAGATGTTCTTCATGACCAGCTGTAATGGGATTATAGGTACGCACTAAGCGAAAATATTGACCTAAAGCACGTGTCCAATCTTCTCGATAATCTTCATCTCCAATAAGATTTAAAATTGCCATAGAAGGCTGTCCACACCAACGGAGAATTTCCATTTCAACTTCATATTCAGCCCCATAAGGTTTTGAAGCATCAACCACATAAATAATCCCTGCTCCAGCCAAAATAGGTTCAAGTAGTTCAACTTCATCTCTAAACTGATTGCTCTCTTTATGTTCAAAAACAAATTCTCTTACAACATCACTACGTTTATCAGCAGGGACATCTCCATGCTGTTCGAGCCATGCAAATACCCGTCTTGCTCTTTGAAAACCAGGGGTATCAAAGAGTTCATAAACAATTTCACCATCAACTTTTAGGGGAAAACCTCGTTTCACTTGTGTGGTTCCAGGGGTATTGCCTACTTGTATTGAAGCATCTAAGGCAAGTGAAGCTACGATGCTACTTTTTCCTTTATTAGGATGACCAACAACAGCAAACTTAGGATAAGTACTAGACATCAATCACCTCTAATTTACTGGACTCAACTTGTTCTAACTTTTTAAGCCATACATTTAAGTCATGTTCTTGGCTTACATAGTTGTTACTGGCTGTTCCTAAAGGACATATGTCCACAGCTAATAGTTCTTGTTTATTGAGAATGTCATCTAAACAGTCCATAAAATCCATGGTAGGAGGCTCCCATGCTTTTACATAAAGTAATACTTTTTCTTTTAATGTAGAAATGATTTCTTGGTCTTCTACAAAGGTATTACGTCCTCCTAAAACATATGATTCCGTTGAACCTACAGTAAAACAATCTTTTATCAATAACAGGCTCGACTCCGTATAGTTCCAACCCAATACAGCATGGTACTCCATGGCAAAAGAACTATTGGTACTAATAAGTTCTTGTTCTGAAATATCTAAATGCTGTTCCACACTTTGTGCTTGAGTTGAAACATAAGGGGTATTAAATTCAAATAAAAGTTGTTTTACCTCTACCAATGCTAAAAACTCTTTTTTGAGCTGTCGTTGAAATCCTGTATAGGTCCAAAACCAAAACAATAAACGTAAAAATAACGCATACGTTAACGTAGCCATGGCTAAAAACTTCCACCATGCTCCGAGTTTATCAGCATTTTGAATCATGTTTGCATCAAGTTTTTCACCCAATCTAAAATAATGAGATACTTCAACCAGCTCTACTGAAGGGACAGCTGAAGGGAAAAAACTCTGCCACGGTGTTGCCAACATGCTTAACAAACTTTGAAAAGCAACAGGGTCAACTTCTAAAGTAGAACTCCAAGCAAAAGCAATATCTTTTGATATGACATTTAAAACCAATGAGACAAAAAGTCCTAAGGCAAAAAGAAAAGAGAAAAGCTGAAGACGCTGTAAAAATATCCATTTACTCAAAGTAACTGAAAAAGGTAAGGTTGAAAAATCTATTTTTTTGGCAAAAGGTAAAAAATTAATCATTTTTTCTAAATAATAAAGAGGTGAAAGATGATTAAAAAAATTGGCACCCATATTACCTGTAAACATCGAAAGAACAGAGAGTCCCATACTCAAAAGGGGTAAGCCAACGACCACTAAAAGTAAATAGATAACATTAACAGGCTCTTTTCCAGAATAAGAGAGCAATGCAGAACCTGTAAAAAACCCTAGTAATAATAGTGTAAAACCAAAAAGAGAGGTAAAGAGCGTTAAATAATGAAGATATTTAGAAGAATCCAACTCCCCAGCAACTCTATAAAGATTTTTTTCTTTCCATAAAAAAAGAAGCTTTAACTCTTTTTTAACCTGTGTAAGTGCGAATACCCTATTTTCTTCATGATTACCCTTGTATTCCTTCAAGAGTTGTACCAAATCTAAATAAGACTTAAGTGTAAATTGACTTTTATTTCTTTGCATTAGAAGCTTTATGTTTTTAAATCAATTATACGGTTTTTGGACTTAAATCTTATCCTTTATAGGGCTTATTGTCCCTTTGAGAATTCCTACGTTTCGCACGTAGGTCATTTTTTAGTTGAATGAGTGCATTTTCTCTTTCAACTTTTTCCTCTTTTTCAACTCTATTTTTTTCAAAAAACATTTCCATTTCAATGATTTTCTTTTTAATGGTGTAGGCTTCTAATTTTAACTCTAACACTTTTTTCTCTGCTTTAAGCTTTTCTATATTTTGAATATCATCTGCATTCAAAAAACCAATTCCAATTATTAAGACGATGAGCATATGTTTTAACATAACAGTTCCTTTTGTGATTATATAATACACTATATCCAAAGAGAACTTAATATTAACATTAAAAAACAATTTATATTTTTTAAAAACATAAAACTAAACTTATTGGTAACTATTTCATAAAAGACTGAGCCATTCCCATTGGAGATAACTTTTCAACCCCTTTATTCATTTCTGTTTTCATTTCACCAACATTGGAACTCATACTTTGTACAGAATGACTCATGGCACTAATATCTCGCTCCATATAAGCATTCATGGCTACTACACCGTCATTCATTCCTGCTACACCATCATTCATATCACTAATTTTTTTGCGAATCACAATGAGTTCACTAGACATATTATCAACACTGCCAGCCATTTGACCCACATAATTGGTCACATCATAAATCATCTTTGCAGAAAATAACATGAGTAAAATTACACAAATTGTGAGTAATCTCATTAAAATACTTGTCTCTTTTTTTAACACCTTATCCATTTTTAACTCCTACTATGGTTTTAACATTTAACATGTTCATTAACATTACAATCCTATATTATACTGCTAACGCTTATTTGACAATTAATTTGCTATGATTTCACAGAAAATTAAGGATTAACTCATGGCAAAAACAACTTTTATATCTTGGAATGTTAATGGAATTCGTGCTGTCGATAAAAAAGAGGCACTAAAATGGATAGATGAAAAAGAAGTGGATTTTTTAGGCTTACAAGAAATCAAAGCAGAGGCATCACAAATTCCTGAAACCATTTTTAAACGTACTTATAACATTCAAAACATTAATTCTTCCATCAAAAAAGGTCAATCTGGCGTAGCACTTTTTACAAACAAAGAAGGAATATTCACCTGTACTTGTCCAAGCGTAGATATCTTAAATGAAGGACGCATCAATGAATATCATTTTGATAATATTGCTTACTTTAACGTCTATTTTCCAAATGGACAACGCAATGAAGAACGCTTAGAATACAAAATGGCATTTTATAACCGTTTTTTAGAGCATATTAATCAAGTAAGAGCCACAGGAAAATCCATTATTGTTTGTGGTGATGTCAATACAGCCCATACAGCCATTGACCTCGCACGACCAAAAGCCAATGAAAAGACTTCAGGATTTTTGCCCATGGAACGTGAATGGATGGACAAGTTTCTCTCCTCTGGTTATGTTGATACCTTTCGACATATACATGGAGAAGAAGCCATAGAAAGGTACTCTTGGTGGTCATACCGTGCTGGAGCTAGAACACGTAATGTAGGCTGGAGAATTGACTACTTTTTCGTGTCAGAAGATTTAAAAGAAAAAATTATTTCAGCTGATATCTTAGATAGTTTAATGGGAAGTGACCACTGCCCCATTGAATTAACTTTAGATATTTAAACTTCTAATAATTACTAACAAAGTATAATAATAAAAAAGGGTCTATGTTTAAAACTAAAAGGTTAGTGAAATGAGTAAATTACTAAAAGTAAATCATGAAATTAAATGTGCGACCCAACAAGTCATTGTGAGTCGTACAGATACTGAAGGAAATATTGTTTATTGTAATCCAACATTTTTAGAAATAAATGACTTTAGAAGTGCCGAAGTAATTCGACAACCTCATAGTATTGTACGTCATCCAGATATGCCCAAAACTATTTTTCGTGTTATTTGGTCCATCATTGAACAAGGTATGCCCATTCAAGCTGTCATAAAAAACCAAACCAATACAGGAGAATACTACTGGACACTTAGCACCATCAAAGCCCAAAAAGATAGAAATAATGAAATTATTTCTTATGTTGCACATGGCAAACAAGCACCCGATAAAGTAATCGAAGAGATTCAAGCCCTCTATCGTGTTCTTTCTGAAATAGAACATGAAGTAAGCATAGATTCAGCACTCGGTTTTTTGGAATCTTACCTTCAAGAAAAAGAGATGACCTATGCCCAATATATGAAACACCTAACCAAAAATCGTGAATTCAGATGTCTTTGTGACTTTATTAAACATGCTGTAATTTCTTAATCGTTAAGCCCTATAAACCTTCTGACCTATCAGTTTATACTGGGTATAAAAATGCTCTACAAAATCTAAAACTTCTCTATTGATTGGTAAAAATATCCCCTCTTTTTTAGATACATATGGCTCTAAATAGATCGAAGCATCTTCTCTATCAATATAGTGCTGTGCCAATCTTTGATAGGCTTCTACATAAGCTTCTTTCATCATTTCATAGTTTTCATAATGAATTTCAACTTTATCACTATAAGTCAGCATTCCTGAACCAAACAAAATGTTCAAATGAATTAAACCCTCACAATAATAAGGTAAAACTTCACCTACCTCTCGCCAAGCCATTAATCCGACCGAACGAGAAACCAAATCATTTATCATCTGTTTTTTAAGCAATTCATCTTCATTTTCAAAAAATGCCATAAGCCCCCCTGTGGTGGCTTTAAACTCTTCAATATTTTTAAACTGTCCACTTTTATTCATGAGCATTTCCGTATCAGAATCCATCCACAATACATGTCCAAATTCATGACCAATTGTTGAAACATCATAAACTTTTTGCCAAAGCTTGGGTTCTTTCTTTAACAAAGTTCTTTGCTCTTCTACAAAATCTAAACCAAACGTATCTACAGAGAGCTGCATAATAGGTTTGGCTTTTTTACTCTCCATTACAAAATCAGCATAAGCAAAGATTTTTTTACCCAATTGAGCTGATACTTCTTCATCATTAGGCACAACTTGTGCTGAAAAAAGTCCATTCAGTTCAGCAGCATAATACAATACAGGCTGACCAATATAAAGCTGTGTTTCATCCACTTGATTCATATTTTTAGTAATGGTCTCTTCAACAGCACCGTCAATTTTTTCTGAAAACTTAGATGCAAAATTTTTAATGTTTTCTCTGGTATTTGAAGCATTTTGTAACTTCGGATTTACAATGCGTAAGTCCCACTCCAAGGCAACAGCTTTTCGAAAATGGTCTTCATAATACTCTAAAGGATGCCCAATTTGTAAAGGTGTGGTAATTGCCATCCAAGCCCTATCTACATCTGCCCAATATCCAATGAGTTTTCTCGGTTGAGGCTGAGCAAAAGCCCTTTTAATCGCAATTAAATAGCTTATCCATTCATTTTTTTGTTCAAATACACTATCTTTTAGCATGGAAAGCTCTTCAACTAAATCCTCGATAGAAGCAACTACTTCAGCCACTTCAGATGGAAAAGCCACACTGTAAGCGACTGAACGGTATTCACCTTCTGCATCTTTTTCTAACACAGAATAAGACCTGTCTCCTACTTGACCATGGGGGTCAACATCTAAAAGATTTTTCTCGCGTAACATTTTAAAAATTGCTTGTTCATCACCCTTATATTCATGCAGTAAATCACGATTAACGCCATTAATAATCTTAGCTGTCCATGCCGACTGCCAAGCACTCATGGATTCACCAATATAATGAACCCCCTCTAAAAGTTTTTGATAAAAAGGGCTTAAAAGATTTTCAGATTTTATCCATGCGATTAAATACTCATGACGATTTAAATGCATCACTTTCACAAACACATAAGCCAACTCTTTTTTAGCTATGATTTGTTCTTGGTTAAAACCCTCTTTTTGAAACACTTGTTCTAAAGCATCTTCTCTTAAATTAACCATTCGTGTTAACGCTGCCATTTGAGTATCAGGAGTAACAGGAAGTTCCATTTGGGCTAAAAAATCTTCTACTACCAAAGCTGCTTCTTGATGCTCTCCATTTAATAATTGATAATAGTCATTCAATGAAGCTTGTCTAAGCTGAAGTTCGTCATATATTTTCTGTAAATCTTGCATAAATTTCTGTTGCATAAAGAGGATCCTTCTATAAAGTATTATTTTAATTACATAAATGATACACAAAGAAGCATTAATAAAAATCTATCTCTTTTTAGAAGAACGCTTTTTTTCATAGTTTAAGCTAAATCTTATGTTCTAAAAAACAGTATCTATTTTTGTTAAATTATAATAGATGTTAGTCTATTTTTTTATGTTAAGATTTTAAATAGAAGTAATTTTTACAATACCCTGTTTCTTGCCATCAATCTTCTGTACATCAATTTCAAAATAATCTCTGCATGTCTAAAAGAGTGTATTTTATATTTCATCTAAAAGCTTTCTTCCGATTCGCTCAACTATCCCAATAACCAAAGCATTACCCATCAAAAAAGCCCGTTTACTGTCACTTGCACCCTCTGTATGATTATCAGGAAACATATTTAGCCTTTCAAGTTCAATAGGAGTTAAGCGTCTGTGTCGACCATTCACACAGACTACATGCTTAAAACGTGATGCAGATGCCCCACCTTCTCCTGTAATGATAGTTCGTGAGGGTTTATCTAGTGCATCAGGAAATCCCATGCTTCCTTCACTATAAGTATATTGATGACCTGTAGCTTTATTAACACGTTCAATAGATTTTGCACCTTTTTGATATTCCCATTTTTTTAACGCTTCATCATCAATATAAAACTCTTTGGGAACATCTTTCTCATCCATTAAAAAATCTCCCAATACAGATTGTTTATCACTGTAATCAACTTCAACTCTACTCGTATAATATTTTCCATCTATCATATAGCCACTCTCCCAAAAAGCATTTTTTTTAGGCGTTTCACTGTTAAAATTTTCTGTGATATTAACTAAATCACTTGATAACTCTCCAGTAATTAGTGTTTTATTATCAATAGGCTTTATTGGAAAAGTTTTCGACAACAATAGCTCGTTATCTAAAAGCTCGTTAGTTGAGAACTTTTTCAAGTGCTTATAAAGTTTTGTCCCTTTTTTATAGGCTAAAATAAAAACACGTCTACGCCTTTGAGGCATTCCGTAATCAGCTGAATTGATGACACGCCACTCAACAGCATAACCAAGAGCATTTAATGAAGAAAGAATAATAGCAAAATCACGACCACGTTGTGAAGCAGGAGATTTAAGTAGCCTATCAACATTTTCAAGCAGTAAATACTTAGGTGATTTTTCTTTCTTTTGAAATAATATCTTATAAATAGACCACCATAACACCCCTTTCTTCCCAACAATTCCGTGAGCATTTTTTAAAGTACTAGCAACAGAATAATCTTGACAAGGAAAACCACCAACTAATAACTCATGGTTAGGAATATTATCTACATTAACAGTGGCAATATCTTCGTTAGAATGGTTTTCAGAACCAAACCTTAAAGAATAAATATCTGAAGCATGTTGGGTTTTAGTAGAAGGTTCCCATTGATTACTCCAATAAACTTCAAAAACTTTATCTTTTGTTGAAGCTCTCTCTAAACCAAGACGAAAACCACCTACACCAGCAAATAATTCAACTGTACTAATAGCTGATTGCTTTGAATTATCCACAGAAGTAGTCAAAATCTCTCTTTCTAAATTATTTTGGATAGCAAATAAATTTGAAGTAACCATACTGAATACCTTTTTAACAATTTATGTTAAAAGAGTAGCTAGTTTTTTTATTTTAAAGTAAAAATATGACAAATTGTCATATTTTTAAAAGAAGACTTACTTCTCAATCCTCATCATAGCAATATCACCATGAACGCAGTCAAGTTTTTTAAAGGCTAAGATTGCTTCTTGAATTTTTGCTTCTTGACACTCATGGGTGGTAAAAAGAAGTTTTACATGTCCATCCTCAACATGAGGTTTTTGTAACATGGACTCAATAGAGATACCAAAACCATCGAGTTCTTTGGTCACTTTAGCCAAGACACCTGATTGGTCATCTACTTCCATTCTAAGGTAATAATGTGTCACTATTTCTTCTTCAGGAAGAAGCTCTAACCCTGCACCTTCTAAGCCTTTTTTATAACCGAGCATTGGCCCTTGGTTGCCACGAACAATATCTACGATATCAGCAATAACAGCTGAAGCCGTAGCATCTCCACCAGCTCCAGGCCCATAATACATGGTCTCACCCACACAATCCCCTACAACCGAAACAGCATTCATTACCCCATCTACTTTGGCTATCATACTAGTAGATGGAATCATGGTTGGATGAACTCTAAGTTCAACACCGTTATCTACTTTTTTAGCAATTCCAAGCAATTTAATTTCATAATCAAACTCTTTAGCAAAATCAACATCGGTAGCTGTAATATTTTGAATACCTTCAATCAAAATATCTTCTGGCTTGGCATCAATACCATACGCAATACTTGCTAAAATCAGAAGTTTATGAGAAGCATCAAATCCACCCACATCAAAGGTTGGATCAGCTTCTGCATACCCTAACTCTTGGGACTCTTTTAAAATGTCATCATACAATGCACCATCATTAATCATCTTCGTTAACATATAGTTGGTTGTACCATTCATAATACCTTGAATGGACTCAATATGATTGGCTGTCAACCCATTTCTTAATGCACCAATAATTGGAATTCCCCCTGCTGTACTCGCTTCGTACATCAAGGGTAAATCTCCAGCAATTGCTTGAAGTTCATAACGATGATACGCCAAAAGTGCTTTGTTGGCTGTAACCACTGCCTTACCATTTTCTAAAGCTTTTTTTACTAAAGTATAAGGCTCTTCAACCCCACCCATAAGCTCTACTACAATGTCAATATCAGGGTCATCTACTACATCTAAAGGATTATTGGAGAGTTTAATGCTTACCCCTCTCTCTTTAGAAAGATTTTGAACAACACCTGACTTTACCATAATCTTTTCACCAGCTCTTGCTTCTATAATATCAGCATTGTTTTCTAAAATATTGGCAACACTTGCTCCCACGGTTCCTACCCCAAGTATTCCTATTTTAATCATTATGCTTCCCCTTTTTTATTTTCTTCATCAACGGTTTTTAAAAACTTTTTAATATTTCTTGCTGCTTGTCTAATTCGATTTTCATTTTCAATCAGTGCAATACGTACATACTCATCACCATATTTACCAAAACCAATACCAGGACTTACGGCCACACCAGCTTCAACTAGTAATCTTTTTGAAAATTCAAGTGACCCCATGGCTCTACAATTTTCTGGAATTTTACCCCAAATAAACATGGAAGCATTTGGTTTGCCCATTTTCCAACCAGCATTTTCAAATGACTGAAGCATCGTATCTCTTCTTTTTTCATAAAGAGGGACAATCTGCTCATCAGGTACATAGTGATGTTCATCTAAAGCAACCGTTGCTGCTACTTGAATTGGGGTAAACATTCCATAATCCAACCATGACTTAATGCTCTGTAATGCCCCAATAAGCTTTTTATTACCAACCACAAAACCAACACGCCAACCAGCCATGTTGTATGACTTAGACATCGTATAAGCTTCTACAGCCACTTCTTTTGCCCCTTCAACTTCTAAAATAGAAGGGGTTGTGTAACCATCAAATGTAATATCAGCATAAGCAATATCTGAAATAATGTAAAAACGTTTTTCTCTTGCTAAAGCCACAATTTTTTCATAAAAAGCAGGAGTAACCGTCGCTGTTGTAGGGTTATGAGGAAAATTTAAAATTAAAAACTTGGCTTTAGGCAATGAATTATCTAAGGCATCATTTAAATCAATAAAAAACTGTTCTTCATCCACTTCAAAATTTTCTTCATCAAACTTTAACTGCATCTTCTCTACATTTGCACCAGCTAAAATAAATGCTTGTGAATGAATAGGATAAGTAGGATCAGGAACAATCGCCACATCACCAGGATTAGAGATAGCTTGTACTAAGTGAACGTACCCTTCTTTACTTCCCATGGTTGCGACCACTTCTGTGTCTGGATCTAGTTCAACATTGTATTTTCTTTTGTACCAATTCACCATGGCAAGACGTAGTTTATAAATACCTTTACTCGCAGAGTAACCATGTGTCTTGTCACGTTGTGCCGTTTCACAAAGTTTATCAATAATCGGCTGAGGTGTTCGGGCATCGGGATTCCCCATGGAAAAATCTATAATATCCTTACCTTCTCTTCTTGCTGCCATTTTTAGGTCATTTATCTCAGCAAAAATATATTTTGGCAATCTATTTATTTTTTCAAATTGAATCTCATCAAACATTCTTATCTTCTCCACTCATTATTTCAATTTTATACCTTAACATTTTTTCCATTAACTTTATTTTTTATAATTTAAGAAAATTTTAAAAATGTTTAAATCTTTACCAGCCTCTACGTCCGTTCAGCGTTCTAAACTCTTTTTTATCAATTTCACGTAATTCAGATGCATCTATGTAAAAATAGTGCTTCTTATTATCTGAAATGTCTAAGGTCTTTTCACCTGCAACAACATCCAAATAACCATGACCTGTTACCAAAAGCCATCTACTATTATTGATATTAAATGGCGTAGAGACTTTTTTCATAAACTCTCTACGTTTTTTAGTATCAAGGTTGATAAAACCAAACCATAACATCCCTCGTGTAGGATTAACGTTGACCGTTGTTATTTTAATGGCATCAACAGTTGACTCTTCATTCGTTGCTATAGAACTATTTTCTTCATTGGCTAAAAACTCGGCTGCAACTTCTTTTACAACGGCTTCAACAGATTTGTTATTTTCTAGTTGAATATCATCAGCTTCAGTATCATCGGCCAATGTCAATAATGCTTGAGCCTCTTCTATTGTCTCGTTATCATCTAAAGTTTCATCGTTTAAGACAATAGTATCTACTTTAGGTGCAACAGGAGTCTCAATTTTAATAGACTCCTCTTCAGACTTTCCCACAACAACCTTGTCTGCATCAGCATCACTTACATTGTTTTCTAAGGCTTTTTTGTCATCAAAAAACTCTTTTTTATCCTCAATGTTTTGAATTAATGAATCAAGTTTACCTTGGCTATAGAGGAAATACGCACCAGCCACCAATGCAAGAATAATAAAGAGTTTAAAGAATGAAAAGTTACTAGCTCCTTCTACAGAGTCTTTTGCTACCATGACAACCTTATCATCTGAAGGTTTATGTTCATCATAATAGGTTTTAATTCTATCTCGAAGTGCATCAACATCAGCTTCTTTATATTCTCTCTCTAAAATTAACAGAAAGCCCAATGCTTTTACCCTGTTTAGTCTTCCAAAATCTTCTTCCAGTAAGTACCCTAAGTTAACTGTTGAAATATTTGTTTTTGAAGCGACCCCTTCAATACCATCTGTGTCTATAATCTCGTTAAATAACATTTCCCATCCTATGAATTAATATTGCTGCTGCTGCACTTACATTTAGTGAATTAAACTCATGCTTCATCTCAATAGACACGACGTGATCTACCTTCGACTTTGCCCTTTTTGATAGTCCTTCACCCTCAGAACCTAAAACCAGTACCTTTTTTTCACTAAACTGACATTTATCAAGCTGTTCTCCATCCATTGAAGCACCATAAACTTTGAAATCTACTTGTTTAAGTTCATTTAAAACATCTAAAATATTGGGAACAATTACAAAAGGTAAATCTAATAATGTTCCTGAACTTGTACGAACAATGGAAGCCATATTTAAAGTTTTAACACCTGTCGCAATCACTCCGTCAACACCTAAAGCATATGCTGAACGAATAATTGCACCAATGTTACCTGTATCGGTTAAACCGTCAAGGACTAAAATAAAACGTTCTTTTTTTAACGTGGATAAGTCGCTCTGTTCCAAAGGTTCTATTTCAAGTAAAATACCTTGATGGTTTCCCCCTTTACTCATGCTCTGTGCCCATCGTTCTTCTAAAAATTTAATTTTATCTCTGTTGGCATCAAAAAGCTTCTGAGGTAAAATCCCTTTTTTAGCAATGTATATTGTTTTAATCTTCGCTTCATGCACTTCTAAAGCATGTAAACAGACTTGTTTTCCATAAATAATCATAAAAAAGATTTTACCCTTTTTTTGCTGTATTTCTATTATTCTACGTTGTTTATTGATTTATAAGTTCGGCATACCATGCTTTAACAGATTTGTTCGTCAATTTTGCAAGTAACTTGGCTTTTACCTTAGGCTGTAAATCTAATACTAAAACATCCTCTACGTACAAGGCTTTAGAGTCTGCTTCTTTAGATTTAATCACCACAACCCACTCACCTTTACTGTTGATGCTATTCTCTCCAAACTGCAAAAGAATCTCTTTGGCTAATCCTCGATAATAGTTCTGAAATTTTTTAGTCAATTCCTTAGCCAAAAAGAGTTCTCGCTCTTCATCAATGGCTACAATTTCAGTAAGCAATTTTTCAATTCGGTGAGGTGCTTCATAAAGCACTGTATTTGTCCTAGCATTCATCATCGCTATCAATGCTGTAGTACGTTCTGAACCTTTTTGAGGAAGAAAAGCACAAAAGGTAAATTCACCCTCTTCAAAACCTGAGGCTGCATAAGCTGTGGTAACAGCTGTACCCCCAGGTAAAACATCATAAGTTACTTGATGTTTTTGACAATGAGCTACTAAAAGTTGTCCAGGGTCAGAGATAACAGGCATACCAGCATCCGACACATACACTACTTCTTCTCTAGCCAATCGAGAAGCTACCTCAGCTAGACGTTCAGCACCATTATGTTCATGAAAAGATAAAAACTCTACCTCATCAGAGGGGTAAGTAAAATCAAAACGTTCCTCTAAAATACGTAATAATCTTTTAGTCTCTCGTGTATCTTCACATAAAAACAATGAAGCTTTTTCAAACTCTTTTAAAGCTCTAATAGTAATGTCTTGGGGGTTTCCAATGGGAGTGGGAATAAAGGTTAGCATAAATTCTTTCTATGTGTTCCCTTCGTCAAGCGAAGAGAACGTAGGAATGACCGATTAAAGGTTATATTTTTTCTTAAATTTGTCAATTCTTCCAGCAGCATCAACGCTTCTTTCTGAACCTGTGAAGAATGGGTGACATTCGTTACAAATATCAATGGTCATCTCTGCCTTGTTTGTTCTAATTTCGAACTCATTTCCACATGCACATTTAACAGCACATACTTGGTAATCTGGGTGAATATCTTTTCTCATCATAAGACCTTTTAAAGTAATTTTTATTTATGTCAGGTCACTAACCTGCCCTAGCTTTCGCTCTTCTTCTAAAACATAGAAGGGTATTCTCGTAAGACTCTTGGCAATACGGGAAATTTGGAGCGAATTATAACCAAAGGCTCTTTAAAATTAAAAGGTTGTTTATCAAATATTAATAAAAGGTATATATACTCTCTAACTAAAACAGTTAAAGGAATATAAAATGATAAAGTTATTACTCATTCTAAGTATCATCGGTTTACATTTAATAAATGCCCAAGAGCTTAAACCATGGGCTGCTGCCTTGCAAAATCTTACGGAACAAGAAAAAGAGGTGATTGTTAACAAAGGCACAGAGCGTCCTTATACAGGAAAATACCTCAACAACAAAGAAGAGGGTGTTTATACTTGTAAAGTGTGCGATGCTCCTCTTTATCAATCTGCTGACAAATTTAACTCCAACTGTGGATGGCCCAGTTTTGATGATGAGATTAAAGGGGCTATTAAACATAAAAAAGATGCTGATGGCTACCGAATGGAAATTCTTTGTGCCAACTGTAACGCCCATTTGGGTCATGTGTTTAAAGGTGAGGGGATGACAGCTAAAAACACGCGACACTGTGTTAACTCTATTTCACTCAACTTTAAAAAGAAAGAGACAAAAAAAGAGGAACTTAAACGTGCCTACTTTGCAGGAGGATGTTTTTGGGGAGTGGAGTACCATTTAGAGTCCATAAAAGGCGTTAAAGATGCCATTTCAGGTTACATGGGTGGAAAGATGAAAAATCCTACTTATCAAGAGGTGATTCGTAAAAACACAGCACATTTAGAAACGGTTGAAGTGGTTTATGACCCTAATGTGCTGAGCTATGAAACCTTGGCGAAAGCTTTTTTTGAAATTCATGATCCTACCCAAACCAATGGACAAGGGCCAGACATTGGGTCGCAATATCTCTCAGCTATTTTTGTCAAAAATGATGAAGAGAAAGCAACCATTCAAAAGCTTGTCAAGATTTTAGAGAGTAAAGGGCTTAAAGTCGCCACCAAAATCATAGAAGCCAAAGAGGAGGTTTTTTATAAAGCAGAAGATTATCATCAAGATTATTATGAACATAAAGGTTCTAAGCCTTATTGTCACGCATATCAAAAGAGGTTTTAACTTAAAGGGTAGTCTTTTGGGCTACCCTTTGAGGCTTAATGTCTCTCTCTTCTAACTTCTTTATCGAACGCATTTTTATTGAGTAAAATAATACCTACTAACACGGTGGCATAGACAAAAGTAGAGAGTAAGATAACCCCAATCACAATGGCTTCAAACATGGCTTGATGTTCAAAACCTTTAGGAAGCATTTGAAGCATCACAATGGAAAGCCCTCCTTTGATTCCTGCAAACAACAAGACTGACCACCAACGTACGCCAATGTTGGTCATTTTTTGTGTTAGATTCGAAACAATCCCAAAAGTCCCCATCATAAAAGCACGAATGAGTGTGGTAATTAAAAACATAAGCAGTATCTCTGTTTTGTAGGCTAACAACTCATCAATATGCACAATACTTGCCATGGACATAAATAAAAAGGTATTGGCTAGAAGTGCTAAAACACCCACATAATTTAAGTTTTGTTTGTGTCGCTCAATGCTACTTACATCGTTAGAGAGTCGACGGGTAATACCACTCATAAAACTTGTGGAAAAGATTTTTTTATTACGATTTGCACGATTGACAATGCTAGAGGATTTTTTAACTTGACGTGCTTTCTCATCAAAAGACTTTTGGGTAATGGTATTGAGTGTAATAATGGCAACAATAACAGCTAAAAGTCCAGCAAAATGAAAGATTTCGGCTATTTCAAATGCTCCGTAAGCTGTTAGTAAAATAAGAACCAATTCACTCATGGCATCGGAAGTTAAACGCATAAGGAGTATTCCCACATACCCCACAAAAAGCCCAATAAGTACCGAAAAGAGTATCACCTTCAGAGACACCAAAGCAATGTCCATGGCTCCAATTTGTACCCCATTTATCATGGGAATGGCAATAAACATAAAGATAATCAATGCCGTTGCATCATTAAAGAGTGACTCACCTTCGGCTAAAATAGCCAATTTATGGGGTACTTTAAAGGAAGAAAAAACCGAAACCACGGAAACAGGGTCAGTGGCTAAGACCATAGCAAAAAGGGCAATAATTGCTCCTGTAGAGAGGGCATACTCTGCAAAAAAAGTATTCGCAGCAATAATCCCAAAACTAATGGAAATTGCCACAGAAAAAGCTGCCACATAAAAAAGGCTTAAAGCATTTTTTCTCAAATCTTCTAACTTCAATTGCAAGGCATCAGCAGCAATTAAAATAGGAATTAAAAACAAAACCAAATCAGCAAAAGTCTCTTCGGAAAAAAGAACCATTTGTGGAAACATGTAATAAAATCCATAACTTAATCCAATGAGTGAAACAGGTGAAGGAATCTTAAAGTATTTTTGCAGTTCAATGGCGATAAATAAAATGGTTAATAAAGCTAAAAGTGTTAATATCATGAATCTATACCTTAAATTTAAATTAAAGTATTTTAGCAACTACTCTCTATTATTTAGATTATTTACTTGAAAATGAAAGTCCACTATGCCCAATAAATTTCAACGAAACCTAAAAATCTCTCTACTGTTGGTAGCCACCCTTGGAGTAATGTCAGGCATTACCATTGTCTCTTCTTTACCGTTAATTAGTCAGACTTTTTCAGAGATACCCCACATTGATTTTCTTTCTAAACTCATGCTTACCATCCCCTCGATGGTTATTGCTTTTTTTGCTCCTTTTGTTGGCATGATTGTGGACAAATGGGGACGATTAAAACCTTTATACATAGGAATTATACTTTTTATTTTGGGAGGAAGTTCAGGGCTTTATCTTCATGACTTTTATATTATTTTAATAGGAAGAGCCATTTTAGGTTTGGGAGTAGCACTCATTATGACCTCTTCAACAGCACTTATTGGTGACTATTTTGATGAAGCGTCTCGTCACAAGTTTATGTCGGTGCAAGGTTTGTCTGTTGCGTTAGGAGGCATTGTTTTTATTACCTTGGGAGGTCTTTTGGCACAGATGCACTGGTCTTACCCTTTTGCCATTTACCTCATACCGTTACTCTTTTTACCTTTTTTATTTTTTTCGTTGTATGAACCCCAAAAACATAAAGTATCCATGGAAGTTGGAGAGATAGAAAGCTCTTTGCTTCCTGTCTACATTACAGCTTTTTTTGCCATGGTACTCTTTTACATGATGCCCACACAGTTGCCGTATCTTATTGTAAACACCCTCAATGAAGAACCACAAACTGTGGGTTTTGTCATTGTAACAGCCATGATATTTAATGCACTCACTTCCATGCAATATGCTAAAATAAAAGCACGACTAAGTTATCTACAGATTTACAGTTTCACTTTTGTGCTGTTTGGTTTAGGACTTTTTATCATGTCTCAAGCCCACTCTATCCCTCATCTTTTTTACAGCACAGTTTTCATTGGGATGGCATTTGGTCTACTTTTGGTGAATACCAACGCATGGTTTCTCTCAGAGGTACATGCTTCCAAACGGGGAAAAGCTTCGGGCATCTTAACCTCTAGCTTTTTTTTAGGGCAATTCTCTTCACCTTTAATCTTTCAGCCCATTGTCGCTCATTCGGACATACAAACTCTTTTTTTACTCGTTGCGATTGTCTCGGTTTTGACCTCTTTGATACTGTTTATAAAAACAAGAGGTTCAAAAAAATAGAAGAGAGAGACTATTTCCCCATATACTCCATCAATGCATCATATTTCGCTGATTCATTTTGATCGACCGATTCCAATGCACCCCAACTTCCCCATTTACTATAAGCACCAATATCGGAAAAATTCATAAAAACTCCTCCTCCTCTTGCTTTCCACTCTGCTAAATACTCTAAATAGAGGTCGCCCATACGTTCATCTCGATTGGCATCCATAAATAAATTGGTAATGGCATCCACATTCTCAACACCTTCTACACCCACTAAATGTTGTCCCCCTTCATAGGCAAGGAGCTTTAAATGGTATTCATTTGCCACGGCTTTATGATTCTCCATCCAAGTAAATGATGAATGTAACGCACCATTTTCAACGGAGTGACTAAGCACTCCTCCTTCGCTTAACTCCCTAAAAAGTTGTTCAAGCCCTCCTTGGCTCTCTTCTGCCCAGCTTTCAAGCTCTTCTTGATTTTCAGATTGACCAATATACGCTCCAAAATAGGGAGCAATGGCTAAGGCATCAATATCTTTACTACAATTGCCATCCGTAACCAATGGACATTTTAATGCTTGACTCGCTGTCCAAACATTGGCTGCTTGTGCCGATAAGACACAGTTAACCCGTTTGGGTTGGTCGCTAAACACCTCTTTAAAAATGGCACACATCTCAGAGCTTCTCATACCATACCAGTTAATTTTTTTGGTAAAAGCACTACTTGTTGAGTCACTCCACAACGCTTCTGCCTGACGCTCTACCCAACTGCTCTGCTCAAACATTCCATTCCATACCTCATTGGAGTACTCAACATAAAGGGGAATATTGATATCCAACTTCGTTTTAATCACTTTGGCATAACCTCGAATAAAATTATCATCAGCTTGATGAGGAATCGTAAACCAAGGGGTCTTTTCTAACTCATTTGCCAAACGTACCATAATTTCTAGGGGTACACCTTTATCGGTAGCATAAGTGTAATTCTCTTCTCTTGATCTATCTTCATAGATACAAAGGTCAGAGTTGTTGGTACGTTGCCAATCCATAAAGCGTAATACTTTAAACGGTCTAATACGTTCTAAAAAATCACTGTTAAAGGTTGCCGAATTGCTTTCATCTTCCTCTTTTAGCAGTTTAATATGGCGTAGGTAGTCACCTGTACCATTGGGATCGGTCTGTACAATAACCATCTGTATCAGTCCATTTTCCATGTCAACATCAATAACATCCCAACCATTGTCAGATTCAACCAGCGTTGCTCCTAGCCGATACTCTAATAGACCCTCACCCTCATAGAGTACTACATATCGACCTTTTGGCAAACTTTTTGGCATGTCCCAAACGGTTGCCACACTTGAATAAATATGACCATCCTCTGGAATGGGTAAAGATTTGACCCAACCATTACTGTCTAAATCAAGTAGATTCTCCTCCTTGGTGTCCCAACTGTTACTCCAGCTACAGTTGGTATCCGTTCCTACTTTACATTGGGTAATCCATGTTCGTGCAAACTTAAAGTAATCGACAAAAGGTAATTGGGTTGTCCAATCAACAACACTGCTAAGATTTGTTCCTATGGGTTCAAAATAGCTATCCTCTACTTCTGGATTGGTTAAGTTCTGATACTCCTCTAAATTGGTATATCCATCACCGTCACTGTCTTCAAGAGCATCGGTAGTACTCAACACATTAAAACCGTAGGCATTTTCCCAACTGTCAGGCAATCCATCGCTGTCGCTATCTTGATGTACCTCACTTACCTCTAAACTGATTCTAAACTCATCAATCCACCCTGTAAAATCACCCAAAGAGATTTTGACTTCTCGTGTATCAAAGAGGTTTCCAAGATTGGTTTGCACACGCTCTTGGGCATAAATCTCTTCTCCATCAAGGTAAAAGTAGACACGATATCGGTCAATCTTCATTTTGACATAGTGCCACTCATGCTCTGTTAAAGCATCGCTTATTTGTTCATCTTCGCCTAAAACGTGCCGTGCCAATCGCGTTTTAAGGTCATAATCCCACGTAAAACGTAAGAGTTGTAGTTGTGCACCCCACGACTGTTCAAACTTGATAATCTCTGCTGTAGCACTTCCTCGGTCTAAAAGTTTTTCAGGATAAATCAGTGCCTCAACGGTCACAGCATCGAGTTCAGCTAAACTTCTCCCCTCAAGTATCTCTTCCATAAAAATAGAGCCACTCACCCCATCCCCATAGTTCTCTACTCTTAACGCTTTTCCACTGGAGTTTTTCATCCAATAGAGATTGCTATCGTCCAAATATGCATTTCCCTCATAGGTCAAATCAATTCCTGTATCACTGCTAAGATTGGTATCAAAATGCCAAAGATGTGTCAAGGGTTCGGATTCAAAAGAGACTAAGGGAATATTGCTGTTGTTGTAGTCACGTGTGTTGACAAGCACTTCATCAAACCAGCGTCGTCCATGCTTGTCTATAAATTCTGCACCCAACTTATATGTAGGCTCGTCAAAATCTTGTTCTAAAATAAAGTTTGGATTCACTGAAACAGGTAGACCATTGGCATACCATACCACCTTACCACTCTCTGGTTTTTCTATAAAATTGAGTGCTGTTTTAAACTTTCCATTATCAATAGCCGTCAGCTCTAAACTAAATTTTGGATAAGCATAAACTTTCTCTTCTACTTGGGTCACATATCCCAAGGTCACTAACATCGCCCCCAATTTTTCAATGGTAAATTCAGCATTGATATTCCACCCATCGTAGACCTCATCCAGTAGACCATAGGCAGGACCATCGCTAAAATCATAGGTGGTACTAGGGTAGGTGTAATTGGTTAAGTTTCTTTCGTAACTGTCTAACCAACTTGCCCCACTTACTATTGGTGAAACAGGAAGACCGTTAACAGGTTGGTCTAAGCCATCAAACCGACTCTTTTGGTCAACAAGGGAGTGTAATCGCTTGTTTCCTATCCCTGTAATGGCTGAACTGTTGCTAGGGTTTGCTCCTAAAGTAAAGTGGATTTGGTCTTTAAGCGTCTCTAAATAGCGTTCATCTTCATAGAGATAGTGACCAATTGCCAAATCATAACCATATTGATAGAGTGGAAAATACCAACCCAACTGATTCCATCGTTTTCTAGCCCACTCTAAAACCAAATCATAAGGAGTACTCTCTGCCAATCCCACAAAATGTTCCAGCATCGCTTTATAACGATTGATACATTGTGTTTTCATGGTACTATCAAGGGTATAGGGAATCTCCTCTTTGTCCCACATGGCAACCACACGATTGGCATAACCGTATCCATGGTTAAACCACTCTACACCATTGTCTCGCTTTTCAGGCTTGTGATTGGCAACAAAATAGTCATGATACTTCTCCTCACCTGTTAAAGCATAGAGTTCAATCGAAGCCCACACTCGGTCATCGACATCACCCTCTTTTGCTCCATAATGGTGCCATCCATCATATCCTTCATTCTCCTCTAACCATGCCCATGCTTTGAGGGCTTTCTCTTTAAACACACTATTTAATTCAGGATTGTACTGTTTAATAATCTTACTTCGAGCAGCACGTGCCATCACGGCTGTAAAACTTGCCGTGTGTGGGGTATCTTTTGGGCTAAGGTATCGTTCTATATTTGTATCAACTCCTGTCATCTTGTTTTGGTAGCTTTGCCCTTTGGGTTTACTCATACCAAAGACCCCACCATCATCATCTTGCATTCCCATCAGCCATTTAAGCTCAATCATCATCTCTTGATAGATATCGGGAATATTGTCATTTGATTCAGGCACACCCAAATTATCGTGCAGTACTTTAGAACCAAATAGGTCCAATCCTGCCAAGAGTGTCCAAGTAAACTCAGAACTGTTGTAGGTATAGGGTGAATAGTCTCCTGCATCCATATGACCTGCTGCTTCAAAGGTAACTTTTTTTCCTTCATTGTTCGTAGGGTATTTAATACCACCAAACTCATTATCCCCTGTAATAAATGGGTCTAAATCATCACTGCTATAAATATAGGTGTTGTTCTCAATGGTAGAGAGTCGTTCATGTCGACTGTAGGGCATCTTTATATCTTCGCCTCGTCGTTGATTGTAAACTCCAAGGGCTAAAGTATTCAAAGTTTTTCGATAGGCATCACCATTAATGGTAAAGGGTTGTGAAATACCTGCTATGGGACTTTCTATAATGTATTCGCCCTCATCCGTGAGTGCTGAAAAATCAAATTCAACCACATGTTGATAGAGCGTCTCTAAATTGGTAAAATTCTCTCTCCAAGCACTCGAAGCCTCTATTGTACCCTCTCCTGAATAGACAATTTCTCGGTTATCCACACGTTTGACTACAAACGATACATCATCAGCCACCACTTCACCCAAACTTCCCAACTGCATTCCCATATAGGCTTTTTTCTTATCATTAGGCAGATACCCCTCAGGGTCAAGATGAATAAGGCTTGAAATTCTATTATGCTTATAACTAAAGCTTAAATCATGTGATGTTCCACTAACATTCTTTTCAATGCTAAGGGTGTAGTTGTTCTCCTCTTGTAAGTCATAGGGCAACTTCAAATAAATACGTTCTAAAATACGTAAATCGTGGCTATCAATCGGAGCAGACATTACCCGTCGTTTCAATCCACTTTGAGTAGGGTGTGTGTTGTTTTCGTAGTTGGAATCATTGCTTGAAGTGATGGTAAAGTTCAAAACATTGTGCGTAGCATTAATATCAATGGGCAGACGGGTAAAACCCTCATCATTAAAAGGTGGAATGAGTGCTATTTCAACAATATTAGGCGTAATAGCATCAATGTTTATCTCATCAGACTTTTGCATTCTCACTATTTTTTGATTTAGCTGTTTTTGCTCTTCCTCGCTTAAGTCACTCGAATAGTAGGCTGTTGGGGTAAAGGTAAATGCCAACTCAACACCATTTTTAATTTTTATCCAATAGGCTTTAGAAGCTTCCAACTGTGTCAAATCATTTAAAAAAAAAAATCCCTTATCCAGATACTCTTTTTGATAAGTTTGTGTCTCGCTTTGAATCACCTCAACATTATCCTGCCCAAGTTGACTAAAGAGCGTCTCAAGGCTTAGGGTATCAAGAGGATTTATCAAATTCCATCCCTTGGCTAACAACAGATTTTTTGTATCACTATAGCTCATGGGGGTGTAAGAGAGATTCACATCCTGCACAATCTTGACCCAATACCCTTTTCCCATTTCAAACGCTGTAAAATCATTTAAGGCATTAAGACTCTGTTGTGCATAGCTCCTTTGATAGGTTTTGTTCTCTCCTTGTATCACTAAAAGATTGCTCTGCCCTATTTGATATTGAATCTCCTCCAATGTTAAATTGGCATTGATACCTACCAAATTCCAACCACGGTTAAGTTGCAGTGTATCAGCCTGTACCAATACCGTGAATATTAAGCTTAATAACACTCTTAAACCGTGTTTCATCTCTCATCCTTTATGATTTTATTTTATCAATAGTTACTTAAAATTATAGACTAAAATAAAGTTTTGAAAGATTTTTAATAACCTTTTATAGCTACTTATCTTTGGGCTTCTCTTTCAAATTATTTTCCAAATTTTCTTCTAAATGTTCGACATTGGTAAGTACAAATTTATAAGCCACAAAAATAACCACGGGCCACATGGCGTACCACATTATTGCTGTTGTATAATTAATCGTTTCCATTCTTTTCTCCTAATAATGATGACTATCAGCTTCTATCTCTTCGCTCGTTATTTTTGTTTTGTCCATGGATTTCCACACCAAATAAATGTACCCTAGTACAAAAGGCACCATCAACGATACATAACTCATGGTTGCTAAAGTGTAATGACTACCTGAACTGTTGACGATGGTTAAGGAACTCTCTATGTCACTCAAAGAGGGGTAAATAGCTGTTTGGTTAAAGCCAAGTAAACTAAGTAACGTGGTAACCGTGATAACCGTTCCTATGCCATGAAACCAAATGGCATTGGTTTTGTTTTGAAATAAAGCACGGTATATGCCAAAAAGAACCAAACAAACACCTGTTAAAAATGCTATTAATAAAATAGGCGTTTCTATGAGGTTCAAGAAAAATTTATGTTCTACCACTTTAAAATTTCCTGCTTCATAACCGAGTCCACTCATTAGAAAAAGCATCGCCATCATGGTAAGAAAAAAGCCCAAAAAGAGCAGGGCATCTTTTTTAAGTTGTGCTTTAGCTCGGTTAACAATGCTCTCTTCATCTAAATTGTTGATAAAATACAAACTCGCCCCAACACGTGCTAAGAAGAAAATCACCAATCCAAAGGAGAGGTTAAACGGGTTGAATAAAGCTTCTAGCCCATACGTCTCAAGTGTCCAATGTGAAAGGTTCATCTCATTTTTAATAAAATTTCCACCCGTGTAAAAGGTTGCCAAGGCTACCCCAATGAGAAAAATACCCAATGAACCATTGAGGTATAAAAATATTTCATAGACTTTTTGTCCAAAAAAGTTGTTGGGTTTTTTACGGTACTCATAAGAGACAGCTTGAAGGATAAAACAAAATAATATTGCCATCCAAACATAGTATGCTCCTCCAAAACTAACAGCATACAAAAGAGGAAAAGCAGCAAACAATGCTCCCCCAAACATCACCAAAGAGGTAAAGCCAAGCTCCCATTTTCGTCCTAAGGAAGCGATGATAACATTTTTCTCTTCTTCTGTTTTCCCCAATTTATTAAGTAGCGTTTGACCTCCTTGAACAAACATCATAAAAGCAAACAGCCCTCCTAAAAGGGCAATGATAAACCACCAATATTGTTGTAAGTGTAATAATTCCATATCGCCAAACATTAATGTCCTCCCATTCCAAGTTTAATTTGTGTTAACATAATCTTTATCTCAGCAATAAGTAAGCCTGTAAAGATAATAAAGAAAAGCCAAAAAGTTGTCTGAACAGCTGCCACGCTGATGCTTGAGGTTGCCATTCCTGTGGGTAACATTCCTTGGATTGCCCATGGTTGTCGCCCAACTTCTGCGACTATCCAACCGAGTTCACCAGCCAAATACCCTAAGGGTATGGAGAAAACAGCCAAGCGTAAGAGCATTTTTTTACCATCGAGTTTGTTGAGCATGGCAAAATAGAGAATCAAGAAAAACAAAACCAAGAACCATGTGCCAAGTCCTACCATAAGGTGAAAACTGTAAAAGGTCAATGCCACAGGAGGAATGATATCTTCAGGGTTTTTTAAATAACCATAACCAAAGTATTTTTCATTGGCTCTAAAGTCTGTTAAAGCCTTTTTAGTTACTTCTACATTGCCTTCTTTTTTGGCTGTTTTATAACGCTTAAGTGCCTCTATGGCTATTTTTCCTTTTTCAATTTTACTTGCTGCTGACTCAATATTATGATGGTCACTGTCGCCATAGACCAGTTGATTAATTCCTGGAACAAAAGCTTCCATATCATGAAATCCTAAAAATGATAAGGCATAAGGAATCTCTAAACTCCAAATAAACTCTTCTTGGTCATCACCTATTTTTTTGTCACTGTTGAGCTGACCAATGGCTACAATACCCACCCGTTCATGACCATCGTAAAGTCCCTCCATGGCTGCGAGTTTGGTGGGTTGATTGAGGGCGACTTGATGGGCCGATTCATCACCTGAAATAATGAGAAAAATAGAGGTAATCAATCCAAAGGTTGCCCCCACCACAATACTTTTTTTAGCTTTAATTACATCTTTCCCTTTCAGTAAATACCAAGCAGAAATACCCACCACAAAAAGCGACCCCATGACATAGCCACTACCAATGGTATGTAAAAACTTGGAATAGGCATTAGGATTAAAAAGTACATCCCAAAAACTTGCCATCTCAAAACGGGCTGTATCAAGATTGAACTCCATGCCCACAGGGTGTTGCATCCAACCATTGGCAACCAAAATCCAAAGTGCCGAAAGGTTTGAGCCAATCGCTACCAACCATGTGGCTAAGAGGTGCATTTTTTTGCTTACTTTGTCCCAACCAAAAAACATAATGGCAAAGAAGGTAGATTCCATAAAAAATGCCATAATACCTTCTATGGCAAGAGGTGCTCCAAAAATATCGCCCACAATCCAAGAGTAGTTGGACCAATTTGTTCCAAACTCAAACTCCATAATAATGCCCGTTGCCAAACCAATGGCAAAGTTAATGGCAAAAAGGGTCATCCAAAATTTGGTGATTTCTTTCCAAATTACATTGCCTGTTTTAACATAGATACTTTCCATGATGGCGATAATAAATGAAAGCCCCAAAGTTAAAGGGACAAAAAGCCAATGATATAACGCCGTTAAGGCAAATTGTGCGCGTGACCAATCTACCAACAGTAAATCTTCCATTATTGCTGCTCCTTCGTTAATTTTTCTAAAATATGATTGGCTCTTTGAGTATCGTTAGAAAAATTCTCTTTTAAGAGATTTGGGAAAAAGAAAATTTTCATAAGAATAAAAAAGAGCAGAAATTTAATGCCGATGATTGCCCATAAGCGTTTGCCTATTTTCATGTTTTTAAAACCTTCTACATAAAAATAGAAGATTTTTTTAACCAAAGTTACAAACTTAGTGATGATGGTCATGTGCTGGGTGTTTTTTTTCATGATGGGCAATGACTTTAGCCATCTCTTCTTCATCAAGCAGGGTTAAGGCATTATTTTTAAATTTCTCTAAAACATCTTGGAGTAGTACTCTTTCAAATCCTATGTGGTAAAGTTTTATATTGCCATAGGCTTGAACTTTTCTATAGGGATTCATGCCCATCTCTTGTAAAATAATGGTATCAACATGAATAGAAGCCAACCAATCAATAACAGCTCCTCCTCCATGAGCAGGATTTGCTACTATGGTGAGTGTGTCATTGTCGATAATGGCAAACCATTTTGCTTTTCCAAAAAGGGGTGCTATGGCTGAATTTGAATTGTTCATTTTTATCGGTAATGCGATTTTCATAATTTTTCCTTAAATTTTTGAAATTTTTAGAGTATAACCAACAAAAGTTCAAAAAAACATTAAAATTATAAGTTTAAGTAATTATTATTATAATATTAAATTATAATAATAGAAAAACCTGAAATCAACACAAAATCTTTACACTTCTTTCTATTATTTAAAAGTTGTATCGAACATGTACCCTTGCTGTTCGTGGTTCAATTGGGTGAAAATGTACATCTTCTCTACTGTTCACCGAACTGGAAAGTCTTGAAGCATAATAATAGGCAATGTCTTGATCATTACTATCAAATAAATTTAACACATCAAGACCATACTGCCAATGTCCTTTTTGATAGCCTAAACCAACATTTACAACCGTAAAAGGGTCAGAATCTTGCTCATCGTAAGAGTCCAGAACACGCTTATCAAAGTGTCTTATTCTAATGCTGGTATCCCAATTTGAGGTAGGATTCCAAGTCATTCCAGCACTTACAACCATCGGTAATGACCCCTCTATTCTATTGCCTTCATCTGCCACATCATCTTTGTAACGTGCTTGAGTCCACGCTGCTTCAAAGTCAAGATTGAAGTGATCACTTAACCAGTAGTAAGCTGTCAACTCTATTCCATGCCGTCTTGAAGCACGATTGGCTTCCGTATTCCCAGCATCTCCAACAAAGAGCAATTCAGAGTCTAAATCTAACATCCATAAGGCTGCTGAGACATTCAGTTTATTTGTTTCAAAAAATCGAAGACCAACTTCTGCACCTTGTGCTTGTACCAAGAGATCCACTGGATTCACTTTTTCATTGCTCACAGGGTCAACACTAATCACAGCCCCTCTTGCATCATTGGAGTGAAACGATTGTCCAGCATTCACATAGGCATCGAATTTATCATTAAAGGTATAGCGAAGCCCACCTTTAAAACTAAATAAACCATCATCAGCCTTACCACTGTTTTGGGCAATGTTACTCGTAACATCTACTTTCATGTAATCATATCGAACACCTGTGTTCATGCTTAATTTATCGGTTAACTCAACTTCCCCTTCCCAAAACAGCCCCAAAGAAGAAACATCAGCATTATCATTACGCACCGTACTTAGGTATTGGCGTTCTTTTGTTTTGTTCAATCCTACTTCATCAATATTATCATGACGCAACTGCACACCGAAATCTTGATAGAGTGCTTTTTTGCCTAATTCGCCTTCTGTCCGTTTGAGTATGTTAGCACCATAAAGCATTCGTTCATCTATCTGTTCAAATTGATCGCCATTGATAGGGTCGTCTAAAAAATAGGTAAAGTTGGAATAGAGATTTAAACTGGATTTAATGGCAAAAGCATCCACTAACAAATCATCATTTCTCCATTTTCCAGAAAGACTGTAACGACTGGACTCACCACCAACCGTTGTGTCAATAGAACCTAAGTCCGAAATAATACCTTCTTCCACGGCATAACTTGGAATTTGATCAGCTGAGTTCCAAGAGTTTTTATAACCCATTAAGGTCATGGTTAAATCACCTTCGGCTAAAGGTCTATGCAGTCGTGCCAAGAAGTTATATTTTTCAACATCTTCACGTACATCATCCCATGGTCCATCGTATTGATGGGCTTCAAGACCTAAAAGAAGTTCATTCTCACCAATGTCAATGTCCGTACCCATTACCGTACGTTGGTAACCATCTTCACCTAACTCAACCGATACAAAAGGGGACTTTAAATGATTCAACAGTGAAAACCTTGCTGAACCAGTTGCTGAAAAATCACCATCTTCTGCATGATAAGGTCCTTTTTGGTAGTCAATACGTTCCACAAATTCTGGAATAATAAAATTTAAATCCGTATAGCCTTGTCCATGTCCATGAGTACGCATATTGATGGGCATTCCCTCAACACTTGTACTAAAATCTGTACCATGGTCTAAATTGAACCCACGTAAAAAGTATTGATTCGCTTTTCCTGAACCACTGTGTTGTGTTACCACCATACCTGGAACAAATTCTAATATTTCCCCAGTACGTAATACGGGTCTACTTGCGATTTCACTTTGGGTAATCACTCCTTCTGAAGAAGAGATGGCTTCACCAATCAACGAGGTTTCATGCCCTTCATGAATCACAATGTCTTCAAGTGAATTAACATCTGCATAGAGCGTTGTTTGAAATAGAATTAGGGTTAAAGGTAACGAATACCTCAAGGACTTTTTTAAGTTATTAATCATAATACCTCCTTAGAGTATGTAGCAGTTTATAAGATTTTATGAGGAGCTAGCTCCTTTTTCGGAAGTTTAGCAACTCCAACTTGTACTTTGCTTATTGAAGGTAATTGATAGGTCAATATTAAATGATAAAGAGATAATTAAGAATTAGTATTTAAGATGATTATTTTATGTAGTTTTTAAAGTGGTGGCGCCAGACAGAATCGAACTGCCGACACAAGGATTTTCAATCCTTTGCTCTACCAACTGAGCTATGGAGCCACTCTTTTGTAGTACTTCATATTTGAAGTGGCTGAAATTATAGCCATATAAACTTAAAAAAATCTTAATTTAACTCATGGACTTTATAATTCTGAAAAATTCCTCGCCACGATGTTTATAAGAGTTAAATTGATCGAAACTTGCAGCTGCTGGGGAGAGCAAAGCTACATCATCTTGGGATCTTTCCGTGTAGATGGTTTTGATGGCATTTTCTAAAGTTTCACAGGCTGTAAAATCAATAGCATATTTATTAGCTAATTTTGCCAGTTTTTCTGAATTTGCACCAATGGTATAGAGATGAACTTCTTTTGTCTGTAGAAGAACAAAGAGAGGTTCTAAATCAGCACCTTTGTCATTTCCTCCTAGAATAAGTCTTATGAATCGGTCATCATAAGTTTTAACAGCTTGTATACTTGCATCTAGGTTGGTAGCTTTTGAGTCATTGACCCATAATCTTCCTAATGCATCCTTTGTCTCTTCTTGACGATGGTTGTCTAATGTAAAAGCATTGATTTTATTATAGTCTACTTCATCAAAAAGTGTTTTGGTGACAGCTAGAGCTACTAGGGCATCTTCCAAGAAAGCTGCTTTAAAACGGATTTTTGAGGTATCGATGTCAAAATAGTTGGCTAAAAACTCTAATGAATCATACTCTACCACAAAGGCATCTGTTTGGGGCAAGTTAAGACCTTTTGGTAACAAGGCTAACTCTCCCTCTTTCATGGTAAGTAGGGGTTTTAGTTTATCTGCTTCATATTGTTCAGCTGTTCCATGCCAATCGAGGTGGTCAGGGGTGATTGGAAGGAGTAAATAGATGTTAGGTGAAGCGACATTTGTATGGTGCAATGTAAATGAGCTTGATTCCAAGACCCAAATAGGTGCTTTGGTATCAAGTTGGGCTAATGGTGTACCAATATTCCCTCCACTAACTGCCCCTTTGTCGGCTAATAGGTAAGTAAGCATTTGGGTAGTAGTAGTTTTCCCATTAGTTCCTGAAATCCAAATGCTAAAAGGCATCTCTTTGGCAAAAAAGTCATATTCACTCATAAGGTTTTTAGCAGACTTTATGAGAGGATGAGTAGGAGGAACGCTGGGGGTGGTTACTTCTAGTTGTGAAGCTTCTGGGTCAAATAAGTTAGAAGGTAAAATCTGGTTGTTATTTTCATCAGTATAAGCTTCTTTTGCCTTGTCATCAAAGAAAGTACAGCTTCCACCAAGGCTTTTAGCAATGGCTTTTGTGGTTAATCCGTATCCAAAAAGGGTAGGTTTTAAAGTAGAGTTCATCTTGTTTACCGAATTTTTAATGAGATAAGAGCTAAGATATTAGACAAAAAGGCAATCATCCAAAAACGTACAATTATTTTGTTTTCAGCCCATTTTTTCATCTCAAAATGATGATGAATGGGGGCCATGAGAAAGACCCTTTTTTGGCGTAGTTTATAAGAGCCTACTTGTAAAATAACCGAGATCGTTTCAATAAGAAAAATAAAACCAATAAGTACCAGTAAAACTTCTGATTTACCAATGATAGCCATATACGCCAAAACCCCACCAATGGCTAATGAACCCGTATCTCCCATGAAGATTTCTGCTGGGTAACAGTTGTACCAAAGAAAACCAAGTAAAGCACCAGAGAGAGAAGCTGCTAAAATGGTGACTTCTCCAACCCCTTTGATGTTTGGTAAATATAGATAACCAGAGAAAATAGCATGACCTGTTAAATAAACAATCACCCCTAAAGTAGCCAAAGAAAAAATAGAAGGAACAGTGGCTAAACCATCAAGTCCATCAGTTAGGTTAACAGCATTGGTTACAGATAAAAATACAAACACCCAAAATGGAATGGCAAAATAAATGCCTAAGTCAAAAAGTGGTTCTTTTAAAAAGGGTACATACATGGTTGTTGGAAAGTCAGCAACCAATACTAAGTACATCGAAACAGCAGCACCAATAACCCCTTGTAAAAGCAGTTTTCCCCTTGCTGAAAGCCCTTGTAGGTTGTCTCCTGATAAGATTTTTCCTAAATCATCTTGAAATCCAACTAAAGCAAAACCAATCATGGCAATAAGTCCTGCTATGATGTAAGGATTTGAAAAGTTTGAGGTAAATAGAAGTGCCACCACCGTTGCTAATACAAAAATAGCACCTCCCATGGTGGGCGTATTGGCTTTAGAGGCATGATTAGGCACATATTTATTAATGGGTTGGTGTGTTTTTTTAGAAATTGCCCATGCCATGTATTTGGGTAAAAGGTAAAGAGTTAATAAAAAAGCAATAAAAAAACCAAAACCAGCTCTCACCGAGATGTATTGAAAAATGTTGATGTCGAAATATTCGTAGAAAGCATATAACATATAAGATAATGTCCTGATATTAGAGTTTATTTAAGTAAATAAGTGTTATTTTACTTAAAATTTTATAAAGATAGGGTCAAAGCTTAATGAAGATACAAAAAACTGTTTTAATCATCACCGATGGGATAGGATGTAAGCCTGATAGTACTTGCAATGCATTTAAAGATGCTGTAAAACCAACTTATGACAAACTTATGGAAGAAGTTCCAAAGACACTAATTGCTACTCATGGATTAAGTGTTGGATTACCAGAAGGACAAATGGGAAATTCAGAAGTGGGTCACATGAGCATTGGTGCTGGGCGTATTTTGTATCAAGATTTAGTAAAAGTTTCATTGGCGATTAAAGATGGAAGCATCGAAGAGAATATAGCACTAAATGGCACTTTAGAAAAGAGTAATAGAGTACATATTATTGGGCTTTTGAGTAATGGAGGGGTGCATTCACATATTGAGCATATTATTGGTTTGGCACAATTAGCTGAAAAAAGAGGAAAAAGGGTTTTTCTACATCTTATTACGGATGGTCGAGATGTCTCGCCCACTTCAGCAAAAACGTATATTGAACAGATAGAGCGTATTTGTTCTGAAAATATTTCTATTGCCACGTTAGCAGGACGCTTTTATACCATGGACAGAGACAACCGTTGGGAACGTGTAGCATTAGGATATAAAGCGATGGTCAAGGCACAATCCTCAACCACGCTTAATGCACAAGAGTATGTAACTAAAAGTTATGAAAAAAATATTTTAGATGAGTTTTTAGAACCTGTAGCACTGGGTGCTTATGAGGGAATGGAAGAGAATGATGCTGTGGTGATTGCAAACTTTCGTTCAGATAGAGTACGTGAAATTACCATGGCGTTAGGCAATGAAATTTTTGATGGTTTTGAGCGTGATTATCTTCCTTTAAATATTACCACTCTAACAAAATATGATGCCAGTTTTACGCATCCTATTATGTTTTCTAAAGAAGCCCCTAAAAATACGTTGGCAGAGGTAGTCTCTAAGGCTAAATTATCTCAATTACATACAGCCGAGACTGAAAAATATGCGCATGTAACGTTCTTTTTAAACGGAGGAATTGAAGCACCTATGATTGGGGAAAGCCGTGTGCTTATTCCCAGTCCCAATGTAAAGACTTATGACCTAAAACCTGAAATGTCAGCAGCAGAGGTGGGTGAGGCTGTTAGAACAGGGATGGATGAAAAGTATGAACTCATAGTGGTTAACTTTGCCAATGGTGACATGGTAGGACATACAGGCAATTATGAAGCTGCACTTCTTGCTGTAAATGCTGTTGATACGGAGCTTGGAAAGATTATTGAAAAAGCAGAACAGTGTGATTATTCAATTGTGTTAACTTCTGACCATGGAAATTGTGAAGAGATGAAAGACAGTGAAGGAAATACGCTCACCAATCACACTGTAGGCGATGTTTGGTGTTATGTATTAGACAAAAGAGTTAAGACTTTAAAAAATAATGGAGGCTTAAACAATGTAGCTCCAACAGTATTAGAAATCATGGGATTAAACGTACCAAAAGAGATGGACAACAGTCTCTTGTAAATGTGATTTTATAGTACACGATATCACATAATTAAAAACTGTTTTACTTTAAATTATGTTTATTTAGATATTATATAAATAGAGTCAAAAAGGAGGCTTATAGATGGATATCATGTTAAAAGAATCTGTGGCAGCACTGTTTTGTCATGTGATTAAATTAGATAATAAGGATTTGGATGCAGAACGTCCTCTGTTTCAGCGTTTTATGAGGCAGGATTTTGATGTACCTAAAGAAGAAGCCTGTGCTTTACTCGATGAAGTTATGGAAAAAGAATATAATATTGATACACAAATCTCAATGATTGCCAATGGTCTTAGTAATGAAACTTATACCAAGATGTCTGTACTCAAACAGTTAAATCATATTATTGTCAAGTCCAAACTTGAAGATGATGATTATGACTTATTTGATAAAGTTAAAGAAGCTTTTTTCCCAAATCATAAGTAGATAGAAGTTATCTATCTACACAAACTTTCCATACACACTTTTAGCTTCATACTTTCATAACAATTTAATCAACAATAAACTACAATAATCACAATTAATTTTAAAAGGTGAAGCATGAAATTTACAGGTAGAAACGTATTAGTAACAGGTTCAAGTAGAGGAATTGGTGCAGAGATAGCAAAGTCTTTATCAGGTTTTGGTCTTAAAGTATGGATAAACTATCGCTCTGGTGAAGCAGAAGCGAAAGCTGTTCAGGCAGACATTGTGGCTACTGGTGGAGAAGCTGAAGTGATTGGTTTTGATGTAAGTGATGAGGCTGCTTTTGTGGATGCCATGAAACAAATTGTAATCGCTGATGGAGAGTTGGCGTATTTGGTAAACAATGCTGGAATTACCAAAGATGGTTTAGCAATGAGAATGAAGAGTGAACAGTTTATGTCCGTGATTGATGCAAATTTAAAGTCAACATTCATTGGTTGTAGAGAAGCACTGAAAACCATGCGTAAAAAACGTTTTGGTTCAGTAGTCAACATTGCATCAATTGTTGGGGAAACAGGAAATGCTGGACAAACAAATTATGCTGCCTCTAAAGGAGGAACAATTGCAATGAGCAAATCATTTGCCATTGAAGCAGCTACTTCAGGAATTCGTTATAACACCATTACACCAGGGTTTATTGCTACAGAGATGACAGACGTGTTAAAAGATGAGGTTAAAGATGCCTTTACAGCAAAAATTCCTATGGCACGTTTTGGTAACCCTTCTGAAGTAGCTGAAGCGACAGCATTTCTTTTAAGTGACCACTCTTCGTACATTACAGGTGAGACCTTAAAGGTCAACGGTGGGATGTTGATGTAGAGTTTGAATATAATATTAAAGCTAAGAGAGTCTCTACTTAGCTTTGATTAAATAGTTTCTTTTAACCACTATCGAAGTGTCTCTATGGCTTCAACACTTAATCCTGTTTTTAGAGCAATGGTCTCATTGTCTAAAATATCTAAAAGGTTTTGGGCAATTTTTAGTTTTTCTTTGAGTTTTCCTTGTTCAATTCCTTGCTCAATTCCTTGCTCAATTCCCTTCTCAATCCCAATCTTCTCTCCCTCTTCTAAGCCTAGCTCCATTCCCTCTTCTAAACCCTCTTTGTGGGCTGTATCAAAACTATTGACTAGGTCTCGGTAGACTTTGAGATTTTTATGGTATTTGTCTTGTTCACCTTTGGGCAGATTAATAAATTCTGCTTTTTCAAAAGCTT
>CACVAX010000044.1:0-1518 GCA_902727935.1 uncultured Sulfurovum sp. | reverse complement strand
CACCAAATATCTTTTTAAACCCAAAGTCAGTAAAAGGGTTAATGTATTTCTCATGCACATACATTCTATCCTCCTCTTTTTTACTTTGAGTATAGCTTATTTGTGGTTAGGGTTCAATAGGGTTTTACTTCTAAGCCCAAATCACCTTTTGTTCATCAAAGTATCAAATTACTGTCCTGCTCTAACACAGCGAACATAACTGTTAAAGCTCTTATCGTTGCCGTCCTGAAACCCATAATAGAAATTGACAATCCACGCATCCTCATTAGTGTCCGAAGGGCTAGTCGAACTCCAATAATTGTTAGAGTTGGTATTTTCAAATAAACTATTAAGGCTAGGGTTATGTTTAGTATCATCTACTAAAGAGGTCAGTTCATTGAGATTGGGAAGCCTCCAATCATTTTTAGTATCTAAAGTTAAAGTTTCACAATAATCTATGGCATTTTCCCATGTTGTCTCTTTTATCATGTTGTTATTATCTGTATAATCATCTTGCCACTCTAAATTGGTGCTACTGTCATTTACCACTCCATTGGCTCTACTAAAGCTACTAGCATTAATAAAACTACTCATCCCTATCAAAATCAAAAGGATTACTCTCATTTATTTTTCCTACCTTACTCATTAAATTAAAGCTATTTGAATGCTTAATATGTGCTACAAATGAAGCTTGAACAGATAAAAACTTTTTTATCTCTTCAAGAGTCATTTTTCCTTTTTGATTTTCATACGCTTGTAGATAATTTGTTTTTTTATAGTTCTTAACCACTCTTTGCCGTGTTAAAATGTAATTTTCTCGAATAATATAGCCTAAAAAATCCAAACCATCGGTATGTTTTTTTAGTTTTGTATCTGCTCTAAGCTCTAACTTAAGCATATGGTTCAAATAATTTTCAATCTCTCCATACAACACCTGAAGCCTCTCCTTAGAAGTATCAAAGAGTACAAAGTCATCAACATAACGGATATAGTATTTCACTTTTAGCTTTCTCTTTATAAAGTTATCAAAATCATTCATATAAACATTGGCAAAAAACTGACTGGTCAAATTTCCAATAGGAAGCCCTTTTGATTTTGGAATCTTAAAAAGTGTTTTATGAGAAGGTAATAGTGCTAACTTTGACTTATCTCCTTTAAAAATATAATTTCTTGTCGGGTCATGATAAATTATTTTATTACTTAACCACAGTATCTCTTTTTTCATCAAAGGCATTTTGGCGTTTGAAATATCATGAAAAATTTTCATAAACAAAATATTTTTATCTAGACTGTAAAAAAACCCTTTAATATCTAGTTGTAGATAATACCCTTTATGCGTAGCATTCATATAGCGTTTTGCTTGTTGTATGGCACGATGAATTCCTTTATCTTTACGATTATTATAAACATCATGCTTACTCCACGACAGAAAATCATTCGTTCTTAAGAAAAGCACGTTTGAGTAAGCCAATCAGAATATGAAATTCTTGTTTTTTAAGAGAAACATTGACCAAGACATTTTTTAACCATTCTAATCCA
>CACVAX010000043.1 GCA_902727935.1 uncultured Sulfurovum sp. | reverse complement strand
CTTCTCTTCATGCATTTTATATATCATCTCTTTTTCTGTCTCTGTTAGTCTCTTGTACACTTTATATTTTCTTGGCTCTTTTTTCATACTTTTATTATACTCTTTTTTCTTTATTTGGTCAGTGCCCAAAAAGAGCGTACTGACAATACATAAGCCCAGAAACATTATTTTTCTCATTTTTCATCCTTTAACATTACTTGTTTCAGTTGTTCACCGATAATTTGTACCTCTTCAAAAGTTTGTTGAGGTGAACTTTCAATAACCACTTTGTATGTTCCCCCTTTGAGCTTAAGGGCTTCATCTCCCACAACCCCTGAAGCAACAAGTTCTTTGTTTTGGTTGTAAACTTTGTAAGGTACTTGCAGCGCTTTTTTGACAGCTTCATCCAAAGATTTTTGATCGTTGGCTTCAAAATAAGCTCCATCCCCAAGTGTTGCCCATGATTTAAATTCTGCTTTTAAGGCTTCATTATCTATGGCAAAGCCCACAATGTTGATGCGTACATCAATCCCTTTATCTTTTAGGGTTTGTATTTCCTTCGCAGGGTCACCGTCACAGGTCTCTTCGCCATCGGTCACCAAAATAACCACCTTTTTACCGTTGATGCTTTTTAAGTCATCAGCCACTTTAGCCAGAGAGTCAGCAATGGGGGTTTTTGCCAAGTTTTTAGCATTGATTTTAGAAATAATGTTACTTGTTTTTTTGACATTGAGAGCTTGTAAGCTTATCTCCAAATCCGTACGACAACTGTCAGCTTTTTTATGCCCAAAGACTCTAAGAGCCACTTGGGTTTTAGCAGGAATGATGTCCGTGACAGCTTTTTGAAGCACCTCTTTGGCAATGGCAATTCTTCGTTTACCCTCAATGCGTTTGAGCATACTTCCTGAAGCATCTAAGATGAGTTCAATGGCAAAATCTTTATTGACTTTTTGCCTAGGGCTTGGAACAACTTTTAAACTTCCATCACCCAATGGTCGTACATAGCTGGTTTGGGCTTGAAGCGTGTAGTAGACAGGTCGTCGCAGTATGGCCGAAGCTTGGTTAATGGCTTGGTAGAGTTCTACCCCATTGGTGACCATGTTGTACGTCCCGTTGTTTACGCGTGACCAACTCTGCATAATGCCTTCATAGAGTTTGTTGTCTTGGTATTGTGATTGCACCCGAATAGAAAAGACTTTAGGCTTGACCTCTTCAAGTACGCTCCAAAGTTTTTGATCACGGCTACCCACGGCATCCCCAATAATAATGACCCCTTTTGTTCCCTCTCTTTTTTGTAACGCTTCAGAGGATATACGTAAAGGACGTTCAGCATCACTGTCCGAACAAGCTCGATCAAAATTATTGAAAATACTTTGTATTTGTGCAGGTTGGTCTGAAAAATCAGAGAGTATAAATTTGTTTTGTTGGTTAAAACATAAAAGATTCACAGCATCAATCTTGGCTTGAATGGTTTGGGTGTAGTTGTTGACGGCTGAAAATATTTGTTCATGATACGGCGAAACGGAACCACTGTTGTCCCATGCAAATACCACAGAGATAGGAGGTTGTTTGACGTTTAAATAATACGTACCTGCTTCAAGCTCAAACCAAACGTCATGTTGCAGAGGATTTTTTAATACTTTACTCGGAGCTATTGTATTATTTTGAGCATCAAAAAGTGCATACTCTACCTCCACTGAACCTTTTCCAGCAAAAGTAGGGTGAAATTGGTTATGACCCTTAGGCACAACTACCTTATACCAATCTTCTTCATGCTTGGCAACGGAAACACGACCTTGAATGCTTTGGTTCATCTCTAAGGCAAAGGCTTTTTCCTTGGTCTCATTGCCTGTAATCACTTCTATGGATGTAAGCATTTTTTCTTGTTGATACTCATAAAAAGAGTGATGCGTTTTCTCTCCCCACTCTCCTAAAATCGAGCCATATTCAGCACTTGGTTTTTCTTCCATGATTTGTAAGGTTTCAGGTAAGGCATAGCGTCCATCTTTTTCAATCTCAAACACAAACTTAACATACCTTGCCCATGTTGGTTTTTCAAAGTGGTAGGTACTTGCTTCAGTCTCATTTTTATTCCATAATGGCATCGCTTCCCATGGCCCATTGGGGGTGCTGGTTGAGATGAAAATTTTGATTTTTTTCATGTAGGCATCAGGTTTACTTTTTTTAACTTCTTCCCATGTTAAATCTGTAATTTTTGCCATACGTTCATTTTTAAAACCCACTACCCATGAGAGTTCTTTATCTTTTTCATAGAGATAAGGGCTACCTGAAGTCTCTTTTTTTAGGGTGAGGAGCGTTCTGTCCCAATCCATCCCCAAATAATGTGAAGATTTTATAACATGACCACCAAAATCTGGATTGGCGATGTTAAAAGGTTTTATTCCTTGCACACTTTCTTGTTTAGCAATCACTTTCCATTCACCCAATGCGATGTTGCCTTTGCTTTTATTTTCATAAGAGTTATGCAAGGTTAAGCGTGCGTATTTGGCTTTATAGAGTTTGTCAAAAGCAAAGGTTTGGTCATTAGGCTCTAAGCCTAAGATGCCATGATAGACTTTGGTATACGTTTTTCCATCTTCTGAAAGCGATATGGAAAAATCTTTTAGTTGATACTTTTTGTTGCCTTCACCAATGGGATTGAGAATAACCCCCACAATGTCACTTGCCTTTGACCCTGCTAATTCTATGGTCACGTTTTCATCAGTATTTTTTCGTCCAGCATAGAGATGAAAGCCTTTTCCTTGGTAGACAAAATTATCAAAGAGTAAATGTGTGCGTACCATGACTTTTGGAACGTACCCTTCTTCTGTTTCTTGATGTTCCAACACCCGTTTAGCTCCCAAATCCAAGCGTGCAACATTGAGTCCTCCTACCATGCTGTTAGGCATTCCCCAATCTTCATAAGGATTAAGGGGCGTTGCACTCTCTGTTGGGTTTAGGGTAAAGGAGATGGTTTGGAAACTTCCTTTGCTGTTTTCAAATTTAATGCTTGTCACCACAGGGGTCTGGTCTACGGTTTTAGGAATACTGAGTGTAAAAGGAACACTCTTTGTTTCATTGTTTTTGACGTTGACGGTTTGATTATGCTCAACTTTCCAACTACCATCACTCACATGCGTGCTAATGGTGAGTTTGGCATCTTCTAAACTTTTGACCTCTACTGAAAAGTTCATTTTTTGACCCACGTCACTGTATGCCGTAACCCTATCATTTCTATTTTTGAGTTTTAGGTCAAGGTCAAGTTTGCTGGCATTGGATTCAAAAAAGTCTAAGCGTTCTAATTTTAAATCATAAAGTCCATAACTTGCTTTTTTTGACCACAAATCGATAATGTATCTTCCCATGGGGTAAACCCCTTCGATAACCGAGGGTTTCCCTATGTCGGGGTAAGCTTTTTGGGTGTCTAAATCGGACATGAGTTTCATGCGTACATCACCCTCTTTAGGTGGAGTAGCTGTGAGTCGAATGCGTTCACTGTTTTTAAGGGTAAAATGAAAATAATCTTCATTGCTTTCATGTTCAACTACCCCTTTAATAGGCTGTTCAAAGTTTAGTTCATTGGTCTGTGTTTTGTTTTGGTTGGGTTCATGTTCTATGCCCTTTAAGGAACTAATATTTAACTCATTAAGCGATGTTTCATTAACACTAAAACGGTACGCTCCATTTTTCCCTTCGAGGCAGGTTCTATAATTTCCTGCTAAAAGTAATAAGTTTTTTAAAGTAAGTTTTTTCTCTTTGGGTGTGGAAAGGCTAAGCAGTCGTCGGGTGAGTAAACCTTTAAAGAGTTCTAGGCGTTCTAACTTTTCACCCAAAGCTGTTATGCTCCACAGTTTGTTAGGTTCTTCAATGTTAAAACTAAAACAATCATCTTCATCTCCTTGAAAATAACCCGTTATCTCTTTCTCCAACACCACACGCTGAGCATGATGAAGATCATTATTGGGTTCAACTTCTTGCTTGGCTATTGGGTCTCTAAAGTCTGAAAATTTAAAATGGTAAGAGGTATTGTCGTTACGATTGGAAAGCACCACATAATAGACTTCATCACTTTTAAGTTGAAGATTTTTCATGCTCATATTGGCATCATTTTTTTGCTCTTGGATGCGTTTCCCTTTTGCATTTTCCAAATAAAAATAACTCTCTTTATTGGTCATTGCTACCTCTATGTCAAAAACTTTGTCTTCAAACTTTTCAGGAATAGAGAAGGTAAAATAGTCATATTCGCCTTTTTTATCAATTTTTCCATGAATGGTTTTTTTATAATTGATGGCATTGGCTGTTCTTAGATTATTATTAGGTTCTATTTCATTTTCATCAATGCTTTGCTCACTTGTACTAAAAATTTTAACAGCATGGTGAAGCGCTTCTTTTTCTCCTGTACTTTTGAGATAATATTTTCCTTCATCCAACTCTAAATTTTCTAGGGTGAATTTTCCAAACTTATTACTTTGACTCTGAGCTATCTCTTTGTTTGCTTCATCTAAAAGTTTTATTTTCACTTGATGACCGAGGGTACTTATGCCTTTAATTGTCCAAAGTTTTAAGTGGTTTTTTTTATCAATTTTAAATTCAAACCATGCTGTAGGTTTTTCAAAATTATAATGATAATAGTTGTAATCATTACTTGATAGGTTCACCCTTGTGGCTCTTTTTTGAGAACTCTCTTCAATTTTAGAGGATGCTTTTTTATTTTTTGTGATGATGATTTGGTAGCTTTGTTCATCAGTAGCGTTAGAGCTTAAGGCGAGTAGATAGTTCCCTTTTTTTAAAAGAAGATTGCGTAAATACACAGGTTTGTTTCCTGTTCGTGTACCAAAAGAGAAAAATTTTTGATAATCTTCAACCTCTTTACCATCAGCAGTAAAGACAACGTGCATCATGTCCATACGGGTCATGGCATTGGCAGCCCCCACAAGCTCTATGTTCCAATCATAAAGAGTCTCTTCTTCTTTTATTTCCCACATAAAAGCATCTTGATTGGCTTGACTAATTTTACCTGTTAGTACCATCTCACCTGAAAAAGAGTTGGCTTCTACAGGGCTATTGTTGGGTTCAATTTCATAAAATGAAGGAGGCATTGCCCAAGCAGAGAAAGTAAAAAAGAGTAACGTAAATAAAAGTATTAATTTTTGCATGGTGTTTCCTTGTTTTGTCAAATTTTATTAGGGTGTCCAGTAATCTTGGGTAATTCCAACCACAGACCAATGACCTTGATATGGCTCTAAAATAACTACGAATCGGTGTTTTTGAATCTTTAAAATATCATCTTCTGGAAAGTTATATGTTTCGTAAAAGAGAGGTTTCACTTCGGCAAGGGTTGCAGAAGTGAGTAGGGTGAGACTTAAAATAATTATTTTGAAGGAACGCATTTAAGAGACTGTTCTATTTATTGATTGCAATGCATTAAATCGATCATGGTCTTTGCTTTGTGAATACAAGGAAGGGTGTTTTCTATTGTTTTAATCTCTTCGTTCATTTCATTTACGATGGTGGCTCTTCCTTCTTGTGTCCAAGCTCGTGTATCTTCTTCTTCCTCTTCGTCATCAAACTCTTCTTCCATGCCTAATTTTTTGGCTAAGGCTTGTCCTTTTTTATCACAAGCTTGGGCATCTGATTTGGAGTTGGCATCTTGAAGACAATCTCGATAGAACTTCATAAGGCTAATAACATTGGGCATCATTGCTTTTTGTTTTTCGAGTTGACTCTGCATCCCTTTCGAGTTACTTATCACTTCTATCATCATATTTTTTTGTTCTTCTTGGCTCATGTTAGGATTGGCTTCTATCTTTTTTTGTCCCTCTTTCAATGTTTCACCCAATTGAGCCATTCTTTTTGCATTCTCGATGGCATTTCGTTTATCTTGTGCATCCATATCTGCCAATTTACTTTTATCTATGTTGGTTCTATTAAGGGCATTGACAATAGGAAACTCTGGAAGTTTATAAACTGTTTTATCTATACTTTTATCAAATTCAATTTTAGTAGCTACTTCAAGGTTTGTAACGCCCATAATATCGGTTTCAACTTTTAGAGGAATACCTTTGTAGAGACACTGTTTACTGCCCATTAAAGACCAAATTTCACATTCATAGCCTAAGACTTTGTCTGTACCTAGTTTTTTGCCACCCATACTTTCTAGCATCTTTTGACCTTTTTCAAGCATGTTTTCTTCACCTGTTCCCATCATCATGGCTAAAGCAGGAACTTGCATTCTTTGAATATTTTTTTTATTAAAATCAACTTTATAAAGGCTGGCCTCTTTCATATAATCTAGCGTATGCGTTTTAAGGGTTCTTTTTTCCCCCATCATATTTTGCTCTTCAATTTTCTTGAGTTCAGTTAACTCATGACTCCCATATTCTGAAAAAATGAGTTTTTTTGTTCCTGTGGTTTTTGAGGTACTTCCCATCATGTCCATAGAACCGATTATTTCATAATCAATTTCGCCACTTTTAAGGGCATACTTTTTAATAAAAGGTTCTTGTTTACTTTTTTGAAGGTGTATTTCACTTTTCCCCACTGAAGTTTCACTGATTTCTTGACTCTCTCCACAACCAGCATAAAGTATGCTCAAAGTACTTAGTAATACGATATGCTTGAAATATTTAACTGTTCTCATCATTTTTCCTTATATTTGAATAACATTAAGTTATTATAATATAAAAACATTGCAAAAGTGTTGCAATTGTGATGCTTACTTGAAGTTTATTCCTTAAAGTCTGCTCCAATGGCATCTGAAATGTTTTGATAACCATCGGCTTTAAGCAGTTCTATTAGCCCTTCATTGATTTCTTTTATCATAATTGGACCATTGTAAATAAGCATGGAATAAATTTGAATGAGTGACGCACCAGCTTTGATTCTTCGGTAGGCATCTTGGGCTGTTTCAATACCACCCACACTAATAAGTACCGTTTTATCATGTAGTTCTTTCCCAATGGCTTTAAAAAGCTCATATGATTTTTCTCGTACCAATGCACCTGAAATACCACCAAAATCTTTGGCATATTTACTTAGGGAATAGTCAATGGTTGTATTGGTTGCAATAATCCCTGCAGCTCCTGCATTGACAGCTGAAGTACAGAGGTCTATGGCATCTTGTGCTTCCATGTCTGGTGCAATTTTTAAGAAGATAGGTTGTGTTGTAATTTCTTTTGCCATGGTAAAAAGGTCGGTAATAAACTTTTCATTTTGTAGGTCTCGAAGTCCAGGGGTATTGGGAGAAGAGATGTTTATTACCACATAGTCACCAACATTTTTAAAGGTTTCTAAAAGTATTTTATAGTCATTGAGGGCTTCATTTTCAGGAGTGAGTTTGTTTTTACCAATGTTAATGCCAATAGGGTAGTCAAAGTTTTCTACTTTAGCGAGTTGCTTTAACATAAATTCTGCACCACGGTTATTAAACCCCATGGCATTTTGAATGGAACGGTCTTCTTTTAAGCGAAAAAGTCTTGGTCGGTCGTTGCCAATTTGTGCTTTGGGGGTGATCGTTCCTATTTCGGTAAAGCCAAAACCAAGGCTGGGCATGGCTTTAATATATTCACCATTTTTATCAAAACCAGCAGCAAGTCCCACAGGATTTTTGAACTTGATTCCAAGAATGTTTTGTTCTAAGATTGGGTTTTCAATAAAGTATCTCTTTTTAAAATACTTAGAAAGAAAAGGGGCATAAGGGGCAGCTTTAAGTCCTAGACCACCAATACTATGGGCAGTTTCTGGATTTACTTTAAAAAGAATATTTTTTAGGGTTTGGTAAGAGAGAAAAGACAAATTTGGCTCCAATGGATTAGTGAAGCCATTATACTAAAATTCTAGTAAAAGTAATGCAGTGAAAGGGTCAATGAATTGAGTGTGTTTAGCTTATTCATTTTAGTCGTAGAGAGATAACGATAACTTAGGTCTAAATCAAAGGCACCGTTTAAAAGGTAACTAACGCCTGTATTGAGTCCAATACCATAACCTTTGTCGCTAACATTCTCTTTGTGCTGTAAAATACCAAAGGAAAAACCCACATGAGGTTTAAATAAACTTTTCTCCATGCTTTGTTTTAAGATTCCTTTATCGGTTTGAAATATAAGTGACGTGAGTTTATTATTACCATTTTTTGCATGGTCTAAATTAAAAGAACTTCGCCACATGCCTTTTTGTATTCCATATTTTAATCCTAAAGAGGGGGATGAAGTAGTATTGTAATTAAGATAGGAAGTTTGCGTACCCAAAAAAGAGTAGCTTCCTTCGCCAAATGTAAAAGAAGTTATGAGTAGGGTTGATATAATAATTTTATGCATAAAATTATTATATCATGGGAAAATAAACCAAAGCATAATTAATAAAAATAATGCATTGAAAGCGTTAAATCATTGAGTGAACTTAAATTTTTGAGTTTGGAGGTTGCCATATAACGGTAGCTTAAATCAAAATCTAAAGCATCATTAAAGATATAAGCAATTCCTGTATTTGCACCATAGACATAACCCTTGTCTTTGACAGAAGCTTGTTTGTTTTCTTCTTGCATCACGCCAAAAGAGAGACCAGCATAGGGTTTTAAAGAACTGTTTTTAAATTGATTGAGTAATATGCCTGTATCGACTTGTGCAATAAGGCTTTGATAGTTGCTGTTAGATTTTTCTCCATAAGCATAAGTAATTGAGGTTCTGTACTTTTTGGTTTGTTTTCCATATTTAAGACCTATGGTAGGTACAGAATTTCCATCTACAAAGGAGTTACCAGCTTGAATACCCATAAACGAATAAAGTTTATCAGAAGCAGATAGCGAAGTCGAAATTAATATTAAAGATAAGTATAAGGTATTAAAATTTTTCATAAGCGTATTATATCTTACTTAAACTTTAATTTTATAATTTAATATATTTTAAGGCTTTTGTAGATACAGCGATATTAAGACGCATGTATCCTGTTCCTCCTGTTCCAAAGGTAATACCTGGACTTAGTCCTAACTTTTTATCAATAAAGTATTGTGCTAAGGCTTCATCTTCTAAATGTAATGCCCTACAATCCAACCAAAGTAAAAAGGTGGCTTCTGGGGTTTTAAATTTGATTTTTGACTTTTTTTCTTTTAATTGTTGTTCTAAGGAAGCAATGTTTTTAAGTAAATGTACTTTTAATAATTTTAACCAAGCTTCACCATGGGTATAGGCAGCCTCAAAAGCAACATGAGCTAAACTATTACCTTCTCCTAAATAAATGGCTTGGTAGTTTTTAGTAAATTGTTCTTTAAGTGTTTTATTTGCAATATTAATGCTAGAGATAGCCAGTCCAGAGATATTAAAAGTTTTGGCAGGACTAAGTAAGGTAATGGTTTGTTGGGCTATTTTAGTAGAGAGTGAAGCAAAAGGGGTATGCTTTTGAAAAGTTAAGTCACAATGAATCTCATCAGCTATTATTAAAATATGATGTTTTAGACAGATAGAGGCTAAAGTTAGGAGTTCTTCTTTTGTCCAAACTCTTCCCACAGGATTATGAGGAGAGCAGAGTATAAGCAGTTTGGTTTTAGGGTTTATCTTCTCTGTTAAATCTTTAAAGTTAAAGGTATAATCACCTTTATTTTCAAGTAAAGGGTTTTCAAGCACAGTACGATTGTTTTTTAAAATTGAGTTTGCAAATGCACCATAAACAGGTGTTTGAATAATAATCTCATCTCCTTCATCCGAAAAAGTCTGAATGCTTAAATTTAAAGAGGTTAAAACCGAAGGAGAGAAAAACATGTCTTCTCTTTTTAAGATTAAACCATGATGTTTTTTCATCCATTTTATCTGTGCTTCAAAGGCAGAAGTGGGCATCTCTTCATAACCAAATAGGGGATGTTCTAAACGCTTTTTAATGGCATTAAGTACAAAGTTGGGGGTATCAATGTCCATATCAGCAACCCAAAGAGGAAGAACATCATTTGTTCCAAAAAGCTTTTGTCTTTTGCTGTACTTCTCTGCGTTACTTTGGCTTCGGTCTGCTGATACTTCAAACATCTATTTTTTTTCTCCAAACAGACATTTGAGAAAGGGTATGTTGAAACTTACGGGCTGTTTCACGAATGACAAAAGGGACATCTTGCGTTTCTACTAATTCAAAATTTTCTTCTAAAATATTTTTGAGTCCTTCTAAGCTGTATTGCTCTTCTCCTTTTTCATTTTTAAAACCACCTAGCCAAAACTCTTTCTTAGTAGATTCTTCTTGCCAAGTGTAAGGGGAAGTTAAAATCAAAATTCCCTCCTCATTGAGGCGTTCATGAATGTTGTCTAAAAAAAGTCTTGGTTCGTATAAACGGTCAATAAGGTTCGTTCCTAAGATGAGGTCATAGCCTTCAAAGTGTGCTTTTAGATTACAAGCATCGCCTTGCCAAAAATTAACACGTTCCTTTACTTCTGAAAAGCTAAACTCTTCAATGTTTTTAGAAACTTTGTTGTAAATTTCTCCTTCAACTTTTTCTTCAAATTGAAGCGTACCTTGTTTTTGTAAATTGACAGCCACTTGAATAAAACGTGCAGAAAAATCAATGCCTGTTACCTCTTCGAATACATTGGCAAGTTCAAAAGAGCAACGTCCTGTGGCACAGCCAATGTCTAAGGCTCTATGTTGAGCTGTGTTTTTAGAGTATTCTATGGCAAGTTGGGCTGTTTTGACAGCAAAGTTTTCTACCCCAAAGTAAGTTTCGCCATATTGAAAGTTAGCGTATTGATTGACCAGTTCATCATGTTCGTAAATATTTTCTTCTTTTTTCATCTCTTCTTCTTTATCTATTTTTATGTATCTAAAACCAGCATGTTGGTAAAAGTGTCGTCTAAAAGCATAACGTGAATGTTGCATGAGTTCATTTCCTATGGAAGCAAAAGAACCCCCTTTGATTATATTGTGTTTATCATCAAAGGTTGGAGTTGAAAAATCATCATACATAGGATGAGGTTCAAAACCCTCAAAGCCATTGGTTGGGGTTTTTGTCCATTGCCAAACATTGCCCATGACATCATAAAGTTCTCCAAAAGAAAATTCATTGACAGGGCAGGGTGAGTGGTAGTGTGTAAAGTTAACATTGGCTTTTTTGTCATCAAAGTTTGGAAAGTCTTTTATCTTAGCTTGATTGTAAAGATGATGCCATTGTACTTCTGAGGGTAAGGCATAGTTTTTTTCTGCTTGGCTTGATTTCCATCTACAAAATGCCATGGCTTCCAAAGTATTGACTTCTACAGCCCAAGCAAGGGGTAAATTTATCTCTTTATCTAAAAGGCGTAGTTTGTAGCTTTTATCATTTTGAAGTACCCAAAAAGGTGGACATGTAGCATTTTTATTTTTTAGAAAGTTTTGTCCTTCTTCATCCCAATATTCAATTTTTTCATAACCATTAGCCAATACAAAGGGAAGGTATTCTGCATTGGAGACTAAGTATTTTGACACTTCAAAAGGTTTTACTTCTTCAGTTTTTGTGCCGTACTCATTATCCCAACCATAGAGATGATGGTTTTTATCTTTTCCTAAAGTAATGATTTCACCTTGCATGGATACAAGTTCATTTTTTGGAGCTTCTGGAAAGTTTGTACATGCTTTAAACTCTTCTACAGGCGTTATAAATGCTAAGGGCATTTGTCGATGCAATACAGAGGAGGTTTCTATGTGTATATGTTCATGTTCAATGCCCATTAACAAAATCCACCATGCAGAATCTTGGCTAAGGGGTAAAGTCATGGGTAAAGTATCAATGAGCTTTAGCACAAGTTCTTTGACTTCTTGACGGTATGCTCGGACTTCTGAAACTTTTGCCCATTCGTAATGTTCTGGATTCATGTCATCCCAAGTCATCTCATCAACACCAATGGCAAACATAGATTCAAATTGAGGATTAATACGTTCGCTAATAACACCAGCTAAAATGAGTTTATTGATGTAAAAAGTTGCTGTATGTCCAAAATAAAATATCATGGGTTGACGGGTTGGTTCTGATTGTTTATAAAATACTGTATCATCTTTGAGAAGTTCAAAGAGTTTTTCAAACAACGAAAAAGATTCAAGAAAGTATTGTCGTATCTCTTTTCGTTTTTCAGTAACAGAGCTACCTGTAAGTGTAACTGGAGCGTGTTTCAAAATAAAATCCTTTTACTTTTAAGAAGTATACTAAAATTTTGGATTTTATTTTATGAGTAGGTTTATCCTTTATGGTTTTTATGTTTCTTCAAATGGAACAGGGTCTAAAGAGTAGTCTTTTAGTTTTTCTTGTAGCCAAAGATGAACTTCAGAGTTCTCATTAAAGTAAAAAGAAACTCCTTCACCTTCATCATCATTTTTAATGAGTAGGGTATTTTCTGTACTTTTCCTCCAATGTTCAGGACTATCAAAGGTCGTAGCTTCTGCTTGGAGAATAAAGGTTTGTAATATCATCTCTTTTTCCAAAGAGTAAAAGAAAAAGCGTTTTTGCACAAGCTCTTTGAGTCCAAGGGCTACATTTTGGTTCATTCTGTAAATGTCATAATCAAAGGTTTGCATTAGTTCAGATAAAAACTTATTGAACCAGTCCATGACTTTTTTCATACACTGCACGGTTTCTCTGTCATTGTTATCTCTGTCAAGATATACGGTATTATAATCTTTACAGATGTTATTATAGTCAAGTCCTAAACCTATTTTTTGCATGATTACTTACCTTAACCTATTCGTATGGTTCTTCGTAGTAACCACTTTTAAAATATTTGGCAAACCACATTGCTTGTTTTCCTCTACCAAGAGTAGGTTTTTGTACAAATTGCCATTCTAAGTTACATTCTCCAAAAAAATAGTCATCGGGTTGGTTGAAAAAGGCTTGTACTTCTTCTCGGTCTAAGTCTTCACAATAAAAGAGTTTTTCACTTAAATCATTTTTTAAAAATGCAGCACCATGACCTTGATAGTCTATGCCCCCATTTTCTGCAGCTTCGTCATAGAGATTGTGTTCTTTTTTTAAATTAACGGTTATCATTGTTGTTCCTTATAGTGTCTTTGATGGCATTCTAATATATTTTAGATTAACCTTGTGTATGCTTACTTATAGAGTGTTCCAAAAATATTATAAGTGAGCATATTTATAACTCCCCAACTCATAGGTTGGGGTATTTACACTCATGTTTCATGGTGTAGCTAAAGAGTATGTCTTGAAATAACTCCCCAACTCATAGGTTGGGGTATACAACTAGCAGCAGCTTTAGTAGCAAACGAGGAAGTCTTGAAATAACTCCCCAACTCATAGGTTGGGGTATTATGAGAATATGTAGAGTATAGTCTATGGTTGTTGGTGTCTTGAAATAACTCCCCAACTCATAGGTTGGGGTATGATACCTGTTATATAACATACTTAGTTAGAGATGTCTTGAAATAACTCCCCAACTCATAGGTTGGGGTATTCACGTTTAGATAACATGTACATAATAGAGTATAATGTCTTGAAATAACTCCCCAACTCATAGGTTGGGGTATAGCGACATGGGAATCAATGTGGAAGAAAATAAAGAAGAGTCTTGAAATAACTCCCCAACTCATAGGTTGGGGTATGGTAGTAATTTGGGGCTTTGCTTGGTGGTTAAGCTTTAAAAGTAAAGAAAACAATGAAAACTTAAATACCAGTAAAGCCCTAAAAACTGGGGTAAAAGAACAATTTTAGACTAAAAAAGCGTAAAAAGTTCGCAAACCTATACTCATTTATGTGTCGGTTTGTAGTAAAACTATAGCCTAAAAGCCATGAAACCCCCATGAAACAATGGTTTTAGTTTTAAAAAAAGTTCGCAAACCTATGCTAGTAAAAATAAGTAAGGGTAGGTTTCCTAATTTTAAGTGAACTTTCAGTTTCGGAATGCCCGAAAAACAATGCTTTGAAACTTAAGAAAAACTAAAAGTTCGCAAACCTCTTTAAAATTTGAAAAAAAATGAGGTTTGCGAACTTTTTGAACTCATAACAAAAGATTATAAGTCCGAGAAATAGGCATTTGGTGTTTTTAAAAAGTTCGCAAATCGTTTTGGGACGAAAATGAACCTAAATTAGCTATACTAAATAGAAAATATTAGGAAAAATTAATGGAATTACTTACCATTGTACATGCAAATAAAATAGAACTCATACCAATTATTTATGAATTTATGGGAAAAGTGACACGGCACATACTCTTTTATGACCAAGCATCTGAAGAAAAATTTTATGCTTTTGAGTTAAAAAAATCGATAGAAATGCTAAGTACTAAGCATGGGTTTTTTCCAAAAATTGAGATGATAGAGATAGATGAAGACTCTAAAAAAGACATGGAACGTATTGCTAAAGCTTTTGAGGGAGACCGAGAAGCACTCTATCTAAATGGAGCAGGAGCTGATACGGCTTTGTTTACGGTTTTGTCTTCCATTGTGTTACGTAATCATGGAAAAGTAATTGCTTATGATAAAGAAGACAACAGCTACAACCTTGTAACTCAACAAGGATTTACCAATGAAAAAATAAACAAAAACATGAATCTAACAGACTTTTTAATCTTGATGGGCGATGCGTTGCTAGAGTCTCTTTCAACAGAGAAAATTGTCGCCGACAGAGAAGCACTTTTAGAGCTTTTTTCTGATGCAAAACGGATGTTTAAAATACGCTTTATGCTGAAAAAAAGAGAAACAAAAGCATTAAGAAAAAACTACCCTAAGGTCATGGAAGCCTTAAGAAAACTGGAGATAGTGAACCAAGACTATGTAATGAACGGACAAGAAGGTTTTGTACGTTTTGGCTTTCTTTTTGAGTCTTTTGTCTACTTACAGGTTAAAAAGTTTGACTTTGACGACATAAAAGTAGGGGCAAAAATACGTTTTGATGAACATCAAGTAAACACTAAAAACATTCAAGTCGTGAATGAATTTGACATTTTGACCATTAAAAACAACAAAATAGGCTTTATAGAGTGTAAAATAGGTGATTCGCACGACCCTTTGGGGACTATCTATAAGAGTGATTCGATTATGGACTACTTTGGTGAGACGGCTTCAAGCCTTATTTTAAATGTAGAACGGGACAAAACACCCCATTTAAAACAGAGTAAACGTAACTTTGGGGCATCACTCATTTACCGTGCCAAGACAAAAAAAGTGGCTATCTACAACAGTTTTGACTTTAGTAGAAATGCCTTTAGAAGTAAAATAGAACAGGCTTTTTCGGTAGCCTTAAAAGAAGAGTATTTTAGAGAAGAAAATAAAAAAAGTATTCAAGCATTAAGTAATAAGTGGGGGAACTAATGGATTTAATAGCTGAACAAAAAGAGTTACAAGCCTCTTCGTATGGACTGCTTAAAGAACGCATAGAACAACTCTCTTCTAAAAAAGATACCCACGTGCAAAGTTTTGCTAAAGCCAGTGGATTACTAAGCTATGTTAAGCGTCTCATAGCACAGGTCGATGGGTTTATGGAGCAGTTTTTACAAGAAGTTGTGAGTAAAACTATTCGAGAAGATAATGACAGATACGCAAGGCTATTGGGTGTGGAGTATAAAAACATTCATGATGCTGTAGCCAAATCTCTAACGCTTATGTTGTTAGACAAAACAAAGTTTGCAGAAGGTTTAGAAGAGGTCATAAAAAGTAAACAAGCTTTTAGCCAGATGAATGTAAAAACATTGGAGCAAAACATACAAAATATGCTTGACCTTTTGAGGAAAGAGCTTAGTATTGGGGGAGATTTTTATGGGTTTTTGTCCAAGAAGAAAAAGGAATTTTTTACAGAGAGTTCACATCGTATAGCGTTGGCACTTTGGACATTGGGAAGCAATGAGATGGTCAATATGCTAACCGTACATCTGCTCTCTTTACAAGAAAAAGACAATGCCGATGAAGAGAACTCTGCCAACTCCAAACAGACCTTTGGAGCAGAGATAGGCGAAGCCTTGCATCAGCGTGTGGCATGGCGATTTTTACGTGATGAACTGGGTTTACAAAACGAAGAACTCAAAAAAGCATTTCGTGCGTATGAGCAGAGCGATTTTGAGAACATAGAAGCCCTCTCTAATCCTCTTTGGTCGCATGAACTTGAACTGCAAGTAGGTCAAAAGATGCTAGAGTTTGCTTGTACTGTAGAGATGCTGAGTGAATACACCAAACCCAATGATGAGACCAATTTTAACTATTTTAAACTCAACCGAGACTTTCTAAAAATACTTAAAGCCAAAGCTGACAAGCAGATTGTGTTAGGGGCTTCCATGACCTACAAACCCATGGTGGTTGAACCAAGAGAGTGGAAAGGTCTTTACGGAGGAGGGTTTTTAGAAGATGAACCAGAACAGAGGCATTTTGATTTGACGTGCATTAAGGCTTCGAGTAAAAAAGACAAAGAAGCTCTAAAAGGAAAAGAGATTCCCCAAACAGTACTAGATGCACTGAATCATGTACAAAAAACAGCCTTTAAAATTAATGAGAAGATGTTAGAGGTACTTCAAAGTTATCATGGACAAATTAGTAATCTTAAAAAGAAAAATCATGTAGACTTTCCCTATTATCGGATTTTACGTGAGTTGTTGGGAAGTGGTTTAGAAGATGCTTCTAAAGCGTTGGTATATGAGCATTTTAAAAAAACTAAATTTATAAAACTCTATGACAAAGCGTTAAGCAAAGCAGACAAAGCCCGAATTGACAAAGCCATAAAAGCATTTGAAAAGAGTGAAAACAAAGAGCAGTTTAAACTCGACAGTGAAATCTATTATGAGATTGCCAAATACAAAGATGGGTTTAACAGCATTGTCAAGATAGCCCAAGAGATGCAAAAATATAAGCAGTTTTATTTTGTATGGCGTATGGACTTTAGAGGGCGTATCTACCCACAACAGACACTTTTACACCCACAAGCAGGAGATTTAGCCAAATCTTTACTTCTTTTTGCCAAGGAAAAGCCTTTAAATCAAGAGGGTAAAAAGTGGTTTCTTGTGCATGGAGCAAACTGTTATGGAGAGGTAGATAAAGAAGTTTTTGAAAAACGTGTAGCATGGGTAGAAGAGCATCATGAACACATTATGGCTTCGGCTAAAGATTACAAAAAAGAGATGTTTTGGCAAACAGCAGGAGACCCTTTTAAATTTTTGGCATGGTGTTTTGAATACGCCCGTTATGTGGAAAACCCTGATACTTTTACCACAGGTATACCCGTTGCCATAGACGGTTCTAACAATGGCTTTCAGCACATTACAGCCCTACTTAGAGACAAAGAGGGAGCAAAAATGGTCAATGTTTTACCCTCTTATGATGAAGAAGACAAGTTAAAAATGAGTGACTTTTATGCTGAAGTTGCCATGGAACTACAGAAGCTTATGAAAAAAGAGAAAGAGCTTTTTTTAACTCAAAAAGGAAACTATGTAGAAGAAAAGGGGCTTTTTTATAGTACTAGCACAGAAGAAGTTTTTGCTCCTGAGTATCATTTAGGAGAAGTAGTAGAGACGTTGGAAGAGGTGAATGTTGAGGAGTGCAAGAACAATAGCCATTTTACAACCTTACTCATGAAAAAAATGCAGTGGAAGTTAGACTACACGCAAAAAGAGTTAGAAAGTATTAAAAAAATACTTAAAAAAGAAGAACAAAAAATACGAAAAGAGGTAACCGAAGAGGATTTAGAAGAGGTCAAGTACTCTTTTTCTGAACGTATTATGGCGTTAAGTAATCGAGCAAATCGTGACTTGAAAAACAGTAGAATAGTGCTAAAAAAAGAGAAAGCCATGAAAGAAGAGGAAAAAAACTCATTGGTAGCTTCTTCACTTTATGAAGCTTTTTTAGAAGAAGGATTAATAAACCGTTCGTTTGTCAAAGGTCCTGTAATGACGGAGTCTTATGGTTCCAGTACCGAGGGGAAAGCCAAAGCATTGTTGGAAAAGATAGAGTCAAAAGGTGTTTTGTCTCATTTGGATGAAGCTAATAGAATGCTGGTGTCACGTGAGATTACAAAGCTCTTAGAAAAAGCACTCTCATCGGTCTCCTTATCGCCTGAAAAATATAAAAAATGGATTAAAAGGTATGCCACAGAGATTGTCAAAAAAGAGAAAGCCATTTTTTGGAAAACACCTCTTGGTTTAGAAGTAAAACAAGTCGAGTTTCTCTCAGACAAGATTAAAGTTTCTACCGAACAAGGAACACGTGATGTAACCTTTAAAGTCTACAACAACAAAATGGACAAAGCAGGACATAGCAAAGGGATTGCCCCAAACTACATTCACTCTTTGGATGCTTCTCACCTTATGATGACGGTCAATGCTTTAAATGAAAAAGGGATATGCGACATGGTAACCGTGCATGATTCATTTGCTACCCATGCCAATGAGGTGGGCATTCTCTCTACTAGTTTAAAAGAAGCATTTATAGAACTGCATAAAAAAGCGTTATTAAGTGAATTAACACTCTTTTTTGAAGATGTTTTTAAAATAAAATTAAAAAAGATTCCTTATGTAGACAAAGAGGGGTTTGATTTGGAAGAGATTTTAAAATCAGACTACTTTTTTGCTTAGAAAATAAAATGAAAAAAAGAGACACCTTGGTTTGGGTGTTCTTGTTAGCCATCACAGGCATTCAGCTTTGTTCAAACCTTCCTTAGTACAACCATTCAAGTGGTGGTAAAAAAGTTAGTTCTGGTAGTTCGTAGTTTGGTAGTATCATTGTTTTTCCTTTGTTTAAAATAGGGTTGGACTCTTTGTTTTGAGTATCCATAAGCCATTTCAGGCAGTAGCATTAGGGTTGCATTACTTTTCGTTTAAGATAATACAGATAAGCTCACATAGTGGGTTAGCCATTGGTTCTCCTTGGTTAAAATAGTTGTTGGACTCTTGGGTTCGAGTATCTCTAAGCCATCACAGGCAATCTTTTCTTTCTTTAGTCACCAGTTGGGAAAATCTCTTAGACCTTAGTCTTTGAGAAGTTTCTTACCAGCCACAATCGCACTTACAGCCACAATCAGTTGGACACATAAGGGAATAGGAATCATTGGTTCTCCTTGTTTAAATAGTTGTTAGACTCTTGGGTTCGAGTATCTTTAAGCCATCACAGGCAATCTTTTCTTTCTTTAGTCACCAGTTGGGAAATTGTTTAAAAAATCCATGGTAGCGTTCTTGGTGGAAAGCTCATAAATATCCTTCATATCTTATAAAACATTTGGACTCTTTCGAGTAACCTTAGCCTATACGGCAATAGCACTTTGTGTTGTTAGCACTAGAATTAAGGGAAACAGATACAAATACCCATAAAACATCCTTTCGATAATAAATTTTTAGCACTTTTCATTTCAAGTACGTTAATAGGCATCACAGCCAAGCATTTTTCTTCTTTAGTCACCACTTGGGAAAATGGCAAACATAAAGTCACTACAGTGTTGCGTTAGTACGTTTTGGTATGACGGTTACAAGCGTGTTTTCAAGGAACACCCCATAAAAGTTAGGAAACGAGGGCAAAATCACATGACGCTTGTTCCGTGTTTGTAGCTTAGACAAATCACGGTCAAGCAGTTGCATGGCATTGCGAATCTGCGTTTTACTATAAATGGTGAACCGAAAGACACGTTGTAAAAAACGCTCTGCAGCATGGTAGGTTATGTGCATGTTCTTCCTTTGGTTAAATGGTATGGACTCTTCATTTTGAGTATCCGTGGGTCATCTCAGACATTTTTTCTTCTTTAGTCACCAGTTGGGAAAAAAGATATTAAGTGTTTTATTGTTTTGAACTATTGAATTTATTTTTTATATGTTAATAATATTAATATATTTTTAATTTTTAATTTTAATTGTAATTTTTTCAAAATGATTTAACTTTTGGAGGTTAAAATGGCTAAGTAGTTAATTTAATAGGAAAGAATAAAAGAGATGATAAAAAAAGAAAATACCCTTTTCCTTCTTGGGGGTCATGACCTTGAGATGTTAACAATTAAAAAGCTATTAGAAGAAAAAGGTTTTACGGTTATAGACCATGAACTCTCATGGGGTGCAAAACTCTCCTCTTATACCGAAGTTTTAAAAGAGCATCAAGACAAAACCATTTATGGTGTAGAACTCATAGAAGATATAGCTATTCCTAAAAACTATCATGCCATTGACCATCATAATGAACAAGTAGATAAAGCGTCGAGTCTTTTTCAAGTTTTAGAATGCTTAGAATTAAAACCTACTAGAGAACACAAACTTATCTCTGCGAATGATGTAGGACACATAGAAGCGATGAAGTGTTTGGGTGCAACAGCTGAAGAGATAAAAAGCATACGACAACAAGAGAGAACCATCCAAGGGATAACAGCAAAAGATGAACTTCAAGCTCAAAAAGAGAGTGAAGCTGTGGTTGAAAAAAATGGTATCTCTATTATAGAAACAACGTTAGATGCTTTTTCACCCATTGTAGACAACTATGAAAAGCGTCCTTTATTGGTTTACTCTCAAAAGAGTTTTACCTACTATGGTGACATAGCGTTTTTAAAAGAGAAGTATAAAAAACAGATAGAAAACAAAGAAGCCTATCACAGTCGTGGCTATTTTGGATTTGACACTGCCTATGTAGGTTTGGTAACACCGAATATTTTAGTTAAGGAGATAGTAGAGGTGAAACAAAAAAACATTATTAGTTATCATAATTTTATGTTTCCGTTTCGGTTTGATAAGATAGTTGAAAGCTTTGAGGATCGACATGAATTTTATAAAAAACATAGTTTTGATAAACGTGTAAAGATAGATGAGTCATTTAAAAATAGTTTAGAAAAGAATAAGTGGAAATATGAACCTTTTGAAGTTAAAAATAACCTAGACTATAATGAAATAGTCTATTTTCATGATTTTGTGAAAGATACATTGTTTAATACAGCAAAAGTATTTGACGAGGGAGCTACTTCTTACTATTTTGAGAAAAAACTCAACAATGAGGCAACTTTTGAACTTAAAGTAAAAGGTAAAGAACCTTATGTTTTGAAACTTGAAGGGGTCAACCTTAGACTCTTTGATACGGGTGTGGGAATTCTTTCTTTTGAAGTGGAGAATTATGATTATTATCAAATAGAAGATATTTTAAAAATCAATGATTATGGACGTAGGGTTTATCCTCAGTTTTTGGGAGCTAATTTTAGTACAGAAGATACTAAAAAGTCTTTTTTGCCAGAGTCCATTACGGTCAACGGGATTGAAGAGCGTTTTTGTGATTTATATAAAGAGATTAAGCTTGCAAAATACATCATAGAAATTTTGGGTGATAGTTTTAGCACCGACACATCAAATGAGGACAAATACTTTTTACAACCTATCATAGATGATAGGATGTTTGTGCTTTCTTGGTATGGTAATGATGCTTTCGTAACCTGTACCAAAGAAAACATAGAGAACGACAACTGGTACAAATATGTTTTTGTGGATGGTAATGATATTACGGTGCAAGATACATCAATGCATAAAGAGTTGATAGAAAAAGCAACTTACAAACGTTGGAATAAGTATGGAACATTTTTTGGGATTACACGTTATTCATTTGTTTGCTTAAGTCAAAACAGTGGTTTTACACGAGACGACTTACCTTTACCTCATATGAAAACAATGTATTTTCAAATGGTATCGCTTCTCTTAGCCCAACGGGCAACACTGTTACGTTTTTCTGATGAAATCACAGCTATATCAGATGTTAAAGGTGGAGAGAATCCATCAAGTGAAAATATATCAGTACTCTATAAAAACTATTTACGGTTTGTTAACAAGCTCTATTTTAAAGAGGTAACAGCTCAAGATCAAGGTATAGAACTTTATGATAAAGCCATTGATATTTTAAACATTAAACGTGATGTTGAAGATCTAAGGGAGGAGATAGGTACACTCAATGGTTATGCTTTTTTAGAGCAGGAGCGTGAAGAGAAAAAAGAGATGACAAAGCTTAGCAAGTTAGGAACTTATCTTATTCCACCTACTTTGGTAGCCGGCTTTTTTGGTATGAACGTTTTTGGTAAAGAGAGTTTAAATGTGGAAAGTACAGGATGGTTAGCAAGTGTCATTCTTCTGACGGTAGTTTCACCATTTATTGTTAATTTTTTTATAAATGAGAAAAAGAAAACAGATAAAGGAAAAAAATGAGTAAATTTAAAGCTACGTTTAGCCTCAAGCAACACACCCCCATTATTCACTTTCAAAGTGAACAAAGTGGTGCAACGCTTCGGGCTACTGAATTGAAACCTAAGTTTGATAGGTTTTTGATAAAACATGTTTTTAATAATGAGTTTGAACAATATAAAAAGTATTTAATAGGTTACAAAGAGCCTAGTAAACCTAATGAAAAAGCGATGACAGAGAAAGATTTTGAAGGGAAGAAAGCTTTGGATTATAAGGTTAGGATTGTCAAGAAAAAAGTCAGTGATGATAAAGTAGACCTTAACGGATTGCCTGATGAGAGATTATTTATGGGGAATATGGGTGGGGGTACGATTCAGCAAATATTTCATAGAAACTTTGAACATATAGTTACTGTGAATACTTTTAATAAAGATTTAAAAGTAATTCTTGAAAGTAACTTTTCTGATTTTATTTTTCAAACCAATTTTGGAGGAGGAACGTCTAAAGGCTTTGGTAGTTTTTCCAATAAAGAAGAGGTTATAACTAACTATCCAGAGAACTGCTACTCTTTTAAAGTTGGAAGTAAACAACTAGAAGCTGTATATAATAGTATTTATTATTTTTATAAGATGTTAAAAAGTGGTATTAATGAGTATGATAAGCATAATAGCCCCGTATTTTATGGTAAATCTTTTCTTTGGTTATATGTAAACAATACGCAAGACAATATGACTTGGGAAAAGAAAAAAATAAAAGAGTTTTTTTTTAAAGATGAGTTGAAAAATCAGCAAGAAAAATATCCAAATTCTGATATATTAGCTTCAACTAAAAAACCTTTCTTGTATAGAGATCTTTTAGGTTTATCTTTAGAGTCTGATTGGATGAGTTATGATAATACAACTATTAGTAAAAAATCTAAAAATATTGCTCGTTTTCCTTCGCCAATTATCTTTAAACCTGTTTTGGAAGACGATGAGTACATTGTTTATTTTTGGGGTGTTGAAATCTCTAAAGATATTTTGAATAAAACTTTTACCATTTCTAATGGTTCATCTGATGATTTTGATATATCAACACCCGAAACATTTGATATAAGTAAATATCTTGAGTTTGTCTCAAAACAAAATGTAGCTACACATATAGATAGTAAATTTCAACAAAACAACGAAATATTTAAAACGCTTCAACGTATTTTTAATTCTATGCAAAAAGTAGAACAAAATTCAAAAGGAATATCATGAAATACATAGCCCTAACCATAGGACCAATTGTAGATACACTTTCTTTGGGTCGTAAAACATCAGAGGTGTGGATGGCAAGTTATCTGTTTTCATCTTTTATGAAAAAAAGTATTAAGAAAATTAAAGAACGTAGTGATGCTAAATTTATTATTCCTTTTGTTGATGATGCATTACTTGAAGAGCAAGACAACGGAGTAGGGATGTTTCATGACCGTTTTATTTTGCAGAGTGATACTTTAACATTGGAAGAAGTTGAAACTATTTTAGAAGAAGAGAAAGATGCTATAGCTATGATGGTGGCTAAGAGTATTAAAAAAGATTCAGATAAAGTAAAAGCATTTTTTAGACAGTACCTACAAACCTATCTTTTTGAAAGCAACGAGAAGTTTAAGCACCCTATCTTAGACATTTCAAAAATTATGGACAGTATAGAATTGCATACACCAATATTGGATACTGACGAAGACTATTTGAGACTCTTTTTAAATAGAGATATTATTTTAGGTTCAGATTTAGCAAAAGCTTCATTTGGGAAAAAGCCTTCATTTGAAGCCATTGATGCTATTGCTGCTCAGGAGTTAGGGGATGATGTTGATGCAAGTAATGCTTACAAATACATTGCTATTATTTACGCAGATGGTGACAATTTAGGGGAATACATAAAATCACAAGGTGATGTGACAAAAGTCTCTAAAAACTTATTTGAATTTGATAAGAAAGCTGTAGCTTCTATTGAACATTATGGAGCATTGCCTATTTTTATTGGTGGGGATGATTTGATTATTTTTGCACCTCTTTTAAATAAAGGAGAAACGGTTTTTGATTTACTTGATACCTTAAGTAAAGACTATAAAAAGGCACTTAAAACAGATGAAAGTACATTGAGTTTTGGGGTAAGTTTGACCTATTATAAATATCCTCTTTATGAAGCTTTAGAACGTGCAAGAGACGCACTTTTTGGTGTTGCTAAAAACCATGAAGGTAAAAATGCTGTTGCTGTTTCTACGCAAAAACATAGTGGACAGTCGTTTGACTTTTGTGTTGGGAAAGATGAAGATTCTTATGAGAAGTTTTTAACACTTATTAAGAGTGTACTGAAAGAAGAGGTTGAGTTACCTCACGCTGTACACCATAAGCTCCAAAGTCATCAAATGCTTTTTAAGTCTATTGAAAGTGAACGCCTTGAAAGTACGTTTGATAATATATTTAATGAAGATATTCATAAAGATACATTTGAACAAGGATTAAAAGAGATTAGAGAGCTTATGCTGAGCCTTGGATTAGAAGAAAAAGAGCAGGAGAAGCTTTTTTCAATGTTGTCAACCATAAAAGTATTGAGAGGTGATAGATGAGTCATACATATTTAATAACACTGAAACCCTTAGAGCCTTTTTTCTTTGGAGGTGAGTTTACCTTTGGGGCTGATGAAACACGTAAAGAGTCATCACGGTACTCTGCAACCTCAACACAGTTTCCACAGCAAACAGCTCTTTTGGGAATGTTACGAAAAACCATGTTAATTCAAAATGGAAATCTTACCATGCACCGAAAAGGTGAATGGGTAGACAGTAGTGGAAGAGGGAAGTTTAGCCAAAACCATGAAGATGCTAAAAACTTGGCAGGAACAGGAGCTTTTTCGTATGAAAACTCTGTTGACCTTGGAAGCATAGTTTTTTTGTCTCCTATTTTTATTAAAGATGGTAAAAGTTGTTTTACAGCGAATGCTAAGGATTATGGCTTAGAGCTTAAAGCACAAGAAAATGCTTTGGTCTCTTTTGGTTCAGGACGTAAACAAGCCTTGGTTTTTCAAGATTATGACGCTAAGAAGCATGAATGTTTTGAATTTATTTCACAAAACAAAAAGTTGAAAAACTTTGAAGACTTTTTTAAAGAGATTGAAACAGTAGGCATTAAAAAATCTAAAGATAGTGAGAGCGATGAAGATGGCTTTTTCCGAAAAAAGAGTTACTTTCCACAAAAGTCAGCTCATTTTGCATTTTTTGCAACGTTTTCAGAGCCTTTGAAATGGAATAGCAGTGTCATTGTTTCATTGGGAGCAGACCAGTCGTCTTTTGCTTTAACATTAAAAGAAGAGCTAGAAGGTTTTGAGCTACTTTTTAAAGAAGTGCATGAAGTTAAAGAGCTTTCTCGTATGGTATTGGTTTCAGAAACAGTAATAAGTCAAGAAGCCTATGAAGCATGTAGTTTTATTTGGGGAAAAAGAACATCTTTTAGACAACTTACCAATGCACGACATGGTAAAAAGTCAAAACGGTATTATCTTTTAGAACGGGGTTCGGTACTCTATACAGAAGATTTACAACGCTTAGATAAGGCATTAAATCAAGAACATTTACGAACCGTAGGTATAAATCATTATTTTAAAATTGAAGGAAAAAAACATGTATAAAAATAGACTCTATCTTATTGAAAACAAAACATCACTTCACGTAGGGAGTGGAGATGCAAACTTTGGTGTGATTGACAAACAGATACAAAGAGATGCTATTACAGAGTACCCAACGATTCATAGTTCTTCGTTAAAGGGGGCTTTGAGAGAATATATTATGCATAAATTGGAATGTCCAATTAAGAGAGATAAAGACAAAGATGAAAAGTATACCGAGGAGGAGCAGTCAAGATATAATCAGGTAGCACATATTTTTGGTGATGATGAACAGTCTGGAAAAGTACGCTTTATAGATGCACACCTTCTTTCAATACCGATGAGGTCAGATTTGAACCCTTATTATCATTGTGTTTCTCCTAAGAGTATTGAACTTTTAGTTGATTTTGCAGATACTTTTGGCTTAACACTTGAAGATAAAGAAGCTCTTACAGCATTAGCAAATTACAGTGATGATGCATTGTTGGTTTCTAAGGAGAGTCCTGTTATAGAAGATTTTCAAGCTACTTCTAATGAATCGTATGACCTATCGGTACTTGAAGGCATTGTAGGTTCACCAGTAGCCCTTGTTCCAAATAAGAAGTATGCAGAACTTTTAAAGAATTTGCCTATTATCGCACGAAATCAACTTGAAAATGGTGAGTCTAAGAATCTTTTTTATGAAGAGGTTCTTCCACGCAAAAGTAAGTTTTTTACGGTTATTTCTGAACCGACTTATTTAAATTTTGATGATAAAGATAGATTAGAAAAGGCTTTTGAAAAGTTTGCTACTTACTTAATGGATAACGATACGATACATATAGGTGCAAACGCTTCTATTGGGTATGGTGTTTGTAAGTTTAAGGAGTTATAAGATGTCAAAGAGAAGTATAGAAGATTATATTCCCAAAGCAATAGAGGCAATAGAAGCTTTAGATATTGTTAATGACAAAGGAGAGGTTGCTAAACAATTTAATGGATATATTGCTTCATTTGGAGCAAGTATACGACAGTCTGGACTTCTAGCAACAGTACTTTTTTATACTAATGCAAATTCAAGTGCTGAGGAAGAACGAGAGAAAGTTGTTTATGCAATTGAAAAAATCATTGGTCAGACCATAGTAGTTGATAATAAAGTGGACAAAGCAATAAGAGCTAAAGTTGAAAATGCAGCTATTGCATTAAAGCTTTCCATTCGTACCTATAAATTGGTTTAGGAGTTGTGATGTCAAACGCAAATATAGGTTGGCTTTTTTATAAGGAAATGTATAAACTCGGTGATTGTGATGAACAAATTGCACATACTGTAGCTGAAGTTTTAAAAATCAGTGCAGTTGATGAAAGTATGAATGCTAAAGAAAGTTTTAAACTACAAACACTTTATCCAGGTTTACTTATTGGTAGTGGATATAGTCATGGTTTAAGCAATAATGAAGATGTTAAGATTGGGTTTTATTTTGACCATACAACGGGACTACCACTTATTCAGGGAAGTTCTGTTAAGGGTATGCTCCGTTCATGTTTTGGTTTGGAGTTTGGAAACCAAAAGGATAAATACAAAGAAGAGAAACATGAATACATAAGAGATTTAATGAATCAACCTGACTTAGATGTTGAAGCATTTGCAAAAGATATATTTGAGGGAGTCGACTCTGATAGTCAAGAGCATGAAAAATCAAAAATGAAAAGTATTTATAACCGGGATATATTTTATGAAGCTAGAGTTGTAGGCATAGAAAATAATAAGTCTTTATTGAGTAAAGATTATATAACCCCTCATAAAGATAAACCTTGTGAAGAACCAACACCTTTAAAATTCATTAAAGTTTCTCCTGAAGTTACTTTTGAGTTTAGTTTTGATTTAAAAGATAGTCAATTTGCGACTGCCCAAGAAAAGGAAGCATTATTTATAACGCTTTTAGAAGAGTTTGGAATAGGGGCAAAAACAAATGTTGGATATGGACAACTTGAATTTCTATTGACTGAAGAGGAAAAAAGAGAAAAAGAAAAAGAAGCAGAAAAAAGAGAAAAAGAAAATAGAGCTAAGCGTAAAGAAGAAGAAAAAAAGAAAGAGAATATGGGGCTTAGTGAATTTGAAATTCTAATTAAAGAGTTAGAGTCGTTCAAGAAAAAAGATAACAATATGGTGAAAAAAATTAAAGAATACGAAGGTATTATAGAAGACATAGAAAAGGTTAGAAAGATTGTAGAGAGTAAGGATGGTGAAAGTAAATTTCATAATAGAATTATGAAGCATTTGGATACATTAACCTAAATGCTAACCCAACCCTACCAAAAAATCTTTTCAAAAAAAGCACTGCATGAGGCTTTGGATTTTATTAAATCTAAGGGTAGTGGGTTGGACAAAGAGTCGCTTGATGCTTTTAAAAAACAGGCTAAAAAGGAGATAGACCAGCTTTATGTTGAACTTATGGGGAGTGTTTATGCTCCACAGCCTATTGAAAAAATAGCCATTGCTAAAAACAAAACCGAAAAACGTCCCATTGCTTTGGCTTCGGTTAGAGACAAGGTGGTGCAACGGGCGTTGGTGAATGTGATAGAGCCTCATTTTGACAAGCTTATGAGCAATAAAAGTTATGGGTATAGGCGTGACAAAAGTACGCTGAAAGCCATTGGGCGTTGTAGAGACTACATTAACCGTGGCTATTTTTGGGTTTATAAAACCGACATAGATAACTATTTTGAGACCATTAATCATGACACTTTACTCAATATTTTAGATAAAGAGATAGCCGATAAAAAAATAGTACGGCTTATCTCTTTGTATTTACAAAATGGTGGCTTCAAACAAGCAAATTATGTGGAACATGGTGAGGGGGTACATCAAGGGGACATACTCTCACCTCTTTTAAGCAACATTTACCTCACTGAAATGGACAGGTTTTTAGAGCGTAAGGGGGTGGAGTTTGTACGTTATGCTGATGATTTTGTGCTTTTTTTTAAGAACAAAGAGCTGATTAAAGAGCCAGTTAAAGCGTTGAATCTCTTTTTAAAAACACTCTCATTAAAAACAGGAGAAGACAAAAGTTATCGTGCCAATGTTTTTGAGCAGGGGTTTACTTTTTTAGGAGCATTTTTTAAAAACAAAGAAGTAAAGATAGATAATGCTAGACTGCAAAAGAAAGTTTCTAAACTTTTTGAAATAGCACGTGAAACAAAAAAACCTAAAGATTTTGTGACAAAGGTAAACTTCTTTTTGGAGGGGCTTTCTTGGTATTATCTTAAGATTATTGAGCCAAACTCTACACAGTTTACGGTGCTTTATAACGCACTCATAGAGGCTTCGGCACAATATGTTTTTTTGCAGAGGAAAGAGGGGAAGCTTAAAAATAAAAAAGCGTTTAAAGAGCCATTTGAAACGCTTTATCTTTTAAAAGAGGTCTCATTAACTGAGCATAGAGAGAGCATTGAACGGATTGTTTCTAAAGGGTTTGAAAAGTATTTGGCGACTAAGTCTTACACTCAAGAGCCTACAAAACTCAAACAGAACAAACAAAAATATGCTAAAAGTTTTGCAGCTTCATCGGTGTTGTATGTGAGTCAGTTTGGGGCGTATCTTGGTATGAGTAAAAACAGCATTACGGTGAAGCTCAAAGGTAAAGTGGTGGCAAAAATGCCCAAGCGACAATGTGAACAGATTATCATTGCAGGAAAAGCCATCTCTATTAGTTCAAATATGGTTTATCTTTGTGCCAAAGAGGGCATTGCCATAGATTTTGTGGATGGGCATGACACACCGTTTGCTTCGTTGCTCTCTTTTAAAAACACTTATCCTAAAATGGCGTTGATGCAACTTGAACTCATAGAGAAGAAAAAGAGTTTGGCATTGGCTAAAAAGTTCATAACAGGTAAGGCAAAAAATCAACTCAATTATTTAAAGTATCTTGACCGTTATCATGATGATGTTGAAAAAAATATTGAAAACATGGAACAACGCATGAAAACAAATCTTAAAACAGCCAAAAGTGTTGCTCAACTCATGGGGTATGAGGGTGAGATTAGTTCGCTTTATTGGCAGTCTTTGGTGGTGATTTTGCAAGAAAAAAGTGACTTTAAAGGCAGAGAAAACAAAGGGGCAACCGACTTGGTGAATGCTTCTTTAAATTATGGTTATGCCATACTCTATGCACGGGTTCAAAACGCTTTACTCAAAGCTGGTTTGGCATTGCATATCTCTTTTTTGCATTCGCTTCAAGAGGGAAAACCCACGTTGGTGTACGACTTCATAGAAGAGTTTAGAGCTTTTGTGGTGGACCGTGCAATTGTCTCCATGATAAACAAAAATGAACCTCTAAAGATAAATAGCAAAGGTGAATTAAGCAAAGCCTCTTGTCATCTTATTGTGCAGAATGTCAAAGAGCGTTTGGGGGTTTACACGCAACATAAAAAAGCTTCTAAAAAAGTGGAAACCATTTTGCAAGACCAAGCTTACCTTTTGGCTCGTCATGTACGTGGTGAAGAGAAATACAAACCTTTTATAGGAAAATACTAATGGCATATTATGTGGTGGCTTATGATATATCGGACAACAAACGACGACGAAAAGTAGGGGAGGTACTCGAAGCTTTTGGAAAAAGGGTGAATTACTCTGTTTTTGAAGTTCAAGTAAAGTCTAAAGCCCAACTCAAAGCGTTGGAGCAAGAGCTTTTAAAAGAGTTAGATGGCAAATATGATTCATTGCGTTTTTACCATGTGTGTCAAAGTTGTGTGGAAAAGTCATGGAGTTTAGGAGACGAACCACCTCCTTTTGAAGAGAGTGCTGTTTACTTTTTTTAAACTGTTTTAGCTTCATTTTCGTCCCAAAACGATTTGCGAACTTTTTAAAAACACCAAATGCCTATTTCTCGGACTTATAATCTTTTGTTATGAGTTCAAAAAGTTCGCAAACCTCATTTTTTTTCAAATTTTAAAGAGGTTTGCGAACTTTTAGTTTTTCTTAAGTTTCAAAGCATTGTTTTTCGGGCATTCCGAAACTGAAAGTTCACTTAAAATTAGGAAACCTACCCTTACTTATTTTTACTAGCATAGGTTTGCGAACTTTTTTTAAAACTAAAACCATTGTTTCATGGGGGTTTCATGGCTTTTAGGCTATAGTTTTACTACAAACCGACACATAAATGAGTATAGGTTTGCAAACTTTTTACGCTTTTTTAGTCTAAAATTGTTCTTTTACCCCAGTTTTTAGGGTTTTACTGGTATTTAAGTTTTCATTGTTTTTTTTACTTTTAAAGCTTAACCACCAAGCAAAGCCCTAAATTACTACCATACCCCAACCTATGAGTTGGGGAGTTATTTCAAGACCGAGAGAAATGACGGAGTACCCTATCCTGAATATATATACCCCAACCTATGAGTTGGGGAGTTATTTCAAGACAATCTTCCCCTGTTTCACTACTATTCATTGCTTTGATACCCCAACCTATGAGTTGGGGAGTTATTTCAAGACGTCAAATGGTGTTCTTACAATTACTTTGTCCATAGCATACCCCAACCTATGAGTTGGGGAGTTATTTCAAGACGAAGTTGGTTTCCCAAACCCCTTCCTTTTATATAAATACCCCAACCTATGAGTTGGGGAGTTATTTCAAGACGCCATTGCACTTACATATTGCCCTAGCGACAGTAATACCCCAACCTATGAGTTGGGGAGTTATTTCAAGACCATATGCTGATAAACTTGTAACTGTTACCATAAGTATACCCCAACCTATGAGTTGGGGAGTTATTTCAAGACCTTTAATGCTCCAGATGTCTAACTCAGTAGTTAACGATACCCCAACCTATGAGTTGGGGAGTTATTTCAAGACGACACTTTATGAATCCTTAACCCAAGCTTTTCCTTTTATACCCCAACCTATGAGTTGGGGAGTTATTTCAAGACAACGCTCTTGCTCCACTACCATTTGCTTCCCATCTATATACCCCAACCTATGAGTTGGGGAGTTATTTCAAGACGACTTGGTGTTGGCGTTTATGACTTTGCCATTACATACCCCAACCTATGAGTTGGGGAGTTATTTCAAGACGCCTTGTGATCTTCTTTATATAATGTCTCTTTCAAGACATACCCCAACCTATGAGTTGGGGAGTTATTTCAAGACGCAGTTTTAAAATAGAAGCCATAGTGGTCTGCTTCATACCCCAACCTATGAGTTGGGGAGTTATTTCAAGACAATATATTCAACATAGACTTATTCATATGAAGATACATACCCCAACCTATGAGTTGGGGAGTTATTTCAAGACGCCTTGTGATCTTCTTTATATAATGTCTCTTTCAAGACATACCCCAACCTATGAGTTGGGGAGTTATTTCAAGACTTAACTCTCTGTTATCTTTTGGATTGTCTAATAATACCCCAACCTATGAGTTGGGGAGTTATTTCAAGACCGTCTATAACACTTTTTAAATTCGAACCTAGATACATATACCCCAACCTATGAGTTGGGGAGTTATTTCAAGACAAGAACCCGTCTACAATGTCTATATCCACTACTCCATACCCCAACCTATGAGTTGGGGAGTTATTTCAAGACCACTATTTGCGAATAATAAAAGAGACTCTTTTAAAGTGATACCCCAACCTATGAGTTGGGGAGTTATTTCAAGACGGACTATTAAGTCACTTCTATATTGATTGTCTGGATACCCCAACCTATGAGTTGGGGAGTTATTTCAAGACAGAGCATGAAAATAAGCCCTAAATGTATGGATGTTTTGATACCCCAACCTATGAGTTGGGGAGTTATTTCAAGACTCTTTTACTTCTTTAAGGTGTATGTACCTATCTGATACCCCAACCTATGAGTTGGGGAGTTATTTCAAGACATGGGATTGTTGTTGTACTTCTAATTGCCTGTCTTGCATACCCCAACCTATGAGTTGGGGAGTTATTTCAAGACTAAATTCATTGTTTTTATTGTTATTGCTGTTAGATACCCCAACCTATGAGTTGGGGAGTTATTTCAAGACTTTCATACTCAGGTGATGTTAATGCTACCATTTATACCCCAACCTATGAGTTGGGGAGTTATTTCAAGACTAAAGTCCTGAATGGACACTTACTTTATTGTAAGTTGTATACCCCAACCTATGAGTTGGGGAAAAGAAAATTATTAATAATTAAGACCTTTACTTTATTGTATTTCATTCATCAAGAATAAGCTGAAGAGAACATGTTATAATTTCAAAAAGATTAAAAGGATGGTGATGGTGAATATGGATAAGATATTATTAGAAGCCTTAGCACTTGAATCTAGTGAAAAATTACAACTTATAGATGCACTTTTGGCTTCGGTTTACCCTGTGAACAAAGGAGTGGAAAAAGTTTGGAACGATGAAGTAGAAGAGCGTTTGATCACTTATAACAAAGGGAACCTTCCTAGCATTGACGAAGAAACAACTTTTGCAAAGTATAAGTGTTAGTTGATGAAAGAAGTTAAATTTTTAGCACTTGCCCAAAATGAACTGGATGATATTTATGAAGCTTTAGAGTATCAACAAGAAAATCAAGGACATCGATTTATTGAAGAGATAAAAAAAATGTTGGAACTTATTCAAGCTTACCCTGCTAGTTATCCTAAAAACACCCACAAGACACGGAAGTGTTTATTAAGAAGTTTTCCTTATGCCATTATGTATCAGTCGATTGATAAGGTGTTGATTGTTGTTGCCATAATGAATCTGCGTAAAAAACCAATACACTGGGCTTCTAAAAGTGTGTCAGAATATTCAACTTGTCGTATATCTTCGCTTCCTGAAACCATTTATACACGTTAAAAAAGCGTGTAAAATAGAGACTTTTAGAGATTTTCTTTGCTATAATTTGACAAAAATTTAATTTAATTTTTAGTAAAGGATGTGACAGTATGGATGAAATAGAAACGTATTTAGAATTACATAAAAATGATGAAGTTCATTTTTCTGAAATTGTAAATATCTTAAAACAGTATGATAAAGAGAAATTCTCTGAAGCCATTCAATTAATTCCTAAAGATATTTTAGGGGACGTTGCCCTTGAATTACCTGACCGATATTTTGACAACATGGTGGAGTCACTTCATGTAGAAGATTTAACTGAAGCCGTTAAAGAACTAGAGAGTGATGACCAAGTTGACTTTATGCAAGAGCTTAAAGAGCATGATGAAGCAATTGCCTCGGAAGTTTTTGACAACCTTGATAAGCGTGACCAAAAAGAGATTACGCTTTTGGAGTCTTATGCTGAAAATGAAGCTGGTTCTTACATGCAAGTAGAAGTCTTTAAAGCTACGGAAGATGAAAGAGTCGATGAGGTTATTAAACGCTTTTCTAAATTAAAAAAGTCTCATGAATTAGAAAATGTACATAATCTTTTTATCACAGCTAAAAACTCGATTCTACTTTACAGTATAGACTTAGATGACCTCTTGACTTTTGATTTTTCAACGACTTTTTCCCAAAATATTGAGGAGTCAGAAGAGAGTTTTGAACCCATTGTGGCTGTTGATACTGATAACATCAAAGAAGTGGTGAATGCCTTTAAAGAGTATGACCTTTTTGTGATGCCTGTTGTAACAAAAGATGGGAAATTAATAGGACGTATTACCTCGGATGATATTCATGATATTATTTCTGAACAAGCAACCGAACAGATGTATAACCTAGCAGGTCTAAAAGATGATGTTGAAGAAGATGAAGAGATTTTAAAGGCTGGAAAACAACGTGCCTCTTGGTTAGGTATCAATTTATTAACAGCCATTCTTGCTTCAGTTATTATTGGATTTTTTTCAGACATTCTTGACCAAATAGTAGCATTGGCTATTTTAATGCCCATCGTAGCTTCTATGGGAGGGAATGCTGGAACGCAAACTTTAACCGTCGTGGTACGGCAATTAACATTAGGAGATATTTCCTCTGGTGATGCCAAGAGAATTATTTTTAAAGAAGTGAGTATTTCATTATTAAATGGATTATTATTCGCTATAATCATCGGAGTTATTGCATCATTTTGGTTTGATGTAAACAATTTGGGATATGTGATTGCACTTTCCATGCTAATAAACTTACTTTTAGCTGGTTTTTTTGGTGCAACCATTCCTCTATTTTTGGAAAAGATGAACGTTGATCCAGCCATTGGCAGTACTGTTATTTTGACAACCGTGACCGATGTGGTGGGTTTTTTCAGTTTTTTAGGTCTTGCGACCATTATTTTATAATTTTAAAGGTTTATTACACTAAATGAGTTATCTTGTACTCTTCTTCTTTTTATCGGTAGGTGTTTCCTTCCTATGTTCTATTCTTGAGTCTGTTTTGCTATCTGTTCAAATGTCTTATGTATCTGTTCTTGAAAAAGAGCGTCCTAAAACAGGAAAGCTTTTACGTTGGCATAAAGAAAACATTAACAAATCCATTGCTTCTATTTTAATTTTAAATACCATTGCAAATACTTTAGGTGCAGCAGCTGTGGGTGCTGAAGCTTCTGAACTTTTTGGTCACGGTGCTGTGGTGTATGTTTCCATTGTATTAACGTTTGCCATTTTGTTTTTTTCAGAAATTATTCCTAAAACCATTGGGGCTATTTACTGGAAGTCTTTAGCCCCAACGGCAGCTAAGATTATTCAATTTTTTGTTTGGCTTACTTATCCTATTATTTTGACTACTTTGTTAGTAACTAACAGAATTTCTAAAGGGAGTGAAGAAGGAACAACCACTACTAAAGATGAACTTTTAGAAAGCATGCTTATCTCTGAAGGAGAGGGTGTTATTGATCAAAAAGAATCGGATTTTATTGGAAATGTATTAAAATTAGATGGTAAGATGGTACATCAAATTTTAACACCACGCTCGGTTGTTTTTGCTTTAGAGGGGACAATGACCATCAAAGAAATTATGGAAACACAACCTGATATCTTTAAGTTTTCACGTATACCTGTTTTCAATGAGAGCATTGAAGATGTAACAGGAATTGTTTTAACCAAAAAGATCTTCCAACAATCACTAAAAGATGATATGGTTACGCTAAATAGTATTCAAGATAGGATTCATGTTATCTATGAAAACCTTCCTGTAACCATTGCACTTGATATGTTTATTAAGAAGAAACAACATATGTTTATTGTCAAAGACTCTTATGATCAAACAGAAGGAATTTTGACACTTGAAGATTGTGTTGAAACCTTACTTGGTGTTGAAATTATGGACGAGAGTGATACCACTGAAGACATGCGACAACTTGCAAAAATGAAGATGAAAAAGAAGCGTAGAGATGACAAGTTGAGAGAACAAGAGATAGACAACAGAGATACTGATTTTGGAAGCTCTCCGTTTACTTAGTATTTCGGTTTTGATGCTTTACTATTTTAAATTTGTATAGTATACTATGTAATATTTTTATAGTAAAGAGCTAATATGTTAAAGAGAACCATTGAAAACCAAATTAAAGATGCCCTAAAAATTTCACCTGTTGTTCTTATAGCAGGAGCGAGACAGATAGGAAAAAGTACATTGGTTTCAACTCTTGATAGAAAATATCTCGTGATGGATGATATTACACAGCTTGATGCTGCGATTAATGATCCACAAGGCTATGTCGATCGTGTTATTAAGCCTGTAACCATTGATGAAATCCAAAAAGTACCTCAACTGCTTACACCTATTAAACTTTTTGTTGATAAAAAAAGAATAAATGGTCAATTCTTATTAACAGGTTCAGCGAATGTTTTAAACCTGAATAAAGCCAATGACTCTTTGGCAGGTAGACTTATTGAGCTTACCATGTATCCCTTTACGGCAAAAGAGAGAAACAAGGATCCCCATTCAAATATTGTAGACATACTTTTTTCAATACCGACAGAATTGCTTGATTATAATAAAAAGAATGCTTCAAAAGTATCGCAGTACATTTTAGAAGGTTCTTACCCACTAGCGACACAGATGCCTCGTCACAAAGATAGATTTATGTGGATTAATTCTTATATTAGTACCTATATTGAACGCGATGTACGTGCTATTGGTGAATTACGAGACATAGATAACTTTATACGATTTTTTAATATTTTAGCTCCAAGGTCTGCTAATATCCTTAATAAATCAGACATAGCTAATGATGCTAAATTGACCAATGTTACGGTAGATAATTATCTTTCTCTTTTAGAAAAAGTGTATCAAATTCATCTGCTTCGTCCCTATTTTGAAAATATTGGAAAGAGTTTTATAAAGTCTCCCAAGGTTTACTTAACAGATTCAGGAATAAACAGTCATGTTTTAAATATTGGTTCGGCAGATGAGTTGGAATCATCACGATACAAAGGTGATGTGTATGAAACATTTGTCTTTGCTGAATTGCTTAAACATATTAACTATTCAGAAAGTGTAATGGAGTTTTTTTATTATCGTACTTCAGATAAAAAAGAGATAGATTTCATTGTGAAAAAAGGTGAAAAAATTTTAGCCATTGAGGTAAAATCTTCTAAGAGTGTTAAAAAAGAAGATTTTAAACATATTATAGATTTTCAAGAACGCAGTAGCCGTGATATTTTAGGCATAGTTTTTTACAGTGGTGAAGACATTGTGGGCTTTTCGGAAAAGCTTTTTGCTGTTCCGTTGGCTTTTTTACTTTAATACTCTTTGAACTCCTAAAAACAAAAATAAAGAACCAGCCGAAATTAAAATGATGGAAGCACCTGAAGAGATATCATACTCATAAGAGAACCATAAACCCATGATGGTGAACACAGATGAAAAAATACCTGATAAAATCATCATAGAAAAAAGTGTATTGGAGAGTCTTTCAGCAATATAAACAGGAATAGTAAGTAGGGCAATGACTAAAATAAGCCCCACAACTTTGATGGCAACCACCACCGTGAGTGCTGAAAGTATTAAGATGAGCGTATAGAAAAAAGGTACATTTATGCCTCTTAGGTTTGCATATTCACTATCGTAAGAAACAGCTAAAATATCTCTATACCAAAAAATTATAATAATAATAATAACAGCCAATAACCCACCCATAAACCATAAGTCTGATTGTGAAACAGCTAAGATAGAACCAAAAAGATAAGACATGAAATCTGCTTGATAACCAGGGGTAATGTCGATGAGTACAACCCCCACAGCCATACCCACAGCCCACATAAGACCAATGAAAGTATCCATACGCTCACGGTGTTTTAAGGTAATGGACGCAATAAGCAGTGCAGCCAAAACGGCAAAAATAGAAGCTCCTAGAAAAATGGGCAAAGAAAAATAGACAGCCACACCTATTCCACCATAGGCTGTATGGGCAATACCTCCTGCTAGAAAGACCATTCTGTTTACGACAATAAGTGAGCCAATAATTCCAGAAGCCATGGAAACTAATAGTCCAGCGATGAGGGCATTTTGAATGAAGTCATAGGAGAGTGCTTCTAACATTGAGGTGTTCCTTGGTTTATTTATTTTCGTTTAATTTATTGAAAAGTTCAACTTCACAAAAGTGTGTTGAAGTGTTATCTTCTTTAGGGTTTAGTGTTGAGACATCATGAGAGGAGAGGGTTTTGTTTATATGTACGACCTTGTTAGCATATTGCACAATGACAGAAATATCATGACTGACCACAATCATGGTAATATAAGAGTTGAGTGATTCAAGTAGTTTATAAATCTGTTTTTGCCCCTCAATATCAACACTCGCAGTCGGTTCATCTAAAATCAAAATTTTTGGATGTGCACATAAAGCACGTGCAATCATAACTCGTTGACGTTGTCCTCCTGAGAGTGAACCAATTTTCTCATTGGCAAACTTTTCCATGCCTACTTGGGCTAATGCACCCATGGCACACATTTTTTCCTCATTAGCATAACCAAAGAGAGGACGTTTTGTACCAATATGACCCATGAGTACGACTTCAATTACTTTAATTGGAAAATCTGTATTGACATTGGTGTTTTGAGGAACATACCCAACATGGGCTAAGTTTTTTTTCGGAAGTTCTCCAAAAGTTAGAATACTTCCATTTTTTACAGCGTTGATACCTAAAATAAGTTTGAGTAAAGTAGATTTTCCTCCACCGTTGGGACCAATGATGGCGAGAAAATCATTCTCTTTAACAGAAAGGTTGATGTTCTCTAAAATAACTTGTTTATCATAAGAAAACGAAAGATTTTTTATTTCAATTATAGACATAAGGACTACTTCTTTTGGGCAATGGCTTTGGCTAACATTTTAAGATTTTCTGCCCAGTTTTCAGCCAAAGGAGAAGCTTTAATGACTTCGATTTTTAAATTGTTTGCAATGTTTCGACTGGCTTTATCTGAAAACTCTGGTTGGGTAAAAATGGCATGAACTTTTTCTTTTTTAGCTTGTTCTATAATGCCTACGAGTGCTTTCATTTTTGGCTCTTTCCCATCTATCTCAACAGGTAATTGTGTGAGGTCATAACGTTTGGCAAAATATCCCCAAGAAGGATGAAAAACCATAAAGGTTGACTTTTTAGGTGTCTCTTTTAATATGGCTCGAATTTCTGTATCAAGAGCATCTAATTCTAGTAGATAGGCTTTATAATTTTTTAAATAGGTAGCTTTATTTTTTTCATCTAAGCTTACAAGGGTTTCATAAATATTTTTAGCAATAATTTTTACATTAATGGGGTCAACCCAAACATGTGGGTCAAGTTGTTCTTGAGTATGGGTATGCCCAGCAGTACAGACATAATTTCCTTTGACTTGATACTTCTGCATCCCTTTGGTACTGTCTATAAAGAGCAGGTTTTTATTTTGATTTTGAAATTTATAGAGCCATATGTTTTCAAATTCTACACCCATTGCAAAATAGACCATTGCTTTAGAAATATCTCTCATTTGTGAAGGTTTGGGTTGGTAGTCATGAGGAGAAGAACCTTTTTCTACAATGACAGTTACATTGACATGTTCAGCTCCTATTTTTTCAACAAAAACTTTTTGAGGAGCAAGGCTAACAGCAACCTCAATTTTAGCAAAACTTAGGCTCGTTAAAAAAAAGAGTAAAAGAGAGTATTTTTTCATTGTTGTATCCTAGACAAAAATTTAGATGGAATAATAGCATAATTATGTTAATAGATTTTGTCTAATAAAAAATAATATATTTAAGAGCTTTTGGCTATAATATCCACTAATTTTATAACATATATAATATAGTATACGAAGGAAGTTTATGAGTGATCAGCTTGACAAAAATTTAGACATACAAACCGTGAAAATTGAAGAGAGTATGAAGGGTTCTTACCTTGATTATTCTATGTCTGTTATTGTAGGACGTGCTTTACCTGATGCACGTGATGGTTTAAAACCTGTACATCGAAGAATACTTTATGCAATGAATGAATTAAGCCTGTCTCATAGAGCTGCTTATAAAAAATCGGCAAGAATTGTTGGAGATGTTATTGGTAAGTATCATCCACATGGTGACAACTCTGTTTATGATGCTTTGGTTCGTATGGCACAAGATTTTTCACTTAGAGCACCTCTAGTAGATGGTCAAGGTAACTTTGGTTCTGTTGATGGTGATAATGCTGCTGCGATGAGATATACCGAAGCACGTATGACGAAACTTGCTGAAGAGTTACTGCGTGACTTAGACAAAGACACCGTAGACTTTACACCCAACTATGATGACTCTATGTCAGAACCTGATGTTTTACCTTCACGTGTGCCAAATTTATTGTTAAATGGCTCGTCAGGTATTGCCGTTGGTATGGCAACAAACATTCCTCCTCATAGAATGGATGAACTTATTGAAGCTCTTTTACATATCTTAGATAATCCTTCTTGTGCTGATGAGGAGTTATTGAGCATTGTTAAAGGTCCAGATTTTCCAACAGGTGGTATTATCTTTGGTAAAAAAGGGATTACAGATGCTTACACCACTGGTAGAGGACGTATTAAGGTACGTGCGAAGACCCACATAGAAGAGAAAAAAAGTAAAGAAGTTATTGTGGTAGATGAACTTCCTTACCAAGTTAATAAAGCTCGTCTGATTGAAAACATTGCACACTTAGTGCGTGACAAGCAGATTGAAGGTATTTCAGAAATTCGTGATGAGTCTGACCGTGAAGGTATGAGAATTGTTATTGAGCTTAAACGTGATGCGATGTCGGACATTGTGTTAAACAACCTCTTTAAGCAGACAAGTATGCAAAATACTTTTGGAATCATTATGTTAGCCATTGCGAACAAAGAACCAAAAATATTTAAACTGCGTGAGATGCTTGATTTATTTTTACGTCATAGAAAAACTGTTATTATTAGAAGAACCATTTTTGATCTTGAAAAAGCAAAAGCAAGAGCACACATTTTAGAAGGTCTAAAAATTGCTGTTGATAATATTGACGAAGTTATTCGTATTATTAGAGAGAGTGAAGACACAGAGACAGCTAAACTTGCGTTAATACAAAGTTTCTCTCTTTCAGAGATTCAGTCTCATGCTATTTTAGAGATGAAACTTAGAAGGCTTACGGGTCTTGAAGTTGAAAAAATTGAAAATGAATTAAAAGAGCTTTATGCATTAATTGCTTACTTAGAGTCTATTTTAAAGAGTGAAGATATTCTTAATGGTATTATTGTTGATGAGCTTAAAGAGATTGGTGACAATTTTAAAGCTGAAAGACGTACGGAAATTATTGATGATTATGATGACATTGACATTGAAGATTTAATTCCAAATGAGCCAATGGTTGTGACCATTACGCATAGAGGATACATTAAACGTGTTCCTGTGAAACAATATGAGCAACAAAAACGTGGAGGCAAAGGTAAGATAGCTGTTACCACGCATGATGATGACTTTATAGAGCAGTTTTTTATCTCTGCTACCCATGATACTTTGATGTTTGTTACTGATATGGGACAGCTTTATTGGTTAAAAGTTTACCGAATTCCTGAGGGTTCAAGAACAGCTAAGGGGAGGGCTGTACTGAATCTTATTAATCTTAAAGCAGATGAAAAAATCATGTCAATCATCCCAACAGTTGATTTTGAAGAAGACAAAGGTTTGGCATTTTTTACAAAAAAAGGGATTGTTAAGCGTACCAATTTAAAAGAGTACTCTAACATTAGAACCAATGGTGTAAGAGCCATAAACCTAGACGATGATGATGAAATTGTCACAGCTAAGATAGTTATGCCTGAAACAAAGTGGCTGTTTGTGGCGACTAAAAAAGGTCAATGTATACGTTTTAAAGTTGACGATGCCAGAGAAATTGGACGCGTTGCACGAGGTGTTGCTGCGATTAAGTTTAAAATAGAAGATGACTTTGTATGTGGTGCAACCACCATTGAAGATGAAGAACATGAGTTATTAATGTTGAGTGAAAAGGGTATTGGTAAACGTACCACTGCTTCAGAGTACCGAGAGCAAAGCCGTGCAGGTAAAGGGGTTATTTCTATGAAACTCTCTGTTAAAACAGGTGATGTGGTTGATGTGGTCATGGTGGAAGAGGACAAAGACATGATGTGTCTTACTTCGGTAGGTAAAATGATACGTGTTGACATGCAGACCATTAGAAAAGCAGGGCGTAATACTTCTGGGGTAAAAGTGGTGAATGTTGAGAAAAAAGACATTGTAGTTAGCATGGCAAAATGTCCAAAAGAAGCAGCAGAAGAGCCAGATATTGTTAATGAGGAAATCTTAGATGATAATAGTGAGTAAAAATAATGCTATTTCTTTAAAAATCTAAATAGTGAGTTTATAAAACACTTTTTGAGGAATAAAAACACTTCTAAACAGTTGTATAATAGCTCTTGAGAACTTTTGTTGATTATTATGAGGAATAAAAATTATTATTATTAAATAAGCAATTTTTTCCTCACATTTGATTTTTTTATTAAAAAATAATTGTAATATTTTTTAATATACGTCATAATAATGATAGAAAAAATCAGCACTCCAAGGAAAGAAACTCACATGAAAAGAAAACTCCTAATCACAACTTTATTATCGATGTCATTGTTATCATTTAATGTATCAGCAGGGAATAAAGTGAAATGTACAGGTACACATTGTTTTGTTGACCTTTCAGGATTATCAGCACCTAAAGTAAAAGCAGAACCTCAACAAAAACCCAGTGTTGAAGATAAATATGCAACCGTGATTCTTGATAACATTGAAACCATTATTTTTACTAAATATGTCATGACAAATGAGGAAGCTGCAGAATACGAGTTAGAAAATAGTTTAGAGGAATTGTTAAAACCTTCTCTAACAAAAGAGAGCTTACCTATCTCTGAACGTTTTTGTGAAAAGAATCTTAAGCTGGTAAAGGTTGCAGGTATACCAAACACTTTTGAATGTGCTTAATCAGTTTTTTAGCTGGGTCAGTTTAGACTCACGCTACTAAAAAAGCCAACTCCTCCTTAAAATTTCAAAAATAAAATTTTAAAAGCATAGACTCACACCCATTTGGTTAAAATAACATCAAAGAATAAAAATTAAAATGTTTGATTATACTTTAATTGAAAAAGGACAGATGTGAAACAGTATAATGTAGCTGTTGTGGGAGCAAGTGGTGCCGTTGGTGAAGAGCTTTTTAGGGTCTTAGAAGAAGTTAAGTTTCCTGTAGGAGAGCTTTTACCTTTAGCCAGTGCAAACTCTGCTGGTCAAATTATTGAATTTATGGGTGATGAGTATCGTATTGAAGAGTTAACCGAAGAGGTATTTCAAGGAAGAGATATAGACATTGCTTTCTTTTCAGCTGGGGGTAGTATTTCGGCGAAATATGCCAAATATGCTGTAGAGTCTGGTGCTGTAGTTATTGATAATACTTCTCACTTTAGAATGATGGAGGATGTACCATTGGTAGTGCCAGAAGTGAATCCAGAAGACATTGAACTTTGGGAAGAGACAGGGATTATTGCAAATCCTAACTGTTCTACAATTCAAATGGTACAACTGCTTAAGCCACTGCATGACCTTTATGGTATTAAGCGAGTAGACGTATCAACTTATCAAGCAACCTCAGGGGCTGGTAAAGCTGGTATGGAAGAGTTAGTTCAGCAAATGCAAGATTTTTTTGCCTTTAAACTGGAAGATACAAAAGTAGAAGCATTTGCCCATCAAATTGCGTTAAATGTTATTCCTCATATTGATACACCTCAACCCAATGGTTATACCAAAGAAGAGATGAAAATGGTATTAGAGACGAACAAAATAATGCATTCAGATTTTGCTGTAAGTGCCACTTGTGTGCGTGTTCCTGTACTGCGTTCTCACTCGGAGTCAATTACCATTCGTTTTGCAGATGAGGTAGATGTTTCTGTTGAAAAGGTACGTGAAGTATTGGCTACTTTTGAAAATGTTACACTTGTTGATGACCTTGAAAATAATCAATACCCAATGCCAATGACAGCAACCGATACTGATGAAACTTATGTGGGGCGTATTCGAAAAGATCTTCACGAAAATAATGTACTTCATCTTTGGGGTGTGGCTGACCAAGTAAGAGTCGGTGCAGCAACCAATGCTGTGCGTATTGCTCAAAAGTGGATAAAGTTGGAGGCTTAGAATGGCAGAAAAGGATTGTGATAAAAACCATGATATGGAAGAACGACTTAAAATAGATAGAGCCAATAACAGTTTAATTGAAACATTATTTGAAGGTGCTATTTGGCGAAGTAGATTTGTTGTTATTTTTGCAGTAGTTTTTTCATTACTTGGCGCTTTTGTACTTTTTATTGTGGCTTCAATGGATATTTGGAATGTAGCAGTATATACATTTAACACAGTAGTAACTCATGCTCATCCTGAAAACTTCCATGAAGATGTTGTGGCTGGAATTATTGGGGCTGTTGACCTTTATTTGATAGCTGTTGTTATGTTTATTTTTGCTTTTGGTATTTATGAGTTGTTTATTTCGGAAATAGATGAAGCATCAGGGAGTAATGGAAGTCAAATTTTAGCCATTCACTCTTTAGATCAACTCAAAGATAAGATTGCAAAAGTTATTGTAATGGTTTTGGTAGTAAACTTTTTTCAAAGGGTATTGCACACAAACTTTACAACGCCATTGGAGATGTTATATTTTGCATTGTCTATTACGGCGTTGGCTGTAGGATTATATTTTTTAGGGAAAGTAGGTAAATAATGAGTAAGATTTTTGTAGATGCCTGTTTAGGTAAAGAGACCCCATACACACCCGTATGGATGATGAGACAAGCAGGACGATATTTACCTGAATACATGAAAGTAAGAGCTGAAGCTGGGAATTTTTTGAACCTGTGTCATGATCCCAAAAAAGCTGCTGAAGTAACCATTCAACCCTTAGATATTGTCGGAGTGGATGCTGCTATTTTATTTTCAGATATTTTGGTGATTCCAGATGAAATGGGAATGGATTTAGAGTTCATTAAAGGTTTTGGACCAAAGTTTCATGATCCATTAACTTGTCAAGCAGATTTAGACAGACTTATTGGTGGTGAAGAAGCTGCTAATAAATTAACGTATGTTTATGACACCATTAAACTGCTTAGAAAACAACTTGATGAACGTGGTGATGAGATAGCACTTATTGGATTTACAGGTGCTCCTTGGACATTGGCTACTTACATGATAGAGGGTCAAGGAACTAAGACGTATAATCTTTGTAAAAAACTTATGTATTCAAATCCAGAGTTTTTGCATAATATCTTAAGAGAAGTAACTGAAGTTGTAAAATACTACATGGAAAAGCAAATTGAAGCTGGAATTGATGTAGTACAAATCTTTGATTCATGGGCAGCTGCGATTGAACCTGGTAAATATGATGAATTTTCATGGAAATACATGGTAGAGGTTTGTGATCATTTAAAAGCTAAGTATCCAGATACCCCAATTATTATGTTCCCTAAAGGGGTGGCATCATTTATTGAACGTGGGCAAGTTTATGGAAACTTTGATGTATTTGGTGTGGATTGGGGAACGCCAATGGCAATGGCAAAAGAGCATCTTGGAGACAAATATGTACTTCAAGGAAATATGGAACCCTGTAGACTTTACAGCCAAGAAGCGACCACAGCTTGTGTAGAGGCTATTCAAGAAGTTATGGGAACAAAACGACACATTTTTAATTTAGGTCATGGAATTCTTCCAGATGTACCTGTGGAGAATGCTAAGCATTTTGTGGCAGAGTGTAAAAGAGTTTCTAAACGTTAGTATTTTTGTAAGCTACTTAAAGCTTACAAAATATACTTTTTTCTATTTTGGAACATAGACCTTTTGTCCTATGCGTAAGGTAGAGTTTTTATTTTTGATGTTTCGATTTGCATTAACTATTTTTTGAATACCATCTGTTGATCCATAAAATTGTTTAGAAATCTTAGCTAAAGTATAACCCTTTTTAATCGTAACAACTCTTTGTCTTTTTTGCTTAGGTAGATAAGGTACTACGATTTTTTGTCCAACTCTAAGACTACTTTTTGAACTCTTTAAACTTTTGTTAGCACGAATAATTCTTTTGAAGTCCATCGAACTTCCATAATACCTTTGGGCAATTAAGTTTAAGGTGTCTCCTTTTTTAATGGTCACTAAGCGTCTCTTTCTTGTGATTATTTGAGCAACAATTTTTTCAGGAGTAGAGGCTTTTGGCTTCACTTTTTTGGGAACAGGTTTTGGGCTAATCGGTTCTTTTTTAGGTTCAAGCACTTTAACCTTGGTGATTTTAACATCAAATTGAGAATCTTCTGAAGGAGTTTTAGTAGGAATGGCTTTTTCAGAAGTAGCTTCTTTAGTAATGGCTTGTTGGGGTATTTCTGCTTTGGGGACGGTTTCTTTTTTAGCTGTTGTTACTTCTTGGGATTCTTGTTGAGGAGATTGAGGCAGAATAATATTTTGAGCCAATACTTCTGTATAAACGGCTACCTCTTTTGGAGTACTGTTATCTACTGCTTGTTTTTCAACTGTTGGTTCTTCTTTTTGTGTCTCTGTTTGTTTTTCTGATGTGGGTTCCTCTTTAGGCTCGGGCTCAACTGCCTTAACAATCAGTTCTTCTTTTGGAGGTTCTTCAGTCTTATCATTATTGCTAAGAGGGTTATGTGCTGTTGTCGAGGTATCAATCTCTTTGACAACGATAAGAGACTCATCTATTTTAAGTGAAGCTTCTTGGCTTTTTTGGTATTGATTAAAACCTAAGTAAGCAGCTATTGCAACGAGGAACAAAATAATAAAGGTAAAAAACTTGGGTTTTTTTGAAGTATTTTTTTGTTCAATCTCTTTTTCTGCAAGTTCGAAATCGAACTCTTCATCTACCGAAGAACCTTCTAGTCGTTTTACTACTTCCATAAGTTCTTCTCCTTATTGTTCTTTTTGTTTAACATTGTAAATCTTTCTAAACCTTTTTAGAATTATAACAACAAAATAGAGCTGAATACAAGAAATTAGTCAATTTTTATCAGAGATTTTGTTAAAATAGCAACATGAAAAAGGATAAATATCATAAAATTCACCAAAATATATTAGTTTGGTATGCAGAATTTGGAAGAGTAACGCTTCCTTGGCGAAATACAAACAACGCTTATAAAATCTACCTTTCAGAAATTATGTTACAACAAACCCAAGTTAAAACAGTGATTGAACGTTTTTATTTTCCATTTTTAGAAAAATTTCCGACTCTTAAGGAACTTGCAAATGCTCCTGTGGATGATGTTTTAAAAGCTTGGGAAGGATTGGGGTATTACACCCGTGCTAGAAACTTACATAAGACGGCTGTAGAGACCAATGGATTATTGCCCAACAATGCAGAAGCATTAGAAAAACTTTCAGGTATAGGAAAATCCACAGCCCATGCTGTGGCGTGTTTTGCGTTTAATGAACCTCTTCCTATACTTGATGCGAATGTAAAACGCATTTTGTACCGTTTTTTTGCTCTAACATCTTGTAATGATAAAGAGTTATGGGAACTAGCCTATGAACTTTATGACAAAAATAATGCATATATTTATAATCAAAGCATGATGGATATTGGTTCATCTATTTGTACACATAAAAACCCTCTTTGTGACGTTTGTCCTTTTGTTTCACTTTGCCGAGGTAAAGAAAATCCTTTCCTTTATCCAGAGAAAAAGAAGAAAAAAAAGAAGCCTGTTCGAAAGCGAACTTTAATGGTTTATTATCAAGAAAATAAATATGCTTTAGTTCAGAATAGAGAGCGTCTTCTTTCTGGACTTTGGGGATTTAAACAAGAAGAAGATTTTAAGATGACAAGAAATAGCACAGAAATAGGAACATTCAAACAACATTACACCCATTTTACATTGGACGCTTCGGTAGTTTTAGTCAAAAATAAGCATCAAGAAAAGTATTTTACCATTGATGAAATTCATGATTTGGCTTTAAGTGGTGCAGATAGGAAAGCTTTGGCATTAGTGGAAAAGTATTGTGAATAAAATGCCTTAAAAGTTATCTAAATTCATTAAGTTTAGTCACAAGAAGATGAATTAAATAATGCTTGAATACCCATAAGGAAGCTTACGCTATAATCGCGAAATTTTTTAACTTCTAAGGATAAATAATGTCAACATTAAATGTATTTTATGACAAAGATTGTGATATCAGTATCATCAAATCAAAAACAGTAGCAATGATCGGTTTCGGTTCACAAGGACATGCACATGCAGAAAACTTAAGAGATTCAGGTGTTAATGTTGTTGTTGGTCTTAGAAAAAATGGTTCTTCTTGGGCAAAAGCTGAAGCTAAAGGTTTTGAAACTCTTACCGTTGCAGAAGCATCTGCTAAAGCTGATGTTATTATGATTCTTCTTCCAGATGAAAATCAAAAAGAGATTTATGAAGCAGAAATTGAGCCTAACTTAAAAGAGGGTGCAACTATTGCATTTGGACATGGTTTTAACATTCACTATGGAAGAGTTAACCCAAGAAAAGATATCAACGTTACTATGATTGCACCAAAAGCACCAGGTCATACGGTAAGAAGTGAGTTTGTAAGAGGTGGTGGTATTCCAGACCTTATTGCTGTTGGTCAAAACCCAAGTGGCTCAACCAAAGAATTGGCTCTTTCTTACGCATCAGCAATTGGTGGTGGTAGAACAGCTATTATTGAAACAACTTTTAAAGATGAAACAGAAACAGACTTATTTGGAGAACAAGCCGTACTTTGTGGTGGTGCAGCATCTTTAGTTCAAGCTGGATTTGAAACATTAACAGAAGCTGGATATGCTCCTGAACTTGCATACTTTGAGTGTCTTCACGAGCTTAAGCTGATTGTTGACCTTATGTTTGAAGGTGGAATTGCTGACATGAGATACTCTATTTCTAATACAGCTGAGTATGGTGATTATGTTTCTGGTAAAAGAGTAATTAACGCTGAATCAAAAGCAGCAATGAAAGAAATTTTAACAGAGATTCAAGATGGTAGGTTTGCTAAAGACTTTATTTTAGAAGGTCAAGCTGGTTATCCTAGAATGAATGCTGAAAGAGCTAATGATAAAGAGAAGCTTATTACTAAAACAGGTAACTCTCTTCGTGAGATGATGCCATGGATTTCGGCAGGTAAAATCGTAAACCAAGATACTAACTAATCTTTTTTCTTATTTGCACTCATCTTTAAATTGATGGGTGCAGTTAGCTACCAACGTAGCCTCCTTTACCCAAACATTTAAATATAAGCACAACTAAGAAAAAATCTTAATTAGTATAGTACTATTAATTAAAAGGGATTTACATGTCAATATTATATGACTTTAAAGGTATTATTATTGCTCTGGTTATTGGGGCTATATTTATATTGTTAAGCTGGTCATTTTTTACTTCAACTCAATCTTTACTTATAGGTTTAGTAGCTTTATTAGTTACATTGTGGACAAATGAGTCTTTGCCCTTAGGTGTTGTTTCCTTATTGCCTATTATTCTTTTTCCAAGTTTTGGCGTACTCGAACTCTCTGCTGTAACACCTAATTACTCCAAGTCTATTATATTTTTATTTTTGGGTGGATTTATGTTGGCATTGGCGATTGAAAAAGTGAATCTTCATGTTTATTTCTCTTCTAAGTTATTAAGTTTCTTTCCTAAAACAGTTAGAGGCATTATTTATGCTTTGGCAATAACTTCAGCCCTGCTAAGTTCAATTTTAACGAATACTACGATTACGCTGATGCTGATGCCCATTGCACTTTATTTGAGTACGAACCTAAAACTAAAAATTCGATTTTTATTAGCCACGGCATATGGAGCGAGTATTGGTGGAATTATTACCCCCATTGGAACAGCACCCAATCTAATCTTATTAGGTTTTTTAGAGGAGAATAAGTTACCTGTATTGGCTTTTGGTGAGTGGATTTATATGATGCTTCCCATTGTTGTTTTAATGTTGCTAATTATTCCTTGGTTACTCTCATTGGGTTTAGAGCATGAATCCGTAGAGGAAATAGCTGAGGATAGCGTAGCAGTTTTAGATATGACTCAAAAACGTCTTTATGGCATAGTCGTAGTACTTGCTTTGGTTTTGATTGGAAATACTTTTTCAAAACAAATATTAGATGTCTCTTTTGATGAAAAGATGTTACTTTTAGGTTTTGGATTATTAATGTTTTTTCCGAAAATAGGCTTTTTAACTTGGGAAGATACACGAAGTATGCCCTATGAGATTATTATGCTTTTTGGAGCAGGTTTCTCTATTGCTACAGCATTTACCACAACAGGGTTAGCAGCAGACATTGCGACGAAACTCTCTTTTATTTCTAGTATGCCACTTTTTTGGATGTTTATATTGGTTGCTTTTTTTGTGGCTTTTTCCACCGAAGTTACTTCAAATACAGCCTTAACTTCGATTGCTATACCAATTTTTTATGAGTTTGCGAAGGATATGCCTCCTAGTGAGGGGACGTTATTGTTAATGACAGCCACGATTGCAGCATCATATGCCTTTATGCTTCCTATTGCGACCCCTCCCAATGCAATTGTAATGTCTTCACGTGTGATTCCCATAGCTGAAATGGCAAGGATTGGATTTAAAGTTAATGTAATCGGAATTATTATTTTGAGTTCGGTAGCATACTTTTTATGGGGCAGTATGTTGTAAGGTCAGTTATTTGACCTTATATTTTATGCATAGATATCGGTTTTATTAAATTTCATGGCTAAAAGAGCATAGAAGTGAACTCTGTATTTGTTTCTATTCGCACTTCCTAGTTGTTCACATATTTCTTTAATGGCAGCATCTAGTTCACTGTCAGAATTGCTAAGAGCGAGTTTCTTTTTTAAATAATTATTTTTCACTATTTCAAGTTCTGTAGTTTGTCCACAGGCTACGGTTGCTGTATCTTTGTTGTACAGTACTGAACCTAAGCCAATTGCTACTTTTGTAATTAAATCATCAGAGATAGGTAAGTTTAATTTTTTTGCTTCAGCAATCATTGCTGCAATTTTTTCATCACGTTTACTCATGTGTAATCCTTAACTTAATTTTTAAAATTTATTATACCATAAATTATTTATTTAATTTTTTAGGATATTATTTATTTAATTTTGTTATAATATATTAGATTAATTTAACTAAAGAAAGATATAGAGATGAACTATTGTGTTGTGGGAGATGTTCATGGTGAATACAATGCACTTATAAATTTAGTGGCTAAAACACCAAGGTATTCTCAGCTTATTTTTGTGGGTGACTTGGTTGATAGAGGTAGTCAAAGTGCGCATGTTGTACGGTTTGTAAGAGAGCATAAACTCGCTTGTGTTAAAGGCAATCATGAAGTGATGATGATAGATTATGGGTCAGAGTTTATTGAAGCTGTTAAAAATAATAGAGCAATTCAACAAGATAATATTTGGTTAAAAAGTGGAGGGATAGAGACCCTTATCTCCTACGATCTGGTTTCTATCTCTCAGGGTAAAATGGTTGCACATCCTTTTATTAAAGATTTTATCTTTCAGTTTGAAGATGATATCGAGTGGATGAAGCGTCTACCTCTTTATTTAGATTTAGACGTTAAACATGCTTCTGGACGAAAAGTAGTTGTTTCACATTCAGCCATAGCTTCGGTATGGAATTTAAAAGAGAGTGCCGAGGAAGAGAACATAAGAAAATTTAGCAATATTGTATTGTGGGGGCGTATACAACCCCTAGACAGTGAACCTATTTTTAATATTTTTGGGCATACTCCTCAACGATATGCTGCTACTATTCATAAGCATTATGTCAATATTGACACAGGTTGCTATATGAAACAAGAAAAAGGTTTTGGTCTTTTGTCTGCGTATTGTGTTGGAACAGGAGAAGTGTATGCTTCAACTGATTTAAATTATGAAAAGGTGAGTTAGTGATTGATGAATATAAAGAACATATAGAAGCTTTGGAGCGTATGAAAAAATATCCAAAAGCTTTATATACATTGGGGAATACTTCTTTGTTAGAGAGACCAAAAATTTCAATGGTTGGCACACGTAAACCTTCTATTTATACCCAAAATCAAACTAAAAATTTGGCTTCAGCTTTAGCTAAACGGGGTATTTGTTTGGTGTCGGGTGCAGCAATGGGGGTGGATGCTTTAGTCCATCAAGCTGCTGGATTTCAAAATACCATTGCTGTGGTGGCAAACTCATTGGATATTCGCTATCCATCGATTAACCGACATCTTATTGAAAAGATTGAGAAAGAAGGGCTAGTGATGAGTCAGTTTCGAGTAACGACTAAAGCAGCACCTTGGTCATTTGTGGTGCGAAATGAGTTGGTGGTTGCTTTAGGTGAGGTGTTGATTGTAACTGAAGCTGATGAAAACTCTGGCTCTATGCGTTCTGTTGAGTTTGCATTAAAAATGGGCAAGGAGATTTATGTGATACCTCAACGTTTAGATGAGAGCAAAGGAACAAATGGTTTACTTGAAAAAGGCTTAGCCAAACCAATCTATGACATTGAAAAGTTTGCAAATAAGTATGGTATTGTTCCTCAAAATGAGGTTGTCCCCAAAGATGATTTTTTTTATTTTTGTCAAAAATCACCTACTTTTGATGATGCCATCTCACAGTTTGGAGATAGAGTTTATGAAGCTGAATTAGAAGGTTTGGTATTTATAGAAAATGGTTTGGTACGTTTGGTTTAAAGAGCGTGTATCTAATGGTATATTTTGTAACAACATTACATAATATGTTAAAAATGAAAATATTTATAACCTAAGTTTGATAGTATTAAACTGTCATCAATCTCATAAAATCATTGTCTTTGAAGCCATTATCAATAGTTAAAAGTAGTAAAGGTAAGCATTAAGTGTATAAGAAGATTAAAGTTAAATAATAAGCTAAATTTTTTATAGATTTTCTCTTTTTAAGTATTTAAAATTGTTGGTGAGATGCTAATGTTATTGTATTCGAAATACAGATTATTATTAAGATTAATATGGTTTTTTGTTTTTATGAACTTGACTGAATTAGCTTGAATCTCTTCATGCTTAATGCCTTGGCAATGACTTTTAATCCAAACAGGATATTTGCTCGTATTTAAGACCCAAAAGTCGGTGTAGTCTATGCTGTCATGATTTTGAATCCTTACTCCATGGTTTCGATGACTGGCAATGCCTTTGAGTAAAAAGATATCATGGTAAAAGTTATCAGGCACTTTTTCTTCAAGTAATTCTCCTTTATCATTACGTGAAACATAAGCAATAATATCGATATTGTCATCTGTCTTTTGATTAATAATTGTGTAAAGCTCTTTTTTACTTTCCATACAATCCATACCATCAAAATAATGATAGGCATCAATATGACCTTTTAAGATAATGTTTTGAAAGTTATCAAAATAGAGGTATTCATCTTTGATTTTTTTGTTACGAATCATTTCTGAAATACGACTGCTAAAACTTGCACTGTGTCTTGAAATGTTTTTATTGAAAATAGGTTCAATGTGCTTTTCATTTACTACGCCCATAAAGGCTAATAGATCATTTAATTTATTACCAATATAATTAAAAAATCGACTAATAGGATTGTTTTCTCCTAAAAACCTTTCAAGTAATGTGAGTAGATAAGAGAGTGCAAAGACTTCAAATATGGGTGCAAACCATGAAGAGGTAAGCCAAATAATAACTTTGGAGACAATGACCCAAAGTGTTTTAAAGAAGCCAATAACAATTACTTTTAATTGAACAAATAGTGCTAAGGAGGTTAACATATCTGTAAGATACATAATCCAAACCCCCACCCCAAGTGGTAAGGCAATGACCACAAAGTTTTTAATTTTGGTTTTAAAACTAAGTGCTTTGTAGTATTGAAAGAGTTCTTGGAAAGGTTTTTTGAAATGGCTTATAATATGTTTATCTAGCCATTTCGAAACAACATTGTCTATAAGCCATCTTTTTATGCCTAAAAGAAGGGCTTGAAAGATGGTTAAGCCCTTAATAAAGTGTAAAAGCTTTAATTTGGAGAGAAACCATAGAGAAAGAATGGATGATTTGAAGACCAATACAACAGCAACCATATACCCCATAATATAATTGTATGAGATGGGGTGTATGTAGGAGAGTAGTGCCATTATAATTACAGGAATTACAATGGCAATAAGTGCTTTGTATCGTCGTTTCATTGTTTACTTTATTCTGATTCTACAATATCAGTGGCGTAAACACCTGTGATGGTTTTCCAAATAATTGATGCGTTAATTCCTATCCAAATAATAAAGCCCACAGAGAGGGTGCCTGTCCATCCCATATGTGTTGCATCAGAGAAGTCAAGCCAACCATATTGGTTTAAGCCCCAAAGAAAGGCTAAGATAATTAAAACCGTAGCAATTGTTCCTAAAATACCAATGGATTGTAAAATGGATTTAATGGCTAAAATCCAAAGACCAACCATGATAAGAATGGCAAAAGGAGTAAATCCAGCTAAAACGTCTTGTTGTGAAACATAATGAATAAAATGGTGACCTAATGGATTCCAAGTACCCAATGCCAGTGCGAGTGAAAGAATAAGGGTAACCCACCAACGTAAGTGTTTTTCTTGTTTACCTTTTTTAGTTTGATTTGTTTTGGTTAGAACATCTGGTAGCAAAATATATTTCCTTGATTTTAATTTAAATAATTATAGCTAATGAAAGAGAAGAAAAAGATAATAAAAAGTAGGAGGTTCTATTTTTTTGAACAAATAGAACGGGTGTAAAAAGTTATTATAAAAGCGAACGAATATCACTGTTTATTTCATTATAACTTACTTCTCCTCGATAACTCGCTTCCGTAACACCATCTTTAATCAACATAAGAAATGGTAATATACCTGTCCATCCATAGGTGTTTTGCACATGGTATTGTAAGTTGGTTGCTGTTTCTCCTGAAATAATAGGATAAGTAATTTTATGTCTTCTTATTAATGCATTGGCTTGCATGGGAGACATTTTACCTTCAACTTGTAGGGCAACTATTTCTAATTTATTTCCATATTGTCGGCGTAATTTATTCATAAGTGGCATCTCTTTAATACAGTGAGAACAGTTTTTACCAAACATACTTAAAATAACAATTTTATTTTTTAATTCTGGAAAAACATAGCCATTAGAACGTTCAATAATGGTTATTGCTTGTCCTTGAATACTTCGTAATTTATGTACTTCTCCACCTGTTTGAGTGATGGCTTTTTTGGGTTTTAGCTCTTGTGTTTTAATGAGTCCTTTATTACAAGAACTTTGAGCATTAAGGTCATCAGAACACTCTGGAGCTATGGTGACGAGTGAAGGCTTTAATTGCGTAGAAGTAGGCATAACAGGACTTACTTGAGTCCTTTTTGGAGCTACTGATTCTCCACCAAATATCCCAAAACAAGCTGTATTTAAAAGCAAAGTTGTGGTTAAAATTGATATTTGTGTTAAGCCTATTTTTGTTATTTTCATTATGTTTCCCTTTTTTTAATTCTGGAAGCTATTAATCGTTTAAGTCCTCAATTAACATTGCCAGTTCATCTTCTCTTACAAGTCCTGCACGTACTTGCTCGACTTCACCATCTTTATTGATAGCAATTAAGAGTGGAAGTGGTATACCCCTACCATATCCAGCCATTTTTGCTATGTAATCAATGAAGTCATTGTGTTCTATTCCTGCAATAACATTGTAGTTCATATCATAGTCATCAACAAACTCTTTTAGTTTGTTTACAGAGTAGCGTTGTGATTCAATTGCCACAATTTCTAGATCTTTACTGGCTTTATGTTTCTTTGTTAGTTTTATAAATTCTGGAATTTCTTTAATACATGGTGGACATCGATGTCCAAAAAGTGAAAGAATGACAGCTTTTCCTTTAAACTCATGAAAATTTAAACCAGATTCCGTGTCAGAAATTTTTATTTGACTAACTGTAATGTTTTTGTCATCAATGGTTTTTAATGCAAAAGTAGGCGTCTCTGCAGCTTGTAAAATAGTTGTAAAAGTAAATATCAGTGTCAATAGTAGTTTCTTCATTTAAGTCCTTTAAAATATTAAAATTTTTATAGAATATTATAACCAAGAAAACATGTATTTATTGTGTAAATAGCCATTAAGTCTTAGAAAAAGAGGCTTTTAAATACCTCTTTTTTAGAACTTAATCTCTATTTCCTCCACCATTACGGCTTCCACGGTTTCCTCCACCACTACGGCTATCTCTGTTTCCACCACCTCTACGGTCGCCACCACGGTTTCCACCTCTGTCACCTCCACGACCTCCACCACTACGGTTACGGCTTCTGTTTCTTCCACGTCCACCACTGTTTCTGTCTCCACCTTTCCAGTTTTTAGCTCTTTCAATCAGTGCTTTAACTTCTTCGCTTCCAAGACCAATGATGTCTTTACCTTTAACATCTACTTCTTGTTGAACAATGGTAGCAAGAAGATGTGCAATGGTAACAATGTCAATGTCATGTTGAAGGGTTTTAACCATTTCTTTTCCAGAAGTAGTTACCTTTGTATCAGCAATTTTTGCCAATAGGTCACCATCTTTACGCGTTTGAACTTCTTGACGTGTTGGGATAACTTCTGAAACCATTACTGTTCCAACGTCTTTTTCAATTCTTTTAATGGTTCTAAGTTCATTAGGAGAAACTAAAGTGATTGCTTCCCCTTTATTTCCAGCACGACCTGTACGACCAATTCTATGAACATAAGACTCAGAATCAAAAGGAATATGGTAGTTAAATACATGCGAAACATCATTCACATCAAGACCACGTGCAGCAACATCTGTAGCAATAAAGATTTCTACTAGACCTTGTTTAAATGAACGAATGGTATGCTCACGTTGCTTTTGCTCCATGTCACCATGAAGTGCTGCTACTTTAAACCCTTGTGCTGTCATGTAAGAAGAGAGTCTGTCTACCTCTTTTTTCATTCTACAAAAAATAATACATTTTTTAGGGTTTTTATAGTCAATAAGTCTTAAAAGGGCATCATCTCTTTCATAGTCAGCTACCACATAAAACATTTGTGTAATGTCAGTGTTGGTTCTTTCACTTTTGGTAATGGTTACAGATTTTGGCGTTTTAAGAATCTTTTCTGCAAGAATTTTAATTTGTTTAGGCATGGTTGCTGAAAACATAAGTGTTTGACGCTCTTCTGGAAGGAAAGTAAAAATATTTTTAATTTCATCTAAAAATCCCATGTCAAGCATTTCATCAGCTTCATCTAAAATAACAAATGAAGGGTTAATGCTTACTCTTTTTGACTGAAGTAAGTCTTGAAGTCTACCTGGCGTAGCTACAATGATATTGGCTTGGTTAATTCTTTCAATTTGTTTGTTGTAGGGTGTACCACCATAAACAGTAGCCGTCTTAAGACCAGCAGTTTTACCAAAACGGAAAAGTTCATCCGAAACTTGCATTGCTAGTTCACGTGTTGGCACGATAACTAAGGCTTCAACTCCTTTGTTACCAAGCATTTGTTGAATCACTGGTAAACCAAATGCAGCTGTTTTTCCTGTACCTGTTTGTGCTTGACCAATTAAGTCATGACCTTCTAATATAAGAGGAATTGCATCAGCTTGAACAGGGCTTGGTTCTTTAAATCCAGCATCATCAATGGCTTGGTTTAAGGTATCTTTAAAATTAAAATCTTGAAATGTCATAGGTGTACTTCTTTGTAGTAAATTTTGTAGGGTAAAAGTGTGTGCGTATTTAAAACAGAAACAGTAATCAATTAGTATTGCTTTAGTCCATAAATGGCGATCGTCGACCCCAATTTTTGCAGCTAATACCAAATAATCACACGTTTTAAGTGGATGTCTTGAATGCTCATTCATGTTTAGAGACAATGTTTAGAAATGTCCTAAAAATAAGAGATGTTTGATATACTCTTGCAGAAATTTTGCGAATTATAGCGAAAAGAGATAAAAATAGATAGGGTTAATCAAACTTATTTATATTTAATATAGGAATAACTTATGAAAATGAAACATTTTACGCTTTTAACACTGCTTGTTTTAGGAGGCTGTTCTCTTAATGCTGTTGATGATAAAAAATCACAAGATCCATTGATTTTGGAAGAACAATCTTTTAATCAAGCTTTAGAAGTAGCTCCTCGAAGCTTAGATGAAAAAATAGGTTCGATGCTAATGGTAGGCTTTATGGGGACATCTGCTCCTCAAAACTCTCAAATTTGTCAAGACATCGCCAAGTATAATTTAGCAGGGGTAATTTTGTTTGATATGAATCCTGTGAATCATAAACAAGCTAAAAACATTGCTACAAAATATCAGTTGAGCAAGTTAACTCAAGAGCTTCAAGCCTGTTCTAAAGATGGAAAATTACTTATTTCTGTTGATCAAGAGGGGGGTAAAGTTCAACGGCTCAAAAGTAAATATGGTTTTTATGGAAAATTTCCAAAAGCTTCGGATGTTATTAAGCTATCTGATACACAAGTTAAAAATCATTATGAAAACATGGGAGCAGAACTAGCTTCGGTAGGTATCAATTATAATTTAGCACCCGATGTGGATTTAGCCATTAATAAAAGAAACCATGTGATTTATAAACTAGGACGTTCTTTTGGATCTGACCCTAAACAAGTTGTAAAATATGCCTCTATTTTTATGGATGCTATGCACAGTAATGGCGTACTAACTTCGCTTAAGCATTTTCCTGGACATGGTTCATCTTTAGGAGATACGCATAAAGGTTTTGTAGATGTAACCAATTTATGGCAAGAAATAGAATTAGAACCGTATCGATTATTGGCTCAAACACATACCATAGACACGGTTATGGTTGCCCATGTATTTAATAAAAGATTGGATTCCAAATATCCAGCAACTCTGTCCAATAAAATTATTAATGGTAAGTTACGAGGTGAATTTGGTTTTAATGGTGTGGTCATTACAGATGACTTACAAATGGGAGCGATTAATAAAAAGTATGGTCTAAAAAATACCTTAAAATTAGCCATTAATGCAGGTAACGACATTTTACTTTTTGGAAATCAACTCTCTGTAAAAAGTATGATCAAAACCAGTTCTTTGGTCAATATGGTTAAACAAATGATTAAAAATGGAGACGTTAGCTTAAACGATATAGAAGCTTCAAATCAACGTTTAGATAATTTGAAGGCTAAATTGTAAGATAATGCGAGAGAGTCTATTTAGATCTTCCCATGTGTCTGTTAGATGAACCTCGCGTATTCATTTTCGCTTCCCCTCTATTGCTTTGACGGCTTCTCATTTGATTTTGTGAATTATTTCTGAAGTTGTTATTGCGATAGTTATTGTTGTTTCGATAGTCATTATTGTTAGAATGATTTTGGATGTTATTTCGTGTATTTGTTCTTGGGGTATTTATTCTAGTATCGTTACGCTGGATATTATGATGAGCAGAGCTATTTGGTCGACTACTTCTTACATGGTCTCTACGGTTATCTCTGCTTATTCTATTAACATTCATTCTAGCAGGAGTACGATGAGAATTATAGTTATTACGATTGTTGTAGTTTTGTCTGCTATTAGAGTTTGAACGGTAATTATTACGAGGATGATACGCACGGTCATAGTAGTGACCACGAACAATCACGTTTGGACTACGGTAAGAGTGAACTCTGTTCCAATTGTTAAAATTATGATGGACATAATGTCGATGATGAGCATGTCCATGTCTAAAGAGACCACGTCGGTAATATCGGTCATTGTAACTATAGTTTAGATTGTAGGCAAAGAAGATGTTGTTAAAAAAATATCCCGTTGTATCATAGTAGCCATAGTAATAACCATCATCGTTATAATATCCTTGACCATCATAGTCAAAGTTAGAATAACGATTGTCATAACGGTGATGATCTTGTTTGAAAGAGTTTCGCACATTATTAGGAGAGACACGAGTATTGAGTTGCACATTGTCTCTGCTGGGAGAGATGTGTACTTGTGAAGGGTTTTGAATAATAATTTCTTGTGCTGAAGCAACCGAAATTTTTTGTCCTAAACTACTATCAGCCAGTAAAGAAGAAACGAGTAAAGATGAGAATAGAAAAACTTTTTTCATGGAAAATCCTTTACGATTTAATAGACTAATATAAGAAAAAATTGTGGACTATTAGTGTATGCTTTGTTATGAAAATAGCCAGTATAGATGTAGGACTAAAACGTATAGGTGTGGCAATTTGTCTTGATGGAAAAGTTGTTTTTCCCAAAGATGCCATTTTACGACAAAACAGAAATCAAGCAGCCCGAGAGGTCAAAGCCTTTTTAAGGGAATGGGAGATAGAAACTTTGGTCGTAGGGCTTCCTAAAGGAGGGTCTTCCCAAGAAGAGATGGAGCGACGTATAAAACACTTTGTTGCCTTACTTGAACTTAAAAATATTCGCATAGAGTACCAAGATGAACAAGGCTCTTCTATCGAGGCCAAAGAATTAACACAAGGGGTTTTTCGGCATAAAAAAGATGGTAAAATAGACTCCATTGCTGCTAAAATTATATTGGAACGTTGGTTATGAGTGTTATCAAAGAGCAATGGACATTTAAGCGAATCCTAAAAGAACTCTTTACGACCATCGTCTTGATTTTCATTATTTCTCAAGTGATTAATTTTATTCGACAACCTGAAATCAAAGAAAATATTTATGCTTATTCTTTACGTGATATAGACAATAAAAACATAAATTTTTTGGACTATAAAGATAAACCTTTAATCGTCTACTTTTGGGGTCTTTGGTGTCCCGTGTGTAAGTTAGAAAGTTCTAATATTCAAAGTTTGTCAGAAGAACACACTATTGTAAGTATCGCTGTGAATTCAGGGACGGATCAAGAGCTTTCTACTTATATGAAAAAACAGAACTTAGACTACAAAGTAGTTAATGACAGAAAAGGTGCTTTGGCTGCAAAGTTTGACATAGATGTTTATCCCACAACACTTATTTACAATGCTAAAGGTGAATTGAAGTTTACTGAAGTAGGGTACATAACAACGCTTGGATTAAAAGCACGTTTAGAATTAATAAAATAAAAGAGAAAATATGAATAAAAATGATTTTAATGAAGGTCTATTAGGTTTTTTAGATGCTTCACCCACCCCTTTTCATGCCACAAACAATATGAGTATGATGTTGAAAAATGCAGGATTTAAAAAGCTAAAAGAAGAAGAAACATGGCATTTAGAAGAAGGTAAAAAATATTTTGTAACACGTAACGATGCTTCTATAATTGCTTTTACTTACCCTAAAGAAAAAGCATATGTTATGGTGGGTTCTCATACTGATTCCCCAAATTTAAAACTAAAACCCAATCCTATTATAAAAGAGCATGGGGTGGTTAAGTTTGGGGTAGAGCCATATGGAGGCTTATTGCTTAATCCTTGGTTTGATAGAGATTTGTCTTTGGCTGGTAAAGTGGCTTACTTAGATGCTCAAAATAAGATACAAGAGACACTTATTGATGTACAAAAATCCATAGCGATTATTCCTTCTTTGGCCATACATTTAGACCGAAAAGCCAATGAAGAACGAAGCATTAATATGCAGACGGACATTTCTCCTGTGCTTTCAAGCAATGAAGATTTTGATTTTGAAGCTTTTATCAAATGGCAGTTAGAAAAAAATGAAATTCGTGATGCCAAAGAAATTTATGCTTCAGAACTTAGTTTTTACAGTACACAAAAAGCATCATTTGTAGGTTTAAGAGATGATTTTATTGCTTCGGCAAGGTTGGATAATTTATTGTCATGTTATGTAGGCTTGTTAAGTATATGCTCTATTAGTGAGGATAAACCAATGCTCTTAATTGCAAGTGACCATGAAGAAGTTGGATCAGCTTCAAGCTCTGGAGCAGCTGGGAGTTTTTTAGAAAATACCTTAAAAAGAATGTATCCTAATTATGATGCCTACATGAACATGATACGCACTTCTATTATGGTCAGTGCTGATAATGCCCATGCACTTCATCCAAATTATGCAGACAAACATGACAAAAATCATAGCCCAAAAATTAACAATGGTGTTGTGATTAAGGTGAATGCAAATCAACGTTATGCGTCTAATGCCAGTACCATTTCAAAGTTTATGAATGTGGCTCAAAGCGTAGGTGAACCTTATCAGCAATTTGTCACACGTTCAGATATGGGTTGTGGATCTACCATTGGACCTATTACAGCTACCAGATTGGGTATTGATACACTTGATATTGGGCTTCCTACCTATGCGATGCACTCCATTCGTGAGTTAGCAGGGGCTGATGATGCTTATGCTCTTTATAAGATATTATTGGCATTTAATGAGTAGTTAGTTACTTTAATATTATTTTTTACAGATAAGTTGTATAATTTTGGCATGAAAAAAATAATTATTATAACCTTAGTGTTTATGGGACTAGGACATGCTGCAAAGTATCAAATTACAAATGTAAAAAAAGGTGGAACACTCAATGTTCGTGACACACCTTTTACCAGTGTTTCTAAGGTTATTGGCAGACTAGGGGCTAATACTACAGGCATTGATATTAAAGAGTGTGCTGAACTTCCTGATAAATCAGAGTGGTGTTATATTAATCTTCCTCGTGGTGGTTCGCATATAGAAGGTTGGGTAAATTCGTATTATTTAAAAGAGATGACCCAAAAGATGCAAGGTTCTAAAGCACATATTCAAAACTTTTTATCTAACTTTTACATGGCAGATGAAGAGAACTATATGGATAAATTACAATCCTTTTACGCCTTTCCCATGCAGAAGTATTTATGGAGTCAAAATGTCGCTTTACGTGATTTAAGAATTATTAAAGTGAATGAGTATAAAAAATGGCCTAAACGAGACTATCGTTTAACCTATATGAAAATTTTAAAGCGTAAATCAAATTATATAGATGTGCAAACAACGGTACGTTGGCATGTGCAAGGAGATGATGACTATGAAAAAGGAAAAGACATTCAAAAACTTCGTTTGGTTCAAAGTGGCAATACTTTTAAGGTTTCTGCCTTAAAAAAGTTAAAGCATATTGTTTTTCCTAAACCAGAAGTCGTTGATACAAACTTAACACTTAGTCAAGTAGATGAACTGAATAGTACTAATGCTGAACCTTTGGTAGCAACAAGCCCTATGCCTAATAAATTTTATATTAAGTCAGGTTCATTTTTCTCTGCTATCGCACCAAAATATTTAGAAAGTATTACAGATAATGGTTTCTCTTACAGTATTCAAAAAGTACAATTAGATAATAAGCTTATTCGTCGTGTGTTTATTGGTCCTTTTAATTCAGTGGATGAGGCAAAACAAGCTTTAGTAACAGTTAGGGCTAAGATTAATGAATTGGCTTATATTCAGACCAATATTAAATAGTTGAAAGATGCTAAAAAATAAGTTATTTTTCTTATTACCCTTAAGCTTATTTATAATATTGCTTGAAGCTAAAATACCTAAAGGGTTTGTTTATGTAGATAAACAAATTCCCAATATATTATTAGAGATAAAATATTTTTCAGAAGATAATTTTGTGGGAGAAGTCATTAGTGGCTATTTAGCACCTAAAGCCATTTTAAGTAATGAAGCTGTTGTTATGCTTAGCAAGGTACAAAAAGAGCTTAATGCCTTTGGCTTAGGCTTAAAAATATTTGATGCTTACCGACCTCAAAAAGCTGTTGACCATTTTGTACGTTGGGGTCATGAGTTATCAAATACAAAAATGAAAGCCATTTATTATCCGAACGTTCAAAAGAAAGATTTGTTTAGAGAAGGCTACATTGCAAAAAAATCAGGACATAGTAGAGGAAGTACGGTAGATTTAAGCATTATTGACTTAGAAACACAAAAGGCACTTGATATGGGCAGTACCTTTGATTTTTTTGGAGAACGTTCTTGGCTGAAGTATCAACAGATAACAGCAAAACAGAGAGCCAATAGAATGTTACTTAACGCTCTAATGTTAAAGCATGGATTTAAAGCTTACGCTGAAGAGTGGTGGCATTTTACGTTAAAAAATGAACCTTATAAACATCACTATTTTGACTTTGATGTACAATAAGTAAAAGTAGGAGCGTTCCTACTTTTTAATCTCTTTATGAACAACGGTGGTTAGACCAAGAAGTTTCCATCCTTGAAACCCAGAGCGATAATAGTTTAATTTACTTTTTGGATAATTGTGCTTTAAGATACCTGCCATAAAGTGTGCTGACTGTTCACACCAAACACCATTACAAAAAACAGCCAATTCTTTTACTTTGGAAAAATTCCATGTTCCATCAGGGTCAATGGTCATACCAAGAAGGCTAAAAATTCTTTTTGCTTTTTCTTTGCTGGCATTTTGCATAATAGGAAAAGGAATGTTAATTGAAGATGGAATGGTTTCGAGTTCAAACCAGCTTTTAAGACGTGCATCAATAATAACACCCGTATGATTTTTTACTTGATTTTGCATAAATTGTAAAATTTCTAACTCTTCAAAGTTATTAATTTCTGGATCAATTTTGGTAGGTTGTATACAAAAAGGAGGACAAGGACGTGATGTTTTGGTGTAGTCATCGGTGAGTCTGTTATTGGTGTCTTGAATTCTTTCGACCTTGACTTTTTTTCCAGAGTCGGTGGTGTAGATATGTGAAATATCTTTGGTAATTTTTACCGTTACATCAGCATTTTCAGCCAAAAGAAACGAAGTGAGTAGAGGTAATAGTAATAGTTTGTTCATAGGATTAACCTTTGTTTTGAATAGTAATGCATGTTCAAAAAGATTCATTTAGCTGAAGTAAGTGAACCTTTTAGAGGAACGACTTATCTTAGTTAGGAATACGTAGCTTCTGTCCTACATAAATACGATCTGGTCTGGTTAGCTCTGGATTTGCTCTATAGATTTTTTTGTATTCCATTACATTTCCATAAGCTCTTTTTGCTATTTTACCTAAAGTATCACCTTTACCTACCACAATAATTCTCATTTCATTCTTACGAACACTGACTTCATTTTTGAGTGCCTTAGTGTAGTTTGAAGCTTTATCTCCTCCTACACCTTCATCAATAACAGCATTAATTTCATCAGAAAGTTGGCTAAGTGTATCAGCACCTGCACTGTTTTGTACATTCACTTTGTTGTAAACATCCATTTGTTTGTTATCATTATTAACTTGGGTATTTTCACTAACATTAGCACCTTCTAACTCTTTGACTAAGTCTGTTGATACAGAGTCAACTTCAGAGCTTGAGAGTTCATTCATTAAGTCAACATCTTTTTTAACAGCAGTTGCTTCCGTAGCTGTAGTTGAACCTTTTTGTTGATTCATTTGTTGCATTACGGCAGCCACAACTACAGCTATCTCTTCAGGAGACATTTTTTCACCTTGTGTACCTACTACTTTTGCTACTTCTGATGTGAGAGAACGCTTTACATTTGTAGCTTCTTGGCTAGGCGTTGATGCTTCTTGGGCTTCTTGAACCTCAACAACTTTAGCAATTTTTTCTTCTGCTTGGCTTGTCTCTGAAGGCGTTTCTATTTTTTCTGTTTCTGTAGCTTTAGTTTCTGAAATTTTAGTTTCTTCCTCCGAGACTAAAGTATCATTTTGTGCATCGTTAGGTTCTTCTATTAGAACCTCTTCTTGCACACTTTGTGGTAAAGAAGACTCTGCTGATACTTGTAAAGAGGTATCAATATCATTAGATGTTGAAGAATCATTCATTGCTTTGTAGCCAAAGTATCCAGCGATTGCCAGTGCTAAAATGATAAGTAACACAATGAGCTTACTCATTAGTCCACCTTCTTTCTCTTTTGAACCAGCACTTAGTTCTGCTCCCTCAGTTTCTTGCCGATAATAGTCATTATATTCTTCTTGATTATATTGGTCTTTATTTAACATTTGTTCTCCTTTATATTATGAATGTGTTGGTTTATTTAGGACTAATGGTACTTAAACCTAAAATTTGCCAATATTGAATCCCACCTCTATAGTATAGCATTTTAGATTTTGGGTAGCCTAGCTTTAAGAGGTTCTGCATGGCACGTACACCCTGTTGACACCATGGCCCATTATCAAAAATTAATAACTTATGTGCGTTACTAAAATCCCAACCATTATTTTCTTTTTTTACTCCCAAAAGTGAAAATATTTTTTCAATATAAGTGTTCGTTTTCTTCGAGGTCAAAATAGAAAAAGGAATATTCGTTGAACCTGGAATTGTTCCTGCTTTGTTCCATTTTGGCATGCGTGCATCAAGGAGTACGCCTTTGTTGACAGCAACTTGATCTTTTAAAAAGTCAATCACATCTAATTCACTCACTGTTTCAATACCTTTTATGGGTTGAAAAGGCTGAATTGAAAAGGGAGGAGCTGGTCTTGACGTTTTTGAGTATGAATTGGTGACTTTGTGTTTTGTATCTTGGATTCGCTGAATACGTACAGGCTTACCATCTACATTTATATCGACATAAGGAAGACCTTCTAGTATGTTTACTTCAAGTGCTTGTAATGGTGAAAGTAGTAGCATGAAGGTAAGTAGGTTAACAAGAAGAGACTTTTTTTTAATCATGGTGAAGCTCCTATTTTATAGTTTGCGTTAAAATTTATTTTATCTTAACTTTTCTTAGTAAAATATGAACTTTTGATAATAATTTAAATTATATCTGTTAATATTATGTTGACAAATAGAATGGATAAGAGGAGATAATAAATATGTTAAAAGAGATAATAGGCTTGGGTGTTGCAGGAAACTTTGCACATCACTTAGAACAAGCAGGTGAATTGAAAGATTTTGAAAATGTTGTGACCAAAGAGGCTCATGCACCCAAAGGAATTTTTCCTTTTTATTTGCCTCATTCACAAGGGTTTTTAGGGGTATATCCGATAAGTCATGATTTACTCACCTTACCCAATTATGAAGCCAAGGCACAAGTAGAACCTGAAGTGGCTATATTATTCGATATTGCGTATGATGAAGCATTTAAAGTTCAAAGTTTAATAGCAAAAAAATTTACAGCATTTAATGATTGTACCATTCGGAAAGAGGGGGCAAAAAAGATTTCTGAAAAAAAATCGTGGTCAGTTAATTCAAAAGGTATTGCCAAAGAGTGGATAAACATAGATAAATTCGAAGAGGGGGGAGTTATGGATAACTTTAATCTTTGTTCTTTTGTAAAACGTGATGGAGAGCTTCATCAATATGGGGTAGATGCCCCTCTTTTGGGCTATAGTTATTTTTATAAAAAGTTAGAACATTGGTTGATTGAAAAACTTAATGAACAGAAAGATTTTGGTCCATTGGAAGACATAGCCCAACAGTTAAAAATATGTGATTATCCAAACCAAGCACTCATTTCTATTGGGGCAACAGCTTATGCGCCATTTGGTGAAAAAAATTACTTAAAACCTAAAGATGAAATATACGTTGTCGTTTATGATAAACATAAAGGTTCAGCAGATATTGAAGCTGCTGAAGATAAAATTATTTTACATCAAAAAGTGTTATAATTAGTATTTTACTAATCCTCTTTTCTACTTTTGAACCAGTCTGTTACTTTAGAAAAAGTAGCGTCAAATTTAGAAGTATGAGGTTTACTTTCAACACCAAAAGTCTCTTGTAGTTTGACAAGCAGTTCTTTTTGTTCATCATTCAGTTTTTTAGGATAAACAATCTTTACTTGGGCAACAAGTTGACCTTTTCCATGACCATGAACATCAGCAATACCTTCATCTCTAAAAGCGAATTGTGCTTTGTCTTTTGTACCCACTTTTAAGTCGAGTTCTAATTCGCCATCAAGGCAAGGAATGGTTATACTTTGTCCTAAAACAGCTTGGGTAAAGAAGACAGGTACTTCAATATAAACATTGTTACCATCACGTACAAAGTGTTCATCTTGCTCAACATTAAATGTTAAGTAAAGGTCTCCACGTGTACCACTTTTAGACTGATTACCATGTCCTGCTGCTCTAAGACGATTTCCAGTGTCAACCCCTGCTGGAATGTTAATGGTAATGGTTTCAGGCTCTTCATGGTAACCTCGTCCTGAACATGAACCACAAGAAGAAGCTATTTTTTGACCTTCGCCATGACATTTTGGACAAGGTTGTGCAAAGGACATAAAACCTTGTTTCATCACCACTTGACCTTGACCATTACAGTAGTCACAAGTTTCTAGTTTTCCATCTTCAGCACCTGTTCCACCACAGTCATCACAAGAAACTTTGTATTTGATGTTAATTTCTTTGTCACAACCAAAGACGGCTTCATGAAATTTTAGAGGAAATTCCATTTCAAAATCGAGGTTATATTTTTGATTGGATTCTCGTCGTTGTTGCCTTCCACCAAAGCCACCTGTTGCTCCTCCAAACATGGAGTTAAACATGTCCATGATATCGTCCATATTTTGACCTCCACCGAAGCCTCCACCCATACCACGACCATCTAATCCAGCTTTGCCATATTGGTCATAGATAGAACGTTTTTTTTCATCTTTGAGTACCTCGTACGCTTCTGAAAGAGCTTTAAATTTTTCTTCAGCTTCTTGGTCATCAGGGTTACGGTCTGGATGATACTTCATGGCAAGTTTACGATATGATTTTTTGAGTTCAGAACCATTACAGCTTCTGCTTACTTCTAAAATTTCATAGTAGTCTATTTCTGTCATTAATTACTCCAAATAAGTGTTATATAAATATTGGGCGAATTCTAACATAGTTTAGCTATAATCGCGAATAAAAATAATTATAACTTGGGAGCTACTTAATGGTGAAACATATCGTAATGTTCGACTTTAAAAATGAAAATAAAAAAGAAAATTTAGAAAAAACAAAAGTTATGCTTGAAGCACTTTTAGAGCATATTCCCAGCCTTAAAAGCATGGAAGTGGGCATTAACTTTTCAGAAGAAACCAGAGCTATGGATTTAAGTTTATATTCAACATTTGAAGACCAAGCAGGACTAGAAGAATATGCCATCCATCCAGCACACCTTGAAGTGGTAAAATTTATTAAATCCGTTGCCACAGCGTCTAAAGTGTCTGATTATACTGTTTAAGTATGAAAAAATACAAAATTGAAGCCTTTGAAAATTTGGTATCAGCTTTTCAAGAATTGCCAAGTATTGGTAAAAAATCGGCCATTCGTATGGCATATAATATTGTGATGGAAGATAGTTTTTCGGGGATGAAACTAGCCCATGCTATCGAAGAAGGTGTTAAGAGTATTCGACGCTGTAAACGCTGTCATAATATGAGTGAAGATGAACTCTGTTTTATTTGTGCTGATGAGTTCAGAGATAGCACAACACTCTGTATTGTGCAGTCTGCCAAAGATATTATTAGCATTGAAGAGAGTGGTCAATATAAAGGTATCTATTATATTGTAAGCGAGTTAAGTGACTTAGATGAGTATCACTTACGCCGAGCCGTTAAAGGCATAGAGGAGATTATTTTTGCATTTCCTCCCTCTTTGGCGACAGATACCATGATACTTTATATAGAAGATAAATTGGAAAATAAAGAGATTCGTTACTCTAAGATTGCCCAAGGTGTTCCTACAGGAGTTGAGTTGGATAATATTGATGTGCTTTCACTCACAAGAGCGATGGAATCTCGCGTAAAAATTTAGGAGAATAGATGAAAAATATAGTTTTAGCCATGAATGCAGCCTTACTTATATTGACACTGTCAATAGTAATTTTACCCAATCTTTGGATGGTGAGTGTTGTGGCAGGAGAAGAAGGCTTAAAAGCCATTTCATTTCCTATTATTTGGACAGTTTATGCTGTTAGTGTATTTGTCACAGCTAGTTTTACCTTTTCATGGCTTATTAAACGTGAGAATTAGATGAAGAAAATTTTGTGGGCAATGGCTAAACCTCTTTTGATGTTGTATCTTATGGGAGGATTTTTACTCTATGCCTTACAAAGAGATTTACTCTATTCACCTTCGAAGCAGGTAGCACATGATTATCAAGAAAAAATTGTTCAATCTGAAGGAGAAACACTTCGTATTATTGTTTTAAATGAAGGAAAAGAAAATGCCATTCTCTATTTTGGAGGGAACAATGAATCGGTACTTTCCACAGCTAAAAGAAGAGCTGATAACTTATCTGATTTTACGGTTTATTTGGTCAATTACCGAGGCTATGGTGGCAGTACAGGTGAACCGACAGAAGTAGGACTGTATCAAGATGCTTTAGTCATCTACGATACTTTAAAACCAGAACATAAAGAACTTTATTTGTTAGGAAGAAGTTTGGGTTCAGGTGTTGCTTCTTATGTGGCGTCTAAACGTGAAGTCAAAAAAGTCGCACTGGTAACGCCTTATGATAGTGTGCGTAGTGTTGCACAGTCTAAATACCCCATGTACCCCATAGACCTAATTTTAAAAGACAAGTTTGACAGTGTTGAAAACTTATCAACGGCTAAGCATTTAAAAGTTTTAATTTTAATGGTAGAGGATGATGAAATAATTCCTAATGAACACAGTTATGCTTTGGCAAACTCAATGCTAAAAAAGCAAGTACAAGTAGAAGTTATTCATAATCAAATACACAATAGTATTTCTAAATCAAAAGAGTATTTTGACTTTTTAAATCATTTTTTTGACTAGTGTTTTAAGGCTTCTAATTCAGCGTGGATTTGTTCTATATTGAGCCTATCACTTGCTATTTTTTCTTTTTCTTTTAGTAATATTTTTTGAGCATAAAAATTAGAAATTAAAAACAATATAAGGGCAATGGCTGCTGTGAGCATCGAAGTTAGTTGAATGTAGTTTATACTGAACTTATCATAACAGATTGAAGCACAAATATTGAGTGTTAGTTCTGCTTGTAATGATGCAAGAAAAAAGACGCTACTAGCGACAATAAAGAGTAAAAAGAAAAAAGTTCTAAAGTACATAAAAAATTCCAATGTTTGATATTATTAATCATATTATAACATTAAAGTGTAAAATAATTGCTCACATTTAATGTTTTTTTTAGTTTTAATTAAATATGATTCGACATTTTTTTAAAACAAGGGAAAACTTGAAGAAATTATTATTACTGTTACTATTAAGTTATTTGTCCAGTGAACTATTGGCAAAACCAGTGAGCAATTGGCGACTTAATCATACTTACAAAAAGGTCTATAAAAAGACAAACATCAATAAAAAGGCTTTGAAAAAGGCTTTTGACTACTACAAGAAAAATCGCAAAAAAAAGAAACTCTCTTCTAAATATCTAGCCATTGCCGATTATACTAAATCTGCAAAACAGAAACGACTTTATATTATTAACCTCTATAAAGGCTCGGTTCACAGATATAAAATTGCACATGGTAAACGTTCTGGGGGCATTGGTGGAAAAGTAAAACGTTCAAGTAACAAACGAAACTCTAAAATGACACCTTATGGCTTTTTTAAGGTAGGAACAAAAGTAGGAAAAACAAAAAAGAAGCGTTATCGATACCTTTCTGTCCAAGGTTTACAGTGGTCAAACAAAAAAGTAGGTTACCCTACGCGAAAAGGGGGAAGAGATGTTATTATTCACCCTGCTAAATATGTGAATGGAGGAGGGCGTAGCCATGGCTGTTTTGCCATACGACCTCAAGATAAATGGAAAGTTTTTGCTAAGTTAAAAAAAGCACTTCTCTATAGTTATACAGGTAGATAAAAAGGAGACAAAGTGAAAGTAGTCATTGATTTAATAGAGGATATTAGAGAGAGTATCAACAATAATGTAAACTATACGGTAGCAGGGATGTTACTGACAGAAGATGAGCAAAATAAAAAGAATCTTATTTATGCTGGTGAAGCTTCTGTAGCTTCATTTTATGTCGATGAAATTTCCAAAGAGTTGATTTTTACCGTTAATAAAGATGAAAAAGCACTTGAAATAGGTGAGTTGGTTAAACATTTACTTATTATGGATATGAAGAAAATGATGTATCAAGTAAAATTATCGGTAAGTGATGAACATGCTCCCCAAGAGTTGGTAGGCTTCGGTTTTAATGCTACTGATGCTAAATATGCACTATTCATTATGAAATAATGACCATTTGGCTAAAATACCTAAATTTTAATTTAAGGGTTTAGTATGTCAGTTAAATGTGCGTTTTTATTTGCAGGACAAGGTTCTCAGAAAATGGGAATGGGAAAAGATTTTTTTGAAAATTCAGATGTTGCTAAACAGATGATAGCAGATGCAAGTGAACGTACAGGCATTGATTTTGAAAATCTTCTTTTTGAAGAAAATGACAACTTAGGTCAAACAGAGTTTACACAACCAGCTATTTTATTAGTGGCTACCATTGCCCATAAACTTTTTACCGATGCTCTAGCAATTAAACCAACCATTACCATGGGACATTCATTGGGTGAGTTTTCTGCATTGGTAGCTGCTGGAGCTTTAGATGCCATTGATGCTGTTGAGTTAGTAAACTTACGTGGAAAACTTATGGCTGATGCCTGTTCAAAACAAGAAGTAGGGATGATGGTTTCTTTAGGACTTTCAGACGAAGTGATAGAAACTATTTGTGAAGAGCAAAGAGAAGCTGGACTTAAAGTGTGGGCTGTTAATTATAATTCTGATGGTCAGATTGTAATTGCTGGGATTAAAAAAGATCTAGAAGTTTTAGTACCTATTTTAAAAGAAGCAAAAGCAAAAAGAGCCATGTTACTAGACATGTCTGTGGCTTCACATTGTCCACTATTAGAAGAAGCAGTTGCTCCACTTGCAGTGAAGTTAAATGAGATGATAAAAGATACATTCATTGCTCCTGTTATTTCAAATGTTACTGCAAATGCTTACGGTTCAAAAGAAGAAGCACTTGCGTTACTTCCTCAACAACTTGTGCAACCAGTTAAGTATAAGCAGTCTATGGCAAATTTTGATGATGAAGTAGATTGTTACATTGAGTTTGGTCATGGTGCTGTACTTAAAGGTCTTAATAGAAAAGCAACAAAGAAACCACATTTTAATGTGTCAGACATGGCTTCACTTGAAGCAACTATAGAAGCGATTAAAGCTCTATAGAACCGTAGGGTACGTTTCTCAACGTACCTTCATAAAATTTCCCCACTTTAAAAAATAAATCAAAAGAGTACCCATGAAACTAAGTAATCGCGCACAAAATATCGCACAATCTGAAATAAGAGCAATGTCCATTTTATGTAATGAAAAAAAAGGACTCAATATGGCTCAAGGGCTTTGTGACCTTGAAGTTCCTTTACCTGTGGTAGAAGGTGGAAAAGAAGGCATAGATGCTGGGAAAAATACCTATACCTCAGCTTATGGTAATTACAAGTTAAGAGAAGCCATTGCACAAAAACAAAATGATTTTTATGACCAAGGTGTTAAAGCTGAGAATGTGTTGGTAAGTCTTGGAGCTACAGGAGCTTTTTACGCGACTGCCATGTCATTACTCAACGAAGGGGATGAGGTTATTTTATTTGAGCCGTACTATGGTTACCATGTTGCAACGCTAAAATCTATTGGTTGTAAAATAAAATATATCCGAACCACTCCACCACTCTATGACATAGATTTTAATGAACTTAAAAATGCCATTTCCAAAGAGACGAAAGCCATTCTTATCTGTAACCCTTCAAATCCTAGTGGAAAGGTATATTCTAAAAATGAGTTAGAAACGCTTTCACCCATCATCAATGACAATGACCTCTTTTTATTTTCAGATGAGATGTATGAGCATTTTGTTTATGATGGTTTAGAGTTCGTTTCAGCCTTGAGCCTTGAGAGTTTAAAAGAGCGAACGGTGGTAATCTCTGGGTTTTCAAAGATTTACTCCATTACAGGTTGGCGACTAGGCTATGCCATTACCAACGTAGAAATTATTGATGCTGCTTCAGCCTTTAATGACCTAGTTTATGTTTGTCCTCCTGCACCACTTCAACATGGAATTTTAAAAGGGCTTAATGAACTACCAAAGTCTTACTATACCAATGTAGCCATAGAACACCAAGAGAAACGTGACAAGTTCATAAAAGCCCTTAATGATGCTGGGTTAAAAGCTGAGTATGTAAAAGGTGCTTACTATGTATTGGCAGATATTTCTAAACTTGAAGGAGTTGATGACAAAGAGAAAGTACTTACTTTATTAGAAAAAACAGGAATTGCTACTGTACCTGCAAGAGCTTTTTATCAAGATAGCGAAGGCATTAATTTGGCACGGTTTTGTTTTTCTAAAAAAGATGTTGAGTTGGATGAGGCTATTGAGAAGTTGAAGAGGTTGGAAACATAGCTATTTTAAACAAAATAGAGGTAGCTCTCATCTTTAGCTAAACAATGCTCTAACTTTTGTGAAATATAGCCTTTATCACCAATAACTATAGAGTTTTTAGGAAAACTTGAAAGTAATTTGTGCCTAGATTGATAGATAGAATTTTATTCTTTTCAAAAAATAAAGGAATCTAAGCCCATGTAGAAATAAAATCTAATTAAATCTTTTTTCGTGCTTTTTGATTCATTATACTATTTTAGTATTATTTTAAAAAAGATTATCATACTTAGAATATGCTACTATATACTTATAATTAATAGTACAAGGAGAAGATAATGCAAACAGTAGGCATAAGAGATTTACAAGTAAACCCAGCTATTTTTACTAAATCATTAGAAAATAATGAGTTTGTCATGATTACAAAACGAGGTAAACCTCTTGGAGTGGCTACTTCATTTGAAGATGATATATTACGACATGGTTTTTTAGAGAGTTTGGTTTTAATGGCATTTGAAAGAGGGAATATTTCACTTTCACAACTTTCAAAATCTCTTAAACTGAGTAAAACTAAAACCATGAAGCTTTTGTCAATACATAATATACCTGTGACAGATTATAAACTAGAAGAAGATTTAAAAGGGATAGAGAGCTTTTTAAAGTGAATCTGATTATTAGTGATTCGACGACGATTATTACACTTTTAAATATTGGTAGATTGGATGTTTTAAAAAATATCTTCTCTTTAGTCTATATACCTCAAAAGGTTTATGAAGAGATAGTAATAGATGAACAAATTGTTTTAGCTGAAGATTATTTTATAGTGAAAGAGATAAATGACAACAAGCTCTATAAGCTTCTTTCTAAAAGTTTAGATGCAGGAGAATGTGAAGCCATTGTTTTAGCTAAAGAGATGGAGCTATCATTAATTATAGATGAGAAAAAAGGACGAAAGATAGCTACTAACTTAGGTATTAATATTTTTGGATTTATTGGTTTATTAATTTTAAACTATAAAAATGGATTGCTTAGAAGAGAAGATACTTTAGATGTTTTTTATAAAGCGAAAGAGCAAGGTTTTAGAGTTGGAATACGATTAGAAAACCCAAACTGCTAGTTAAAAGCCAATTTTTGATGTTTTTTAGAGAGTTTAAAAAACCTATCAATACTATAAGCCAAAATAAACAATTTAAGCTTAACTAAAAAGCCACGAATAGAAGTGGCTCTAATAACTTTACCAAACTTAGCAGTAATAACAGAAAAGGCTGTTTCTACTCCTTTTCTGATTTTTCGTTTACTTTTTTGATTAGGGTCAAGCTCCATATTTTTACGTTTTAGTGCAGAGAGTTCAATACCAAATTTAGCTAAAAAACTTTCTAACTTTCCCGATATATAGCCCTTATCTCCAATAACAATAGAATTGGTAGGAAGAGTTGGAAGAAATTTATAAGAGGCTGTTGTATCATGCATTGAACCTTCTGATATATAACAGGAAACGGGTTCTTGATTGGTTGTTACTACCATATGTACTTTAAATCCATAAAAGTATTTCTTCTTTGATGCGTTATACCCTTTAAGGCTAACATCTCGCCAAAGTTTTGACCTTTTTTCTCTTTGAATTTGACATATTTCTACTGGAAATGAATCTACTGAATAGATTTGTGAGCCATTTAGCTTTTTAAATAACTCACTTAAAAAGAGAAAAAAGTGTTCTATCTCCCTTTCTAGCTGATTAATCCTTCTTGTAAATCTTGAATACTCTATTTTATTCACCCATTTCATTCCCATCCCATAATAATGTGCTTTTGCATAATTACCATTAAAATCAGATACAGCTAAATAGCCTAAAAACAATACTTCACTATCACTTATCTCTGATAATGCATGTTCTTCTTTTCCTAATGTCCCTTTTAGAAACTCTTCTATTAAGCAGTATATTGTTATCATTCTTTGTTCCATAATTTACCATCCAAGCTTTTTTATGGAACTTTACTCTCTTTCTTCTTTATTCTCTTTTTAACTAGCAGTTTGGGTTTAGAAAATAATTTTTTGGAGTTAATTGAAAAATAAAAGGGTCTGACCCAAAATACATTACAACCATTACAGAAGCAAGAAATAATTTAAAATTATATTTTAACCCCATGTTAATTCATAATATGGCTGTATCAATAAAGTCATTAAAACCTTAATTAAATCGGATTATAAAAGATGAATAGTAGGGCAAAGTAGAAGAAGTATAAAACTTCTGCTATTTACTAAAACTTCCTCCCCTCAATATCCCCCAAAATTTTATCTATTTTAGTATCAGTAGAAAAACACTTCTGCATGGTACAAGCAGAATAATCATCTTCGTTCACAGCTTTTTTAAGGACATAAGGGTAATAGAGCTCCTCTATCTCTTTTTTATGAGCCATAAGGTTTTCTTTACTCGCTTTTATAATCACCACGCCCTTTTGTAGCATGAGTGCCACATTGGTAGCGTATGGGGTGCTATTTGGTGCTTGGTTAATGGTTTTGGCATGAAGTATTAGCATGTTTGAAGCCATCTCATAAGCTTCATAATCATCAGTTAGATGAGCCAGTTTTACAATGTTTTCAATGCTCACAGCCATGGCTGAACGGTAAGGAGAATCCTCTAAATTGGCTATGGCTTTAAAGTTGTCATCTGAGAGATGCCACTGTTTTTCTTTGTAAAATTTTTGGATGCTTTGGGCATTTAGTTTTTTAGCCAAGTCCAAATATTTAGGCTCAAATTTTACTTGATAGGCTTCGATAAGAGCAGCGATTAAAAATGCATAATCTTCTAAATATCCTTTGACTTTAGGGGTTTTACCCATAATCATTTGGTGGTAAAGCTCCTCTTTGAGGTAGAGTTTTTCAAGCAGTGCCTCTAACGATTTTAATGCTTTTTCATGGTCTCCAGCTTTAAAGAGTCCGTTAATAAATAGTGCATTCCATGATGTTTGAACTTTATAGTCTACAAAAGGGTAGCTTCTTTCTTGTCTAATATTAAATAATATTTTTTTTATTTTACTTAGGTTTTGGGGTGCTGGTTCATTTGTGATGTGTGGGTTAGATGTTTCATCTTCAAAGTTACCTTCTTCTGTAATGTCAAAATACTCTAATGCTATTTTGGCTTCTTCGGTAGAGATACCTTCTTTCTCCAATGCTTTAAGTATTTCTTCATATTTAAAAACAAAGTATTTTCCTTCTTTGTCATCGGTATCTGCGTCTGACGCAGAGTAGAATAAATTATCTTTTTCAAAACGAGCATAGATATTTTCTATGGTCTCTTCCATGGTTTGTTTGAACAGTTTATTACCACTCATTTTATAAGCATTGGCGTAAGTTTCAAGGAGTTCAGCATTGGTATAGAGCATCTTTTCAAAATGAGGTATTCGCCACTCTTCATCGGTTGAGTAACGGTAGAATCCTCCTTCTATTTGGTCGTTAATTCCACCTTGTGCCATGGCTGTTAAGGCATCGTCTGCCATTGTTTTTGCATCAAAGTTTAGGGTGAGTCGAGAGATGTCTAAAAGTGTGTCAAAACTTGTGGCATTAGGAAATTTAGGTTGTACACCAATACCTTTGTATCTAGCATCATAGTTTTTTGTTAGTTCAGCTATGAAAGTATGAGAAAGGTTTTCATCAAGCTTCACAGAAGCATTTTCTTCTAAAAGAGCGTTCTTGTTAGTAATCCTCTCAATGTTATATGTCATGGTAGTAGCAAGTTCTTTTCGGTTATGGTACAAGTCATACATGTCTGGTAAAATCTCATCTAAACCTCTGTACTTAGACTTTGCTTTTGGAGGTAAATAGGTAGCAGTATAAAAGACTTTAGCCTCTGGTGTCATAATCACCGTTAAAGGCCAACCACCAGCACGTTGGTTCATCACTTTGTAGACATTTTGGTAATGCTTGTCAATGTTAGGGTACTCTTCACGGTCAACTTTTATGTTTATAAAGTCTCTGTTGAGTATGGTTGCTATCTCTTCATTTTCAAATGACTCATGTTCCATAACATGACACCAATGACAGGTACTATACCCAATAGAAAGAAAAATAATTTTGTTCTCTCTCTTTGCTTTTTCTAAAATTTCCTCTCCCCATGGATACCAGTTTACAGGGTTATTAGCATGTTGCAGTAGGTAGGGTGATTCTTCATTTTTCAATTGATTGGCTTGGGTACTCATAAGTATTAATCCTAAAAATATTATCGTTTTTAACATGACGGATCCTTGTTAATTAGGTGATAATAGCTTGTTTTTTTGAAAAAGATATTAACTAATATAGGTTTAGTTGTAATTTTATGTATATTGATATATAAGTACCTACCCAAAATTAAATTCAAAACAAGCTAAAATAAGAGAATGAAAAAAGTAAAGAATATAAGTGAAACAGAGAAAGCTAATTTAGAAGATATAAAAAAGAATCATGTAAAATATCGAGA
>CACVAX010000042.1 GCA_902727935.1 uncultured Sulfurovum sp. | reverse complement strand
AGATGAAGTTTCCCATAAATTCCACTCTTGCCTCATGCCATGGGTAATATTCTTCTAATATTGACTTTATTGCTTTTATATGTTTCATTTTTTCTCTTACTTTTCTCTTATTTTAGCATCTTTTCTTGTTGTTGTCGTGGAGTAAGAAAGATTATATTAAATGCACTTAAAACTTTTAAAGGTATTGGAATATTAGTAAGTCATGATAGAGAACTATTAGATAGTTTATCTCAATCAACAGTTATATTGAAAAATGGAGATGCTTTAGCTTATAAAACTTCATTCTCAAATGCTATGGATGAATATCGTAAAAATATAGAGTTTTTAGAAAAAACTCAAATAAAACATAATATTGAATTAAAGAAACTAAAAAAATCAATACAATTACAACAAGAAAAAGTTAGTCAATCTAAAAAGCGATTTTCAAAAAAAAGTTTAGACCAAAATGATAGTGATAGTAAGAATAAAATTAATCTAGCTAAATTAACGGGTAAAGATAAAAATGATGGACAAGTAATAACAAAACTACAATCAAAGCAAAAACAACTGTTAGCAAAAACAATAAAAACTGATAAAACATATAAATTAGGCATAGAGTTTAATTCTTTAAAATCTAAAAATATTTTCCCTATTATTATTGAAAATAATATATTAAAATTATCAGAAACTAAAAAATTATCATATCAAATACTTTCAATCAATGAATATGATAAAATTGGAATTATTGGAGAAAATGGCTCAGGGAAAAGTAGTTTTATAAATCATATGTTATCTACAAAAGATTTAAAAGATGAATATTTATATATTCCACAAGAGATTACAGAGGAAGAAAGTAAAAAACTTTTTGATGGAATAAACAGTTTGGGTAATGATATAAAAGGTGAAATATATACAATAATTAGAAAGTTGTCATCTGACCCTATAAAATTGCAAGATAGTTTTATACCAAGTCCCGGAGAGATAAGAAAATTAATGATAGCAAAGGGACTTTTACAAAGTCCTTCATTGATTATTCTTGATGAACCGACTAACCATATGGATTTAGATTCTATAATATCACTTGAATTAGCCTTAAAAGAATATAATGGAACTATGATTATAATTAGTCATGATAAAACATTTTTAGATGCAGTTATTACTCATATTTGGGAATTTAGAAAAGAAGATGAAGATTTATACAGGATTAAAAATTAAGACAAATTAGGCAGACGGATAACAAAACACCGAAAGAGAACAAGTTACCCTGTTAATTTCTTATCATTTATTAGCTATTATCTAGTTATAACAAAAAGAAATCTACGAACTATGAAATAGGTAACTTGTCTATTGCTTCGGTCGTTATCTTCAGAATCAAAGGAAAAAAATGAGAGAATCTTTCAAAAAGAAAATTATTGAAGTTTGCAATAAAAAGATTGAAACAAAAGGCTCAAATGTAGGATTATCATTTTATGCATTTTTTGCAAACAAAAATGATGACCCAGAACTATTAATGGAAGTTGCACAATGGTGGATATTAACAAATAAGTTAGACCACTTTGAAAAAGCAATAAAAATAAAAGAGATGGTAGAGTAAAATAAACTTTTACTGACACTTAAACATAACAAATATTAGGAGAGGAATAAGTAAAATGATAGAGCCAAAAGAATGTACAAAAAAAAAGAAAAAAGGGGACAGGCTACTTTAATCCTCTAAAGTAGGTCTCCCACGTCTTCTTAAAGTAGACAACATCCCATATTTAGTAGCTACTTCCACTTGCCATTGTTCTTGCCCAAGTGGTGCTTGTCGGTTTACAGAGTTACGTATGTTTTCTAACTCTCCCTCTCTCAAAGCTTGGTTTACATATTCTACCCATTCATCATAAAGTTCGATATATGGCTCACTCAATAGTTCTCTATTTTTTTCTACTCTTTCATATAGTGAACCATATTTCCAATCTTCTGCTTTTTTCGTTAATTTTGCTCTACGTGCATTGGTTTCTATGTACCGAATGAGTGTTAAATAATAACTCTCTTTTTCAACCATAAAGCTTTTATAGCGTCCTTGCCATATATGTCCTGATGTCTTATTTTTCTTATGATAATACCTTACATGGGAAGTCATAACCCATTGCATTAGTCTACTTAAGCTTTTTTCTTCTTTGGGTGCAAGCAACAAATGAAAATGGTTTGGCATGAGGCAATAAGCGTGTATTTCTACTTTTTCTCTTTTTGTGGCTATCTCTAACAAGTCTAAAAAATATTCATAATCTTCTGCATCATCAAACACTTGCATCTTCATATTACCTCTATTGATAATATGATAAATCCCTCCTACGGTCTCTCCTCTTGCTATTCTTGGCATGGGTTCTCTTTTGTTTTTTATGGATTATAGCTGTAGTTATCTTTAAAGTAGCCTGTCCCCTTTTATTCTTACCTCGGTTGATAATATGATAAATTCCTCCTACTCTCTCTCCTCTTGCTATTCTTGGCATGGGTTCTCTTTTATTTTTTATGGATTATAGCTGTAGTTATCTTTAAAGTAGCCTGTCCCCTTTTATTCTTAGCTTTAGCTGGACCCGTTGGATGGGGTATTGGTTTGGTTTCTTTGGTTGGTGGAGGTTATTTAATGCGTCAAAAGAATGAGAAATTTGCAAAAGAAGCCAATAATGCTAAGGTTGAAGTAGGAAAAGAGATAGGTGTATTAAAGGCTTCATTAATAGATATTAATGGTATGAATTTAGAGATTAATACTCACAGTAGTGGAGTTTTAAAACAGTTGAAAATATTACAGGAATCAGGTGAGTCTAGTGCTAGTTGCAGTGACTTTTCTCAAGATAAAAAAAATCAGCTTATGGCATTGATGAATAATGTAAATTCTCTCTCTAACCTTTTAGTTAAAAATGTTCAAAGATAATTTTTTTGAATAAAAAAAGTTATTATCAAGAACAAGCTATAGGTGGTGTTACTGATATTATTAATCAAGATAGAGTGCAGGAGATGAATAGTCGTATGCTTGAAAATTTTAAGCATCAAGATAGTTTACTCCAAAAACAAGATTTAAATTTTTCAGAAGCACTAAAAGAGGTTAATAAAGTTCGTGACTTTGTAAATAATCCTCAAAATATTTTAGGTAGTAATTTAACTAAACATGGTGAAGTAGCAGAAAGTCTTGAAGTAAACATTACTAATGCTCAAAATGTTTTAGAAGGAAAAATTAAAGTTGCAACATTTGAAGGCGTTGGAAGGACGGCTCCAGAAGATTATCTAATTAATGGTATAGATATACAGTCAAAATTTTATAATGGAATTAATCAGACTCTTAATAATGGTATTTTAGATCACATGAAAAGATATGCGAACTTTGGTCGTGATGGATCTTTTTATCATATTCCAAAAGATCAATACATAACGATAGAAAAAGTTTTGAATGGAGAGAGTATTGAAGGGTTATCTCAATCCACTATTAATGCAATAAAAAGTAATATTTCAAAAATTGAATTACAAAGTGGTCAAAATTTTACAGATGTAATTAAACCAGCAATTTCTAATTATGATGAAGTTCAATTGGGTGTTGTTCATAATACTATTGATGGACACCAAGAAGTTATAGAAATTAAGCATAAAGATATGAAGAATACTATTAATGATGATTCTAAAATCAATAGAGAATCCATTGAAGTTGAACATCAACCTTCATTTGATGAAGCATTGAAAGTAATTGGAATAGCTGCAGCTCTAGGTGGGGTAGCTAATGTTGTTCTCAATATATATCAAAAAAAGAAAGAGGGAAAGTCTATTGCTACTTTCTCTGCTGATGATTGGAAAAGTGTTGGTGTTGATTTTTCTAAAGGGGCTATAAAGGGTGGAGTTATTTATGGTATAACAAATAATACTAATATTGGAGCTCCTATTGCTAGTGCTATGGTATCAGCATCTTTTGGTATTGCAAAATTAGCTGAGTCTTATAAAAAAGGTGAGATATCCCAAAATGAGTATATTGACCAAGGTCAGTTATTATGTTTAGATAGTGGAGCTGTAGGGTTAGGGGCTACAGCAGGACAAGTATTAATTCCTATCCCTATTATAGGTGCATTGGTTGGAACGTATGCAACTAAAATATTTATGGATATTAGTGCAAAGCATCTTTCTGAAAAGAGTAATGAAATTAAACAAGTTTTAGATAAAGAATATAGCGATACGATGGCTAGGTTTGATGTACATTATCAAAAACTTATTCATGAAATACTTGAAGAGTATGAAAATGTAGGTGGTATTATGAAAATAGCATTTGATTTTGATATGAATAATTCAGTTCTTAATTTAAATGCTAGTATAGAGTTGGCTGAATTACATGGGGTAGATGAAAAGCGTATCCTTCGTACAGATAGTGATTTTGAATCTTTCTTTTTAGGATAAAGAAAGAATATATAAACAAGATTCAGAGTACTTTTAATAATAATTATGAATTTTATATTAATGTAAATTTATTGGTTATTTAGTATATTGAGGATGAAACCCTTAAATTTGTTTGTATAGGGTCTCATTATGAGTTGTTTAATTTAAAGAAGTAGTCCCTAAACTTCCCCCTTCTCATAAAACTTACGCAACCATCTGTCTAATGGATACATAAATTTATAGATAGCAGGAACAACCAAGAGTGTTAAGATGGTTGAACTCACTAATCCTCCAATAATTGCCAAGGCCATTGGGGCGTTGGATTCACTTCCTGCTCCTCCACCAAAAGCTAGAGGAATCATCGCTCCTATCATGGCAAAGGTGGTCATGAGGATGGGGCGTAATCTTTTTTCTCCAGCTTCTAAAAGGGCTTTATCGACACTTTTTCCCTCTTTTACGGCTTGGTTGGCAAAGTCGACTACCAAAATGGCATTTTTCCCTACCATTCCAAGGAGTAAAATAATCCCAATCATGACAAAAAGGCTAAAGTTGTTTCCCGTTTCTGACAAGGCAACCATGACTCCTGTAAAGGAGAGGGGCATGGAGACCATAATGATAAATGGTTGAATCAACGATTCATAGAGGGCTGCTAAGATAAGGTAGATGAGAATAACAGCCAAAACAATGGCTGCTGCAAATGCAGCCCCTGTGTCTTTCATATTTTCAACATCTCCTGTAAATCGGTAGCTATATCCTTCTGGGAGTATCTCTTTGATGTCCGTTTCTATCTGTTTCATCACGGCATCTAAACTCTCACCAAAGACCCCCGAGGTGACCATGATTTTTCGTTCTCTGTTAAATCGGTTAATGGAGGCAACCCCTTGGGTTTGTTCCACGTGTATTAAACTCTCTAAAGAGACAAGCTCTCCTGTGTTACTACGTATTTGAAGTTTTTTAATGTCATTAATAGAGTTTCGGTATTCATCTTTAAACCTTAGGGTAATGTCAAACTGACGACCATTCTCTTCATAGTAAGAGATGGCTTGGTCACTGGAGTAAGCCGAGGCTAAAAGTGACGCAATGTCGTTGGCACTTACGCCTACTCTTTGGGCATTTTCTCTTAAGATACTAATTTGAATTTCAGGTTTTCCACTCTCATAGTCACGGTCAATACTCACCACTCCTTTGATGGTTTCCATTTTAGCCATGAGTTGGCTGGTGGCTTTTTCAAGCACATTCAAATCTTCACCTGTTACTACCACTTGGATAGGGGCATTACTCGCTCCCGTGTCAAATGGAGGCACATCTTCCACGGTAATGACCATGTTTTTAACCGTCTTAAATTCTTCTCGGTAGTGTTGCACAATTTTCTCTTGAGAGACTCCTCTTCTAGCATCTACAGGGGTAAGCTTGGCGTATATTTTTGCTTTGTGTAACTCATTGGCATCGTTATACCCAATAGAGAGAACGGAGTATTCGACCCGTTTGTCTTCTTGAATGGCTTTGAGTAGAGGAGCAACCTCTTTTTTCATCTCTTGGATGTTTGTTCCCACAGGAGCTTTAATAAATACTTGAAACTCACTGTTGTCTTCCATAGGGATAAACTCCATTCCAACTTTGAGGGAAAAAGAGGCAACAAGCAGTCCTACTGTGACCAAAATGGTGAGTGTTTTAAAGCGAATGAGGGGTTTTAAAATGGCAACATAAACTTTGTCCATACCCACAAAAAAGGGTTCGGTAAAATGAAAAAACCAATTTTGTTTGGCACTTAAAACCCTAGCTCCCACCGTGGGAATAAACATAACAGCCACTAAAAAAGAGATGATAATCCCTGAAGCCACCGTCATAGCAAAGGAGTTAAAGAACATCCCTACAATCCCATCCATAAATGCCACAGGCACAAAAACAGCCAAAAGCACGGCTGAAATGGCTAAAATGGAAAAGGCAACCTCTCTAATTCCTTCAAAAGAGGCTTGAAAAGGGGGGAGTCCCTCTTCCATTTTTTTGGTAATGTTTTCAATAACGACAATGGCATCATCAATAAAAATACCAATCGCAAGGGTGAGTCCAATGAGGGTTAGTTTGTTAAGGTCATAACCCAATGCATCAATAATGGCAAACGTCCCAATAATCGAGGTGGGAATCGCCAATGCAGAGACAATGGAAGCCGTAATGTTTCGTAAAAAGAAAAAGACAATAACAATGGCTAAAACAGAACCCAAAACAAGGTCATGACTGACGTTGTCAATGTTGACCATAATCTTGTCGGATTGGTCTTGCAAGAGTTGAAGTTCATATCCATCTCCTGCGAGTTGTTCAATTTTGGGCATGACCTCTTTAACACCTTTAATGATGTTAAGAACATTCTCTCCCGATATCTTTTTAACTTCGAGCATGACCCCTTGGTTGCCATTGTAAGAGGAGAAACTTTTGGCATCGCTTAGACCATCTTTGACGGTGGCAACGTCTTTGAGTTTTACCCCCTCTTTGATGATGATATTTTTTAAACTTTCGACACTTGACGCATCGGCTTTGGTTTTTAAGATTATCTCTTGATTGTTGCTAATGATTTTCCCCACACCCAGTTTGACATTTTGTGAAGCAATGCTGTTTTGTAACTCTCTTGGGGTAAGGTTGTATTGGTTAAGCAAAGAGGGGTCAATAAAAATGCGAATCTCTCGGTCTTGATACCCGATAATATCAACTTCTCCCACCCCTTGAATTTTTTGGAGTTGAGGCTTTATCTTCTCATCAGCCAAACGCATCATGGAGATGGTATCGCCTGTTTTAGTGGCAATAAAAAGGTTAATCACCCCTCCACCAGCACCCATTTTTTTGACAATGGGCTTTTCTACTTCGGTGGGTAAGACCACACCCCCAATTTTGTCACGGACATCATTGGTGGCTTCGTCTAAATCTTTAAAGAGTTTAAACTGAATGGTCACAACTGAAAAACCTTCAAAACTGGTTGACATAAGTTTGTCTATTCCATCAATCCCACTAACGGCTTCTTCCAGTTTATCGGTAACTTTGGTTTCAACAGTTGAAGCATCTGCACCATTGTAGGCTGTTTGAATGCTAACCACAGGAAAATCAACATTGGGAAAAAGGTTAACAGGCATGGTTTTGTAAGACATAAGCCCAAAAACAATGAACATAAGAACGCCCATAAGGGTGGTTATGGGTCGGTTGATGGCGAATCTATACATGCTTTACTCCGTTACAATCGTACCCGTACCAAAGAGACCGACTTTGATGTCTTTGGCTTTGACTTCGGCTCTAAGTTTATGGGTTTTGTTCTCAATGGTTGGGTAAATTTTAGAAATTTTTCCCTCATAGCTTTTGTCACTCCCTGTTAGGGTGTATTTAAAAGTCGCTCCTTTTTTGACTTTGTCCCAATACTTTTCATCAAAAGAGACAATGAGTTTGACATCGTGTGCCGATTGGATTTTTAAAATGGTACTAATCATCTGTCCACTCACCACATCGCCTACTTCTACTAACTTTTCATAAATAATTCCATCAAAAGGAGCATAAAGTGAGGTCTTTTTAAGCAGTACTTCTTGGTACTTTAGGTTAGCTTTAAGTTGTGATACGGTGGCATTGTTCACATCTCTGTTTTGGGCAAACTTATCAAAGGCAGAAGCATCTAAAAGGTGTTTGACTTGTGACTGGCGTTTGTACTCTTTTTGGGCATAGTTCGCTGAGACTTGGGCTGTTCTAAGATTGGCTTTGGCAATGGCTACCATGCTACGAACATCACTGTTTTCAAGGCTTACTAACTTTTGACCTTTTTTAACCACAGATCCAAGCTCTACTTTGACATCATTGACAATCCCACTGGCTGAAAAGGCTAAATTGGCACTTCTTTCAGCTTCTACCGTAAAGGTAGCGTAGACCTCTTCGGCACTTAAAAAACTTAAACTTAAAATCATGAAACTCATGAGTAACTTATTCATTGATATACTCCTCTATGTTTAATCCTAACTGAAAATAGTAGTTGGCTTTTGCCACTTCTAACGAGTTAAGGGCTATTTGGTATTGGGATGCTGCAGATGTTTTTTGACTCAACGCATCAAGATAGGTGATGTTATCTACTATTTTGGCTTCAAACTTTTGCTCTATCATCTGGTAGACACTTTGCGTGGCTTCCAAAGCAACATTGGCAGAGTGAATTTTCTCTTTGGCTGTCTCTATTTGGCTAAAGGCAATGGCTCGGTTATTGTTTTGTTCCTCTTTGGCTTGGTCTATTTGTGATTGCATCGCTTGATGTTGACGCATCAAGGATTGTTTCTGTTTTTTAACAGCACCATTATCAAAAAGTTGCATGTTCACCGTCAACATAAGGCTGTTTTGATAGTTTACATTTTCAATAAGTGGATTGCTGTCTTCATGGTAATACTCATACAGACTAAAAGTATCAGAGAGTTGCACTTGGGGTTTGTAGGCAGCGTCTAGTGAAGAAGCCGTGTCTCTTAACGCTGTGGCTGTCGCATCCAAAGACTTAATGTTGTCATTGAGTTCTTCTTGGGTATCAATGGCTTGAGGCTCTACAATACGGGAGTTTTGTAGTTGATTAACTTCTCGACCCAACTTTAAACCAAGTGATTTTTTTAGCTCAAAAATATTTTGCTTAGATGCTGTAATTTGATACGCATTATTAGCATAGCTCGATTTAATTTTATCTACTTGGTCAATGGTTGCTAGTCTGGCACGGTGAAAGGTCTCAACCCTACTAATTTGTGCTTCCAACTCTTTTTGCTCTTCATATTGGGCTTGTAGTAGGGCTTCTTGATTTTTAATGTTGTAGAAGTTATTCACAATGCTAACAGCCAATGCTTTTTTGTTGTAGCTTTCATCAAACTGAGAGGCTTTGAGTTCATTCTTTTTTTGCGAAATTTCAGCACTGAGTTTTCCCCCATCGTAAAGGTCAATGGCAATTTGCCCATAACCTGTAACGGTCTCTTGTGCTTGAAAAGGACTCGCAGGTGTTTGAGAACGTAATGACCCTCCCACGCTGATGGTTGGCATAAGGTATTCACTTTGGGTGGACTCCAAAGATTTCTCTTTGGCTTGACTACCATATTCTAAGGCTTTAATCTGATGGTTATGCGTTTGTGCATAGAGGATTAAATCTTTTAATCCTTCACTCCAAAGAAAAAGAGGAAGTAAAAGTAGCAGGTAAATTTTTTTCAAAATGTCTCCTTTAAGTATCTTGCTGGAAAGGTAACATCTTTTTACTTAACTTATCTTTCTAGCAAGACATTTTTAAATTTTACTTATGCTATAATAATTGCATGAGAAAAGAAAACTTAGATAATTTTTATGACAATGTTTTTAAAGATGAACGAAAAGTGTTAGGATTATGTGTGCCTGTCACCATGATACATAAACAACTTTTTCATGAAGGTTCTGTTTTGTTATTGGAAAAATTTAACTTAACTTCTTCGGAGCTGGATGTTCTAGCAGCCCTTTTTTTTAACAACAAAACACTGACCCCAACTGACCTTTATGAATCCACCATTTTTTCCTCTGGAGGCATGACAAAGTTGCTGAAAAAGCTGGAAAGTAAAGGCTATGTCTCACGCTCTTCGTGCAATGCAGACAAAAGAAGTAAACTCGTTCACATCGAACCCAAAGGGGAACAACTTGTGCAAGAAGCGTTGGCACTTATTATGCACAAAGACAATGAGTTTTTTTCTGTCTTAAATGAAAATGAGAAAAAAGTTTTATTTAAAATTTTAAAAAAGCTGTTGTATCGGGTGGTGGAGAGGTAGTCGCTTTGCAGTCAACCATCATAACAGCACTCAGGAAACCCTCATGTAAGTTATCTCACTACTAGCTCCTAACCTCATCGGTGGACCCCAGAAGCCTGTTCCTCTATTGACGTATATCTGTGTTACATCATTATGTTGGTAAAGTCCAGCAAGGTAAGGTTGTACTATTTTTACCAAAGCTTTAAAGGGATACAACTGTCCACCATGTGTGTGACCACTTAATACTAAGTCCACACCTGTTGTTACTTCTTTTATAAATAAAGGCTGATGGGCTAAGAGTATGGTTGGAGAGTCTTTATCACAGCTACCAAGTGCTTTCTCTAAGTTGGGTTCATGATGTTCTAGTCGGTAACCGATGTGGTCGTAGACTCCTGCTAAATTAAAACCTTTTCCTAGCTCTCCTATATAGACACTTTCATTTTCTAAAGTCTTAATCCCCAATGCATTTACAGCAACAATAATTTCTTCAAAATCATGTAAATATTCATGATTGCCTACGATAAAATAGGTTCCATAAGTACTTTTTAAACCTTTTAGTTCATTTAAGGCTGCTAATGCATACTTTAATGCAATGTCCACCAAGTCTCCTGTGATAACCACCAAGTCAGGATGAAGAGCATTTGTTTTTTGCACCATCTCTTTTATGGATACCTGGTCGATAATCCCTCCAATATGCACATCACTCAACTGTACAATGGAATAAGATTGCTTAAGGTTCTTAATCTTTACATCCACCTTTTCTATTTTGATATAAGTCGCTTCATACATAGCTCGTCCACTTAAACCCAGTGCTATTCCGATAGACGCATAATCAAGCCCTTTTCTCAAAAATGCTCTTCGGTTCTCTTGGATGGGTACTTTGCTTATAAACAGTTGTAAGACATCATAAATAACAGCCATTGAAAAAGTAAGAAAAATAATCCCAATGGGTAAAGAAAGCAATAAAAATAACCAATTTGGTATCTCAGGATTGTAACGTCCATAGATGTAACCCAGAACCCCAATAAAATTAATAATTAAAAAAATTTTAAAATACTTTTTATATTTCTGGTCTATGTGTAACTTATTGATAAATCGTTTGATGATGTAGAGATTTAACAAATACATCACCGTCGAAAAAATAATACCAAATATTAATAACTTCATAAAATTTCCTTAAATAAATTAATGAGTAAAGAGAGTGCAAAAAAGCCAAGTACTACACTAGAACCCATACTTATATAATAAGAAATTTTAGCAGAAATTTTATGTTTTGATTTATGCACAAAGTACGGCATGAGCATTATCCAAAGTAAAATAGCACAAAACATACCAACAACTGTAAAAATAGGATTCAAATTTTGATTCACCGTATAACCTGCAATGCTCAACCAAAAAGCAATGGTATAGGGGTTAAGTCCTGTTAATACTAAACCTTGGAAATAGTATTTCATAAGACTTTTTATAGAAACTGATTTTTCAGAAGCTACTTGTTCTACTTTATCTAAATGATTATGACGACTACTAAAAATAGAATATGCCATATAGGCTAAAAAAAAACTTCCTAAAAGCCCTAATCCTAGCATAAACAAAGCATTATTAAAAACCGTGGCGACACCTAATAAAATAAGTAACAAATAAATCATGTCAGCACTCATCGCCCCCAAACCTATGCATACAGCCGATTTATAACTTTTGAGTGCATGATTCATAATGAGTATATTGATGGGACCAAGAGGCACAGCAGCTCCTAAGCCCAAAAGAAAACCTTCTAGCAATGAGTTTAACACTATCTTACCTCTCTATTTTAACATTCATATCACAAACTAAGTACACAAGATCTATAACCGATATTGTACTCGAAGTAAAATTTATGCTAGATATAATAAAACAATATTGCTATCCCCATGAGTAACATAATTGTACCTGCAGCTAAATGAAGCCGTTGCAGATTTCGTTGACGTACCTCTTCAGCTTTATTAACATCCATCCCAAAACTCACTCCAATGGTAATGAGTATCATCGGTAAGATAAAAATAAAATTATAAAGTAACAGTAACATTAAAGCATTCATAAATGTCTCACTATGTCCTAACATACTCGTAATAACAATGTATGGTCCACTCGTACAAGGTAAAAGAAAAAGGCTAATAAGTATGCCAATAAAAAAAGCTCCTATAGGGTTTACAATCGAACCAATGAGTGACTTTAAGCGTGTTCTCCATGAAAGAGGTACTTCCATGAGGAAACCTTTTCCATACCAAAAGTAATCTTTAATATTAAAAATACCCAATAAAATAGCAATCACCCCAATGATTATCATAAACTTATGTGTGGTCTCAAAATGAGTGACCACAGAATAAAGTCCTAACCCCATAGCAAGATACGAAACAAAAATTGCAAAAGAAAAAGCAAGACCTGTATAGAGTGCTTTTCGTCTGTTTTGAGTGGCAAGAATGGTTGTCATCAAAATCAATAAGACAGCAAAAGCACAAGGATTAATGGCATCCACAATAGCTGCCCCAATCAACAAAGGAAGGGTCAAAGGGTACTCTTCAGTCACTTCTTCTCTCTTACTACTGTTTGTCTTAGATTTATTTAAATCTGTTAGCACTTTATTCATTCCATTGATGTAGGTTAAAATAGCTTCATCCCCAATAAAACATCCCTCTTTGGTGTATAAAAGAGGAATGGTACGTTCCATTAATTTAATCTTATGTTCATCACACACAGTATTAAACTCTTCAGCATTACTTAGATTTTGATAAATCTCTTTTTTAACAAACTTATCTTCTAAATTATGCTCTTTAAGTACCCTTTCCACATGAGCACAGTGTGAACATCCATTACCATAATACAAAATAACCTCATCTTTTTGAGGCACAGCATTCAATGTGACCACTAACACAGCAAGTGTTCCTAAAAATCTCCAAAAATATTGCATTTTAATCTCCTATTTTATACCTTAGACTTACTCTTCACAAGTGGTTAATATTTTGTAATTCTCACAACCCTCTTCAATGCCACCATCACATGCCTTTTGAAAAAGTTCAATAGCTTTGGCTTTATTTTTGGTGATGCCTTCTCCTTGTGCGTACATTAGACCTAAATTATAACATGCCTCCATTTTTCCTTTTTCACATACCGTGGTTAAAAGTTTTGACATAAAATTTGAGTCAAAACACCCCTTAACTTCAATGCTACCACAACTTCGATTACTTTCATTATTATCATTATTAGCTGTCAAGAATGTCAAACTTACTAACATTAAGATTATTATTTTCTTCATTATTATTCTCCATTTTTAATTTGATTACTTTCCATTATATTATAATAAACATAATTAAAAGTTATAAATATAAACTAATCTAAGGCTCTAATTAGAACCCAACATTCGGGCTTGTGCTTTCTCTGAAGTATTCGAAAAACTGGTTAACTTTCGCATAACCAAGGTGGCTGTTAAGTCTCCTGTCACGTTTACAGTGGTACGACACATGTCCAAGATTCTATCCACTCCCAAAATCAATGCTATTCCTTCAACAGGCACACCAATACCTTGTAAAATGGTTGCTAAAATGACAATACCTACCCCTGGTGTACTCGGTGCTCCAATAGATGCACCCACCGTGGTAATGGCTAAGATGACCAATTCAACCAAACTTAACTCTAGCCCAAAAAGCTGAGTTAAAAAAATGGCTGCAGAAACTTGATAAAGGGCTGTTCCATCCATGTTAACAGTGGCCCCTAAAGGAATGACAAACTTCGAGATGGAACTAGGGACATTAAGTTTTTCTTCAGCTGTTTTAATCGACAAAGGCATAACAGCAGCTGAACTCGATGTCGAAAATGCCATGAGTTGCACTTCTTTAATGTGCGAAAGAAACATCCATGGTGAGATGTTTGAAAAAAGATAGACAATTAACAAGTAGAAACACAAAAGTATAAACAATCCTAAAATGACCGTGAACATATAAACCGACATTGAAGAGATGGCATCAAACCCAATCTTAATGGTAATGTTTGCTAAAAGTCCAAAAACAGCATAGGGTGCAATCTTCATTGCCCAGTCAATAATTTTCATGGAAAAAGCTTGTACCGAACGTGCTAAATCAATCAAAGGTTTAGCATCTTCTTCTTTAATGTTCATTAATGCCACCCCAATAAAAATAGACAAAATCACAAAGGCTAAAATATTTCCATCCAGTTCTGCTTGTGCTGTGTTAACAGGAATAAGCGAGACAATCATATCAGGAATAGATATCTCCTCCATAGGTTTAAGTGTTTGAATACTTGTAGCTGAATTATGAACCGATTCAACTATGCTAGAAGAGACAAAATTACCAGGTTGAATAAGATAGGAGATAATCATCCCAATGGTCACAGCAACCACGGTAGTAAAGACAAAATAAGGAGCAATGCGTAAACCAATGCTTTTAAGTACATAGGTACTTCCTGCTGAAGTTATCCCCAAAATAATTGAACTCATCACCAAGGGAACGACCACCATTTTAATTAGTGCTAAAAAGATGTTCCCCACCAATGCAACCCATGGTGCCATACCACAAGCAAACTCCTCAGGCACTAATGCAAAGGCAGAAGGTGAAAGAATGAGTCCAAACAAAACCCCCAATACCATACCCAACACAACTTGAAACCATAACTTTTTCAACATCTTTACGCTCCTTCTATTTTAATTTTTTACGTCCAAAACTCCAAAGGATTTGGTTTCAAAAACTCATATTGAAAATAAGCTACCAACTTTTCTGAAGAGACTAACTTTCCTAACACTTTATCTGATTCAAAATAACTCTCTTCCCAAGAAAATTTTTTGGCATTTTGTCTAAAAACTTCTGACTGTTTTGGATGCATCGGTGCTGTGACATTAAAAATATTAGACCTCTCTTCTCTTTCAATACAAAGCTTAATAATCTGAACCACATCATCACGATGTACATAGTTCACCCTTGCATCATGTGCTTTTGTTTTACCAGCTGAATATCTTCCAGCTATTCGCTTGTAGCCCATAAGTCCTGAAAGTCTTAAAATAAGTACTGTTTTATGGAGTTCTTGAATTAAAGTTTCACCTTGTACAACCAAAGTTTTTCCATCATAAAACGAAGTAGAACTTAAAAAGATAACTTGGGTTTCTGGATTAATTTTGGCTAAGGTTTTAGTTAATACTTCTAAATAATTTTCTCTTGGAGGAATAGCGATCAGTAAGGTATCACAATTGTAAACATCATTTTTTTCATTCTCTTGCATACTGCGTGAAAGACAATGAACGGTATAGGTAGTATCAAGTTTTTTTTTGAGAGCTTGACCTACCCAACCACAACCTAAAATAGAAATGGTTTTTTGCATTTAATTTATCTTAAAACTTTGTCAACAACCATACAACCTCGATTATCATTATGTACTTTAAGAGAAAATGTACCACCTTGTTTGATTTTTGAAATATAAGGTGCTTTTCTTGATGATGAAGCATAGCTATTAGCTCTGACTTTCATAATAACATCATTCACATTTAATTGACAAATTTTCTTAGGCTCATTCCCTCTTAATCTACGATCAACCCAACTACATTGACCTCTTTGAAGATTACCGTCTCTTGTACCTGTTGCCCCTGCTGAAAAATTAATGGTTACTTTTTTACTCGCAGCAGAATAGTGTAAACCCATATTCCCTCCAGCAAGACATTTTAAAGTATAGTTAGTGGGTGTTGCTTTTCTCACTTTTTCAAATTTCCACTGAGAACTCCACCATCCACCAGTAGGTCCTGTTTTATTGAGTTGTACATGTCCTAGTTTTCCCTCAATGTGCATGTATTGTTTGGTCCATTTATTACTGATTCTAAAGTAACCTTTTGCCACATTTTCTTTTTTCCATTGAGCACTCCACCAGTCACCTACTGTTTTACCAAGCTCTAAGTGTCCTTTTTTGTGTTCAATATGTAAATACTGCCCTGTCCAACGGTTTTTAATTCTAAAATAACCATTGCCTGAATTTTCTTTCGTCCACTGTGCACTGTGCCAACCACCTACTTTTCTTGCAAGTTCAGCATGTCCTTTTTTATGCTCGATATGTAAATATTGTCCCGTCCAACGGTTCTTAATTCTAAAATAGTCTTCTGCACTTAAGGTAAGGGTAAATAACATAAGTATCGTCCCAATTGCTACGAATTTTGATATTGTTTTCATGATGTATCCTTTTTTAATATGGTTATGAAGTTTTCTCGGTAAGCATTTATGTCTATTTGATACCAAGGCATCGTTATTTTAAATAGAGAAATAGAATCATCTATTCCTCTTTAAAACTATAACACAAAAGCCCATAAATAAAACATTTAAAACCTATAAAAAATAATTTAAATTATTAGTCGTGCATCTCAATTTGAAGATATACCCATAAGTAATCAAAACCAAACAAGTTGTAACCCAAACTGCTAGTTAAAAGCCAATTTTTGATAGGTAAATCCGATGACTCCCAAGATAACACCTAAGATTTCACTATCCACCAAAAGAGACAGTACCTAAAAAAACAAAAAAGGTAGTTTAGAACAGAAAAAAAGAGACCTAAGCCTCAATTTCAAAGATTTCCGAGGTAAAATCATCTAAATGATGGCAAGTTCGTTTGATTTCAGCCATGGTGACTTTAGATTTCATAATTTTTTCACCCTTATGGGCATTAAAGTAGAGTTGATAAAGGTTAATAGTAAAACTCCTCAAAATTGCCATAGAGAAGGGATTAACATAAGCGATGT
>CACVAX010000041.1 GCA_902727935.1 uncultured Sulfurovum sp. | reverse complement strand
ATCTGTTGGTACTATTGTCCAAAAAGGAAAGAAACTTGTTTACTATTAGCTTTTGTGAAAACTATGAGTCGTTATTGTTTGACCAACCTTATTTTATCATTTGGTTGGTTATCTATTATACGAAGGATATAAATGAAAAAGATTATTATTTTATTACTCGCTATACTAAACATAGCACTTCATGCCCAAAATATGGAAATGACTGATACCAATGGTACAACTTATAAAGTTATGGCACAAAACGATGAAATAAAAATTGAAGGTATGGAGGGCAAAGTTGTTTTTCTTGAATTTTTTGGTCTAAAATGTGCAGCCTGTAAAGAGATTATGCCAAGTCTAATTAAACTGCAAAAAAAATACCCTAATAAATTAAAAGTACTGGCAATAGAAGTCCAAAATAATGAGGTAAACCCTATTAATACCTATAAAGATAAAAATGGAATCAATTACACCACTTTTTCAAACTATGATATTGGATTGGTTGTAAGATATGTTGCTGATAACTCACAATGGGCTGGGGCTATTCCTTTTTTAGTTGTTATTGATGCAAACGGTAAAGTGCAAGTCTTAAAAATAGGTGTTACTTCAGAAGAAGTACTAGAAGGCTATATACATAAATATGCTCAATAGTACTATTTCTTCTTAACTAAAAATGCTAATTTAGCTTGGAGTCGCAACCAAACTTTATGATCAATTGCAGGGAAACCTGCATAGGTTTTACCCCCTTTAAGAGACTTTGTTACTCCACCTTTTCCTGCAATGGTTGTAAAATCTTCTAAGTGTAAATGACCTGCTGTTCCACTTTGACCACCCATTACAATATTTCTTCCTGTCGTTGTTGAACCAGCCATACCTACCTGCCCTGCTAAAAGCGAATGTTCTCCAATATCACAATTATGGGCTATCTGAACTAAGTTATCGAGTTTTGAACCTTGTCGAATATAGGTAGATCCAAATACGGCTCTGTCCACAACACAATTTGCACCAACTTCAACATTATCTTCGATAACTACATTACCATTTTGATAAATTTTAATATGATGTCCTTGTTTTGTATGGGCAAATCCATAACCATCGGAACCAATAACCGTTCCAGCATGAATAATACACTCACTGCCGATGATAGAGTCATGATATATTGTAACATTTGGATAAATCAATGTATTAGAAGCGATGCACACATTATCACCCACATAAGTTCCAGCCATAATCGTTACATTGTCTCCTAAAAAAACCCCTCTTCCAAAACTAACTTTTGTATCAATAGTACAATTCGAACCCATATTAGGTGCTTCATGACTCGTTGAAATTTGATGTGTGAAAAATTTTGATGCGAGTGCCAGTTTCAAATAAGCTTCATCTGTAATAAGAGGAATAGTTGTTTTAGGTAGTAAGTTTACATACTTCAAAGCAATCAATACAGCTCCAGCTTTTGTGGTAACTAATTGTCCTATGTATTTTTCATCATTAAAAAAAGAAATATGAGAAGGGTCTGCTTCATCTAAGGTATGTAATCCTTTTATATCAATATCAGCACCCTTATACTTAACTTCTATTGCTTCAGATATTTTACTTAGTTTCATGCTTCATTCTCCCATATCATCTTTTTTCAACTATCGCTCTATGGCAACAACCCCACCACGAACAATTTCAATAGGGTTAAAACGTGCTACAGCTTCAATAAAATGCCTTACTCTCAAAGGTTCATCAGCTACCATACCAATACACATATCAACACCAACATTCACGATAGTTCCATTATATGCTTCACATAAAACTTCTATATCAGCTAAACTTTCAGCTAAGGGAAATTTAACCAATACCATCTCTTTTTCCACCATCTCATCATGTTCAATTACTTTATAAACAGGCACAATTTTATTTAGTTGCTTTGTGATTTGATTCAATGTTTGCTCATCACCCTTTGTCGTGATGGTCATATGCGAACGCTTACTATTAGGAATAGGAGCAACCGTTAATGTTCCAATATTATAACCACGACCAGAAAAAAGTCCAGAAACACGAGACAGTACTGAACTTTCATTTTCAACAATAATTGATATTACTCTTCTTGTTTGAGGCATTACTTTTCTCCTTTTTCTGGATTAGAAATTTTTGGTAGCATCATGTTATTTAAACTTCCATTAGAAGGTACCATTGGTAAAACATCTTCAAAACGTGCCACTTGTACATTTAAAAAAGCTACTTTATCTTGTTCAATGGCATCTTTTAAGGCAGTATCAAACTCTTCTTTGGTTGTGATATCATAACCAATTCCATGACAAGCTTCAGCCAATGCCTTGTAGTTTGGCTGAAAAGATAAATCTGTTTCAGCAAAACGATCTTCATAAAAGAAAGTTTGCCACTGACGTACCATTCCTAAAAATTGATTATTTAAAATAACATTAATCACTGGAATCTTATATTCTGATGCTGTTACCAACTCTTGAACATTCATTAAAATTGAACCATCACCAGTTACATTAATCACTGTTTTACCTGGAAATGCTTTCTTAGCTCCCAAAGCTGCTGGTAAACCAAAGCCCATTGTTCCTAACCCACCTGAATTAATCCATTGTCTTGGTCGGTCAAATGGAAAATGTTGTGCAGCCCACATTTGATGTTGTCCAACATCTGAAGTAATAATGGCCTGTTCTCCAACAAGTTCCCCTAAACGCTCAATAACCCATTGAGGCTTAATGACCTCATCAGAGTCTTCAAATGATTGTGGATAAAGTGCATCATAACGTGCTAAAACTTCTCTCCAGTCATTATATTGCTCTGAGTTTACACGTTCCGTAAGTCCCGTAATCATCATTTCAACAGCATCTTTCACATCACCAACAATGGGATAATCTACCGTAACCAATTTACCAATATTTGCAGGATCAATATCTACATGAATAATCTTTGCATATTTACCAAATTCAGCTAGATTCCCTGTTACACGATCATCAAATCTAGCCCCTAAAGAAATAATCAAATCTGTTTCTGACATTGCCATATTAGATGCATAGTTACCATGCATTCCAAGCATCCCTAAACGTAATGGATTCTTTGCACCCATTACCCCCAATGCCATCAAGGTCTCAACTGTAGGTATTTGACTCAATTCAGCCAAAGTACGAATTTCCTCACTTGCATTTGAAAGCACTGCTCCCCCACCAATATACAGTAAAGGTTTCTTAGCTTTCAAAATTGCTTCAACAGCTGCCTGAACCTCTTCTTCTTTTACTTTAGGTACAACTGTCATATAACTAGGCAGGTTTACCGTATCAGGATAAACGAAATCACCCATTTCTGCTGTAATATCTTTTGGAATATCAACAAGAACTGGTCCAGGTCTTCCTGTACGTGCAATATGAAATGCTTCTTTTAAAATACGAGGTAAATCAGCGATGTTACGAACCAAATAATTATGCTTCGTACAAGGTCTTGAAATACCTACAGCATCAATCTCTTGAAAACCATCTGTACCCAATAGCATTTGAGGAACTTGTCCAGAAATAACAACCAAAGGAATTGAATCCATATAAGCCGTTGCTAAGCCTGTTACAGCATTGGTAAACCCCGGTCCAGAAGTTACCATCGCTACCCCTACTTCACCAGTGGTTCTTGCATAGCCATCTGCTGCATGGACAGAAGCTTGTTCATGTCTATTTAAAATATGTTCAAAGCCATCTTGTTTATATATTGCGTCGTATACGTTCATAATAGCACCACCTGGGTAACCAAATACGGTCTTTACACCCTCGGCTACCAGTGCTTCACAAACCATTTGTGCACCGTTCATTTCCATGAATCTTTGCTCCAATCGTCTTGTAATTTTATGGGCGATTCTAACTAAATATGGCTAAAAAAGGGGTAAAAACCCAGACTAATGTCCATGACCTCTACCTTTTTTAACTTTTGTTAAATCTTTAAGTTTGATTTTTCCTTTAAACTCATCCCCAAAGTAACCCTCATTTGCCATCCACTTATATATCTCTGCTGCAATAGGTCCTGCTGTAGAACCACCATGTCCACCATGCTCTACCAATACGGTTACCACATACTTAGGATTTTCATAAGGAGCATAGGTTGTTAACCAAGCATGAGAACGACTGTAATAATCTAATTGAGACTCTTTCATTCTTACTTTTTCACCTTGTGGAATAGAAACAACCTGAGAAGTTCCAGTTTTTCCTGCTACCACAATCGGTAATTTTGACATGGTACGCTTAGCCGTTCCTCTTGGAGAATTACAAACATCATACATTCCTAAACGTATGGTATTCAAATGCTGCTTATTGACTTCAAACGTTTTATACTCTTTTTTAACCTTTCTTCCAGCAATAACATCTACAAAATGTGGTGTTGGTAAACGCTCCGTTGCTAAAAATGCTGTATACCTTGCTACTTGTAAAGGGGTTGCTAAATTATATCCTTGTCCAATAGAAGAGATAACTGTCTCTCCTCTATACCACCCCTGCTTAAAACGTTTTCTTTTCCATGCTTTATCTGGTACAATCCCTGAACGTTCACGAGGTAAATCAACCCCTGTTTTTACGCCTAAACCCATTTCTCTTAAAGATTTTGCCATTGAATTAATGCCCGTTTGAAGGGCTTTATTATAAAAATAAACATCACAACTCTCTCGTATTGCTTTTCTTAACCCTACTGTTCCATGACCATAACGTGACCAACATCTAAATTTATGTTTACTCTTTCCTAAAGTAATGTACCCTTTACAATACTCTGGGTTTTCCACCCCTGTACCAGCTTTTGAAAATGCCAATGCCATTCCCATTTTAATCGCTGAACCAGGAGGATAAGCTCCTCCAACAATCTTATTAGTAAAAGGATGGTCTAAATCCGTAATCAACTCTTTCCAAGCTTTAGAAGAGATTCCACCAACAAACAAGTTAGGATCATAAGAAGGATAAGAAACCCCAGCAATAATATCACCATCTACGCCCATAACCACAGCAATACCTGCTTGACCCACAAAAAGCTCATTAATTCTTTTTTGCAATTTTAAATCAATATTAAGTACCAAGTTTTGATCATCTTTAGGTTCTACTTTTTCTAACTCTGCTACCTCTTTATTTCTAGCTGAAACCTTAACCAAACGATAACCTAGTTCTCCTTGTAGCACTTGATTGTATTCTCGCTCAAGTCCTGTTTTCCCAATAACTCCTACTTTTTCTACGACTGGGTCTTTTTCATTCTCTTTTAAATTGGAACGACCCACATAACCTACAATATGTGTAGCCATAGATCCAGCAGGATAAGACCTTTTTGTTTCAGATTCTATTTTTAGTGATTTATTAATGGTTAATTTGGGATATGCTCCAATCATTTCATCATAACCAATAAAATCAACCACAGGAATATACCTATGATTATAAGATGAATCTTTCTTAATATATTTTTTAATAAGTTTTGTTTGATTTAGATCAGGAAACTCTTTGACGATGCCTGTAATAAGTTTGATAAGTTTATCATTTGCAACTCTTCTTTTCTGTTCTTTATCATATTTTGTCAAATGTGGTGCAATTTTAATCGAAAAACCAATATCATTAACAGCTAACAACTTACGATTTCTATCCAAAATCTCGCCACGTACAGGTTTAATAAAATACTTACGTTCAATATTCATTTGAGCAAGATTTTCATAATAATAATTAGATTTAATGGAAATTTGATAAATTCTTGAAATTAACATAACCCAAAAAAATACAAAAAGAGTAATGATAATGGAAAATCTCACAGTAACACTCCTAATAAAATATCAATCATAATGTAATAAATTAAAAGCATGTCAGCCAAAACAGTATTAACATTAAAAATAAAGTCATAAATAAATAAAAATATATAATACAAAACATCTATAATCGTAATCGTTGCAAAGAGTAAACAAACCTTACATCTCACCAAACGTTTTAATGGCATATAGATAAAGAAATAAATAAGCATAATTATAAAAGTAGAAAGCAGTAGAGGAAGGCTTAAGTTTAAATCTAAGTTTAATAGATAAAAAAGAGGTGCAAAAGCATAAACTTGTTCTTTTTCTATAGCAATAATTAACACATACCCCACCAAGCCTATAAGAGGTGGCAACATGGTATGCATAGAAACAAAGAGTGGATAAATAATAACAAAAAGAACAAGTAATATCTTTTGAGGCGTACTTAACCCTTCCTCTTCAAAGCTATCAAACCTATTCACTCTTCCTCCTAATTGGCTAATTTATATACTAATGAAATTTCGTTACAAATTGGGAAATGAATACACTTTATACAGTCTGTCCATATTTTATGCTCTGGAATTGTCTCTTTAGCTATCTCAATAAAATTCATTTTCTTAAAAAACTCTGGTAAATAAGTCAATACTAATACCTCTTCACCAACATGCAAGGTTCGTGCTTCTTCTAAAGCAAAAAGAACTATTTTTTCACCTACTTTTTCACCTCTATGTCCTTCTGAAACAATCAAAGAACGAATCTCAGCTAAACGAGGTGAATGAATATGCAAAGCAGCATAACCTACCAGTTCATCACCTTTTTTAGCCAAAACATAAGAACGTATATTGGTTGATACCTCATCTTCATTACGTTCTAAGATAATACCATCTTTAACTTCTTGTTCAACCATACCTTGCATACTAGGGATATCTAAGAGGGTTGCTTTAACTAATTTGACCATTCTTCAATTCCAAAAATATGTTCAAAAATTTTTTGATGAATTCTATCATAGCCATTACGCTTCGAGTTCGAGATGATAATACAACCAGGAAAAGCTTTTTTCAAGGCTGTTTTTTCTTTCATGTTGAGTTTATCTACTTTTGTAAATACATCTAAATAGAGTTGATCTCCACGAATAAAATTCTTAACATATTCATTGACACCCTTATCTATTTGAGCATTCGGATGACGTGCATCACGTAAATGAATAAACACACGAATAGAGACCCGATGTTTTATAAATTCAACCAAGTTTTTCTGCCACACCCCTTTTAGGTCTTTAGAAACTTTTGCATATCCAAAACCAGGTAAATCTACAAAACGAATATTCCAATCCTTTTCATCATAAATATAACGAATATCAAAAAAGTTTATAAGTTGTGTCTTTCCTGGTGTTGCTGAAGATTTTGCTAAATTTTTACGTGAAGTTAAACCATTAATCGTAGAACTCTTTCCCACATTAGAACGTCCTAAAAATACAACTTCAGAAACCGTATCTTCTACAGAGTCTCCTAATGCTTGAGCTGATTTCATAAAGTTTGCATCAACAAGTCTGGGTGTTGCCATTATTTTCTATCCTCTATTTCAAATCTAAAATGTACAGGCTTTTTCTTCTTACCCTTAATGTCTGCTAAACCTGTTTTCAAATCCAATGAAATGGATTCTGCTTTAATAACACGATTATTGGTTAAGTCTTTTAATATAACATCGCCCACAAACAGATATTTTGAATTTTCAGGTGAATAAGTTACTGAAGCAGTTTGACCAACATAATGAATCTTTTTTTCTGTCAAATCAAACTTCACATTACCTGTAGCAATGTACTTTTTAGCTTTTCTCTTTTCATTAAAAAAAACCGTAATTTTGGAAGCATTAAATTCATTAGAACCTTGTTTAATTTTGGCATTACCTTCAAAATAAGCTTCATCATTAATATCATTGGCATAAAAATGATTTGCTTTAATATCCACAATGTCAGCCAATAAACTTGAAGTATTAAAAAGTATAAATAATATAAATAGTTGTTTCATTTAAAATTTTCCAGTTTTTACGTCATTATAGCGTTTTCCGAAAAAATGAGAAAGCCTTTAGAAAAATTCATTAAATTTTTTTTGTGCTAATATTGATATAATGTCATTAATTAAATAAAGAAAGAATAATTTCAATGAAAAAACACTACTCCTCTCTCCTCTCCAGTGCTTTTGGTAAGTTTGCCTCAAAACCTTTTTCAAAACCTATACAAAAGTTTGTGAACAAATCTTATGTAAAACTTATGGGCTTAGACATGACAGAGTTTGACGATCCAGCGAACTACCCTACACTCAATAAACTCTTTACCCGTTCATTTATAAATAAAAAAGAAATTAGTAACGATGAAAAGATTATGATTTCACCTGTAGATGCCTTGGTCACAGACTTTGGTAAAATTATCGAGGGAAAAGCTTACCAAATCAAAGGTATGGAATATAATATTAATGAGCTTTTTGGTTCATACCATCAAGAAGCTACTCAAGCTGTTGAAGGAGGAGAATTTGTAAACCTCTATCTTTCACCAAAAGATTACCACCGTTACCACACGCCTGATACATTAGATATAAAATCACTAACACATATTCCAGGTAAACTTTACCCTGTCAACTTCCCTTTATTACGTAACAAAAAAAACCTTTTTATTGAAAATGAACGGGTAATTATAGAGTGTAGAGACCAAAAAAACAATGTCTTTGTCATGGTACTTGTGGGTGCATTAAATGTTGGGAAAATGGTAGTAACTTTTGAAGAAAACATTAATACCAACTCAAAAATTAAAGAGCCACAACATTACACTTATGAGAACTTAACATTAGAAAAAGGTGAACTCTTTGGTTGGTTTGAAATGGGTTCAACAATTTTACTATTTAGCCAAGAAGGTGTTTATACTCCTAGCCTTGAAATTAATCAAAAAGTTAAATTTACAGAAAATATTGGAACACTAAACTAATGTCTACAAATAAAAAACTTATTATCTTTGATATGGATGGAACTTTAGTTGACAGTTCACTTACCATTGCAAATGCTATTAATTATGTACGATCGAAGCTTAAACTAGAAGCCTTAGAATCAGAATTGATTTTAACCAAGGTCAATGAACCTAATCTAAACCCTGCTCTCTTTTTCTATGAAGTCGAAGCATTTAATTCAGAACATGAACAATGGTTTTCAGAATACTATACCGACAACCATGAAAAAGAACTTCAGCTCTATAAAGGAATAAAGGTATTTCTTAAAGAGTTAATAGCCAACGGTTACAAACTTGCCATTGCTACAAATGCTTATAGAGGTTCAACCTTAGAATCCTTAAGCCATTTAAAGATAGTCGACTACTTTTCAAGTATCGCTTGTTATGATGATGTTGGTAGAGGTAAACCAGCACCTGATATGTTAGAAAAAAACTTGGAAGATTTAGAACTAGAAGCTAAAGATGCTATTTTTGTGGGTGACAGTGAACGTGACCTCATGGCAGCAAATACCTTAAAAATGGATTACATCATGATAAACTGGGGCTTTTCAGACTATGAAGATGCTATTCATAGCGTAAACAAACTCAAAGAAAAGATTTTGGAACTTTAATGGCACTTTTTAACAATGTATCTAAAGCCACCATAACGGATGTGCTTTCTATTTCACTCATAGGTATTGGGCTTACCGTTGCAGAACCCATAGCCAAACCCATTCTTTACACAGGACTTTTTGCTTTTTCAGGAGCTATTACAAATCAAGTAGCTATTTATATGCTCTTTAACAAAGTGCCTTTTCTTTATGGGTCTGGAGTCATCGAAGAAAATTTTGAAAACTTCAAAGCTTCTATTAAAGCAATGATTATGAAACAATTTTTCAACAAAGAGCAACTCACAGCTTTCTTTCAAAGTGAAGAAAAAAAAATTGACCTTGCTCCTTTGGTAGAAAATGCCGACTTCTCCCCTGCATTCAATGCACTAAAACAAAGTGTCATGGAATCAAAACTTGGAGATATGTTAACTATGTTCGGTGGAGAAAAAGCACTCGATGGGCTTAGAGAACCTTTTGCTAAAAAATTAAAATCAGCTGTAAAAGGCATCGTTAGTTCAGAGACCTTCAAAGCACAGATAGACCACCATCTAGCAACTTCTTCACTCAATGATGATATTCTAAAAACGGTAGATGAACTTATTACAAATCGATTAAATGATTTAACTCCTAAAATGGTTAATGAACTGGTACATGAACTCATTCATACCCATTTAGGCTGGTTAGTTGTCTGGGGTGGTATTTTTGGTGGAGCTATTGGACTTATTTCTTCTTTTTTGATTTAATTCTTTAGCCAAGCAAAGCCAAAACATTCCTCTGAACATTTTCAATTACACTCTTATCTACCTTACAAACAAAACTAATATCTCGTACTGAAAAATCCAAGTTTTTAATTTGGTCAGATAAAATAACTCCTTGAATTTCCAAGTCATTAGGCAGTGCTACTTCAAAAGGATAACCTTTAACTTTTGAGGTAATAAGAAGGCAGATACACAAAGAGGTTTTTTCATTATAGATTTTAGGTGAAAGAATTAAAGCTGGTCGTTTGCCTCTTTGCTCATGTCCTGCTTGTGGCGTAAAGTTTATCCAGACTATATCACCTCTATCAGGTACATAATTACCACTCTTCATTACCAACACTCTTACCTGTATCTATCTCTTTATGTAGGTTTTCATTATTTATTTGTGAAACTAATGTCTCTAACAAATTATTTTTTTTAGGTCTAAGCGTTAAAACCCCATCATTTATATCTAATTCCATTAAAGAATTATTATCTATATCAAGGCTGTTTGCCATATCTTTAGGGATACGTAGAGCGAGAGAATTACCCCACTTTTTTAACGATACTGTCATAATAAATCCTTTTAATCTATTTTGGTATATACATAATGATATATTATTAAGTCTATTTTGTCAAGTTTAGATTTTTAAAATGTGTAGTAAGAAATTAAAGGGGAGAGGTTATAAAAAAGAGTTTTATCAAGATAGGGCTAAAAGCCCTATCTTTAAATAGTAGTCTAAGACTACTCAACCATAGCAACAAGTTCTTCTTTAGAAACTTTGTTGAAGTTTAAGTATTTGTAGATTTCATCAGTCATCTCTGGCTTGATTTTATCTTGTACAATTTCGTGGTACTCAGCAGCAGATGGAAGTCTACCTTTAAGTGCAACAACAGCAGCAAGCTCTGCAGAACCAAGATATACTTGTGAACCTTTACCAAGTCTGTTGTCGAAGTTTCTTGTAGATGTTGAGAATACCCATGCGTTCTGCTTAACAGAGGCTTGGTTACCCATACATAAAGAACATCCTGGAGGCTCAATTCTCGCCCCTGCCATTCCAAATACAGAGTAGTAACCCTCTTCTTGTAATGTCTTCTCATCCATTTTAGTTGGAGGACAAATCCAAAGCTTAGCTTCAACTGCACCTTCACCTCTAAGTACTTCTGCATTTGCTCTAAATAGACCAATGTTCGTCATACAAGAACCAATAAATACCTCATCCATCTCAACTCTTAAACCAGCTTCTGCAACTTCAGTTAAAGTTTTAACATCATCTGGATCGTTAGGACAAGCTACGATTGGCTCAGTAATTTCTGACATGTTAATTTCAATAACAGCAGCATATTCAGCATCAGCATCAGCTTGAAGAAGTACAGGATTAGCAACCCAGTCTCTCATTTTTTGAGCTCTTCTTTCAAGTGTTGCTCTGTCTTCGTAACCTTGAGCAATTAACTCTTCAATAAGTGCAATGTTTGACTCTAAATACTCAATAATTGGTTCTTTGTCAAGATTAACAACACAAGCAGCAGCCGAACGCTCAGCAGAAGCATCAGAAAGTTCAAATGCTTGTTCAGCTTTAAGTTGCTCAAGACCTTCAATCTCTAAAATACGTCCAGCAAAAATATTTTTCTTACCAGCTTTTTCAACAGTTAAAAGACCATCTTTAATTGCTTGGTGAGGAATAGCATTGACCATATCTCTAAGGGTAATACCTGGTTGCATTTCACCTGAGAAACGTACCATTACTGACTCTGGCATAGTAAGTGGCATAGCACCTGTAACAGCTGCAAATGCAACAAGACCAGAACCAGCAGGGAAAGAGATACCTATTGGGAATCTTGTGTGGGAATCGGCACCTGTACCAACAGTATCTGGAAGACACATTCTATTTAACCATGAGTGAATAACACCATCACCTGGTCTAAGTGTAAATCCTTTTCTATCTGTCATAAAGTCTGGTAGTGTGTGCTGTAGTTTGATATCTGCTGGTTTTGGGTAAGCAGATGTATGACAGAATGATTGAAGTACGAAATCAGCACCAAAGTTAAGTGCAGCTAAATCTTTTACTTCATCTCTTGTCATCGCACCTGTTGTATCTTGAGAACCAACTGTTGTACATACTGGTTCAGAGTAAACACCTGGTTTAACACCTTCCATACCAGAAGCTTTACCAACCATTTTCTGTGCAAGTGTAAATCCTTTACCGTTATCTTCTGGAAGTGCAGGCGTCATGAAGATATCTCCAGCATCCATACCCAGTGCTTCTCTAGCTTTTACAGTAAGACCTTTACCAATGATAAGTGGTACACGTCCACCAGCTCTCATTTCGTCTGGAAGTGTGTTTGGCTCAATGTCAAATTCAGAAACAACTTTACCATCAATTTCGATTACACCATCAAAAGGCTTAAGTACAATTACGTCACCTGTGTTAAGATTTGCCGTTGGTGCTTGAATAGGAATACATCCACCATCTTCTGCTGTGTTGAAGAAAATTGGTGCAATAATATCACCAATAACAACACCACCAGTTCTTTTACCTGGAATATAAGGAATGTCTTCACCCATATGCCATTGAAGTGAGTTAATACCAGATTTTCTTGACGAACCTGTACCCACAACATCACCAACGTAAACTAATGGATTACCTTTAGTTTTAAGTTCTTTCATTGTATCTAATGGATTGTCCATTCTATTAATTAGGAATGAGTTCGCATGTAATGGAACATCTGCTCTTGTAAATGCTTCAGATGCTGGAGATAAATCATCTGTATTTGTTTCACCTGGAATTTTGTATACGGTTAATGTAATCTCTTTTTCCATTGCTGGTTTGTTATAGAACCACTCAGCATTTGCCCATGACTCAACTACTTCTTTTGCCAAGGCATTACCAGCATCCATAAGAGCTTTAACATCATTGAAAGAATCGTAAACAAGAAGTGTGTTTTTAAGTTGTGTCGCTGCTGACTCTGCAACTGCTGAATCTGATGAAGAGAGTGCATCAACAAGTGGTGCAACATTAAATCCACCTAACATGGTTCCAAGAAGTACCGTAGCTCTTACTGCATCTATTTCAGAACAAGTTACGTCACCCTTAACAATATCATTTAAAAATGCTGCTTTAATATATGCTGCATCATCAACACCAGCTGGGATTTTGTTTTCAAAAAGTTCGATAGCATACGCTGCATCTGCAACTGGAGATGCTTTTAATAACTCTACAAGTTCTGCAGTTTGATCTGCTGTAAGAACTAATGGTGGTACACCTAACTCAGCACGTTCGGCTGTGTGTGCTTTATATTCTGCTAATAATGACATTAATGTCTCCTATTGGGTAAAATGAATTTGAATCATTTTATACTAATAGAAGTTATAATATGTCTTTAACTAAGAGTATTTATATCCTAGTTATTTTTTTGTGTAATTGTGTTACAGAACTAAAGGATTATCTCTCTTTGACCTTTATTGTTCGGTGCTGATAACACGCCCATCTCTTGTAGCTGTTCAATAATATTGGCTGAACGGTTATAACCAATCTGTAACTTACGTTGCAAATAAGAAATAGACGTCTTTTGGTCGTTTAAAATAATCTGTTTTGCATCTTCATAAAGTTCATCTAAATCACCTTGTAGACCAAGCCCTACTTTATTAGCACTATCATCTTTAACCAAATAACGCTCATCATAATCGGGTGCTCTTTGTTCTTTTAAAAATTCAACAATCTCTTCAATTTCATCTTCAGAGTTCCATGGAGCATGAATCCGAACCAAACCATTAGAACCAGGAGGGGTAAAGAGGGCATCCCCTTTTCCAAGTAATGAATCTGCTCCTAAGGCATCTAAAATAACTTTTGAATCAATTCTTTGCCCTACTCTATAGGAAAGTCTTGAAGGAAGATTGGCTTTAATAAGTCCAGTAACAACATCCACTGAAGGTCTTTGCGTTGCTACAATAAGATGAATACCTGAAGCTCTCGCCATTTGAGCCAATCGTGCAATAGAATACTCCACATCTTTTCCACCATTCATCATTAGGTCTGCTAGTTCATCAATGACTACCACAATAAATGGCATAGGATCTAAACCTTTTTTCTTTGCTTTTTCATTGAAGTTATCAATATTCTTCGTACGACTCTCAGCCATCAGCTTATAGCGTCGTTCCATCTCACCCACCATATTGGCTAATGCAGCTATGGCTTTGGCTGCATCGGTGATCACAGGAGTAATAAGGTGTGGAATATCATTATAAATGGAAAACTCTAACATTTTGGGGTCAATGAGCATTAATTTTAAAGAATCAGGATCATTTCGATAAAGTAAAGATAAAATCATGGCATTGATTCCAACGGACTTCCCAGAACCTGTTGTACCAGCAATTAATAGGTGGGGTAACTTTTTTAAATCTGTAACAAACGGATTTCCTACAATGTCTTTACCCATTGCCATGGTCAACGGTGACTTTGATGTTAAAAAAAGTTCACTTTCTAAAATATCACGTAAATAAATGGTATTAAAACTCTCATTTGGTATCTCTATCCCGACAACATCTCGTCCAGGGATTGGTGCTTGAATTCTAATGGTTTCAGCACAAAGTGCCATGGCAAGGTCATCTTGAAGATTTAAAATTTTAGAAACTTTAACATTGGCTGCTGGTTTAAACTCAAAAGTTGTTACCAATGGACCAGAATAAATGTCCATAACTTCCCCTGTAATTTTAAACTGTCCTAATTTATCTAAGAGTTCATGAACTTTTCTATCTATCTCCTCTTCATTTACTTTTGTTTTTGTTTCAGGTGCTTCTTCTAAAAAATCCAAGTAAGGTAAAATAAAATCATTAGGTTCTTCAATCTCACCTTTTTCAAGCTGATCCATCAAAGCACGATTTTCTTTTAACTCATCAAGTATTTTACTGGTTTTTTCATGTTCAACAAGCACCTCATCTTCTTCTACTTTATTGTTTAAAACTTCACTACTTTCTTCTTTAGGCTCTACTTTCTTTTTAGCATCAGTCTTTACAGGAATAGAAGGTTTAATGGATTCAGACTCTTTCGCAATATGTTGAATCTCAATACTTGCAATGTCTTCTAAAGAGCGATCTTCTAACATAGAATGCTCTGCACTAAGTTCTTTGAGTTTCTTTTTTGGTACTTTTTTCTTGTGTGCTAACTTTCTAGGTGTTTTTTGTTTAACGGTATTTGTATTTAAATTTTTACGTATTCTTCTACTCGCAACAATGGTGGTCATTTTATCTGTACTCTTTTTATCAAAAAATGGGTTTTCTATTTCTGAACCAATTTTATTCCACAACACAATGCTCTTCTCCATAAGAAATATTCTGTATTTATTGAGTAAGTGCAGATACATTTTAAAATCAGGCATTTCATCTAAAATCAAAATCATTGAAACAACACTAGACAGAAACAGTAAAAGCCACATTCCTGCCTTGCCAATAAATGGATTTAAAAAGTCATAAAGACTCAATCCGATTGTTCCTACATGATAAATATCAAAAACCAGAGTTTGAAATAGAATTAAAGAGATTAGTAAAAGAAACCAACCTGTATAAAACTCTATGTCTTTTAATAAATTTGGGTTTTTATACATTCGATAAAGAGGATACATTAAAAGAAATAAATTAACATATGCAAGATAGCCAAACAGGTTAATGTTTCCTTCTCCATACATCTTACCAATTTTCCCTACCATATCGGTCGAATGGAATGATGTGGAGAAAGCCCCATACAAAAAAATTATAATTATTATTAGTATAAAAATATGCACTAAAACTCCTAAAAAATATAAAAAATTATAGCATTTTTTTAAACAAAAATCCCAAAATTAGGCTATTTCAAGCACTTTTTAACATATTTTTTATGAATTCCTTGTTATTTTAAAAAAATAATTGTAGAATTGACGGACAACTCAATTACAAAGGATGATTTAATGAAGAAAGCAGAGTTTATCGATGCAGTAGCAGAGAAGTCGGGTTTATCAAAAAAAGACGCAAATGAGGCACTTAATGCCATATTAGAAACAATTACAGAAGCTTTAAAAGCTAAGAAAACTGTTAGCTTTATTGGTTTTGGTTCTTTCTCAACAGTAGAAAGAGAAGCAAGGGAAGCTAGAGTTCCATTAACAGGAAAAACTGTACAAATCCCTGCTCGAAATGCTGTTAAGTTTAAAGTTGGTAAATCTTTAAAAGATACAGTGGCATAATTAACATTTTTTTAAGTATCATCGCTGTATAATTGCCCTCCAATTTATAATTGGAAATGCCACAGTGATGGAACTGGTAGACTTGGTAGACTCAAAATCTTCTGCCTTAGGGCGTGTCGGTTCGAATCCGACCTGTGGTACCACTTTAATACAATATAACTTTTCCCTCTTAGATAAAGTCAATCCTACATACAAAAAATAAATAGGAAAGAAATGAAACTCGTAGTAGCCATTACAGGTGCTTCAGGCGTAGGTTTAGGTAAAAAGTTTGTCCAATACTTACCTAAAGATATCGAAGTACATATTATTACCTCCAACAATGCTTTAACTGTTAATCATTTTGAAGACCAAAATGTTACCCTTCATGATAACACAGATATTGCAGCCTCCATTGCCTCAGGCTCATTTCAAGTAGACATCACCGTAGTGATACCATGTAGCATGAATACCCTCGCAAAAATTACTTGTGGCATTGCCGACAACCTGGTTACAAGAGCTGCTTCTGTTGCACTTAAAGAACAAAAGAAGCTTATGATTGCTCCTAGAGAAATGCCCTTTTCAGCCATTGCTTTAGAAAACATGGAAAAACTGGCAAAATTAAATGTTATTATTGCACCACCTGTAATGGGTTACTATTCAGAATCATCAAGCCTAGAAGATATGGAACGTTTTTTGATTGGTAAATGGTATGATGTTTTGGGCATAAAAAATAATTTATATGAAAGATGGACATAAGTAATGCATCAAAAAAAAAGAGCCATTTATCCAGGTACCTTCGACCCACTCACCAAAGGACATTTAGATATTATTGAACGTTCATCAAAGATGTTTGATGAACTTGTTGTTGCCATTGGTGATAATCCAGATAAAAATCCTTTATTCAGCGTTGCTGAACGTGCAAATATGATTAGAACATCAACCATCAATATTCCAAACATTAGCATTGTAAAATTTAATTCCCTCTTGGTTGACTTAGCTAAAGACTTAGAAGCCAACATTATTATTCGTGGTATTCGTACGGCAAGTGACTTTGAATATGAATCACAAATGGCTTATGCCAACAATGCACTTAAAAAAGATTTAGAAACCATCTATCTAATGCCTACTCTTAAATACTCATACATATCTTCTTCTGTTGTAAGAGCCATCTTAAAATTTGATGGCGTAATTGAACACTTAGTTCCCAAAAAGATTTTACAAGATGTAGAGCTAAAACGAAAGGCTAAAAATTAATGTACCTACTTTTTGAAGGCATTGATACTTCTGGAAAAAGCACCCAAATAGAACTTTTAACCAAAGTATTTAAAGATGTTATTTTAACAAAAGAACCTGGAGGCACAACCTTTGGGCTTAAAGCCAGAGAAATTTTACTAGAAGATTCACTTCATTCTAAAAGAGCAGAACTTCTACTTTTTTTAGCAGATAGAGCAGAACATTATCATCAAATCATTAAAAAAAACCGAGATAAACTCATTGTCTCTGACCGAGGTTTTCTTTCAGGCATTGCTTATGCCTTGGCCAATGGTGATTTTGAATTTAACCATCTAGTAGAACTCAATAAGTTTGCCTTAGAAGAAGATTTTCCTGATTTAATTATTTTATTTCTGACCAATATGGAAACATTAACCCAACGAATGGGAGAAAAAAAACTAGATGGCATAGAGTTACGTGGATTGGAGTATTTAATATCTGTTCAGAATCACATGCAAAAAAGCTTAGAAAAGTTAGCCATACCCCATTTACTTATAGATGCTACGGATAGCATTGATAATATTCATAAAATTATTAGCGATACAATACACAGTAAAAGACTTTTTAGTTAAAATAGCACTCTTTTTTAAAACTGTAGAGGATATAAAATTATTATGATAAAGAAAACAGTTATTACACTTATAAGTACACTAGGACTCTTAATGGCTAACTCCTTGCCCCAACACCATACTAAAACACTTGACAATGGCTTAGAAATAGTCGTTATTCCGATGAAAAACAACTCGAATGTTATTACCACTGATATTTTTTATAAAGTGGGTTCTCGTAACGAAGTTATGGGAAAAAGTGGTATTGCTCATATGCTAGAGCATTTAAACTTTAAATCAACCAAGAACCTCGAAGCAGGTGAATTTGATAAAATTGTTAAATCTAAAGGAGCTACCAACAATGCAGCCACTTCCTTTGACTACACACATTACTACATTAAATCTTCTTCTAAAAACTTAGAAACTTCTGTGGAGCTTTTTGCTGAACTTATGGAAAACCTAAATTTAAAAGATGATGAATTTCAAATAGAACGAGATGTTGTGGCAGAAGAGCGTCGTGTGCGTACTGATAATCCACCTATTGGTTATTTATATTTTAGACTTTTTAATACTCACTATGTTTCTCATCCTTATCATTGGACGCCTATCGGATTTATGAATGATATTCAAACGTGGACAATAGAAGATATCAAAGCCTTTCATTCAAAATACTACCAACCCAACAATGCCATTTTAATTGTTACAGGTGACATTGATGAGAAAGAAGTGTTTAAAGTTGCAGAAGAAAAGTTTGGGAAAATTAAAAACCATACAACTGTACCTAAACTCAAAGTTGCTGAACCAAAACGTGATGGAAGTATTAGACAAATCATTCATAAAGAGAACAATACTGTAGATACCATTGCCATTGCTTACCCTATTCCAAACTATGAACATGAAGACCAAGTAGTACTTTCAGCTATCACTGAACTCCTATCTTCGGGGAAGTCTTCACGTCTATACAAAGAAATTATTGATAAAAAACAGATGGCAAATAGCATCTATGGATACAATATGGAACTAACTGATGAAGGTGTTTTCATTTTTATGGGCATGGCAAATCCTGGCGTTAAAATTGAAGATCTTGAAAAAGAAATTTTAGAAGAAATTGCCAAAATAAAAGCTGGTGATGTAAGTAAAGAAGAGCTTGAAAAAGTAAAAATTAATGCCAAAGCAGACTTTATTTACTCTTTAGAAGATTCAGCGAGTCTTAACACACTTTTTGGTTCTTATTTAGTTCGAGGAAACCTAAAACCTTTACTTGAATATGAAGAGAATTTAGCTAAGATTACACCTAAGATGGTTACCAAAGTAGCCAATAAGTATTTTAATAATAATCTAACGACCACATTAATACTTAAGAAAAAGAATGAAAAGTAAGTAGGAAATAAGTACATGAACAACTTAATTACAGGTGCAACAACAGCACTAATTACCCCATTTAAAAATGGAACTCTTGATGAAGCAACTTTTGCAAAATTAATTACACGACAAATTAATAATGGTATTGATGCTGTTTGTCCTGTAGGAACAACAGGTGAAAGTGCCACACTAAGCCATGATGAACATAAAAGATGTATTGAAATTGCTGTAGAAGTTTGTAAAAATACCAACACACGCGTTCTTGCTGGTGCAGGAAGCAATGCCACACATGAAGCCATTGCCATTGCACAACATGCAGAAAAATGTGGAGTAGATGCTATTTTTTCGGTAAGTCCTTACTACAACAAACCTTCTCAAGAAGGTATTTATCAACACTACAAAGCCATTGCTAAGTCTGTTGAATTGCCTTTTATGCTTTACAATGTACCAGGAAGAACAGGAGTAGACATCTCAGCTGATACTGTATGTCGGCTTTTTGATGATGTTTCGAACATTTATGGAATTAAAGAAGCAACAGGTTCTATTGAAAGAACGGTTGAACTTTTAGCAAAAAGGCCAGATCTTTATGTTTTTTCTGGTGATGATGCCATTGACTACCCAATTTTGGCTAATGGTGGAAAAGGAATTACTTCGGTTACTTCCAATCTGTTACCAGACATGAAATCTGAACTCGCACATCTAGCTTTAAAGGGTGATTTTGCAGGTTCTAAAGCGATTAACGATAAACTCTACAACATAAACAAAGTAATGTTTTGCGAAAGTAATCCTATTCCTATTAAGGCTGCCATGTATATTGCTGGTCTAATTGACACATTAGAATACAGACTACCATTAGTTTCTCCTTCATTAGAAAATATGAATGCAATCGAAGACGTTATGAAAAATTACAACATCGTAGGAGTATAAATGTCATCGAACAAAGGCAAAACAGTCGTTATTACAGGTGCAACCAAAGGTATTGGTAAAGCAATTGCAGAAAAATTTGCATCTGAGGGAGTAAATGTTGCATTTACTTACAATTCAAATGAAGCTGTAGCCAATGAAATTTCAGCTAACTTGGAAGCTAAATATGGGATTAAAGCAAAAGCTTATCCTCTAAATATTTTAGAATTAGATGAGTTTAAAACACTTTTTTTAGCCATTGATGAGGACTTCGATAGAATAGACTTTTTTATCTCCAATGCAATGATTTATGGTCGCCCTGTTGTGGGAGGGTATGGTAAATTTATGAAACTGCGTCCTGCTAAAGGTCTACAAAATATCTATACGGCAACTGTTGGTGCGTTTGTGCGTGGTTCACAAGAAGCTGCTGTACGTATGCAAAAAGTTGGTGGTGGTGCAATTGTGACGCTTAGTTCAACTGGTAACCTTATCTACATTGACAACTATGCTGGTCATGGAACGAATAAAGCAGCTGTTGAAGCCATGAGCCGTTACGCTGCTGTTGAGCTTGGAGAAATGGGTATTAGAGTCAATGCTGTATCTGGTGGACCAATTGACACCGATGCTTTAAAAGCCTTTACCAATTATGAAGAAGTAAAAGCAGAAACCATTAAGCGTTCAGCTGTAAATAGAATGGGAAGTCCTGAAGATTTAGCTGGTTCTGTCTACTTCCTCTGTACAGAAGAAGCTTCTTGGATTACAGGTCAAACAATTGTTGTTGATGGTGGAACAACTTTTAGATAAACCCAGTAAAGCTCTTTCCTTTTCTGAACCTACTTACAATCCCGTAGGTTCGATTTCATCGAACCTACGGATTCCAAATCTTTATAAGGAACCTCTCTTATGCAAAACAACAAAATCGTAAATATTCCAAATATTCTAGCTTTTATTCGTCTGCTTTTAGCCCCTGTAATGTTCATGCTTTTGGTTAACCAAGATGCAGCAATATTCGAAGGAATACACCCTTCATGGCTTAATTATGTAGCTGCTTTTATATTTGTTGTCGCTTCAGCTACAGACTTTTTTGATGGCTACATTGCTAGAACCTTTAATCAAATTACCACTATGGGGAAAATTCTTGATCCTTTAGCAGATAAGATGCTTACCCTTGCAGGATTTCTAGGACTTATGATGTTAGACTCAGCTTCTCCTTGGGCAGTCTTTTTAATTATAACCAGAGAACTTTTTATTACAGGTCTTAGAGTTTCTGCTGTTGCAGAAGGCATAGACATTGCAGCTTCATGGATGGGAAAAATAAAAACCGTAGTTCAAATGATTGCCATTGGTTTCTTACTCATGGGTTGGTATGGAGGAGATATGCTTCTTTGGATTGCAGTTGCTCTTACACTTTACTCAGGTTATGAATATGTAAGAGACTTTTTCAAATCTGTTAAGATATAAAGAACTAAGACCTCACCTTAGTTCTTTATATTCTTAATCGTAAATACGCCCTAAATATTCTGAATATATTCCTTTAGCTGTATTTAAAGCCTGTACAGATTGAAAGTTTAACTTTTTGTCTTGTGTGATGGCTGTGGAGACTAAATGTTCAGCCGTTCTCATGATTTTTTCTGTTTCTCTCATCACTTTTTTAGAACTAGGATGATAATCTTTTTCATGGTCATAAATACCTTCAACATGAATAATTCTTTTTAAGATAGAAACTTGTTCATTTAAAATCATATCTAAGTTCGTAATCTCTTGAGTTGCTTCTCTTAAATGACTGTCTACTTTTATCATTTCTTGTTGACATGCTTCTTGTGTACTACAGTACTCATTGGTTTTATCAAAAGTCTCTTGGGCTATATGTAAGTTTTTCTTCGCTTTAAAATTAATACGAATGGCATAAACCAACCACGCCATAATAAGTGCAGAAAACCCTAATATTAATGCCCCTATTGTCATATTACCATTGGCTGAAATCATATCTCCACCAATCCATGTTAAAATAGGATTTATTTGTGCAGTAGCATTATCAAGTGTTGTTATAGAATTTGGATCAATACCCAATTTGGTCATAGCCAAGTAAATCCAAGCCATAACCGTTAGCAATGCCACAAAAATTGCCAAAAGAAGCCCCGTAAATCTTCCTGAATTTAAACTTTTAACAGAAAAAGCTTCATCGTCATCTGAATCAACAGCCAATTCAAAAGCATCCCTCTCTTCAAACGTAGTATAGTCAAACCCTACTTTTTCTAATAATGCTTCACTGTTTTTAAACGTGACCTCATTAAAAGTTTTTTTCGCAGTATCAAATGCTTCAGCTGCACTTGAAATACCAACTTTACATTCTGCAACATCAGAGTCAACTTTTGCTACTAATTCTTTAGATGCTTCAATCAAAGCTTCTGCTTCAGCCAATTTATTTTTTTTATTTGGCGTTATACTTTCATCTTGTACTTTTATCTCTTCATCATCATGATTATCATCCATTTTTGCCTCTTCTTTATTTTTTAAGATTATTTTAGCATAATTTGATTATTTTCCATCTAAATTCTAAGCTCTAGTTTTTAACCTAAGCTTGGTATAATTCATATCAATAATTTTTTAAGCATACAGGACGTTTATGGGGATTTTCATAGCCTTATTGGTATTTTCATTTTTAATATTTTTTCATGAACTCGGACACTTTTTAGCAGCTCGTTATTTCGGGGTACATGTTGAAGTTTTTAGCATAGGTTTTGGTAAAAGAGTACTCACCAAAAAGTTTGGAGCAACCCAATGGAGTTTATCCCTTATTCCCTTGGGGGGTTATGTTAGAATGAAAGGGCAAGATGATGCCAATCCTGAACTCAAATCATATGATTCTGATTCTTACAATTCTAAAACTCCTTTTGAGCGTATTGTTATCTCTTTTGCTGGGCCATTTGCCAATTTTTTACTGGCATTTATTCTTTACTTAATGGTTTCCATTATTGGTGTGCCTACCCCTCTTGCCAATGTGGGAAAACTCATGGACAAATCACCTGCCCTTGATGCTGGTATACAATTAGAAGATAGCATTACCAATATTGATGGGAGACCCATTAAGTATTGGAATGAAATAGGAGAAAGTCTTGGTCAAAATGACCAAGAACATCAAATTACTATTTTACGTGACAAGCAATATATTGACTTAAGCATTACCCCTAAATTACTTGAAACACATAATGTATTTGGAGAGGATGACAAGCGTTATCTTTTGGGTATTAGTCCCAACCCCAATAAAATAGAACATATCCCTTATAACTTAGAAGATGGTCTTAGATTTGCTTATGAGCAGACACAATATGCTTCACTCTATATTGTAAAAAGTCTACAAAAACTCCTATCGGGTCTGATTCCTCTTGAAAATTTAGGAGGGGCTGTAGGCATTGTAAATACCACTTCTAAAGTGAGTCAAATGGGATGGATAGCACTGCTTATGTTTACAGCACTTATTTCCGTCAACTTAGGCGTTATCAACCTTTTACCCATACCAGCTTTAGATGGAGGACACATACTTTTCCATCTCTATGAACTACTAACTAAAAAACCAGCCAATGAAGAGATTATGTTAAAGTTAACCCTTTTAGGCTGGGGAATACTTTTAAGCCTAATGCTTTTGGGTTTATACAATGACATTAATAGATTATTAGGATAAAAAATGATTAAAGAAACATTAAGAAAAAATTTAGATGAAATTATCTGGAACATGGAACAAGCTAGAATTACCATTTCAGAGCATCATATTGTACAGCTTGTCGCTGTGGGAAAATATTCAGATGAAGAAAATATCAAAACCCTTTATGAACTAGGACAACGTGCTTTTGGTGAAAACCAAGTGCAACAACTCGAAACACGTATGCATCATTTAGAAGAACTTCCTTTAGAATGGCACATGATGGGTCATCTACAAAGTAATAAAATTAACAAACTCATTGAACTTCGACCAAGCCTTTTCCAATCACTCGACTCCCTTAAATTGGCTACTACTCTCAATGAAAAATTAGCACAAAAAGAGCAAAAAATGCGTTGTCTATTACAAATTAATGCTGCCAATGAAGAAAGTAAATCTGGAGTCAAGAGTGAAGAAGCTTTTGATATTTATCAACAAATCCAAGAATCTTGTCCTCAACTTACACTAAAAGGGGTCATGAGTATTGGTGCCCATGTTGAAGACGAAAAAATAATTCAAGACAGTTTTGAGCAAACCCATAAAATTTATGAATCACTGAAAAAAGATGGTGCAAAAATCTGTTCAATGGGCATGAGCAATGACTATGAACTTGCCATAAAATGTGGTTCAAACCTCGTACGTATTGGTTCTAAAGTATTTAATTAAACTACACAAATAACACAAAGGCTTAAAAACAATGAGACAACTCGTACATTACTATTATCATCAGGAAAGATTAGTAACGTGGCTTAAAGAAAATAAAATTGTATCGAATTCTAAACTACTCATAGAGATAAACTTTCCAGACTCCGATAAAAATAAACTGACAAAACTGCTGACCTTATTATCTAAGCTACTCCCAAATGCTACCATTGTTGGAATGCAAAGTTTTACTTCCTTTGTCAACCACAGAGTAACAGATATCAATCCTCAACCTATTATTTCCATTATGGAGTTTCAAAATTCAAAAATTTCTAGTGAAGTACTCGATTTAAGTAAAAAAAATACTTTAAAAGAGCGTATAAATTTTACTGCCTTAGAAAAACATCTCAATGCCGATACCAAAGCCATAGAAATTCTCTCATCTTATAATGAAGAAGAAAGTTCCATTCTTATTAATCAAATTGGCAACAAATTTAATCATTTGAAAATTTTTGGTGGAGGAGCAACCTCAAAAATACAAAATGAAAGAAACTCTTTTGTCTTTCATAATAATACTATTTATAAAAATGCCTTAATTTTTGTTTTTCTTCATGGTAAAAAACTCAATGTTGAACTCTTTCAGGCACTTGACTGGAAACCAATTTCTAAAAAGAAAGTAATTACCAAGGTACAAGGCAACTCTATTTTGACCTTGAATAATAGTCTTGCCTTAGACATTTACAGAAAATACTTTCCTAACATAGAAGAAGACCCTTCTGTTTCATTACAAGTACCTTTATATATTAGTAAAAATAATATTTCAGCCACAGCACATATCTTAGAGATTGACTTTTCAAACCAAAGTTTAAGAATGGCAAAAAAATTTGAAGAAGGTGATATTGTACAACTCTCCATTGGAAATTATGACTCCATGATGAACCGTATACAAGAGCTTAGTGAGTTTCTTCAAAATACTCCAGCACAAGGTTTATGGATTGGAACATGTATCTCTTATGAGTACGGTTTTAGAGTACCTATTATTCACTACCTTTCAAACATTAGAAAAACAAACCAAATATTTGGTTACTGTACTTCCCAAGAGTATTATCATACCCCAAACCAAACACACACTTACCATAATCAATCTTTTTTAATGGCAACCATTACTGAATCTGATAATGAATATATTGAACTTTCAGAATCAAAAAGCACCAACATTGGGCCTTTTGAATTAGCCAATAAAAACCTTTATTCTATCATGCATAGAACTTCAAATGAATTAAATCAGCTAACTGAAAACCTAGAAAACATCGTTGAACAACGAACAAAAGAATTGGCAACTTTAAATGAAGAACTACAAGTAAAAATTAAAAATGCTGTTCGAAAAGAAAAACGACAAAATGCCATTATGAACCAACAATCCCGACTGGCTTCCATGGGGGAAATTTTAGAAAACATTGCACACCAATGGAGACAACCACTCAATACGGTTTCATGGATAATGAATGACACAATGATAAAAGCACAACTGGGCAAAGGTGATGAAATTGACTTAGAAAAACTTGCAAAAAGAGTCAATACCTCCGTTCAGTTTTTATCTGAAACTGTTGAAAACTTTAGACGCTTTGTTGACCATTCTGATATCGCCCAATCCTTTAATATTAAAAAAACCATTGAATCTACCATTATGCTTATCAAAGAAACTTTAATTCAATCAGAAATAAGTATTCATCTTGATTGTCCAGAAAATATAAAATATAAAGGTTATGAAAATGACTTTAAACAAGTTATTATGAACCTTATTAACAATGCACGTGATGCAATGGAAGAAAATAAAATTAAAAATGGTCATATTTCCATTCGTGTTTATCATAAAAAAGATGAATTAATTATCGCTGTACAGGATAATGCTGGAGGGATTCCAAAGAAAATTCTGAAAAATATTTTTGAGCCTTACTTTACCACTAAACACAAATCAAAAGGAACAGGTCTTGGACTACATATGTCCAAAGACCTCATTGAAAGAGTAGAAGGAAATATTGAAGTATTTAGTATTGTCAACAAAAAAACAACTTTTATTATTACCCTTCCAGATAAGGGAGCAATTCCTACGCTTCCAATAAAGTTGGAGGAAAATGACAAAGAAGCCTAAAAAACTTCTTTATCTATTTTTTTCTACTATGGCACATAAGCGATGGTAGGAATACCCATACCTTCAGGATAACCACACATTAAGTTTGCAGCAACCATAGCCTGTGATGATGCTCCTCGTAACAAGTTATCAATAGCAGAATTAACAAACAGAGCATTAGCATTTTTAGTAGCAAAAATATCACAAAAATGTGTTCCTGCTGTACTCTTAATGTCTACAGGATTTTCACGAATACGAATAAACATATCATTCTCATAATGCTTTTTAAGTACTTCTAGTGGATTAATATCTTCTTTTAAAGTAGCATAAACCGAAACCAATTCACCCCGTGTAGCAGGAATAAGATGGGGTACAAAATTAACATTTATTTTTTTTCCATGTACTTTTTCTATCTTCTCTGTAATCTCGGGTGCATGTCGATGCTTCAAGGGATTATAAGCAAAAATATTATCATTCACTGTTACAAAATGGGTGCTTTCAGAAAGTTTCTTTCCTGCCCCTGACACACCAGATTTTGCATCCACAAACAGAGGAGCATTTTCATCGATATAAGGGATAAAGGGTAAAATTCCTAATAAAGTAGCCGTAGGGTAACAGCCCGGACCAGCTGCTAATCTCGCTTTTTTCAAATCTTCTCGATAATATTCAATAAGTGCATAAACTGATTCATCTAAATGTGCTTTGTCTTCATGTTCACAATAATGCTCTTCATAGGTATCTAAGTCCAATCTATAATCAGCAGACAAGTCGACTACTTTAACCCCTTTTTCTATTAAGTCTTTTGCAAAACCCATCGAGGCTTTATGAGGAAGTGCTAAAAAAACCAATTCACAGGATTTCGCCACAGCCTCTATTGATGCTTTCTCTACAGGATAAGTTATGACATCTACTAGAGAAGGATGTAATGCTTCAATTACAGTATCACCTGTCGTGGTTGCCAAATATTTTAACACAAACTCTGGATGTGTCAGTAACATCTTAATCAATTCAAGCCCAGTGTAACCACTCGCTCCAACTACGCCTACCGTTGTCATTCAATTTCCATCGCAGTAACTGATTCTATGTCAAACTTTTTTTCTCCAGCAGATAAAATAATACTCACCTCATCACCCTCTTCTTTCCCAAGTAATGCACGTGCCATTGGAGAACCTGATGATATCCAACCTTTATCCAAATCTGACTCTTGTGCACCCACAATGGTATAAATAACTTCAGAATCGTCCTCTTGGTCAACCAATTCAACGGTTGAACCAAAAGAGATACGTGCATGAGCCAAAGAAGAAGGATCAATCACCTGAGCTCTTCCAACCAAATCAGTTAAGTCCAAAATACGTGCTTCCATCAGTCCTTGTTTGTCTTTGGCAGCATGATATTCAGCATTTTCTTTTAAATCACCAAGCTCTCTAGCCACATCTATAATATGAGCAATTTCCCCACGCTCAACTGTTTTTAGATGCTCTAACTCTTTAGATAGCTTATCAAATGTCACTTTTAACATTGGTTCTTTTTCCACTTTGTTTCCCTCGATTCTTTATGAATTTTTCATGTAACTTTTTATCAAATCATTATAGCTAACAATTATCTAAAATAGGATTGATTTTATCTTTGAATGGGTATGATACACAATATATTAACAAGAGGTAAAACAATGTCTTCAAATACAATTTATCAACTCAAAGAGGATAAACTTCGTTCAAAAATTATTCTTTTTGACTTAGATGGCACACTTATTGATTCAACAGAAGCTATCTTAGAAAGTTTTGCAACAGCCTATAAAGCTTTTAAAGTAGACATTCCCAAAGAAGAGAACATTAAATCACTCATAGGCTTACCACTTGACAAAATGTTTATAAAATTAGGTGTGGCTGAAGATGAGGCGATGAAATATGTCAAAGCCTATAAAGAACATTACCGAAGCATTCATACAAAAAAAACGGTACTTTTACCCCATGCAAAAGAAGCCATAGAAACTGCTTATACCTATGCACGTCTTGCTGTGGTCACCACTAAAACAGGTCAATATTCACGTGAACTTCTTGAACACTTTGACCTGATGAAGTACTTTGATGTTTTAATAGGTAGAGAAGATGTTAAAAATCCAAAACCACACCCTGAACCTATCTACAAAGCATTGGACGCACTGGGTTATTCCTTTGGTACGATTACCTACTATATTGGTGATACGCCTGATGATATGTTGGCTGCTGAAGAAGCTGATATTGCCAGTATTGGTGTTTTATGTGGTTATGGCAATAACAATGACTTGGATGAAGTTGCTGACTTTATTCAAAAAGATGCACTAAAAGCCGTGCAGTTAATTGAGAAGATATAATAAAGCTTCATTATGAAGAGCAAGAAAGCGTCACATTTTTATAGTGTTCGGGGGTCTCAACAGCAAAATGTTCAAACCCCTCTAACTCCTCAAAAGGGTGTTGAGCAAGATATAATAACTCCTCTATTCTAGAAAAATTTCCTCCTTTAGCCAACGCAATGGCATCTTGAAACATATAGTTTTTTAACACATATTTTGGATTTGTTTTAAGCATTTTTGTTTGACGTGCTTCTAAGGTTAAAGACTCTTTCATTAAGCGTTTGTCATAAAGGTTTAACCAGTTCTCAATAGAAATGGGGTTCATCGCTATCTCAAAAAGAGGCATTCGTTCACCATCATAACGACTTAATATCCTAAAAAAATTGGTATGGTCAACATAAGCATCTTGCAATGCCCCAACCAATTCGGTAATGAGTTCTGCATCTGACTCCTCTTTGACTTCTAAACCCAATTTTTTACGCATGATCTCTATGTAGGCATTGGGGTAAATAAATGCTCCATAATCCTCTAGTTTTTTATCCATACGTTTTTTGTCCACCATGGGAGCAAATGCTTGAGCCAGTTTGGTCAAGTTCCAATAAGAGATATTAGGCTGTTCTCCATACGCATAACGCCCTGCTTTGTCCGTACTGTTACAAACAAAACCAAAATCAAAATCATCCAACATTGAAAAAGGTCCATAGTCTAGGGTAAGCCCTGCTATGGACATGTTGTCTGTATTCATCACTCCATGACAAAACCCCACCCCTTGCCAAGAAGCTACCAGTGTGGCTGTACGTTCCACCACTTCAGAAAACAACTTAAAATATCTATCTTCATCATTTTTTAAATGAGGATAACTCTCTTCAATCACATACTCAGCTAAGGCTTTCAGTTTTTCATACTCTTTAAAGTACGTAAAATATTGAAACGTACCAAAACGCACCCAGCTCTTCGACATTCGCATAACCACAGCACCTTTTTCTATGCCATTACGTAACAGTTTGGTTTGTGAACCAATCATTCCTAAAGCACGAGTAGAAGGAATCCCCAAATGATGCATCGCTTCGCTCATAAGGTATTCACGAATGGTAGAGGGTAACGCAGCACGACCATCGGCTGTTCTTGAAAAAGCTGTCTCTCCACTGCCTTTGGTTTGCAAGTGCCAACCATTGATGCTACCATAGTTTATGGCTCGTCCATCACCTAGACGTTGAGCATAATGACCAAACTGATGCCCTGCGTAACACATGGAAAAAGGTTGTACATTTTTAGGAATAAATGTCCCATTTAAAAATTGAATAAAACGTGGGTCATCCACACTCTTTTCATCAAGTTCAATCAGTTTGGCTACTTTTAGATTGAAACTTAATAGATAAGGTTCATCCAGTGGAGTAGGTTTGGTGAACTCATAAAACTCATTGTCCAATGATAAATAGTTGCTTTTAAAGTTAAGGTTTTCCAATATCATAACTTAAAAAAACCCCACAGAGTCTTGCTCTTCAAGTGTCAAAAGAGCAACCAATCCTTGAAGTTCAGGATATTTTTGAGCGACTTCTAAAATGTACTGCAATACCAACGGAATATTGTCTAAATAGGCATCTTTTCCATCACGAATACTGAGCCGTGCAAAAATACCCAATATTTTAATGTGCCGTTGCAATCCTGTAAAGTCAAACCAACGCATAAAAGTCTCCTCATCAACCTCTATGCCTTTTAGCTCTTTGTAAAATTTTATCAATCTGTTTCGCTCTCGTGCATCAAGAAGCACATAAGCATCTTGAAGCAAAGAGACCAAGTCATAGGTGATACCCCCCTCACGTGCATCTTGAAAATCTATGACAACTATTTCATCTTCGCTGTCTATCATAAGGTTTTTAGCATGATAATCACGGTGAACAAAGGTCTCTTGGGGTTGAGCCAATACCTCTTTGCTAATAAGCATAAACGCACTTAAGAGCGTTCGACCCTCTACACACTCTACTTTTTGACCCAAATGTGCTTTAAGATACCACTCTAACATCAGATTCATCTCATTGAGTAAAAAACTTTGGTCATAAGGTTCTAACCCTTTTGAAGGAGTCTCTTGCATTTGAACCAATGTTTTGATTGCTTTTTCATAATAAACACTGGGATTATCCAACGCACCAAAGTCAAACAGATGCGTAGAACCTACATCTTCTAACAAAATAAAGCCTTTATTGAGTTCATAAGCACGAATGGTCGGTATGCGTACTTTTGCATCCATCAATCTCCACCCTACACCAATAAAAATAGGCACAGAGGCTTTCTCATCTGAAGCATCCATCACCATTAATTTTTTAGCGTGATTTTCAAGACGATAATAGCGTCTACCACTTGCATCGCCATGCAATGCTGTTAGCACTGGTGCTTCCATTCCCAACCACTCTAACCAACCTTTTAACTCTTGATGCATTTGTACTCCTTAAATGTTGTGGGAACTATAACATAGTAATTGTTAATTAAATTCAGGATGCCGAAATCTATACCAACGGTCAGCATAAAAAGCTTTTAGTAGTAACCAAGCTAAATAGAGAAAGAAGAGTGCTAAGGGGATATAATAAATAAAAAATGCACCTAATGCTTGGTAGTTTTTCCAGTCAGAGAGTTCTGTGGCTGACCAATATGCCACTAAAGAGCCAAGTATTGGTACTAACGCTGTCAAAATTCCTGTAAATATTGAAGCAATCATACCCCATTCATATTTCTCACTGTACCAATCATAGATAAAAAAGAACTGTAAAAAAGTCATTCCTAAGTACCAAAGTATATTAACACCCACTAAAGTACTTAACCATTTAGGCGTTCTCTCTAACTCTAAATCATCAAGTTCACACTTTTGCCAACCTTCATCTAAACTGTTATAAAGTTCATATTGGATTCCTTGCTCATTAAATGCTTCTACAAGCTCTATAAAATCTGGCATATTTTCTTCTGTGCTAATATCAAGTTTAATTAATTCATCTGCTTGTAGTTGCTTTATAATAATCGATATTTTATAATCACCCTCTACAATAAAACATTGTAACTGTTGTGCTATTTTCTTTAATTCATCAAATTCATGATGCTTATCTATGGAAAACTTTATGGCTACTTTTTTCATAACAAAATCATAACATAAAAATATGCTATAATTTATACATGATTAAAGAACATGAATTAGACAAGCTTATTATTTGTAAAAAATGTCATACCTTACATGAAAAAGTTCTTATAGAAGCACATGAAAAAGCCTTTTGTTCAGAATGTAACGTACTACTTTACTTAGATGACAAACATATGCTAGATAAGATGTTAGCACTTGTTATAACGGCTTCTATTTCACTGTTTATTGCTTTTCAGTTTACCATTGTGAGCATTAATATACAAGGCATGGAAAAAAGTCTAACCCTTATGGCATTATTTATGGTCTTAGCTGAACATCAGCAGTATGTTGTGGGAATTATGTTTTTATTTCTCATTTTTATTTTCCCCATTGCCATTATTTTTTCTACTTTTTTACTGCTCTTTTTTATGAAAATACAAAAAGCAGGTTACCTTACAAAACGTCTGCTTATTTTACTAGCACACTTAAAACCTTGGAGTATGGTAGACATTTTTTTTATTTCACTTTTGGTGGCAATGGTCAAACTTTTTGATATTGCCAACATAGAAATAGGCATAGCTTTTATTGCTTTTATTTTTACCTTAGTCCTTGACATGATTCTTACAAAAGGTCTAAATTTTCATGAACTTTGGGAAATGCATTCTAAAATATATGGACAAATAAATGAGAGATGAACATTACTTACGTTGTCATATCTGTGAAACAGTGAATTATGACAATAGTATTACCCTAAAGTGTCGGCGTTGCCATAGTAAGATTAGTAGCTCTTTACAGGGTTCATATAGCCGAACTTTAGCCTTATTAATTACAGCCATTATTCTTTACATTCCTGCCAATCTTTATCCTATTTTAATCACGAAACAATTTGGTGTAAACTCTGAAAGTACGATTATGGGAGGGATAATACATCTTTGGGAGCTTGGTTCTTATCCCATTGCCATTATTATTCTTGTGGCTTCTGTTGTTGTGCCTCTTTTAAAGTTTTTACTGATTAGTTATTTACTTATCGCCTCAAAATACAAAACCCACTCTAGCGTACTCGATCAACATAAGATTTTTTACATTACCGAATCCATTGGACCTTGGTCAATGGTGGATGTTTTTGTGGTCATTATACTTTCTGTACTCATACATTTCTCAGGCGTACAAATATCTCCAGGGGTTGGTGCTACTGCTTTTGCACTAATGGTATTTTTCACCATGCTTTCAGCCCTCTCTTTTGATACACGCCTCATCATCAATCATGAAAAAGGAAAACACTTTCATGCCTCATAACCGATATAATACGCCCCGAATTAAAGAATCAAAAGGCATTCAACTACTCACCACCATTTGGATGGTACCTTTCATTGCCTTGGTCGTTGCTTTATGGTTAGCTTTTCAATACTACTCCAAAGTAGGTCCTCTTATTCAGATAGATTTTAAAGAAAATGCAGGACTCGTTGCCAAACAAAGTTATGTTAAACTTCGTAATGTTATTGTCGGAACAGTTGAAAATGTCGCCCTTTCGGAAATAGGTGAAGGTGTTACCGTTCAAGTACGTATGAATAAAAATGTTTCCAAGTATCTCAATAAATCAGCAAAATTTTGGATTGTACACCCTGATGTGGATTCCAGTGGTATTACAGGACTTGACACACTTCTTTCTGGCTCGTATATTGAATTAAAAGCCACAAAAAATGAGAAAACAAAACAAAAATTTATAGGCTTAGAAGAAGCACCACCCCAAGATATGGAAGGCAGAACCTATTTACTTTCAGCACCCAAATCTTATCACTTAAAAAAAGGTTCTAATGTCTATTACCGAATGATAAAGGTTGGAAAAGTACAACATGTTGGTATTGCTCCTGATGGCAAAAGAATTAATTTTGTAATTTTTATTCATGAACAATATACCCAATACATCAACCAACACAGTCAATTCTATACAACCTCATCGGTCTCTGTAGATATTTCAAAAGGAAAATTAGACCTCAATGTTGCTTCTATTTCACAAATTGCAAGAGGTGGGATTTCTATTTATACCCCCATACAGAGCCTAGATGACAACAAACATTTAACACTCGAAAAGAGTCATTTATTTCCTTTGTATAAAAACCTCAACCAAATGAAAGCCAAACACCTTATGAGAGGAGCAAATGACAAAGTCTATAAATTTGTTTTTAATGAAAGCATATCACAACTAGAAATTGGTTCACCCATAGAATTTAATGGATTTCAAGTTGGTTCGGTCATCGATATTTCAAGTCATTTTAGCACAAAATCTAAAACTGTTGAATCAGAAGTGTATGCCATTATTCATACCCAAGGTTTTTCACATAAAGGGTCTGCTGTAGAAGGTGAAAAAATGATTGAAACCTTAGTCAATGAAGGGCTAAAGGCACAGATCAATAGTTTACTCCCTATTATTGGAGGTAAATTTATTGATTTGGTCTTTGACAAAAATGAACATGCCACCTTAAGCATGGAAGGAGGGTTTAACCTTTTCCCAACCATCAAAATGGAACAAAATACAAATATTTTAAAAGAAGTCGAACAAGTAGTCAATAAAGTTAAAAACCTTCAATTAGAAAAACTCTTAGCTTCAGCAACTGAAATATTTGAAAAAAATAAAAAACCTGTTAATAATATTTTATTGGAGTTAAAAACAACTCTTAAAAATCTTAACACAACCCTTAAAACCTATACAAGAACTGCCAAAAACATTAATGATATTACGCAACAAGAGTCCCTGAAAGCATTACCAAGTAGCTTAGAAGCAACCCTGTATGAATTAACAGAAACTTTAGCTCAAATAAACACTTTAAGTCAAGATTACAATGCCAATTCAAAGTTTGCTGCACAACTTTCCTTAACCTTGAAAGAGCTTACCCTTACAGCTGAATCCATGGGAAAAGTTACCAAAACACTTGAACGTAAATCCAATGCCCTCATTATAGGAGATGACTAAATGAAAAATCTATTCTTAATACTTGTACTGCTTCTATTTACAGCTTGTGCTTCTAAGAAGTTTTATACTTTAGGTGAGCAACTTGATGTTCGACCACAAACAACCCAAAGTGAACACTTAGATGTTCTTACAGTAACTGTTCCTAAATACCTCAAAGAGCATAAAATTGTTCGACAAATCACAGCTTATCAGATTGAACTAATTGACGAAGCACATTGGTTAATTCCCATGGAGAAAAAGTTAACCCAAATGCTTATTGAGTATTTAGAACAAAGCATGAATAATCCTAATGTTCATCTCTATCCTTGGGAGGGAAGTGAGCAGAGTAGTAAAAGGATTAGCTTAACCATTAAAAGATTTATTGCATCCAATGAAGAAGTGCATCTTAAAGCAAATTACAGCATCATTAAACTCAATGATAATCGTACCCAAACAAAAACTTTTGAAACAAAAGTAAAGAGTAGTAAAAAAATAGAAGAGATGATAAAAGCCATGGAAAAAGCCTATTTAGAATTATTGGAAAATATTGCTAATACACTTAATAATAAATGAGTATAATAATTAATGAAATTTTTTAACCTAATCTACTCATTGCTCTCTAAGATTTTTATGCTGATAATCTTACTACTTATTGCACTTATTTTTTACTTTACTTCCCCCATTAAAACAACCCAAACCGTTATCTTACCACAAGGCTCGGTCACTAAAGTCATTGCCCATTTAAAAGAACAAGGCTATAGTTTAACCCTTTTAGATACGTATCTTTTAGCCTATGTTTTAGATGCTCCCAAAAGTGGGACATTGCTCATTGGAAAAAATAAAATGAGCCGTATTGATTTCTTGAAAAAACTAAGTTCAGCCAAAGAAGCCATTGATATTATTACCCTTATACCCGGAGAAACACGTCCTATATTCTTGGAAGAATTGGCTAAACAACAAAATTTAATGTTAAGTAAATTAGAAAATGCTTATACAGAGTATGCATCTTATGAAGAGGCTGGAATTATGCCTGAAACCTATCATGTTCCTAAAAATATTTCAGAAAAAAAACTCATACAAACCCTTGTCCTGCAAACAGAAAAAAGATACAAAATCTTAGCCTTGAAGCATTTAAAAAAATATGATAAAAAAGAGTGGCTCAAAATCTTAACCATTGCCTCTGTTATTCAAAAAGAAGCTGCGAATAACAAAGAGATGCCAATCGTGGCTTCTGTGGTCTATAATCGTCTTAAAATAAACATGCCTCTACAAATGGATGGAACACTCAATTATGGGAAATATTCTCATGTTAAAGTAACGCCTAAACGGATTAGAACCGATACTTCTGGTTTTAATACCTATGCCAACAAAGGATTACCCCCTTATCCTGTCTGTTCCGTATCCACAGAAGCCATAGAAGCAGCCCTTAACCCTGCAACAAGCAATTATCTCTATTTTATGAAAAATAAATCAGGCGTACATGACTTTACAAACTCTTATAATGAACACTTAAAAAATATTAATAAAGCAAAACAATAAATTCTAAGAAGAATAAGAAGAACATGTTTTAAAATTTCAAGACAAAAGTAGTTCCTTCACCTACTTTTGTTTCTAGTTGAATACCAATACAATAAGCTTTACAAACTTTATGCACAATATTTAATCCTAAGCCAAAACCACCTACTTCATTATTCCCTCGATAAAAACGTTCATAAATGGCTTCTTTATCTTTGTTTTTAATGCCTATACCTGTATCTTTAATAAAAAGTAAATTATCCACAAGTGTAATTTTGATTTCACCTTTAACTTTATTGTATTTAATGGCATTATTGATTAAGTTATGAATCAATCGAACAAAGCTCTCTTTGTCTATTTTAAAATAAATTTGATTTTTATCTTCTAATACGATGCTTATCTTTTTCTTTTCAGCTAAGAGTGAAAGATAGCTAAGTTCTTCTTTTAAAATTGTGTTTAAACATAACTTTTCAATTACAAGCTCTTTTGAACGTTCTAACATTAAATAAGTCAAATCTTTATGAATTTCAGAAACCCTTTTAGCTGAGAGTTTAATACGTTCTAAATTTTGAGGACTATTAAGTTTTGGAGCATTGACCGATAACATTAATGCTGTTATGGGTGTATTCAGTTCATGGGTGCTGTCTTTAATAAAATTGTCCAATTGAATGCGTTTTTGCTGTATGGGTTGAATAAAAAGTTTTGCTAAAAAATAACCAACAATGGTTAAAAAAATATAAATAACTAAAAGATAAAACAATATTTGATACTGTAACTTACTCATATCTTTCTGTATGCCCTCTTTTTCAATCACAATATGCTCAACACCCAAATGTCCAAGGGTACTGCTGTCAACCAATATCATGTTTTTTTTGTCTTCATAAAGATTTTTATTAAAATCTATATTGAGATTAATAGAGGTAACCAATGGCTTATTATTTTTATCATAAAAACCAATTCTACCTTGATATTTGAGAACGACTTCTTCTAAGGAAAACTTTTCTCCACTCATATGAGCATGAATAATTTTTGCAGAAAGTACCGAAGCATTCATTTGCATAATATTACGTGTTTTTTCATAAAAAGCTTTGGATTCACTTTCATAAAAAAGATAAGCAATAATGGCAAAAAGGATAAAAGAAGAACAAAGATAAAGTAATAAAAACTGTAAAAGGGTACGTCGTTCTTCTTTAGTTAAATACATATCCCACCCCTCGAAGGGTCGTAATGGATTCTTCACCCAAATATTTTCGTAAAGTTTTAATATAAGTACGAAGGGTTGGCGAAGTGGGTGCTGTATCATAAGACCAAACATTCACCATCAAATTATCAGCAGAAAGCACTTCACCCCTATGTTGTAAAAAATAGCTTAAAAACTCGCCTTCTTTTTTAGAAAGCTTTATCTCTTTATTATCAATATGTAAAAGATAACGTGACAAATCATAGCTCATGCTCTTCGAAATTTGAATAATATCTGAATTATCCAACTTAAACTGACGTTTGATATTATCAATTCGTGCTTTTAACTCTATCATTTCAAAAGGCTTTTTCAAATAATCATTTGCTCCTAATTCAAACCCTTCTAACACATCTTCTGGTCTGTTCATAGACGTAATAAAAATAGCAGGTGTTGTATTTCCTAATGTTCGAAGACTTTTTAAAAGTTCAAAGCCATTGAGCAAGGGTACATTAACATCTAAAAGTAAAAGGTCAAACTTTGTCTCAAAGAGTAAATCTTCTGCTTCAATACCATCAAAAACTGTTGTCACCACATACTCACTGGCTTCAAGATGCTCAACAATGACCTCCGAGAGCATAAGGTCATCTTCTAAGAGCAAAATTTTCACCTGTTTTTACACTGCTTCTTGCTTTTCAATATGTTCTTCAGCACCTTCACTAAGCTTCATCAGTAATACAAGATTACGAACAGAATAAAATTTCTCGGCTCTGCTCCATTCTAATTTAGAAACAGCCTCTTGAAGTTCTGGAAACTCTTCATTGTTAATCAATCCTTCTGTTATTTGTTCTCCATTACTTCCATTGGTATAAACAGTCCTAATGGCATAAATATCTTTCGTAACAGGATAAGCATCTATTGAGATCTTAATTGCATCATACATGCTATCAATATCAGGAATAATACTATCAAAATCTTCATAACCTCTATACCCATAATTAGAAATCACAGCTTCATAACGTTGACCATTAAGTGTCCAAATATCTGTTCCCACACCATTCTCAACTTTCTTAGCTTTTCCCCAAAATGCCATAATAAAAGTATGTAATACATTACTCTCAAACTGCTGAAAAATATTGTCTATGGCATCTTCTACTGTTTTAGCTTGTGCTACAAAAGATTCTATAAAAGAATCATTTGGAAACAGCATGGTTATGTCAACTTGCACCACTACTGATTCACCAAAGTTTTCCATTTCAAATGCTTGTGCCACAATGCCAGGAAAAAGCCCTTCTACAAAAAAATACTCTTCGGTTTGTCCCACTTCCATATCATGTGCTTCTAACAATGCTACAAGTGGTTTGTTCACATCTATATCTAATAATTGACTCATTTTCTTACCTTAAATTTTTTTAGCGTCAATGATAGTTAAATGTGCCTTAGTAGCTACTTCATCCCAGTAAACGACTACTAAATTATAAAGTATAAAAAGCCAAAAGAAAAGATGCTATGTTACCTAATCACACAGACTTGGTACATAAAACACTATTTATGCGAGATTTTCTTTTTTACTTCTTTTTCTTGACATGCAAAAGTATAATTCTTTCCCTAAAATACCTCAGGATTAACTATGAAAAAAATATTGTCGCTTATCATGCTTCTTTCACTCTATGGACAAAGTGAAACCTTAAAAATTGGAATTAAACCCTCTGAACCATGGGTTATGTACGACCAAAACATTAGTGTAGAAAATCGTAAACCCATCGGTTTTAGTATTGACCTATGGAATAAAATTGCTTCAGAACTCAATGTAAAAACCCAATGGGTCTACTTTGATTCGGTTAATGAACTCATTAAAGCCACAAAAGACAAAGAAGTGGATGCTTCAATTTCAGCTGTCACTATTACCTCTGCTAGAGAAGCTGACATCGACTTTTCAAACTCCATGTATGAACTTGGCTTACAAGTTATGGTCGATGCCGAAAAATCATCAGCCTCTGTCTTAGAACTCATGGGAAAAGAAATTTCTAAAATGATGACAACACAATCGGTTCTTATGTTCTTACTTTTTCTTTTTATTACCATGCACTTACGTTGGTTTGTGGATAAAAAAGATGAAAATTCTGAACTCTTTTCTAAAAACTATACAACAGGTATTATTGATGCTTTTTGGTGGGGAATCACCATGTTAATTACGTGGGAGACTCCTCCAAGTAAAGGTTTGGCTAGAACCATTGATCTTATGTGGCACATTGTGGGAATCTTAGCCGTGAGTATCTTAACAGCCATTGTAACTTCTGCGCTGACAGCACAAGCCATTGGTGGTTCAATTCGTTCAGAAAAAGATTTAGCAGGTAAATATGTAGCAGCTGTAGCAACCGATGCTCCTCGTCAATACGTCGAAAAAATTGGTGCGAATGTTATTCCTGTCAAAACCTTAGAAGAAGGTATGGCACTTCTAAGAAAAGGAAGTGTCGATGCCTTAGTTCATGATGGACCTAGACTTGTCTACCTTGCTAATCAATACAATAAAAAAGAAAAGAAAAAAGTACTCACCGTTGCACCGTTTACCTTTAACCCTCAAAACTATGGAATTGTCTTTCCAACAAGAAGTGAACTCAAGGAACGTGCAGACAGAGCATTATTAAAACTACGTGAAGCCAATGGCTTAGAAAATAGTTTTCATGAAGAGTTGAAACAGAAATGGTTGAAGAATAATTAGAGATTTTAATGCTTTTTATTAGCTTTATTTTAAAGTTATTCGATAAAATAAATACAAAATGATATTAATAGGAACAACATGATAGAAATACCAGATTCAATTTTACATAAAATACTTTGGGAAGCTTTTACTTCCTATATGGAGAGTGCCAAGGATTTTGTACTACGTGTTTATATTGCTAAACAAGTAAATGCTTTGGAACAATTAGAAGATGTATCTAATGAAGAAATAGAGGAAATAACAGATATTATTGAAGCTACAATTATTAACACCCCTGATGACATAAAACAAATGAAAAGTGAAGAAGAGAAGAAAGAAGTTTTTCAAGAATATATTAAAAAAACTAAATATATTAACAATGGTACAATTCAAGGTATCCAACATCAACATAATGAAGGTGGAGTAATCAATAATAATTTTGGAAATGTGCATAACTACCCAAACCAATAAACCTCAAAATAGGGGCAAAAGAACTTAAAGAGTTATGTACTAAGTATTATCTAAACCATTTTAAAACTATCTCACTATTAATCGAAGATGACAAAAAGCAAATAGATGATATTTATGTCAATCTTGCCATTATCAAAGAAGAAAAAGAAGAGGATATAAAAGACAAAGCAAAATTTTTAGACCGAGATAAAATCATAAACTCTTATGAAGAGATATATAAACCAAAAGAACCAATAGCCATAGAGGAGTTAATACAAAAATCATCTAAACTCAACTCTTCCAAAGCCCTTATCTATGGAAAAGCAGGTATTGGGAAGACTACTTTGTGTAAATATATCGCTTATAGATGGGCAAAAGGAGAGCTTTATTGTGAGTTTCAAAATATTTTCTATATTGCACTAAGAGAGTGGAAAAAGGATGAGTTAGAGAGCATTCTTAAAAAGCTCTATTTTCAAGAAAGATACAAGCATAAAAGAATAGATATAAACCCATTCAAGACGCTTTTTTTGTTTGATGGGTATGATGAGCTTTCAGATACCTTTCTACTACATAATACGATAAAAAAGTATAATCTTCAAAACTATATCATAACTTCACGACCTTATCAGAGTAGAAGAAGTGATTTTGATGTAAATGAAGTTTTTGAAACGATTGGATTTACTGATGAGAATGTAACAGCCTATATAGATAATTTTTTTGAAGAGCAGAGCAATAAAAATAATCTACAAACTTTTTTGAAACAAAACATCAATATTAGGCACATTGCCTATATTCCTTTAATATTGGAAATCATTTGTTCAATTTGGAGAAAAAAAGCTAAAAATAATCAATTAATTATTTCTCCTATGACTATGACGGAGCTTTATCATGAAGTGATAAAGTATAGCTTTTCAGAGTACAGTGAAACCAACCATACAACTTATCTTCAAGAGAGAGAAGATGAAATATTTGACTATTTAGGAAAAGTAGCATTTGACGGACTAAAAAACCGAGATATCGTTTTAGGTAAAAGTATTATCAAAGAGAAAAAAGAGTTTTTTGTTGACTATGTACTAAAAACAGGATTTTTAAAAAGTGATAGAAAACATCGAAATCCACTAATGAATAACTATGAGTTTCCTCACTTAACCTTTCAAGAGTACTTTTCTGCTTTATACGTGTCAAAGCTATCTAAAAAAGAGATAAGTGAGGTTATTCGAGAGTATAAATTTTATCCTTATATGGAGTTCTTTTTTATGTTTTTGGGTGGGTTGATTCAGGATAAGGAATGGTTACTTGAAGAAATCAAGAGCGAACCTAGAGACTTAGGTGGATTTTATGAGTTTTTATTAATTTTAAATTTAATAAGTAATATGCAACATAAAAACTTAATAGAAAAAAGGATCTTAGCTATTAATCATAATTTAAGTTGTTGGTTAGCATTTGTATTAGAGAATGAAAAAAATTATATCTTTTTATTAAAAAAATTACATACGGTAGAACATCTTATAAATAATACAACCATTAATTTTCTCATAAGTTTTATTATGAATAATACATTTAAGCCCTTAGAAAAAAAAGAAATTATGCAATTATTTTTTCTTAAAAATAACAAAAAGATTACGAATACCTTATTGTCAATAATAAATGATAAGTTAAGTACTAATCATGCTAAATTAAGAGGAATTGGAATATTGGTTCAAATTAATAGAGATAAAAATGAAATAGCTACTTTATTAATAAAATTAATACAAAAGAAGACTATGCCAATAAGTGTAAGGACTGTTATATTTAAAGTATTAAAGTCTATAAATATAGATGATGACAAATTTGTAGAGATTTTAGTAAATTTAATACAAAATAAGGATTACATCATTGAGGAGAGAGTTCATATGGCTAAAATTTTAGTCTCAATCAAAAAATATAACTCTTTATATATAACATTTATTAAAAATTTAATGGAAGAAAGCTCTACTGATATACAAATAAGTAGAGTGCTAAGTCCAGTTTATAGGATTATTTTGAAATTAGATGTAAGAGATTTAATTAAAAATCAAACTATTGACACATTGGCAAAAATTGAAATTGGAAAAAAAATACCTAAAATAAAAAACAATAAAGAATTTATTAATTTTTTATTATCACTAATGGAAAAAGAAAGTATAAAAATACTTGTAAGATTAAGAATAGTAATAGACTCAAGTTTTATTGGAAAAAAGCATAAAAAATTTATTAAAATTCTTTTAATTTTTTTAAAAGATGAGAGACTCAATTTTGAGAATAAATTAGAGGTTGCAAAATTATTAGTCTCCATAGATAAAGATAATAATGATTTTTTAATCATTATTATAAATTGGTTAGAGGTTATACAAGGTGCAGAAGAAAAGAAAAAAAATGAATATATATTAGAACTAATAAAAATAATTTGCTTAATTAATATTAATCATGATATCGTACTTACTACTCTCATTAATTTATTACAAAATACAAAAGTTGATTATTCAAATAAAGTAGAAGTAAGTGAGGCACTTTATTATGTTAATAGTAAAAAGTTTACAGAAATCATGATTGATATAATTAAAAGTGATATTTCTAATAAAAATTTAAAAAAAGATGTAATTGTGATTTTAGCTCATATTATTAAAAATAATAATGATGAAAGTCATAAAGATAAAATAAATATAATAAAAATCTTGGATGCTTTTAATGAGCAAGTTATTGAAAATTTTAAAAATATAATTTACTACAAAGGTAAAAAAAAAGATACTAAAATCCTAATACTTCTTAAGTATATAAAATACCAACGAAAGAATAAAAATAATATAAAAATAAATACTTTTAATGATGTAGATATACACATAGATGCTTTAAACGTAGTATTAGATTCTCTAAAACTTAAACAAATAAATAATAATACTAGTTTATTTAAAAAGATTTTTTTTCGTAAAAATAATGAAGATGAAATAGAAAATATTATTAAAAATACCTTTAATAATAAATCACCTCTTTACATAAAGAATAATAAATTTTATACCATTTATAAAAATAAAACTAAAGAAATAAGACTTAAAAGAAATGCTAAATTAAAAGATATAAAAAGAATAAAAGAAAAATTGGGATTACCCCTAGATTAAAATAAATCTTGAAAAGTATATAATACTCCTAAAAGAGTAGTTACTATAATTAAGAAATAATTAACCCCCCCCCATAAAAATTTTGGTCATGCATCTCAAAGTAGTTGATGGTTATAGCGATTAATTAGGAAGTAAAAAATATTTATAGTTTTATGAAGTTAAAAATTATTACTATTGTATGACAGCATCAAAGTGTCGTGTATTGAAATTATAGATTTCTACAGCACCTGAACCTATGTCGTACCACCAACCTTCTAGTTCAATGTTATCATGAATTAAATTATCTTGGATGTAAGGGTATTCCATCAGTCGTTGAAGAGAGACAATGATATTATGTTTTTCTGTTAATTCAAAAATATTTTTATTTTTATTGGCATGTACTTCTAACATAGATGCACCTTTTGCAGGAGTGATGTAATTTAACCATTGGTCTACATGGTCTAGTTTTGTTTCACCCTCTTTGGCTTTATGGTACATGTAGGCACATGCCCCACAGTTACTATGACCTAATATAACAATTCTTTTAATATGAAGTACATTAACAGCGTACTCTATGGAAGCTTGTGTCGACCCTTTAGCAGGAAAGTAAGGAGGTGCAATATTTCCAATGTTTCTGATGATAAACAGCTCTCCTGGATGGGCATCTAATAACAGAGCTGGATCAATGCGACTGTCACTGCAAGTAAGTATCATTGTTTCTGGTTTTTGACTTTTTGAAAGATTAGAAAAAAGTTCTTTATTCTCTTTAAAGTATTGTTTCATAAATTTTGAGTAGCCGTCTTTTTGTAATTTATCCATAGTATATTCACACTTTATGTTTTTTTATAATATTTTATATTTAATATACTTGATATAAACTTGTATATTTTAAAATATACGCATAAAAAGAATAAAAGCTATAAAATATATTAATATCTGTCTCCTAGCCTCAGCTCTTTTCTAATAAAAAAATCACATTTATGTTCAATCATAACGTTCACTTAACGAACTTTTGCTACAATCAGCAATTATATTAATTAGGATAACTATGTTAAAGCACATCTTTTCAGTAAAAATAGCCGTTTTGATACTCTTTCTTTTTGGGGCTATTGTTGGAGGTGCCACGTTTATCGAAAACGATTATGGTACGCAAACAGCCAGAGCACTCATCTACAATGCACAATGGTTTGAATTTTTCTTACTCTATTTTATATTACTCTTACTCTATAATATGATGAAGTATAAAAGTTATAAATCTAAACCTTCTGTCTTTATTTTTCATACAGCCTTTTTAGTCATTGCTATTGGGGCAATGATAACCCGTTATATAGGATATGAAGGAGTCATGCATATTCGTGAAGGTGCTATCTCTTCGAGTATGATTTCTGCTGAAAAAGTTTTAAAAGTCCATGTAGAAAATGGCGAAAATAGTATTGACTATCAAGAACCCATTCTCTTCTCTTCCATGAGCAGTAACTCTTGGTCTGAAAACTGGGATGTTAATGGCAAAGAAGTCTCTATAAAGCTAGTCAATTACTTACCAACAGCAACAAAAGTAGCCATGCCTGATAGCATTAACGGTAAACAAGTATTGGAACTCATGGTAGCAGCTGGAGGACAAGGAAAACCCCTTTTTATCACCGATGGTGATGTTTATGATACAGGGAAATTTATTTTAGCCTTTAACAAGCAAGTTAGTAATCCTACAAAACCTCTCTTAAGTCTTACCTCTAAAGGGGATGGAACATTGCAAGTAGAAAGTGCTTTTGATATAAAAACACTTTCTATGTTAACACAAAAAGAAGGAGAACTTTCAAAAGGGCTGAATGACTTTAGCACTAAGATGCTCTATCAGTTTGAAGGAAACTCAATAGTACTTAAAGAGATACATGAAAAGTCTATTGTGAAATATGTGAGTAATAGCCTAAAAACGCAGGGTGGTAAACCAGAAATGGCTACCTTTGTCATCAATGTTGATGGCGAAGAAAAAACTGTTGACCTTTTTTCCTATGCTGGCAATATTTCTAAAATTCATACACTTACTGTTGGAGGTGTAAAAATTTCAATGTACTTAGGTGTTCAAAGAATTGCTATTCCATTTTCTATTAAACTAATTAACTTTGATTTAGAGCGTTATCCTGGTTCGATGAGTCCATCAGCTTACTCTTCAGATGTTGAACTAATAGACCGTTCACAAGGAATTGATGGAATGCCATACAAAATATTTATGAACCATGTACTCGACCATAGGTCTTACCGTTTCTTCCAATCATCTTATGACCAAGATGAAAAAGGAACAATTCTTTCTGTTAACCATGACCCAGGGACTTGGCCTACTTATATTGGCTATATTTTGTTGACACTTGGAATGATTTGGAACTTATTTGATAAAAATGGACGTTTTCAGAAATTACTTAAAGGTGCAAGAAAACTTCAAAATGGAAAAATAAAAGGTGCTTCAATAGCCATTGCCTTAATGTTCTTTATGTCATATTCAACGCCTGTTCAAGCTGCTAAATTACCAACACTTGATGCCAATTTGACGAAGATGATTAATGTCTATCCCGATGAAGTAGTAAGTCAGTTTGGAAGGCTTGTTGTCCAAGATACCCGTGGACGAATGAAACCCATAGATACCTTGGCACATGAAGTTATTGCTAAGTTGGCTGGAAAAAGTAGTATTTATGGTGTTGAACCAAGTGCAATGATGCTAGGAATGACCGTTAACCCTAAAAAGTATCAAAATATTCCAATGATTAAAGTAGAACATATACGAATAGCCAAAGAACTCGGTCTTCCAGAGGGAGCTACTTATGCAAAGTTCTATGACTTCTTTACAACAGAGGGAGAGTATAAGTTAACCAAACAAATGAATGATTCTGTACGGAAAAAGCCTTTAGACAAAAACCTTTATGACAAAGAGCTGGTTAAAGTAGATGAGCGTTTAAATGTTGCATATATGATATATACAGGGACATTACTTCAAATTTATCCTGTACCTAATGAGATTAATAACAAATGGATGAATCCTCAAGATGCCATTTCAAAACTCCCTAAAAAAGATTCTGAAATGATTCGAATGATGACGGTTTATCTATTTCAAGGAGCAGGACTTATTGAAGAGAATGGTGATGTAAGTAAATTTAATGAAGCCATGAAATTAATTAATATGTATCAAGAAAAACTTGGTGTGGCTGTTATGCTTTCTCAAAATGAAATCAGTGTTGAAATTCAATATAATAAATTAGGATTCTTTGCTAAATTAGTTCCACTCTATCTTTTGGTAGGAATTATCTTACTTTTGGCAGCATTTATTAACATCATCAAGCCTAATCCAACTTTAAAATGGATTGCGATGATATCATGGGGGCTTATGGTTTTAGGCTTTGCCATTCATGTTGCCTCTATGGGGATGCGTTGGTACGTTGGAGGACATGCACCCTGGTCAAATGCCTATGAGTCCATTGTCTTTATTGCAGCATCAACGGTAGCAGCAGGACTTATTTTTGCCCGTAAATCTCCATTTGCCTTGGGTGCAACAGCTTTACTTGCTGGTGTGACCATGGGTGTAGCACACATGAACTTTATTAATCCAGAGATTACAACCTTAGTTCCTGTACTGAAATCTTACTGGTTAATGATTCATGTGGCAACCATTATTTCTGGTGATGGATTCTTAGGACTAGGTTCAATTGTCTCTTTAGTAGTACTCATTTTATACATCATGAAACGTGGTGAAAATGAAAACATTGACCGTTCCATTAAAGAGCTTACGAACATTGCTGAAATGAGTATTATTGTGGGCTTATTCTTGATGACCATTGGTAACTTCCTTGGAGGAGTATGGGCAAATGAATCTTGGGGTCGTTACTGGGGTTGGGATTCTAAAGAAACATGGGCTGCTGTTACCATTTTAATTTATGCCACCATTTTACACTTGCGTTTCATTCCAAAATTAAGTAATCCATTTGCCTTCAACGTGGCTTCTCTTTGGGGTTACTCAACGGTTATTATGACCTATTTTGGGGTAAATTATTATCTTTCAGGACTTCACTCTTACGCAGCTGGTGCCCCAATGCCACTGCCTGACTGGGTCATTCCTGCTGTAATTGGATTATTTATACTAACCCTATTAGCAGCAAAATCTTGGAAGAATATTAAAATAGTCTTCATTTTACTCTTCCCACTTATTCTTTGGGTAGCTGGACTTTTATTAATGTTAAACAAGTATTAAATGTTAAGGGTTAAAGAAGACAGATACAATGGTTTAATCATAGAAACAGAGAGCATAGAGACTTCTGTTTCTGATTTTAAGGCATCGCTTGAAGCCTTATTAAAAACAGCTTCTCTTCAAAAAAAAGCACTTTTGTGGATAGACTTAAAGGCTACACAAGCACAACATATTGCTGTAGCACTAGAGATGGATTTTGCGTTTCATAATTGTGAAGCCAAAAGAACTACCCTTACCTATCAAGTAACGAAAGATGCTTATATTCCTGTACCTCCGACCCATACCATTGGAGTAGGTGCAGTCGTAATTAATGACAAAAATGAACTGCTTATGGTGCGTGATAGAATTCACACTTCACGCTCTCTTTATAAACTTCCAGGTGGTATGTTAGAAGAGGGACAAAGTTTAGAAGAAGGTGTTATACGAGAAGTATGGGAAGAGACAGGTATTAAAGCCAAACTAGTAAAAATGGTTTCCATTTTAAATTCCCACCCTTTTACTTTTAATAGATCAAACATGTACCTTGTATTTGAATTAGAAGCCAAAAACTTTGAGATTAATGTGATAGATACGGAAGAAATAGAGTTTGCTTTGTGGATGCCCTTAGAAGATTTTTTTGCTCATGATGAAATGTCTAATTTTCAAAAAAATTTAGTAAGAGCTACCTTAGAACAGCAAGGACTCTCCATCATAAATTATGAAGATACCTTTCGTAAGAAAAAACATATTGAGGTTTATGGTTAGCCCAATAATCTACTCTGCTAAAGTTTTTATCTTTTTTATCTTTAATAAATAAAAATATAGTTAAAAAATATTTTATTATAGTATAATTAATTACTTTAAAATATAAAAAGGATTAAAATGTTAGATGAATTTAAAAAGTTTTTGATTAATGGAAACATGGTAGATATGGCTGTTGGTTTTGTATTTGGTGGTGCATTTGCCACGGTAATCAAGTCATTTGTTACTTATGTCATGATGCCTCCAATAGGATTACTTATGGGTAATGTTGATTTTTCACAACTTTTTGTTGCTTTAAATGGAGAAACATACGCTACGATGGCTGCATTAGATAAAGCAGGTGCACCTGCTATCAAGTATGGAATGTTTATTAATGATGCTATCTCTTTTGTAATTTTAGGTTTTGTCATGTTTATGCTTATCAAAGCCTATAACAAGATTAAAACCCCAGAAGAAGCAGTAGCTCCTACGACTAAAATTTGTAATGATTGTGCTATGGAAATTCCAATCTCTGCTAAGAAATGTGGACACTGTGGTAGTACAGACGTACCTCCTGCACCTTAATGTTTTCTTTACCCCCATGGGGTAAAGAATTTCATTATGTACTTTATTACACTCTCCTAAAATTTCAGAACTCAAAGTTAAGTCCATTGCTTCAAGTATAGGGTCAAGCTGTTTGTCAGAAGTAACCCCAATAATAGTCGAAGCCACAAAATCAAACTGTTTTGACCATGCTGTGGCTAACGTTACAGGGTCTATTCCAGCACGTAAGGCGATTCCTAAATATTTTTGGGTAGAGGCTAACGTTTTTTCATTCATAAAACGATTTGCCATTGCCCTTTGTCGTTGATTAACCGACTTTAAATAAGTAGCAAAACGTCCTTTTGTATTTTGTGGATCTTGATTATATTTTCCACTTAAGACACCTCCTGCTAAAGGAGAGTAAGGCAATAAAGAAATCTGTTCTTTTTCACATACTTCAGCCAACTCATCTAAAAATCTACGGTTAAGTAAAGAGAAATTGTTTTGAATGGACTCAAAACGTGCAAAGCCATGATGAGCAGATGTCATAAGTGCTTTGGTTGTTCCATAAGCTGTATCATTCGATGTGCCTACATAACGTACTTTTCCACTCTGAACCAATCGGTCAAAAGCTTCCATCGTCTCTTCTTTAGGGATGAGTGTATCGGGCCAATGCATTTGATAAAGATCAATATAGTCTGTTTTCAAACGTTTTAAACTTCCTTCAACAGCTCTCTCAATGTGAAATCTATCCATGGCTGTTAAACCATGACGAATAGGTGGAACAAACCAACCATTGGCAGCTCCTGTTACTTTTGTAGCGATAATAAGAGAATCTCTTGGCTTATCAGCCATCCACTCACCTACCCAAGCTTCGGTAATACCTGCTAATTTTCCAGAAGGAGGCACAGGATAAATCTCGGCTGTATCAAAAAAGTTTATGCCTTCATCATAGGCTTTATCCATTATTTTAAAAGACGTTGCTTTATCAGCTTGTGTACCAAAAGTCATTGTTCCTAAACAAATAGGGCTAACTCTTAATCCTGTTTTCCCAATGTATCTATGTATCTATGTATCATAATTTTATCAACTTTAAAGGATTCATGTGTTTATTATTTTTAGTTACTTCAAACATAAGGCTCTTATCTACTTTACCAATAATCGTTCCAAGTGAAAGCCTTTTACCCACATGTATACCAGGAGCTAAACGTGAAAGTTTGGCATAGATGGTATGAATATTATTGGCATGCTCTACAATAACTACTTTGCCTAACATACCTCCAGAATTTTCAGCAAAAACAACTTTTCCTGCTAAAACTGAACGTACTTTTGAACCAATATGTGGGGCTTTAAGGGTAATGGACTTATTAAAAATTTTAAATTTATAGATGGGATCGACATAAGTACCAAACTTTTTAATGAGCCTAGAACCTTTTAAAGGTGAAATTGTTTTTCCCCCTTTATATTTAGCTATAGGGGGAGCTGAAGCAACTGTTTTGGGTATTTTTCTTCTATTATTACTAACAGCATTTCTTTTAGCCTCTTGTCTCGCTCTTCTCTCTTTGTCATTTGAGCGTTTAATAATTTTTAGTTTCGCTAATTTACGTTCTAAACTTTTTCTACTTATTTTAATTTTATTAAATCTTTTTTTATAAATGGCCTTGTCTCTTGCCAAATTTTTTACTAACACATCTTGTTTTTTCTTTTTACTTTTATACTCATTACGTTCTTTTTGATAACCAGCAATGGCCTTTTTAATATTTGATTTTTTAAGTTTTAAACGCTCTTTTTTAGTTTTAAGTTTATCAATATCTATTTGAAGCTTTTCAATCTCTTTACTGTTCGTTTTTGCATAAAGTTTGTAGGCTTCTTTCATCATAACCGAGTCTTTTGTTGGCTGTTTCAGTTCTTCCAATGCCAATGCCAATGAAAAATTTTTCGCAACCAAATCTAAAAATTTTTTCTGATTTTTATCGATATCAGTATTTAAACTATTTAACGCAAGTGAGTATTTTTTATCTTCTTTTTGTAAACGCTGAAATACTATTTCATTATTTTGAATATTTTTAGCCAATACTTCAAGCTTCTTAGTCAGTTCATTTTGTTCTTTTTTAGCAACATTAATTTTCTTGGCAACATCTGAAAGTTCTTTATCCATTTTATTGTATTCTACTCTTTTAGAACTCAACTGTTTTTTACTTTGTTTAATTTTACTCTCAACAGAAGCAGCAAAAAGAGAGGAAGAAAAAAGAAAAAAAGAAAAAAGAAGTAGATAAAAAATAATTTTCATCTACTCTTCCTTAACATTGATAACAACCAAATAAACAGCAATCATCACCACCACAATAGAGGCGACTAATAAAATGAAAACATCTGAAAAAGAAAAAATAAAATCAACATTCTCTTTCAAGATTTCCATTTGACTTCCTCTTATCCAAATATTTTGAATGGCATAAAAAATAGCTGAAGTTATAAAGGCAGAAATAATCGCATCAATCAAAGCCATGTTAATAAGTACTTTAGAGCGTAAAAATAAAGACGCTCCAAATATTTCCATAATTTTCATACGTTGAGCATGTAAAAAGTTCCATACTTCCATCTGCTTTATAATCAAGAAAAATCCAATAATGGACATAAAAACAATAAAAGTTTGAAATGCTAACTTAATAAAAGAAAATAACTCATACTTGGACTGATAAGCTGATTGAAAAGACTCGATGCTCAATATATCTTCTGATTTCTCTAAATTTAACTTCACTTTATCTAAATCATCAACCGTTAAATAACCATCCAACTTTAAGGAATAAAAATTAGGCAAAGAGGCTTCAAATTTCTTTTTACTTGCTGTATCTTTGTCCATTTTTAAACGCTCTAAAATTTTTGATTTTTCAAGTTCAATAACTTGCTCAATATGTTCATCCCATGACTTAAAGTCATCTATACTCATTTCAACTTTGGAGACAACCATCATACTGTAGCCATTTTTTAAACTTTTTTCAAACGTGTCTGTTGTTCTATCAAAAACAATAAAAAACTCCAAACCAAGTAAAATAGCCACTAAGGGAAAGATAAGTGAGATATGTGTTTTAAGGAATAATTTCATGAACTTTGCCACCTTCATCAATGGTAAACCGTCTATAACGAATATTAAATACTGTTGGAATTCTATGTGTTACTACCACCACCGTTGTATCTAACTGATGACACGCATTTTCCATCAAATCCCAAATAACATTCGAAGAGTACTCATCAAGGTTACCCGTAGGCTCATCAGCTAAGATAAGAAAAGGGTTTTTTGCCAAAGCACGTGCTACCCCTACTCTTTGTTGTTCTCCACCAGAAAGTTCCATGGGGTATTTTTGTTCTTTACCTGAAAGTTTAACATGATGCAAAAGACGTTTTGCTTGTGTCGATTGTACCTCATCAGAATAGCCAGAAATCCATAAAGGTAAAACAACATTTTTTTCAACTGTCCATTCATTAATCAAACGATAATCTTGGAAAACAATACCCAAATGACTTCTAAGCTCTTGTAGTTTATCTTTTTTAATGTTCACCATATCTAAACCACCCACAACTAAAGAGCCAGTACCTGGGGTAAGATTTCCATAAAAAGATTTTAAAAGTGTTGATTTTCCAGAACCACTAGGCCCTGTAATAAAAACAAAGTCACCTTTTTTAATCGAAAAACTTGCATTTTTAATAATCTCTTCATCACTCCCATAAGAGAGTGTTAAATCGTTTGCTGCAATAACATTAGACATTTAGATACTCCATAATTTTTAAGTGTGTTTTATAATTGGTCATTGTTTTTACAGGACTTGTATTAAAATAGTAGGCTGTAGACTTATCTAAGTAAATATATTTATGTTCTGGTCTATCAAAACTACCAAATGCAAGTTTGATTAAAATTGCATCATTGTCTATCTGAAATAGACGTTCAAAATGTATAAAAAATCCATCAAAAATTTTCGCTTGATAGGATATCTTATCTAAAATTTCTTTTGTATACACAATGTCTCCAAAAGAGAAATTGAAGTCTAAGCGTCTTGATTCAGATTTTTTAATGGAAGTAACATAAACATCATAGATATCTTTTTCCTGTCGCAACCATCTGGCTTCATATTTTGAAGTAACCTCTAAAGCTTCATTTTTACGAACTTCCACAGCTGTTTTGGTCACGGTTTCACCTAAGAAAGTTTCCATAGAATACCAAAAATATTTATAAGAATCAGTTCTTAATTCTAAACGTCCACCTTTTGCTAAAACCCTCATAGATTCTTCTAAAAATGAAGCTGAAATAACCCTTCTTTGTGGCTTTTTATCCCAAGGTACAGGAAAATGAACAAAAATCTGATGGCAAAGGTTCGAGGGAATCATCTCCAAAAGAAGACGTGCATCATAATTAACCACCCAAATGTTTTTTAAATCTAAAATCTGAATCTGTTTTAACACTTGTGCAGCTGAAGGCGTATGAATTTCAATACCAATAAAAAGTCGCTCTGGGTTTTTTTGAGCTTGATAAAGTAAATGTTTTCCTGAACCAAAGCCAACTTCAATGGCTACTGATTCAAAAGGAAACTCAATATCTACAAAATCTTCAATACTTTTTTCATATTTATTTGAAAGTGCTACTTTAGTATCATGTATGGTAATATTGGATTGTAGAACGTCTAAATTTAATCCAGTCGATACATCTGCAATGGCTTGTTTTAGAAGATTAACTTTAAGAGGTCTGGTTACTTTGTCATACTTTAACAACCAAGTATTTGAACTTGGTTTTTCTTCTAAAGGTTTTTTTAAATGCAATAAAAAAGATTCATTCTCATGTTTTATGGCAATTAACTCATCACTTGAAAAACTATCTTTTGCTTTAAAAAGAACTTCTGTGCCTTGAAGTTTTCCATATTTTCCTTTTTTAAGACACGCTGTATCAAAAGGCTTAACCGTAATATGTGGCATTCAGTCCCTTACCTTGCTTGTATCGAAACATTAATACTAGGTTTTGAAAAGCTACCTTCAAAGCCTATGGCTGTTACTCGATAAGTATAGCCGTTTCCAGCAACTACTCTGTTGTCAATATATTCAGACATCATCCGTTCTTTGACCGTACCAACCCATTTCCATTCTGTACCATTGATACTTCTTTCAACTTTATACCATGAAACTTTTTGATTGGCATGTGGTCGCCAAATCAATTTAATTGTATTTTGAGTTTTTTGAAAACCTTGGAAGAAAGTTACAGCATCAAAAGGGTCTAATGTTTTTATATTAATTACTTTTCCATGTGCAGATTCAAAACCATTTTTAACCGTAGTAAAAGTATAAGTATAAGCACTGCCTTGTTTTAAATCAGTATCAACATAATGTGTGGCAAAACGGTCTTTAATCGACCCAACTTTTTTTAATTGTTTCATCGAACTATTGACATAACCATTACTATCTGTTCTATAAATATTTAAACCAGTAATACCATTATTTGCCAATGATTGCCATTCAAAAGCAACGGAAGTACTGCTCGGAACAGCCTTAACATCATTTAGTTTTGGTAGATTTGGGTCCAATACTTCATTTTCCAACATCGCTGTTGGATTACAACCTGTTAGTAATAGTAGTAAAATAGCTGTTAATGAGACTTGGGTTAACCTTTTCATCAACTTCTCCTTTTTTAAATTCTTTATCGATATAGCTTTGCATATCTAAGAAAAGAGGTGCTAAAAACTCCATCTCTTTTCCTGTTGTGGGATGACATAGATACAACTTATAAGCATGTAAGTAAACTCGCTTGATTGTATCTTTTTTGCTCTTAAATCCATATAAATCATCTCCCAAGATATGCCGTCCCAAACTTTCTAAATGTACTCTAATTTGGTGCGTTCTACCTGTAAAAAGCTTAACAACAATTAACTCAACTTTCTTGCTACTTTCAGTCAATTTACAAAAAGCCGATTTAGCCTCTTTCCCATTTTGAACGACATCCATTTTCAGTCTATTATTTGGGTTTCTTCCAATAGGTTTCTCAACAATTCCAGACGCTTTTAAAGGGTAGTCAATCAGTGCTAAATAGTAACGTCCCATACTCTTATCTTGCAGTTGCGCACTAAGCTTTTGATGTGCTTCATTGGTCTTTGCAATTACCAAAGCCCCTGTTGTCTCTTTATCAATTCGGTGAACAATCCCATGTCTCTCTTCACCTGAAATGGTCGAGAGGGAAATGCCTTTATGTACTAGCCAATCAACCAACGTGGCTTCTTTGACTGAAGGGGCTGGATGCACAACCAAGCCAGAGGGCTTGTTGACAACCATCATGACATCATCTTCATAAATAATCTCAACATCAAAATCTATAATGGCTGCTTCTTTAGGAATTATCTCTTTAAATTTATATTCTATTTTATCCCCGACGATAAGCTTTTTACCCGTTTTTAAAACTTGTTTTCCATTAACAAAAACCAAGCCCTCTTTGATAAGTTGCTCAACTTGATTTCGACTTTCATCTAAAATATCCGTTAAAATTTTGTCTAATCTTCCACGCTGTTCAACGTCAAATGATTTTAAATTCATTTTACTCTTTTTTTAATTTTTTATAACATTATAACAAAATACTACTTTTTGTGAAAATAGATACCAAATTTTACTAATAAACGATAAGAAGTTTTAAAATCATTATTTTTTCTTTGAAGTATTGAGGGAGAAATCTCATAATAAGCCCAATCTTTATAAAAAAGATGATGAAAAGCACTGTGTAAATAATAATAATCTACCGTTAAGTCTTGAAACTTATTCACATGAGAAGAGATGCCTAGACCATAACGAATGTGTTGTTTGTCCGTAAAAATAGAAACAGCCGTGATACTACTGGCCAATGTTTCATGAGGAAAGCGATTGGTGTGATAAAAGGTATTAGTCCAAAGCGTATACAAATCATCACTTATGGTATATAAAGAATTGAGTTCAAGATTATTTTCAATCTCACCATCGCTATAATAACGAAAACGGTTAAAAAGTTCTGATTTATTTTTTTGCTCATTATAAAATTCATAGCGTGCACGAACATTCAAATAAGGTACAAGATTACGTTTACGTACCTTAAGTCCTCCTCCCATTCTGATATTAAAAGTGTTTTTTACATAATTTAAATATTCCAAACGTAAAAAATACTCTTTAGTATCTAAATGTTGGTCATTTAATTGCGTTCCATCATACAAGAGGTTATCACTACTGTCATCTTCAAAAACTAAACGTAAATTTTTTTGAATTTTTGGTAAATTCAAACGTAGTCGAAAACGTACATCATTTTCAAAACTCAAATAACTCTCTTGTGCTATGGACGTACTGAACTCCCCATAGGTATTACTCGATGTACTAATATTTCCATCTATAAAATAGTCATCAATGCTATTACTTGTATCAATCAACATCTTACATAAATTATCATGGTAAGTATCAAATATGGACGTATTTGTATCAGCCTGTAAAAAAGAGAAAAAAGGAAAAGATAAAAACAGAAGCAGGATTGGCTTTTTCAGATACATTTTATGATTATAGGAAATTTATGATTAAAGCTAGTAGAAGGAACTCTACTATTTCTTCCTTAAAAACACTCCTGATTCAACATGATACGTATGAGGAAATTGGTCATAAATTGCAGCATCGTCTATGTCATGCGTTTTTGTCAATTCTAACAAATCTCTAGCCAAGGTTTCAGGATTACAAGAGATATAGATAATATTTTCAATCCCTTGAATAAGTTTAATGGTATCCTTATCTAATCCTGCACGTGGTGGGTCAACCAAAACCGTTGAAAAATTATAAGTATCTAAGTCTAGCCCTTGAAGACGTGTAAACTCTCGCTCTTTATTAAGGGCTTGGGTCATCTCTTCTGAAGCCAAACGAATAAATTCAATATTAGTAATATTATTTAACACACAGTTCTCTTTAGCAGCGTAAATAGAACGCTTAGAAATCTCGGTGGCTAACACTCGATCAAAATATTTAGAAAGAGGAAGCGTGAAATTTCCTAAGCCACAATAACTCTCTAAAAAATCCCCCTTAGCTTTTACTTTTTTTGCTTGTTTAATTGCCCATTCTATCATGTGTATATTCACAGCTGGATTTGGTTGAGTAAAACCACTTTCATAATGTTGATATAAATAATCTTGCCCATCTATCAAAAGTTTCTCGGTGACAAACTCATCGCTCAAAATGACTTTTTGTTTACGACTTCGCCCCATAACTTTAGCATTTAGAAGTTGTTCTAGTTCTTTAGCTTCTCTTGTCCAATCTTCTTCTAGCTTTCGATGGTAAATCATTGTTATTAAACATTCATCTCTAGTCGTCGCTAAAAACTCCACAGAAAAAAGACGATTTTTCAAAACTTTTGAAGCATTAATTTTTTCTAAAAGGGGTCGCATTCTTTTTTCTATAGGAACAATTACTTTGGGACATTCAACAATATTAACGGCACCCTTTTTATCCAAACGACCCATGGCATAAGAACAAACCTCTCCATCATGCCAAATTTTAAACTCGGACCTTGCTCTGTAATGTGAAGCGTTTGCTGAAAAAACTTCTAAATCTTTGACTCCAAAAGGAGATAATAGTCCTAATACATGCTCTTTTTTTTGAAGCAATTCTGCTTCATAACTTATCTCATAAACCGTACATGAACCACATGTTCCAAAATATTCACATTCCACTGTTATACCTTCATAAATAATTATGCTATTTTAGCTAAAAGTTAGTCAAGTATAAAATATTATTTTAAAAAGTAATATAAAATTAAAAAAAATATTATTTAATACAATTAAGTAATTTAATATAAATTATCAATTAAATATTAAAATTAGTATTAATATCTAATATTTAACCTATTAAAATAATAAATAACTTGCTAAAATAGTCATAGATTTACTAATAAAGGAAATACAATGAAATCGACTCTACTCAAAAGCACCTTATCCCTTAGCTCACTTTTACTACTTAACACTTCCCTAGCAATAGCTGAAAATAATGTAACCAAGATTGATACCCTTGTCGTTTATTCTCAAGGTGCAAAAGATATATCTAATGGAGACATTGAAACCAAAGTAAACCACCTTTTCACAACGACCAATAAGATTTATGAAGATAGTGGACTAAATATCAGTTTAAAAGCTGTTAAACTAGAACAACTTGACCTTGATGATACTGTTAATAGTAATGAGACTTTAACAAAGGTTCAAGGAGATGCTGAAGTTCAAGTATTAAGGGACACAGTTGGTGCTGATGAGGTCGTTATTTATCGTCCTTATGCCAATGATGGATTGTGTGGATTGGCTTATTATAATCCAGGTTATCAAGCCTATGCTTATGCTCATGTTAGCATTGATTGTGCTGGATATGTTACAGCTCATGAAGTAGGACACAACATGCATTTGGCACATTCAGCCAAGCAAGACCCAGATGCAGGTTATGGAAGAGGTCATGGGATACAAGACCAATTCACAACTGTTATGGCTTACGATGCTAGTTACAATGGAACAAAAATCTATAAATTCTCTGACCCCCATTTAGATTGTAATGGTGAACCTTGTGGTATTGAAGTAGGACTTGATAATGAAGCTGATGCTGTCAAAAAAATTGAAATTCAAGCACCAATAATTGCAAATTTTAGAGCGTCTGTAATTATTAATGATAAAAATGATACCGATGATAATACCAATAAGCCAGATAACAATCAAACTGATGATAATAATAGTAATGATATTAACGATGGAACAAATTTAGAAACAGCTAAAAAAGCTTATGAAGCACAAATATTGGTTGTCAATGAAGCAAGAGCTGAACTACAACAATTACGTGAAAATGTAAAAACGGTACGTGAAACAGCTAAAACAAACTACCAAACTAAATCTCAAGCCTTACTCACTGCCTTTAATACAAGTAAAGCAACAGCTAAAGAAGCACTCACGGTAGAACTTGATAAACTACGTGAAAGATATTTAACTGCTCGTGCAGACCGTAAAGCCAAAGTAAGCACAAAAGAAGAGTTCCAAGCCTTAGTTGCTCAAATCCGTACTGAACGTGTTAACCATAGAACAGTCTATAAAGAGAACATTGCAAGTAAAAGAGAGACTCTAAAAGCTAAAATTCAAACCCTTAAAGAAGAAAGAAAAACAAGCATTGAAGAAGCCAAGACTAAACGTACAAACTTTAAAACAGATGTTTATCTTGTAGCAGTTCAAGAACTAAAAGCATTAAAAAAGGCTTATACTGACCTTTTAAATGCCTCTAAATAAAAGGGTATCAAATGACAAAAAAAGTTCTTATAACTTTGAGTATCATTGCTACACTTGCCATTGGGATAACTATTATTCTTTCCAATGGTCAAACAAAAGATAGCTCAATGCCTGAAGAGATTAAAAATGTTGATGCATTTTTTGCCGTTCCAACAGAAGAAGAAAACTTGGATAAACTTGTTGATTTTAATGAAAATGATAAGCAAGATGCGTCAATGAAAATGGTTAATGTAGAACCTAAAAAAATAGAAGTTCAAACTGTACAAAACATTTACCACGAAATTGACAAAGAAGAACTTCTAAAAAAAATACCAGCTAAAAAGCTCGTTTCTCCTATTTTAGGCATTGAAGTAAGCCAAAATAGTATTGCCAAACTGGTACTCGGTGATATCATTAAACTTCCAACACTTGGTCAAGTGGAATATGAGGCAAAAATATCTAAAAAAGTTACCCATAAAAATGGAAGTACTTCTGTAACAGGTAATTTAATAGGCGACCAAAATACACAACATGCCATCATCTTAACTGAAGGTAAAAATACAAGTTACGCCAGTATTAGTACGCCAGAAGGTGCATTTGAAATTGAAACGATTAATGGTATAGGTTATGTTTATTCAGTACAAGATATTGAGAACCAATACATTGACCGAGATAAAGAAGATATTTTACATCCTACCGAAGATAAACATTAATGTTTATCTTAGTACTTTTCTCAACGTTAAAATCAATAATCCCAAAGTCGAAAAGGCAAAGAGTTTAAAGTTGAGTTCTGAACCTTTATGAACATTTGTAAATGTTTCTCCCATGGTGGCTGCTTCACCTAAAGTTTGCATCTCTAAAATTTGAGGGATATAATACGAAGTAAACAACAATCCTGTTGCAGCCACCAAAAAAGTAAACATCATTGTCCAACGCGTATTTTCAAATGCTTTAAATTTAATCACTTCATAAAGTATCGCAATAATCACTAAAAAATTCACCAAATACGCCAAACGTTCAAACACTTGGGTCATCAGTAAACCCTCTTGAAAACGGGTTAAAAGTGCCGAACCAAGAACAGCTTCTGAATTAAAAATAGTAGGAGCAACCACCACACCAGCTAGTAACCCTGCTCCAAGTGTCATTCCAAGTATGATAATAAATATCATGGTTAATAATCTAAAGTATTTTTTTAGCATTTTTTAATCTCCTATGTATTGTTTAAATTGTTGGTTTAAATTTGGATTATCTCTAATTATCCAACGTTTAAAAGTTGAATAAGATGAAGTATTATCTAAATCTTCTTTTATCTCTTCAACAATCGCTCGTTTTAATTTGCTTTTTTCATATTTATCTAACTTCTTTCTAAAAGAAGCTATCACACTTTTTATCTCATCTCTTAAATCTTCACATGAAGTACTTTTAGAATTTTCTCCATTATAAATTCGATTTAACACCTTTATTGTATTTCTAATTTTTATATCTAAAACTAGATTACTTTTTACTTGTTCAACTTCAATTTTACATTCTTGAATATTAAGCTTTAACTTAATATATGATTCCACATCAATATCACAACAATTCAAAATTTCATTGTCAGAAGAGATATTAGTCTTTTTAGGCTTTATCTTATTACATTTTTGACAACAATAAAATAAATTTTCATACTCATTAACCAAATGACTATATGCAAGCTGTGGATAAAAATGGTCAACTTCAAAATGTCTCGTTACCTCTTCACAAAGATAGCATTTTTTATTAAAGTCTATTCTCAAACTATCGCTTACACTAATTTCATTATATTTATCAAAAGCAGGATTTAACCTTCTATTGACTTTAACCATTTTCCTGTATCCTATCTTGCGACTCTTTAAATCTTAAATAAATGTCATCAGATAACATGGGAGCTATTTTATCAAGCTTTATATCCAAATCTAACAACTCTTTTTCACCTTCAATTGTTAAATTTTTATTTTCAAATTTTTTGACTAAATTCTGATATTTTTTTATATCAGATTCTAAGACTTCAGAAAATTCACTATCTACTTCAAAGTAATTTTTTACAATATCTGAATAAGTAGCTTTATTTAACTTCTCTCCACTCAATGATTCTTTTCTTTCCAAATCATAAACGACACTATTTTCAATTGACTGTAATACAAAAGGGCTATGGGTAGTAACAATAAACTGAATATTTGGAAAAAAATTTGTTAACAATGGTAATATATTTTTTTGCAACTCTACATGAAGATGATTCTCTACCTCATCAATTAAAACAATACCTTCACAATCAAAACTTTTAGATTCAGTTGTTTCTATTTTTAAAATTAACTCAGTTATTATATCTATAATTGCAGAGTAACCAGCAGATAAACTATTTAAATCAAAACGCTCTCTATTATCTCTTTCTATCCAAAAATTATAATTTTTTCTATCAAAAATAAGTTTAAAAGAATTATCATTAAATATATTTTTTAACATAATTTCAAACTTATTGAACCATGCATCTAATTTTAAACTTTCTTCTTCATCATTATCTAACTGTGCAAATAAATATTCTATTTTTAAATTTACTATATATTGTAAAAAATCTTGATTTAATTTTTTTACTTTATATTCCTCAATTTTCGTAAAATTTATTTTCTTTATAGTTTTAGGTTTATGAAACTTAATTCCTCTTTCTGTTGAAAAAAAAGTATAAATATAATCTTTAGCATAAGAAAAACTTAAATCATTAATATAAAATTTTACTCCTAAACCATTCGCTTCAATAATAGGGTAACCTTGTGTATAATTAACACTTAACACAGAATCTAACTTCTCTAATACAGCCGTCTTCCCACACCCATTCTTCCCAGTCAGAATCAAATGCTTCTTCTCATTACCAAGTTTAATATCAATATTTTCTAAATGTCGAACTTTTCCTATTTTAATCTCTGTAATAAAATTACTCATTATGTACTTCTCCTAAAACTCCACAACAAACCCACGGTCAAATCCTGCTAAGTCTTTGTAAAATTTATAATATTTTACCCCAATATCATTAAAAAATTGGGTCATGGGTTCTTTTTGGTCATAGCCCATTTCACAGGCTAGATATTTGATGTCTTTTGCTTTTACATCCAAGACAATCTGTTTCAACAATTCATCCCCCACTCTACCACCAAACAATGCTTCTTTGGGTTCATACTCTCCCACATTTTTTTCCAGTTTAAAGTCATTTGCAATGTAGGGTGGGTTACTCACCACCAGTTCAACAGCTTCATTTACCTCATCCAAAATACTTGACTTTCTAATATGCACTCTATTATCTACTTTATATTTTTCTAAATTTAACTGTGCTACTTTAATGGGTGCATCACAAATATCGGTGGCTATAATGGTTAGCTTTGGAAATTTTCGAGCCAAAACTACTGAAATCGCCCCAGAACCCACGCCAATTTCAGCAATGTTTCTAAGATTTTTTTTGTCAATAATTTCAGCTACCAAATCAATTAATATCTCTGTTTCAGGACGAGGAATAAGCACACCAGCTTCTACCTTTAATTCAATGTCATAAAAACTGGCTTCTCCTACGATGTACTCATAAGGTTCATGCTTCGCTCTTCGTTCCACCAAAACACGAAACGCTTCTGCTTCTTTTACTTCATGATTATCAAAGGCATGTAAGTAGGTTCTATCCTCCTCCAAATGGTGAGATAACAGGAGTTCAGCTTCAAACCTTGGACGTTCGCAACTCTCTTTTAGTTTTTCTTCTGCTTCTTTTAGTAGTTGTTGTATGGTCATGATAGATACTCCTTCAAAATGCTTTCTTTTCTAGAGTTCGTATTCTTTAGTACTTCTTTGGCTTTCGTTATTTTAGTTTCTAGTTTTTGAATTTTTTGGACTATTTCTTTTTGTAAAGATAATGAAGGAAGAGGAATTTTAAAGTTTTTAATGATTTCCTGTGAAATATTTGTTCTTGCCACACCAACACTTAATTTAATAAATTCTTCAGTTTTACTATTTAAATAAAAATAAGAATATAATGGTAATACTTTTTCTCTATTTGGAAATAATCCACAAACAGCTTGATTTGTCGAAGCTTCAATACCTAAAATTCCAACCTGTCCAACTGTCGCCCCATACATTGCAATTAGTACTGTATACTTAGGAAATATCTTAGCAGAAGAGTTATCTAGTCCAAGTTGAGTAATTTTATTTTTTGTATTTAAGATTAAACCTTGTTTTACTTCACCACTATTTACCCAAGGAATATTTCCTTTATCATAAAATTCATTTTTAGAGGACAAAGGTGTTCCACCTGAAGATGTTTTATGTATCTCTCCAATCTTTACCATATCTCCATTAATAGCTCTAACCTCAACATCTATTTCGTTCTGTATGCTTTGAATCTCTTCTTTAGCTTTCCTAACCTCATTATCCACAAGCTCACATTTTTGAATAATTTTTTCTTGAATTTCTATTTTAACAAGAGGTATAGAATATTTAAGAATCTGTTCTTTATCTCCTCTAGGCATTTTAATACCTTTCTTTGAAGACATTACATAATCAAAAAATACATCTGAACTTAAAAGATAAAATAAGTATTTTGGAATAATTACTGCTGGGTTAAGACTACGAACAACTAAAACATCATTAGAACAACCACCTTTGTGAGTAGCTATCCATATTTTTTTCAAATAAGGTCTAATATTAGATATTAAAATATCATTTTTTTCATAGCTTGTTACTCGCTCTATATTTAATGTACCTCTATATGTAGAAATACCTTGCCTATTTTGTAAAATATTATCTGTAGTAATATAATTTTCAACCTTAATATCTGAAACATTAACTTTAGTTGTAACATATGATGCGACTTTAGCTAATTTTTTTAATTCCCATTTACTATCAATTTGAACTTTTTTCTTAGGACTAAGTCTAATGGCTTTAGAAAACTCTTTTCCAGAAAAATCCAACATATCCACAAGATTAGCTTTACTCACAAAATCCTCTAGTTTACTAGGTATCTCTACGACATCATCGTAAAAATTCTTAGAAATAAGCGTGTTTATTTTGCTCTCATCAAATTTATCTTGTGGATTATACAAAGGCGTTTGGATGTTATTTAGATTTAAAATATTTTCTAATACCTCTGCATCTTCTAACTTCAGCAGCGAACCCGAAGTTAAATATTTAATCCCCTCATCACCTTTTCTTCCACTCCATTCATACCCTAAAAACTTTTTATTTTCTGCTCCATTAGATGGGGCTTTTACGATAATAACCTCTTTCTTATTTAAACATGCCAAAGCAAAATAATAGAGCTTGTCTTCTTCTATGAGCCTTATGTAATCTAATAGCTTTTGCTCTTCGAGTTTCTTTTTTTCTACGGTATTTAACGCCTTATAAGATTTTTGCTTTTTACGATTTTTTGTTTCACTTAGTTTTTCAAATTCTTGTTTATATTCAACAAATATTTCAAATTTAAAAAGCTCTTCATTGTAAGTAGTTTGAAGTAGTGTTTTATAAACTTCTAAATCTACTTCTATATGTGTGGCATAAACCGAAAGTAAGTCTTTCTGTTTAAAAACTTCATTAATTGTAAAGTCTCCTTCAAACCATGCTTTTACCATGTATGCTAAATGTTGTGCCATGTTAGGGTTGTCAGCACGACGTTTTATAAAAAGCGTTACCGTGTTTGTACCTGTTTTACCAAATGTACCAGCACCAAACTCGGCAATGGCAACAATATCAAAGTATTTTAATAAAATCTCTCGTGTCTGAACATAAACATTTCCCTTAGAAGAAGCAATGTTTTGAGAACCTTTTGAAAGAATGGAACTGGGTAAAATAATTCCAGCTACAGCGTCTTTTTTCAGCAACTGCTTAGCACGTTCTATAAAAAAACACTCAATGGCATTGTTGGCAACCAAACTTTTTTTATCAAGACTCTGCATTAACACATATTTGGCTCTCTCTTCTTCATTGAGTGTTTCTAAAAAACCTTTCACACTATAAGGAGGATTTGCTACTAGTAGTGAATAGTCATTATTTTTAATAGGTTCACAAGAAGCTAACGCATCATGATACACCACATTCACCTCATCTTGACCGTACATAAAAGCACTCACTTTAGCCACTTTTGAAAGACGATACTCTTTTTCAATGCCTACAATATTTTTATGTTGCTCTTTTGGAAAGTTGTTTGCTACTTCTGTTAAAAAATGTCCTGCTCCACAAGCATAATCTATGGCTTTTGGATTGTCTTCTTTTAGTATCATATCAAGAGGTAAAGCATTTACAATGAACTTCACTATGGGCATAGGCGTAAAAAATTGTCCCTCACTTTGTTTCACCCCTTGGTCTAAAAAACCTTCAAACATGTCACCTAAAAATTGATTGTCTTCTCCACCTGTCAGTTTAATGTCTTGGAGCATTTTAACAATTTTTAAAAGTACTTCAAAGTTTTGATAAAACAATGCTTCATTATGCACATCAACAAAAGCAAAATCATTGTTCGTAAAAAATTTTAACTCTTTAAAAAACCCTTGGATAATCTCTTTGGTCATGTTTGGCTTGTCTCTAAAAACCGAAAAAGCATCCTCTATCTGCTGATTTTCAATATAGGTAATGTCTTCGCCTAAAAACTTCTTCATACCTACTTTATAGAGATGATTTAACCTGTCTTGTAATGAAAAAGGATCATCGTAAGCGACCCCTTTCCAGTAAAATTTTAATTCATTGCTATTATCCGTTTCATCCACTACTTTACATAAAAATAGATTTACCAATTTATCAAAAGCATTTTCACGACCACTCACGTTGTGCTGTCGCATAATCGTTGCAAACTCATGATACTTACCTTGAATATCTCTACTCGTAACGGTTTTTAAATCATTTAAACTGTATTTGTCTTTACCAATATGATACGCTTGTGTTGCTTCAAAAAGTCCCAATGTCGCATAGTCTTTTTTATAGGTCTCAACCCAAACTTCATAAATCTCTTCTGTACTATTGGCATCTTTATAACCCTTTAGTTTCTTATTGTTTTCAAGTAATTTAGAATTATCCACCATACTCATTAAATAATAATCAGCATTGATTTTTTCATCTACCAAATCACTTGCATATAAAGCAATAAACTGAGTACTCCGAACCTGTTGCACATAAGAAAAAAGCTGTGTGGGTTTCACTTGTGTGCTATCCCAAGCTTTTTTAAACTCAGACCCTGCTGTTTTACATTCTATAATTAAAAGAGCATTGTCATCATTGTCTTTTACTAAAATATCAGCTCGTCCACCACTTGCCCCATGACCCACTTGCCAGGTTGGTTCAAGTTCAATATGTTTGGGAGCATACTCTTGACTTAGAAGCCGATGTACACACTCAAAAACCACAAAATTTTCTGCTTGTTTAAAATTACAAGTTTGCTGTCCATTAACCCGAAGTCCATCTTTTTCAGGATAAATTAATATCTGCTTTTCAATATCAACTTTAAGTTCAGTCTTTAAATTGGGAAACTTTTTAATGTAGATGTTTTGATTTTGTCTAAAATGTAACGCTTTTAATAGTTTTGAAAAGTTCTCTTTTTTAATCATTTTTAGGCTTATTATTTAAATTTATTATATTTTTTATTTTAGCGTAAATTTAACTATTTTACTTACAATAATTATTATTTAAAATTGTTTTAGTTACAATAGATAATGTTTTAAAATATTAATAAAGCTCTAAAAAGTTAAATTCAATCAAAAAAATTTATATTTTATTGCATTTTCTACACATTATAGATGTAGTATAGATACACAAATATCATAAGAAAAATAATAAAGGAGTTTGATATGTACCCAACAGAAACAACCGTAGATGAGATTATGCTTAACACTTTTATGCGTATAGGTCATCAATACAATGAGAACAAAGAATATGTCTTTGCTGAAAAGTCATATCAAAAAGCTTTAGCACTTCGCGTTAAACTTGCTAATATCAATCCAAGAAAGCATAAACCACTGCTTGTTGAATCTTATATGACTTTAGCAGAATTTTATGAAGCACAAGGCATGTATGCTCTTGCCATAGATAAATATAGAGAAATTATTACCTTTGCACGTATTTTTGTAAGAGAAACTAGATTGGTAAGTTATGTAATGATTCTAGCACAAACATCTGTGAAGGTAGCTCAATTACATGAAAAACATCAAAACCGACAACTCGCACAATATTTTTATGCTGAAGCCTTGGAAAGTTATGCACTTTTAGGAGAAGAAGAGGCATATACTTATCACCAAGTTTCCCTATTTAAAATTTATTTATCACTGATTGTACTCTATGAAGAAGAACGCCTTTTAACTCATGCTGAAAAATATTATAAACTCGCCATTGCCACTTGTGATTTTTTAATTGACCATGGACTAACTCAATACAATAATGAGTTAGGTAAATTACATTGTGACTTGGCTTCACTCTACTTTTTTCAAGCAAATTTTAGAAAAGCAAAGAAGCATTATCATGCTTCTTTAGACCTTCTTTTTGACTTTGTTCAGGAAGATTCAGAAAGCTATACCGAAAGCCTTGCCATTGTACAAAACAATTTAGCTTCCATCTATGCCACTGAAAAAAAATATGATAAAGCGCTCATTTTTTATAAAAGAGCTTTACCTCAATTAAGTTTATTGGCTCAAAATAACCCTGCCAAATATGGTTATAATGTGGCTGTACTCTTTAAAAATCTAGCTTCTATCTATTATCATCAGAAAAATGTTAAAAAAACAGAATTTTTTCATTTTAAGTCCATTGAAATTTTTAAAGAATTTACCGAATACAATGAAAAAAAATATAACATTGAGTTAGCTTCTTGTATTATTGACGGTGTTGAATATTATAATCAACACACTCTTGGTCTTTATAATGCAGAAAATATTTTACGAAAATATAAGTTGCATGAAGAAGCAGTCATGTTATTAGGAAGAATTTCTAAATTACGAAAGTCTAAAATAAAAGAGAGAATTTAATCTCTCTTAGTTGGGTTTATCATTCTCAAAAAAAGTAAATATTCCCTCTTTTTTTAAACCTTCATTTACAGCATGTGCATCATACCCTAACTCTTTTAGTCTTTCTAAAACAGGAGGGTGTGTATAGTAAAAGAATGCAAAAAGAGGATGAGACTTAGGAAAAGCTTTATTCTCTTCTACCAGTTTCATTAATGCAGAAACTAAGTTGGCTTTACCCCCTAAGGCTGAACCAAATTCATCAGCAGCATATTCATTGTGACGGCTTACAGCTGAAAGTATTGGCGTGAATATAAAAGATAATAAAGGCAAAAGAAGCATCATCATGGCTATCTCTACTCCTGCTGTTTTAGCGACATGCATTTCAGTAAACAAGGTGTCTGATAAATTACCCAAAATAAAAAATGAAGAGAACAATAAAACCCCCATCATGCCAATGTTTTTCCAAATATCACCATGTGAAAAATGTCCAAGTTCATGACCCAACACAGCAAGAAGTTCTTTATTGGTTAATTTTTCCATGAGTGTGTCAAAAAGTACCACCCTTTTAGATTTACCCAATCCTCCAAAATACGCATTTAAACGGCTATCTCTTTTAGAAGCATCCAATACAAATACCCCATCACTTTTTAGACCAACTCCTTGCATCATGCTTTCAATATCCGTTTTAAGTTCACCCTCTTCAAGTGGTGTAAATTTATTAAAAATAGGAGCGATAATGGTTGGATAAATCACATTAATTAAAAGTGCTATTCCAAATAAAAGAGCAAACCCCCAAAGCCACCATGAACTTATATTAATAACAATCCATGATAAAGCATAAAAAACAGCTCCACCAAAAATTAAGAACATAATGGTTGACTTCACTTGGTCTATCATATAAAGTTTAGGCGTTGTTTTGCTAAAACCATACTCTTTATCAAGTTTAAAAGTTTGATACAACTCAAATGGTAAACCAACAACAAAACCAACAGCAATAAATCCAAAAAGAAAAGCCACGGCTTCAACAACAGAGTTGTCTGTTTGTAAAGCACCTGCTAACCAAGCAAATCCAACTGTTATCCACCAAACAAACATGGCATAATCTACTAAAGTTGAAATCATGCCCAAACGCTCTTTTTTGATGGCATAGGTTCCGGCCACAAAGTACTTATCTTGAGACATCAAAACAGCTTCTCTATTTTTTTCTTGAGAGATGTAACCAATTTGCATCACAGAGATATAAAGTTTTAGGAAAGTATAGATGGTAAAAAGTACCATAATGATTTCTAGCATTGTTAAACCTTTTAGATAGTATTGAGAAAATATATCTAAAAAGCCTTAAAAAATACGTTTAATAGGCTACTTATCTGCCTTATTTACTTTAATATAAATAGATAAACCAACCATCAGTGCCGTTACCCCTAAAATCAAATAAACAGCTGAAATAAGCTTTTCTGGTTCGGTAATAGCAAATTTAAATACCAGCATTAATGCCTCAATAGAAAGAGCAATAATAATAGAACCCAAGAACCGAATCATGGTTTGATGTCCATCTCCTGATCCTTCTTTTTTTTCTTTTCCAAGTACCTCTTCTTCAAATATTGCTTTAACCAAGTCGTAGATGGCTAAAGCCAGTGTCAAGAGAATGGTGGCTTCAAACATGGCATTAATATCAATGGTATCAACATGCCAGCCCAAATGTAAAAAACTACTCACCCCTTTAACAAATAGAAGTAAAGAAACCAACAATAAGGCTAAAGAAAAACATGCATAAACAAATTTAGAATACTTACCAAAAGTAGAGTCTATTGAAGAAGGGTGTACCATCTTCAAAATATTTTCAAGGGCAATATCAACACAGAGAATATAAAGTAAATTTTCGGCCTCATCGTAAACAGGAAAAGAAGCTGTAATGACCAAATTATTAGTTGCTAATGAAGGATAAGGATCTGTTAAAACACAACGCTTTTCAGTCACAGTTTTATAAAAGTAAGCTCGTTCACTTCGGTCTAACCCTTCACGTTGTCCATTAAGTTTTTTATTATCAGAAACATTATGATAAACCTGAGTACCTCGTTCATCTACAGCATAAAATACTTCAGCTGTAGAAATCACTTCTTTTAAAGTTTCTAATTGTCGCTTAACATATTTTTCTTTATTCTCTTCAGTTAAACCAATATTTGAAGCATGTCGACTCATAATATAACATAAATAAGCCCGAGCCTTTGTACGTATATCAGCATATTCCTGTATCTCTTTTATTACCATTTTTTATCCTAAATTTTAAGTTTTTATTATTGTAGTCTAGTTTGCTAAGAGTTATCTTAAGCTGTTTTTTCCTTATGTAACAAAAGTTACATAAGAAAAAACATAAAACTGTTATAATTTATACATGGGAACACTTTGGGGTTGCTGGTTGTCACTTCCCCCTATTTATGTTTCAACATTACGGTAGCTTCCAATTTGTTCCCACTTTTTATTTTTTAGACTCTTCTTTTATCAACCAATAATCCAAACCCTTATACATTGCTGTTAAGAGACCAAAAACCAACATGGTAGTTCCCATACAATATGGAGCTTGTTCCATAAAAGGTGCTGACATTTGAGAAATCTCATAAATCACAGATAACCAAAGCCCAATCGCCATAAAACCAAGTAACCGTTTTGTCCAAAGAACCAATTTGTTTTTATTTATATTATTCATGAAGTTATTTTATCTAAAAATAAGATTTATTTATAGCGTTAGATTTTGGATAGTTACTATAAAATAGCAGATTCTATCTACTGGAGTCTAATTGATACAAATTAGCAACAAAATATTTTGTGATGACTTTTTAAACGACACCGTCATCAATAATAAAATTCTTCCCAATCCCTACAATGACTATCCCTTTTTAATGATTGAAAATTTTTTAACACTTGAAGAGTGTCATGCCATGGCAAATACCATCAAAAAACAATCCAATGTACGCAAAGCAAAAGTTAAAACAAAAGTTTTAGACAGTATTGTTCTGCCAAGTGTTGTAGAAGAGATTCGTAAAACTACCCTACATACTCTACCCGATTTATTTGAAACCCTTTATGCCGAAAGATTTTTATTGCACCAAAAAAAAATTGAAGATTTTTTTGCCATGGGACTAACCCATGCAACCCCACTACAAGTGCTGGTCTACAAAAAGGGTGACTTTTATATTAAACACGCTGATGATTCTAGTGAACTTATAGATAAAGAAGGAAATACGGTTGGTTTTACCTGTGTGGCTCCCGAACGGAAAATCACCATTTTACTCTTTGGTACTTCTCATACAACACAAGCAACTTATAATAATAATAATAATAATAATGAACTTGAAGAGTATACTTTTGAAGGAGGAGCATTAGTCTTTAACTATCTCCATGACGAACATCAACAACCCATTGTTATCTATCCAAAAGCTGGAGACATGCTTGTCTTTTTAAGTAATCCATTTTTTAGTCATGAAGTTAAACCTGTAACTTCAGGCTACCGTATGGTATTAGCACAGTGGTATAATGCACTTTAGCAAATGGTTCAAATAATTTTTTCTTGCCCCAAACGATAGAGTGCAAAGTCATATTTTATGGGGTCAGAAGCATCAAACCCCTTAAGCGTCTCAGTCAACTCCAATACAGCTTTCATGTCATAAGTTTTTCGTTTAAGTAGTCCTAATTTTTGAGAGACTTTAAAGGTATGAGTATCCAACGGCATCAACAAATCTTTTTTATCTATCTTTGACCATAAACCCAAATCCAACTCATCTGAACGCACCATCCAACGTAAAAACATCAAATAACGCTTATACGTTCCTGCCGAATTAATTTTTTTAGGTACTGAACCTACTAAAAACTTATACCCCCTACTTTCTCGTGGATAAAGTTCTTGCATAACAGTAATAAAACTCCATAAACCATCCAAAACATTCTCTTCTTTTTTATAAGCTTCATAAAAAATATTTTCAATGCTATCTACTTCTTCTAAACGCTTTAAAGCAATAAACAGTGATGCAACGTCTTGGGAGTTTTGAAAACGATAATAATGTGAGGAAAGTTCTTTTGTAATAACATCATCAGAAGCTTTTAAAAGCGTAAAATCTAAACTCTCTAAAAACTTAATAATGGCTTTTACATTACCGTAAGCAAACAAAGCACAAATAAGTGCAATGTTTTCGTTATTATATTTTTTGGCTATTAAAAGAGGGTCTGGTCTTTCACTGGAAATTTCAAGCCCAGAATTTCTACTCTTGACCTCTTCTTCAAGGCGTAAACGAATATTATCTATTATGCTGCCTCTTTTACACTCTGTTCTAATTTAGCCTTTTCATAAGCCTCGATTTCCTGATAAGTTCCCATTAATTTAACTTCAATATCATCACATAGTGTAGTGGATTGTAAAGAAAGTTCTTTACATGTTTCTACCATACCTGTAGTTAACTCTACTAGCACTTCTTTCGTACCATCTAATATATCTTTAATCACTTCTCGTCCTTTAATTACTTATTAAGTTTGACACTAAAATGATTATACCAAATTTAGCTATAATCCCACAATTATTTTCAAGGATTCTCCATGGCACTTGTCGGTCTCTTTAACATCGCTAAAAATTATGACGTAAAGCAACTTCTTAAAGGGGTCGACTTTCAACTAAATGAGGGCGAAAGAGTCGCTATTGTAGGGCAGAACGGTTGTGGTAAATCTACGCTTATAAAAATCATCTCAGGTGAAGTAACAGCTGATGAAGGAACGCGAGTTTTAGACAAAAGTATTATCATCGATTCCTTAGACCAAAACCCTACTTTTGATGATGGATTAAACGTACGTGATGCCATTGAAAATGAACTTGCAGATTTAAGCTCGGCAAAACAACGTTATGAAGAACTCTCACAACTCATTGCTGAAGATTTTGAAAACACAAAGCTTTTAGATGAGCATTCACAAATATCAAACTACTTAGACCATCACAACGCATGGAACTTAGACGACAAAATAGAACGTGTCCTCCAAGAGTTTAAACTCAAAGAGTACGAATACCGAGATGTAAACACACTTTCAGGGGGAGAACAACGCCGTGTTGCTTTGGCTTCTCTCATTTTGAAAAAACCTGACGTACTGTTACTAGATGAGCCAACTAACCACCTTGATGTTTATATGGTTGAATTCCTAGAAGAGATTCTCCTAAAAGAAAAATTTACCCTACTCATCATTTCTCACGACAGACACTTTATTAATAGTATTGTTACACGTACGGTGGAAGTTGAAAACATGAACATCTATTCTTATGAAGGTGGTTATGACCAGTACCTTGTGCTAAAAGAAGCACGCATGAGAAGCATGGCTAAAACGCATAACACTTTGTTAAAATTCCTCAAAAAAGAAGAAGAGTGGTTAAGCCGTGGAGTAAAAGCAAGACTCACCAGAAACCAAGGACGAAAAGCAAGGGTTTTTGAACTTAGAGACCAAGCTAAAAAAGATCCAACCCTTATTCGTAAAATGCAAGTTGATTTAGAACGTGAGAAAAAAAGTTTTAACCGTGATGGTGAAAAAGGAATGTCCAAAAAGAAAATGCTTTTTGACATTGAAAACTTACATTACAAAATTGCAGATAAAAACCTCATCGAAGGATTTACCACAAGAATCTTACAAAAAGACAGAATTGCCATTGTAGGTCACAACGGTTCAGGAAAATCTACCCTACTTAAATTACTGTTAGGAAGAATAGAAGCAAACAAAGGAAGCATAGACAAGGGTGACTTTAAAGTGGGCTATTTCGACCAGCACCGTGAAATGCTCGACGAAAACAAAACCATTTTAGATACCTTCTGTCCCGACGGTGGCGACATTGTCGATGTCATGGGTAACAACATGCACGTGTTTGCCTACATGAAATCCTTTTTATTCCCAGAAGAATACATGCTTAAAAAATTAGGAATGTTATCTGGTGGAGAAAAAAACCGTGTGGCTCTTGCCCTACTCTTTACACGAAAGGTAGACTGCCTTATTCTCGATGAACCAACCAATGACTTGGACATCCAAACCATTAACATCTTAGAAGAAAAACTTCTCAACTTCCCTGGAGCGCTCATTTTCGTAAGTCATGACCGTTACTTCATTGACAAAATAGCCAATAAACTGCTCATATTTAAAGGAGATGGTGTAGTTGAAGAGTCATTCCAAGAGTATAGCGAATACCTACTTATTGAAAAAAATATCAATGAACTCTACGAAATAGAAAAAGAAGTTAAAACAGCTAAAGCCACCCCAGTAGCACAAGTAAAAGAAGAAAAAAAGAAAACAAAACTAAGTTACAAAGATCAAAGAGACTTAGAACGTTTACCAGACCTCATCGACGCGTTAGAAGCCAAAATAGATGAACTCAATGCTTGTCTCTATGATGCAGAATGTTATGAAGCCAAAGGGCTTATAAATGTTACGGATGAGCTTAAGAAGGTAAAGGCTGAGTATGAGGAAATGTCTGAGAGATATTTAGAGGTTTTGGAGATGGAGGAGGAGTTGAGCTAATACCTTCTACCTCCAAACATGAATAAGCTATACCAAAACCTCATACCGAACACTACGACCAGAACTTCCATCAACTTGTTTAATACAACCCATTTTTACTAAACTCTTAATATCTCGTGAAGCCGTTGCAGAAGTAGTACCTGTAATTTTTATGTATTTCTTAGTACTAAGTCCACCCTCAAAATTTTCCATACCTTTGTCCAAGATACTGTTTAAAACTTTTGTTTGTCTCTCATTTATTGGATTATTTCTATGTTTGTCCCAAAACTTAGCTTTATCCACCACATACACTATCGATGCTATAGCTTCTATAAGAGATTTTTCTAGCATTTTCAAAAACCATTCACACCAAAATGTAATATCTATTAGGTTGTCTTTTTTAATGTAACCCGTTGTCTTTTCTAAAGCTTTATAATACCCTTTACGGTCACTATTAATACTCTTAGACATAGAATAAAGTCGTGATGTATTTGTATTTTCTATTGCCGAAAGTACCATGTCAGTAATAGCTCGTGTAATTCGTCCATTTCCATCATCAAAAGGGTGAATAATTACAAACCATAAATGAGCAATACATACTTTTGACAAAGAGGCTGGAGTCTCATTAAACCACTTTATATAGCTGTTCATTTCTTCATTAACTACTGTACTATTTGGAGCTTCATAAAAAACTTTTTGTTTTCCTATCACTCCTGATACAACTTGCATGGTACCTGTATTTCTAAAAGTACCAATTTCTATATTCCATATCTTACTGTTATAATTTTCAAACATTTTATAATGCCAAGAAAAAAGCTTTTCAACAGTTAGATTCTGCTTATAGTTTGTATTAGCGTCTATCAATACATCCACATAGTTACTCTCTTTAGTTTTCTCTTTATAGTACTGTGGTACTTCAATCCCCAATTTTTCTTTAATAGATGACTTCACACTGTCTCTGTCTAGTATCTCACCTTCAATTGCTGAACTGGATATGATTTCATTTTCAAGAGCATTCAGTTGACTTTGTTCCAAACTTTCTTTGCCCAGAATTTTACTGAAAGCTCTAAGTTCACCTTGTTTCATAGAGATTGATTCGATGAGAGTGCTAATCTTTTTTGAGCCATACTCAAAGTGAGGATAATTCTTATCTTGCCAAATCCATTGTTGATTATCTCTCAATGTATAACCTTTTTAAAGTCTAATATTGACCATACTAACATAAATGATACGATTAAACAAGATAATCACCTCAAATATGATAGGGTTAAAACCAATAATCCTATCAACTACCCTATACCTTTATCCTCTTCTTCTTGGCCAAAGTCATAGCAAACCCCTTTTCATAATAAGCTGATTCATTCACAAATAAAGTATATTTTGATTCACCCTCATAAACTATGGTTTTATTATCAAGTGTCAAAAATAAAGGCTTACCTTTTTCTATTAATGTAAAGTCTTTGTCTTGTCTATCTTGATGTACCATGGCTACAATGTCACCTGCGTCATTACGTGGATAGTCTACTAATACTTCATGGTCATAAATTTCCACCTCATCATCTAAATCCAAATCTACCCCACTGTTCTCTTTTTCCACATAATTTAAAAGATGATAAACCAAAGCTTCTGTTTTTAAAAACAAATCAGCTCTTAAAACACCTTGAGGCACAGCACCCACTTCTATGGCAAAACCATGAGGAGCCATTGAGTCTACAAAAGCATTTTCTATGTCACCCAACCATCTATACACTTTTAAAGCAGGTTCCATTTTACAAAGATAAGCAATCGCTCTCCATGTAATTTTACTTTGATTACTCACCACTATAGAAAGCCCCATGTTTGCTGTAGTCGTGTGTAAGTCCACAATGAAATCTACTTTAGGATTCTCAGAGCCTTTTTTACCAAGTAGCTCATTTAACTCTTTAGCTAACTTCGCTTCATGAGCATCTAAACCATCATTCGCCAAATCGGTTAAACTAAAAGACCTATTTAAATCTTGATCAACATAACGCCGAACTTCTTTAATGGCTTTTTTGTTCATAAGCTGTGTTATGGTAGTAAAGTTACTACGTTTTATAAGCTCTGGATTATTTTGCCACTTTTTTACAAGATAAACACCTGTTAGTTCATTACCATGTGTTCCACCTGTTATTGCTATATTTTTTATCATTTTATTTTTTCCTTTTTAACTTTCAAAGCAGTTATTTGTTTAGCTTGATTTGATATTTTAGTATTTCGTACATCAATAGTAGTTTTTTGTTTTTCTATTTGCTCTTTTAATGCGCTTATCTCTTTACTTTGCCCATGTTGTATGTCTTGAACATTATAACATTGAGCCTTAACAAGTTCAACAAAGAATTTCAATATATTCCAATCTGTCTCTTTTAGTGTTGGCTCTAATTTAGCTATTTTATCAGCTATAATATTGGCTTCTCGTGGTATCCAACTAATCCCTATAGAATATTCTTTAGCTAAAAACTGAACCATTTTAGAATTTACAGCACTTTGATTGTCACACAAAATATGACAGCCAAAACAATTATGTTTTTTAATATAAAATATGGCATAAAAGATAGCATATTCTTCAGCTTCACTACTATTATCTACACCATCTAATTGTAAAATAAAGGTTGCATTATTATCTTTATCATACAAACTTATTTTAAAAATTGTATTATTTTCTATTCCTGAAGCATCTACATATATTAATCTTCGGCTTCTTTTTGAGTCAGGTAAATTATTCATGCCAATTCCAATTATTAAATTTTTATTAAATAATTATATTAATAATAAAGTAGTATAAGCCTTAATAGTTTTTAAAATATTTAGGTGATCACATTCCGAAGCATAATTTTTGTAAACTAAACAAAACAATCCTAATAAAAAGAGTCTCAACATCTACAACGTTTTAATGGTAAGAAATGGCTAATCTAAAAAAGCTATGTTACTCTTAGTTTCTTCTTGTGTCTTAAGTTTATGAGGAGTATACTTATGAAGGTAACAAACTTTAACTATTTAGGAGATTTACAAATGAAAAAAATTATTATTATGACTGCATTATTGGCAAGTACTAGTTTAATGGCTACAGAAACTGTGGATGAGAATAAAAGTGTGGATGCAAATACATCAGTTTCCGTTTCAACCACAAAAATAAATGGTGCACTTTTCTATAAAAAACGTTGTTCAATTTGTCATGGAGAAAACGGTGAAAAAACACCTTTAAAGGGAATGATACCAATTGCTTCTATGGATGCTAGTGCTTTAGCTCGAAAAATAAAAGCCTATAGAGACCAAGATGAAAGACATGGGGCATATGCTATTTATGAAGACAGTATCGTAATGCAAGAAGCAACTTACTCAATTTCTGATGGACAAATTAGTGCTATTGCTACTCACATTAGTAAGTTAAAATAATTGAACTCTATATGTCAAAGTTCTTTGGCATATAACTTTTTTTATTGAGATATTCTAATCTAAGTAATTATGGTCTTTTAGCTTTTTTTCACTACCATACTCTCGTAATGCTAAAGATATCAATATGCCAGCCACAACTACAATAGCCATAGTAATAGAAAATTTTATATACAAAATAGTGTCTAAACCATCAGTCCAAATTATAACGATGGTCATAATGACCCAAATAATTAAACAATCTTCTTATGTCCTCAAAAAATAGCTTTGCTTTCAGCTATTCTTTATAGACTAATAATATTAATAACCTAAGTTCGACAACAAAACGAGATAAAGAAGCTTAAAAGAGTAGTCATCCTATAATTTTAAAGTCAGTGAAATTTAAAAGGATGACTAAAAAATGTTAACAAAAATATTCTGTGAAATAGATGACTTTATGCAAGAGTTTGAAGATGAATAAGCCAAACTCAAAACAACTCCTAGCCCTAAACAAACCAAAAGGCTACATAGTCACACGTTCCGATGAACGTGGGCGAAAAACCGTATACGACCTTTTACCCGATTGGGCTTTTACTGATGGGTGGATGCCAGTTGGACGACTGGACTTAGAATCTAAAGGGCTTCTCTTTTTCACTACCAATGGACAAGTGGGAAATTCCCTAACTAAACCTGGAAACTGTGTTAAAGTGTATGAGATTTGGGTTCGAGGTCATGTGACAGATGAACACATTAACCAAGCACTAAAAGGGGTAGAGAGTAAACACGGTATACTCAAAGCTCTTGATGTGGAAAAGATTAGCGTGGCTGCTGCAAAAACAAAACTTAGAGTGAAACTTAGTGAGGGAAAGAATCGTCATATTCGTCGGCTTTTTGGAGCATTAAAAGACCCGAAGTTTGGAACACCTTTAAAAGTCTTGGAGTTAAAACGCATAAGTATTGGAAACTTTAACCTTGACATTGAAAGTTCTACATGGCGTTTTCTTACTATGGAAGAAGAACAAATCTTAATGTCAGGTCTTAATACTTAGCTATAATCCCAGCATGAAAATAAAATTAGGCACCTTCAACCTCTTCCAATTTGTCGAACCACCCTACTCTTGGTATACTAAAAAAGAACGCTTCAGCAAAGAACAATGGGCTAATAAAACAGCATGGATAAAAGAACAAGTCCTTAAAATGGATTGTGATATTATTGGCTTTCAAGAGGTCTTTTCGAGAGATGCCTTAGAAGCACTTGTCAAAGAGTTAGGCTTTGAGTATTTTGAAACAGTTGATACAGCGAAACTTACAAAAAAAACATATACAAGTACTACTGTAGCCATTGCTTCAAAGTACCCTATAGGTAAAATACAAAGAGTACGTGTACATATACCTTTTTTTGAAAAGCATGAATTTAAAGGGCATTATGGCTTAGCCAGAGTACCCATAAAAGCAACCATCACCCTACCCAACGAACAAGAACTTGTGGTTTATGTCGCTCATTTAAAGTCAAATAGACTCAATGAATTTGAATATCGTTTTACTGAAGAGCATACTTTAGAACATAAAAAAAAATCTGTAGCCAAAGCACTTAAAGGTACTACGGCAACCTCATTGCACCAAAGACTTTGTGAAGCCTCTTCACTTTTTTACAACATCAAAAAAGTTAAAGACAAGCCAGTCGTACTACTCTGTGATTTAAATGATAAAGAGTTTTCTCTTACCATTGATGCATTAAGTAATCATAAGTACCATCAAGAAAACAGTGAAGAAGGTTTTGTTTTACATGATGCCAGTTACCAGTATAAAGAAACAATACACAACCCTCACCCTGAACAAAAAGAGCTAAAAAGAAAACCAACAAGTTACTTTTTAGGAAAAGGTCATGTTTTAGACTATGTTTTTATCTCAAATCATTTTGATAAAGCTAATAGTGATAGAATGGCTGAAGTAACAAATTACAAGGTATTTGATGAACACTTACATGAAAATAATAATGATTTATTGTTTAAAAGTGACCATGCACAAGTGATTTGTGAATTAACATTTATGTTAGATAACTAAAACAAAAAAAGGAATACTCTTGGTATATGACAACATCGTTCTCATAGGCTTTATGGGATCAGGAAAAACAAGTGTCGGAAGAATTCTTGCGAGAGAACTGTTTAAAAACTTTGTAGACGTTGACAGTATGATAGAAAAAGAACAAGGTGCTTCTGTTAGCGAGATTTTTAAAACAAAAGGTGAAGAGCATTTTCGTGGTCTTGAACAAGAGTGTATTAATAGCTTAACCCAACAAAAAGGTCAAATCATCGCTACAGGTGGTGGACTACCTATTTACAGTTCCATCTCTGACAAGTCGCTCATAGTGTATATCAATGCTGATTTTGAGGTAATACTCAAGCGTTTAACAAAAAGAGAGCGTGAAAAACGTCCTTTACTTCAAGATGAAGCCAGAGCCAAAATCTTGTTTGACGAACGCAAAGATACCTACGAAGAATTGGCAACTTTTTCTGTCGATGCAAACCAAAGAATACCAGTTTTCATTCATCTAATACGTGATTTTATTTTAGACCAAAGAGTTTTGTAGCTTAAAATGCTATCTTCAGAAAAGAAAACAAACCATCCTATAAAGAATAGCTGAAGTCTAAGCTATTTTTTAAAGACAGAGCTATTTTGTTTAATTATTTGAGTATTTGAAAAGAGTATTCAAATGACTAAATAAAATAAAGTAACAATATTTGGT
>CACVAX010000040.1 GCA_902727935.1 uncultured Sulfurovum sp. | reverse complement strand
TATGGATTAGAATGGTTAAAAAATGTCTTGGTCAATGTTTCTCTTAAAAAACAAGAATTTCATATTCTGATTGGCTTACTCAAACGTGCTTTTTTTAAGAACGAATGATTTTCTGTCGTGGAGTAAGTCAACTTATTTTAAAAATAAAAGTATAAGAACTTAAGAATAAAGGGGACAGGCTCAATGGCGTTAAGTTAAGAAAATCCTTCTCCTAAAAAACCATTTTTTTCTTCCTTTTTTGGAAGTTGGCACTTTTAATTCCCTTTGTATTTTCCCCCTCTTTTGAAGTTGGTCTAGCATATTTTCTATTAGGGCGAATAGCAATTTTATTGGTACGTAACTGTTGATAAATTTCATCCAATATTTCATCTATATCCTTATCAGGAAAATATAAAAGTTCAAAAGCATAATTTTTTATGGTATTAAAAGAGACTGATTTATTCACTTTTTGTTCATATTTATTATTCTTCTTCTTTCCCTTTTTCAACTCTTCATTTAATTCATAAGTAACCAATGCTTCCATATTTGAGATAAACATTGTGGCATAAAAATCTTGCTTAATTGCTAAAGTACTTGTGCCTGTAAAGCTCTCTAATTATAACCTGTTTTTCATTATCTCATAATAGGTTTGACATATCAGTTTCTTAGTCCAAGACTCAAAATCATTCCTTCTTAAGAAAAGGACGTTTGAGTAAGCTAATTAGAATATGAAATTTTTGTTTTTTAAGAGAAACATTTATCCAAGTGATAAACTAAAATTAATTTCGGGTAATTATCCTAAGTTTACCATTGAGTATATCAATCAATATGTTAATATTCTAAAAATACAATCATGAAAAGAGACCTAAAATGTTTGGATACATGTTCAATATCGCCAAAGACATCGCTTTCTCCACAACAGCAAAACGCTTACTCAATCGTAAACTATCAAAGTTTGGAGAACTCTCTCACTTAGACTTTAACAGCAATAAAGATGCCATAGAATTAGAACTCCTCTTAAAGGGAGAAACAGCTCCTTTACAAATTAGAATAAAAGGTTATACCGTAGAAGAGATAGAAGGACAAAACTATTTAACCATTCAAAATATTCAAACTTCACGAGAGTGGATGAATGAAGTGGTGCAAAGTTATGTGAATGAAAAAAAATTTAAAATTTCTAAAAAACAGGTACGCTTAATCAGACGCGTACTCTGAAGTTATTAGTTATTTTTTAGATGCAGCTGTGGTAATTCCGTTGAGTGCTTTTACCATTTTATCCACCATTTTACATGCTTTTAAATCAAATTTTTCACTCCACTTGATAGGATCTCTGTAAACTATTTTAGTTTGATTGTCCTCTGCATAAACCAAAACTTTTAAGGGTAAATCAAGGGCTACAAGTGGGTCTTTTTGCATCAGTTTTGTACCCAATTTTGGATTTCCAAAAATAATAACCTTCGTATCTGAAAGTGCCATTTTAACTTTATCAGCACCTTTTTTATGGTCAATAATCGTAAAAACGCCTAAACCCTCTTTGGCTTTAGAAGTCACTATTGTTTCTATTTTAGTAATGGTGTCATCAACGCTTAACTCCCCTGTTTTAACAATGAGATCAGAGGCTAAAAGCATCAAAGGTGTCACTAAAAGTGTAAATAAAATTTTCTTCAATCTAAATCCTTGTTTTCTTATTTTGATAATAAAAAAAATTATAATAAAAAAATGTAAATAATACGTTTAGTAAGATTGTTCAGTAGGTGCATGTAACTTACGAATAACCTGAACTAGCTTATCTATTCTTTTAGTATCATTAACCTTATTTAGTACCATCTCTGCTTCATACAATGTAAATGAATGCTCTTTTAAATAGCGTACTCCATCGATAAGACAATTTGCCAACTCAACAGCATATTTTTTAGTATTTATTTTACATAAAACCCTATGCATCCTTAGTGCATTTTGATGAAATTCATCACATCGCTTCGGTTGTTCAAGATTCAAGTAGATAATCGCCAAATTAGAAAAAATATGTGCAATGGCCAAACAATGGTCAATAGGATTACTTTTGGCTAAAGCCACATAAAGAGATAAGGCTTGTTTGTAATAAATAATGGCTTCCGAGTATCGCATTTGGAGTGCATATTCATTGGCTTGTTCATTAAGAGCATAAGCTCTTTTTTGTCTGGTCATAATTTATCTCCTTTCTCATATTAAATTAATATAAGTACGTTTTAATATGATACTAAATCTTCCTTAAAACTAATGAGTTAAATAGTCATTATCAAGATTACTTTCAACATGCTTCATAAGCTCTAAATTTTTTTCAGCTTCTATTAAAGCTGTTACCCCATCCATCATCTCTTGTACAGCTTCTATTTCAGTGATGCCTAAACGACGGTAATTAGAGATATCAAAAATACCTTCTTTACTTTGAGTATGTTCGCCATCAACCCCACGAATTTGTAGAAAATACTTTTGGGTAATGGCTTTGAACTGCTCCATATTTTGGCTTAAATTGGGTAACTTAATATGTACACTGGCTCTCATGGCTGTTCCAAGATTGGTAGGACAAGAAGAGATATAGCCTAAACGTTCAGAGTATGCAAAAGGTATTTGCGTTTCTATCTGTTTCATGGCTATGACCAAACGGCTAAATACCTCTAGCACCTCACCTCCTTGTTGCATTGAAATAATACGGAGTTGGTCTTCTTCATTTAACCACACCAAAAATGTTTTGTCATGGTTATGGTAAATCCCTCGCCCATGAGGCCAGTCACGATTGAGTCCTGCATGTTCTAAAAAACGGTCACCATCTTTAAACAAAAAATGTGCTTCTATTAATCTCTCTTGAATCTCCTTACTCATACCTAATAAAGAATGATATTCGCCTTCTAACTCACCCTCCAAAGTATTTAAAGCTGTTGAAACTTTTGTTTCTATTTCATTACGTTGTGCTTTGCTAATGGCTGAACCCAAGGGCATATTTTTAACATTTCTTCCCACACGAATACGCGTTGAAAGTACATAACCTTCATCAAAATCCTTAACCTTTAAGTCATTAAAGTTGAGATTACTATGATGTCTGTCATTGTGTGAAAAACCATGATAATCTTCAATAATTTTGTCAAAAAGTTCTGCAAAAATGTCATAACTCTCTGCATCTCCAGCATACACGCCAATCTCTGAATCAGAATTTTCCAAACCAGAATTAATTGCTTGTTCTAAGGTAAAGCCATTGGCTGTTGATTTATTTTTTAACATTTCAAATAGTTCTGAACTTAAATGTTTACATAACAAAGAGGTACAATTTGGTGGAAATTCTGGGTAGGTCATAAGCAATCTTTTTGTTGTTATTATAGCATTAATCTAAAAACCGACTTTTTAATTCTAGGCTAGGCATCATACAACTCTTTTTTTTGCCAAAAACTTTATACCGATATTTAGCCACCAATTTATAAACTCCGTCACGAAATATCCGAGGAAGAAAACGAAAAAAAGTTAAATGTCTATACCAACCCTCTAAGTTTTTAGCTATCTCTAACGCTGCATCACTGTAAATATATGCTTTTTGATTACTGATATAAGCAATACTATCAATACTCTCTAACGCATACTTGTCTAAAAGGTATTCACCTAACTCCGAAGTCTGTGAAACAAAATGAAAGTGCTGTTTATCATCATGTTTTATAATAAACTGTATAGAGGATTCACAGAGATTACATACTCCATCAAACAAAACAATGTTATGGTTGTCATATTTATTTTTAATTTCTTTATTCTTCTGCATCATTATATTTTAGCATATTTACCACACCTCTAACCAAAGTTTATATATAATCTTTTAATTTTAAAATAAAGAACAAAATATGTCTCAAACCCTACTTCATGTAAGCAACATAGCCCACTCCTTTGACTACGAACTTTTTGCAAATATTAATCTTGATGTTAACGAAAAAGAGAGTATCGCCATTGTGGGGCGTAGTGGTTCGGGAAAGTCGACACTTCTACATATTTTTTCTACTTTTATCAAGCCTAATGTTGGCGAAGTAACGCTACTAAACCAAAACATTTACAATCTATCTGAAGATAAATTAGAAAATTTACGTCGATATGATTTAGGGATTATCTTTCAATCACATTACCTTTTTAAAGGTATGACAACTTTAATGAATGTAGAGATAGCCACCCTACTTTCAAATGAAAGCATCGATGAAACATTACTAGAACATCTGGAAATAAAAGAACTAATGCAACAAAAAATAGGTGAACTCTCAGGAGGACAACAACAACGTGTTTCCATTGCCAGAGTACTCTCCAAAAAACCAAAAATCATCTTTGCTGATGAACCCACAGGTAACTTAGACAAGGAAACAGCCAAACTTGTTATGAAAGTTTTGTTAGAGTACATAGAAAAAGAAAATGCAGCACTCATACTCGTAACACACGACCGAGAAATGGCAGCACTCTGCGATCAAAGCTTTTTATTAGAACAAAAAGAATTAAAGGAGCTAGTATGAGTTTAATGGACATCATTATAAAGATTGCCCTTTTCTTTGGCGTATTTTATGGTGCAATCCTAATTACTGCTTTAATTACAAAAAAATTTAGAAAAGAAGAAGAAGCTAAAAAAGAAAAAAAGAAAAAATAGTTTTTTCTTTTTTTAAATTAACATATATCAATATATCTTGATATATGTTAATAAATACGATATACTCTCAAAAATATTAACTCCAAAAGGTCAAATGATGAACAAAAAAGTATTGGTAATGTGTACAGGAAACAGTTGTAGAAGTATTATTGGTGAAGCACTTATTAACGCCCATTTAGACGGGGTAGAGGCTTACAGTTGTGGAGTTGCTCCCAGTGGAAAAGTGAACCCAAATGCCAAAAAAGTTTTGGAAGCTCATGGTGAATGGAATGAGAAATACTCCTCTAAACATTTAGATGCATTAAGCCAGATAGACTTTGATTTAGTAGTAACCGTTTGTGACCATGCCAAAGAGACTTGCCCTATTTTTGCTAAACCAACTCCTAACATACATGTAGGATTTGAAGACCCCGATGGAAAAGGTTACGATGCTTTTGAAGCAACCTATGCCGAGATAACCGAAGTACTTCTCCCACAAGTAAAAGAAGTACTAGCTCCTAAAATGCAAAAAAGTGTATTTAAAACGGCTGAAGGTGTGGGCATTAACTTTACAGGTGGTGTTCAAAAACAGCAGATAGTTAAAATGGTCGAAAACTGTGCTACAGGTGCCTGTGAGTGCATGAGTGACGAAACCAAAAAGAAAATCTCCAACATGCAAGTAGAAGGTAAAGATGGGGACGTAGAACTTAAACTCTCTGGTGACATGAGCAAAGAAGAGATTGAATCAGCTTTGGCACGTTCTAAAGTACTTAACAAAGTATAATTATGGATATTTTTTTACAAACCATCGGCTCACTCAATGATGAAACCCGTATTCGGATTTTACATTTTATCGACAAACACGGCGAAGTCTGTGTTTGTGATTTAGAAAATGCCTTTGAGATGATTCAGTCACGTATCTCTCGCCATCTCAAAATCTTGAAAGAGGGAGGTTTTTTACGGGTTGAACGTAAAGGACGTTGGGCATATTACAGTATTCGCTCTCCTCTTGATGCTTTTCGTCAATCCATTTTAGAAGAGATTAAACACCTCCAACTTGATATTCCCCCATTTAACCAAGGATGTAATAATGTTATTAGCCAGTAGTATATTTTTAGTTACGCTTATTTTTGTCATTTGGCAACCCAAAGGCTTACAAATAGGGACAACAGCCGTTATCGGAGCAGTGGTTGCTTACATAGCTGGTGTTGTCTCGTACCCTGACCTTTTTGTGGTTTGGGACATTGTTTGGGATGCCACTTTAGCCTTCATTGGTATTATCATTCTTTCTTTAGTACTCGATGAGATAGGCTTCTTTGAGTGGGGAGCGTTAAAAATGGCAAAGTTCTCTAAAGGTTCTGGAGTCAAGATGTTTGTCTACTCCATTTTACTAGGAGCCGTAGTTTCAGCTCTCTTTGCCAATGATGGTGCAGCCCTTATTTTAACGCCTATTTTACTAGCAAAAATGCGTATACTAAAACTCAATGCCAAGACCATTTTAGCCTTTTTACTCGCAGGTGGATTTATTGCTGATTCGGCTTCACTCCCTTTTGTCTTCTCCAACTTAACCAACATCGTAACAGCGAACTATTATGATATTGGTTTTGGTGAATATTTAGCCAATATGTTTTTACCGTTTGTGGTGAGTGTGGCGATGTCTATTGGAGTTTTATACTTCTTCTTACGTAAAGATATCCCTAAAACAGTGGACATAAGTCTGCTAAAACCTGCTGATTCGGTTCTAAAAAGTAAAGAGCTTTTCTATTTGTCTTGGGGATTTTTGGCTCTACTCTTGGCTGGATACTTCATTGGTGACCACTACAACATTCCTATCTCTGTTTTTGCTTTGGGTGGAGGGATTATCTTTTTACTCATTGCCACAGCGTACAAAACGGTTGAACCTGTAAAAATTATAAAAGATGCTCCATGGCAAGTTGTTTGGTTCTCTTTGGGTCTCTACATTGTGGTTTACGGACTTAAAAATGCAGGACTCACCGACTATTTAACTACGGTACTACAGGGTTTAAGCACCCAAAGTGATATGGTAGCCGTGGTCGGAACAGGGTTTATCTCTGCTTTTTTATCGGCCATTATGAACAACATGCCCACCATTATGATTATGGATATCTCTCTAAAAGATATTGGCAACGATGCCATGGTCTACGCCAACATCATCGGATGTAACTTAGGACCTAAAATGACCCCATTTGGAAGTTTAGCAACCTTACTTTGGTTACATACTTTAGCGCAAAAAGATGTCAAAATTAGCTTCTGGGAGTACAGTAAGTTTGGACTTATGGTTACACCACCTGTGTTGTTGGTGGTGTTGTTGACTTTGGTGTAAAGCAAATGGAAGATTTTTTAATTCAAAGCGTTCAAAACTATGGTATTTACGCTCTCTTTGCTGCTTTTGGCATTGGGGTTTTAACCTCATTAGCCCCTTGTTCCATTGTGACACTTCCTCTGCTTGTAGGAAGTGCCGTTTCACTCAGTGACAAGATGGAAGAGAAGGAGAAAAAAAGATTTATGCTTCACTACTCAGCTCTTTTTGTCTTGGGCTTAGTGCTTAGTTTTTCCATCTTGATGCTCTTGGTTTCTAAGATTGGTTTAATGCTAAGCGTTGCTCCTTTTTGGGCGTACCTTTTGGCAAGTTTGAGTGTTTTTGTGGTCGTCGCCTTTGCCTTAGGCTCAATCGCCAGTGTCGATAAACAAAAAATTAGTCAACGCCTTTTACCTTTTAAACTCTATGGAGCTGTACTCATTGGGATGATTTTTGGATTGGTCAGTTCCCCTTGTGCTTCAGCACCTTTGGTGGCGATTGTGACCGTGGCTGACAACAGTGGCTGGATTTACTCCTACTTTTTAGTCTTGGCATTTGCCTTGGGGCATGGTATCTTTTTACTCTTTGCAGGGGTTTCATTGAGCTTTGCTCAAAGCATCATCACGAATCAAAAAATTGCCAAAATGAGTCAATGGATTAATAACTTTTTTATTCTCTTACTCATTTTCATTGGCTTCTATTTTTTATACAAATCATACCAACTATTTTAGGAAAAAAAATGAAAAAAATTATACTATTATCGGCTTTGATTCTCTCATTTGTTGCGTGTAACGACACAAAAGAACAAGAGAGTCATCAAAGTAATATGCTTCCATCTACCCCCTACACCCAAGTAGAAAAAGCCCTGAACAACAAGCAAGCAACTTTTTTAGAGTTTGGGTCAACTGAGTGTAAGTCCTGTATTGAGATGGATAAATTGCTGTACAAAGTTAAAAGTAAACAACCCAAAAGCAACGTCTTTTTTATTGATATCTATAAAGACAAAGAGGCAGCTAAACAGTATAAAATCCGTATGATGCCCACTCAAGTGTGGTTGGATAAAGAGAGAAAAGAAATTGGTCGTCATATCGGAAAGATGGACGAAGCAGAACTTAATAAACTATTAAAAGAGACAGGAATCATAGAATGAAAATAGAACTTTTAGGCACGCAGTGTAGTAACTGCGTAGCCTTAGAAAAAATTGTAAAAGATGCCATTGCCCAAAGTGGTCAATTTATTGAATTTGAAAAGATTTCAGATCTCGGTAAAATGATAAGCTATGGTGTCAGCTCCACCCCAACCTTGGTGATTGATGCCAAGGTAGTGTCTGTGGGAAAGGTTCTTACCGTTGAAGAGGTTTTGAGTTTGATACAACAGTAAAGAATTATTTATGCTAAATATTAACTACACAGAAAAACATTAAAATTATTCTATATTTAAACCATAACTCTAAGGATAAAAAATGAAAAATTTTACAAAACTATTGGCAGTAAGTGTTTTAACATTTGGTTTTGCAAATGCAAGTCAATATATGTTAGACAATGCCCATTCAAATGTTGGCTTTTCCGTAAAACATTTAATGATAACTAATGTTAACGGTAAGTTCAAGACCTATGATGCGAACATTGATTTTGATGAACAAACCAAAGTTTTTAATACTTTTAAAGCAACCGTCCAAACTAAATCAGTCGATACAGGAATCGAAAAAAGAGATGAACACTTAAGAAGTGAAGATTTCTTTTTATCAGACAAATATCCTACCATGACCTTTGTGATGAAGTCTTACAAAATGGATGATGACAAAGATGAAGGTAAAATGATAGGTGAGTTAACAATTAGAGGCATAACTAAAGTTGTAACTTTTGATGTTGAAGACATTGCAACCGTAAAAGACCTTAAAGGTAAAGAGAGAGTAGGTTTTTCATTAGAAGGAAAAATCAATAGACTTGATTATGATTTAAAATGGAATAAAGTGTTAGAATTTGGTGGTGTTACCGTTGGTGAAAATGTAAAAATTGCCATTGATGTGGCAGCCATAAAATCGTAAGGCAAGTAACTACCACCTATCAAATGGTAGTTTCCTCCTTAAAAAACTCTACAATTTTTTTTCTGTCAATCGTCTCTGTCCCTGAAGTGATGTGTCAATCCTTTTTAGGACAAAGAAAGAATATCTAGGTACTTTTTTCTAAAAGTAACATATTATCTTCAAATTGAGCTAACGAACGACGTGATTTCGATGGTTAATTACCCCCCCAATTCTTTTGCCTTTTTTAGAAAAAATACCTTCTAAACTTTAGTTCAATCTCTGATTATTAGCTTTTTTATTTCAAAAATAACGAAAACAAAAAGATAAAAAGAAAACTTCTTCTACACTTTAAGTATAATATCTCTAAAGATTTTGACGTAAAAAAGGAACAAATAAATGGCAAAAAAACAACGCTTTAGAGATACCAAACAACAACGCGAAACCAAGATAAATAAAATGGAAAAACCACGTATTCCTTTTGCAACATCAGGTGTGAAAGCCAAGGCATTTTTAACCGATATCTTTATGTTATTAATGCCCCTACTTTATCTTAGTATTTATGTCATTTTTGATGGTTTAGAAGATGTGGCACATCATCGTTTAGAAGCGTGGGGCTATGCAATGGTTCCTTTTTTACTGATTTTAACTGTTTTTATGTTTAAAGATGAAGGGCGAACCCCAGGAGCTAGAGCACAAAGTTTAAAAGTGATTAATTTTCATACTTTGGATAAACCTTCGCTTTTTTCCATTGTTTTTAGAAATGTTATGTTGTTATTTTCACTGTTTATTCCTATTTTTTGGCTTATTCCTTTTTTTAGAAAAGACAAGCGAATGTTACATGATTTTTTAAGTGCTACTTGTGTTATTGTTGATCCAAGACCACCTAAGGAGAAAGTCTTTAAAGCCAAATAATGCATATTTTTCTTTCGCTTTTTTACTTCTTTTATTTCTCTTTGGTTGGCATATATGTGATGTTTATGCCAGCAGCATTAAAAGGTTTTGCTTATAATGAATTTGAAGTCGGCATTGTCTATGCTGTAGCCCCTCTCATGAGATTTCTGCTTCCTTTTCTCTTCAAATACTATTTTCGCTTAACAGCTAAGATTTATCTCTTAGCCCTACTTTTTACTTTTGTGGCGAGTTTACTCTTTCTTACTACGGTCAATCATTTCTATTTTCATTTACTTTCCAACGCTCTTTTAGGGGCTTCCATGGGCATTACACTGCCTTATGTTGAAACCATAGCCCTACAACGACTTTCCAAAAAAATGTATGGGAAAATTCGTCTTTGGGGATCAGTGGGATTTATTTTGATAGCTCTTTGGTTAGGAAAAGTAGATGCTTCTGGTATAGAGACAATATATTACCTTGGTGTAACAGCATTTTTTACATGGGTATTTGGTTATTTTGTTTTACAGTTTGATGAACCAACAAATACACAAGAGGAAAATAATGACAAAGGTTTTTCGCTACAACGTTATTGGGCATTTTGGCTAAGTATCTTTTTGATGCAGGTGGCTTTTGGAGGCTTCTATACTTTTTTTACCATTTATGAAACAGAGCAGGGTTTAAGTAAAGAAGTTATCTCTTATCTTTGGTCTTTTGCTGTTATTTGCGAGATTATAATGCTCTACTTTCAAGGATCGCTACTACAACGTAATTTATTGACCATTCTAAAGGTAGCAACAGGGGTTACAGCCTTTAGATGGCTTCTTCTTTATCTTTACCCCTCTTCATTAGAATTAACGTTTTTTAGCCAATCCTTACATGCTATTAGCTTTGCACTCTATCATACAGCTGCGATTTCTTATGTATTTTTACTTTATACACAAAAACGTTTAGCACAACAGTTTTTTTTAGGAATCTCTTTTGGTTTAGGTGGGGGAATTGGTTCTTTGGTTGCTGGGTATTTATATGGAGAGTATCTATTTTTAATCGAAGCCATAATTACCTTGGCTGCTTTAGCTATGTTAATGATTCACACAAGACGAAAAAAGTATATTTCAAGTATTAAAACTTGAAATATATTGAATCCTTACTCTTATTTAGACTGTTTTGAACTTGAAACTTTACCTTGTTCTACGCGTTGGGAAAATTCAGTTGTTTGACCTTTAGCCAGTTCTTGGGATTGTTCTACCCAGTTTTCACGTCGAATTCGTCCAGGGAAAGACATGGAGTTATCTAACCAAGTAATCTCTTCATCACTAAGATTGGCAATTTGGTCAAAGTGGAAAATACCTGTTTCATTCAGTACTCCCTCCAAAACTTTACCCACGCCTTTAATCAGTTGTAAATTATCTTTACCCCCTTCTCTGGCTTTTGTTAAGAGCATGGGTTTCTCTCCTAGAGCAATTGCTTTTACGATTACATTGCTATCATTGGACATTAAAGGAACAACGATGGTTTTCTCTTCTTCATTATCAATATGTAGTTCATGTACCTTATCGGCCACCTTAGAACAGTTGTTTTTATCGCTACAAGTAGCCTTTCCCATTAAATAACCAATAATCCAACCTAATAGTGCTGCCAAAATCAGACAGATGATAATTTGTGATGCAACTTCAAACATGTTATTCTCCTAGTATTTTAAATTCAACACGACGGTTAATACGTCTATTTTCTTCTGTATCATTAGATACAAGTGGTTTACTTGCTCCATAACCAATAGCTCTAATTTTGTTTGAAGGAACCATCATATTAGTGAGTTGCTCTTTAACTTTGTCGACTCTTGCTTGGGAGAGTTTTAGGTTATGCATTTCATTACCTGAATTGTCGCTATGACCTCCAATCTCTATATGAACATTTGGATTCTCTTTTAAAATATCAGCTATTTGACTAATGGTGTTAATACTTTGTTCAGTTAGGGTTGCTTTATTGAGTTCAAAATTAATATCTTGAAAAGCAATAATTTTTTTGATTTTTCTTTCAATTTTTTCAATTCTTTCTTCAGCAATTACTTTAAGCTCTGTAAGTTTTTCGACTTTCGGTTCAAGAGAAACAATAAGCGTATTATTTTTTGATGGAATGGTTGAATTAGCGAGTAGGGTACTGATGGTATCTTTATTGGCTTGTGTTTCTGTAACCCCTTCTATGATAATTTCCCCTTCTTTATAGGAAAGATGAGCATTCTTATATTTATTATAGAAAATAGGGATGATTTGCTTTATCAAAGCGATAACATCAGTTTTTTCACTTAAGTTTGTATCAATGTTCGTATGCTCTTTGAGTGTATTGAGACCTAAAGATGCACGTATTTCTTCCACTTGTTTTTGATTAGAAAAGTTTCCTGTTAATTCAAATGTATTTTTATGTTTTATTAGATGAAAGTTAATGGGTATTGCATGATTTACATGACTGATAGAAGTTTTTGTAGGTAGATTCTTTTGTGCAGGTGTGGTTTGATTTTCAACTATTTTTCCTGCATGACACCAAGTGCATATGATGATGAGTAATAATAACAAAAATAGCAAAATCAGAATAAACTTATTTCTATTCATCGTCTCTCCTTTTTAAACAAAAAATATGATTTTTGCAATGAAATTAAATATATTATATATTTTTATGAATTATCTAAGCTTAAAATAATATTTTTTTTGGGGAAAAGTTTTCAAATAAATAAAAGAATAATAATTTTATTTATTTTTATTTGTTAGGAAATTGAGGAGCTAAGACCTTAGTTTACACTAAGATCTTAAGCTTATGCCATAAAGATAACAGGCGTAATAATAGGGTAACGTCTTTTGGTTCTCACCACAAATTTACGCACGATACTTGAAATGTTTTCTTGAATAATTTTTGGACTTGCTGTCTGTTTTTCTTCAGCATTGATTAAGAAGGTATCAATAATATTTTCAATTTCATGTGCAAAACGCTTTCCCTCTTTTTCTGGTACTAGTCCAGAAGAAGAGATAACAGCCTTCCCTATAAGTTTCTTAGTTTCTTTATTGAGTTGCATTGCAATATTCACAATACCATCAGAAGCAAGTTTTTGTCTGTCTTCAACGACATCATGCTTAATCTCTTTGTTGTTTTGATTATCAATGTAACTTTTTCCTGTTTTAACAGTTTTTACTTTCTTAAGATATTTGGTTGCAATCTCAATTTGGTCACCATCACTCATTAGTAAAATATTTCGAGGGTCAACACCACAGTCAATGGCTGTTTTAGAGTGCTTATAGATATGGTTATATTCACCGTGAACAGGCAAAAAGAACTTAGGCTGTATCAAACGTAAAATTAACTGTTGCTCACCTTGTGATGCGTGACCTGATACGTGAATGTTCTCAAAGTCTTTATAACGTACGGTTACACCAGCTTTTACCAATTTGTTCATGAGTGAAGAGACTGAACCTTCATTTCCTGGAATGGCATGAGCAGAGATGATAATGGTATCAGATGGCTTTAGCCTCACATGTCGATGTTCATTCGCTGCCATTCTTGACAATGCTGCCATTGCCTCACCTTGTGAACCTGTGGTCACTATGAGTACTTGATCCTCAGGATATTTCTGAACCTCATGTGCATCAATAAAATGTTTATCAGCTAAATCAACATATCCGAGTCTTCTAGTGGTCTCAATATTTCGCTCCATAGAACGTCCAATAACACAAATCTTTCTACCAGCTGCAATTCCTCTTTCCATGGCTTGGTAAACACGGTGGGTGTTTGAAGAGAAGGTAGACATAAGAACACGCCCTTTTGCAAGGTCAAATAGGGTATCAAATGTTTTTCCAACTACTGCTTCAGACTTTGTGTACCCAGGGTTATGCGAGTTGGTACTATCAGAGAAGAGACAAAGTACCCCTTTTGCTCCATAGTGTGCAAAACGCTGTAAATCCATGGTTTGGTTGTCAATAGGCGTGTGGTCAACTTTAAAGTCAGCTGTATGAATAAACGTACCAACCTTAGATTCAATGGCTAAAGAACAGGCATCAATAATGGAGTGGGTATTGTGCATCCATTCTAATTTAAACGTACCAATATCATATTGTGTTCTTTTGGTTACATAGTTAAAAAGTTTTACATTTTCTATAAGTCCATGCTCTTGAAATTTGTTCTCTATCATGGCTAAGGCTAACGGTGTTCCCCAAATTGGAAATTGAAGCTCTTTAAAAAGGTAAGGAACTGCACCAATATGGTCTTCGTGTGCATGGGTAATAATAACAGCGACAATTTTGTCTTTAATCGCATGTAAGTAAGAGAAGTCCGGTACTAAAATGTCAACACCATGCATTGTTTCATCAGGAAAAGACATCCCCACATCAATAACAAAGGCACATTCATCATCTTCCATAACAGCCATGTTTCCACCAATCTCACCAAGACCACCCAGTGGGGTAAACCTTACTTTGTTTTTGTTGTCCATGTTAATTTGTTTCCATGGATTCATTCGTGCATCATTCATGGCTTCATTTTCAGCGAGTGATACTTTCATCGCTTCAGACATTGGTCCAGGTACAAACTTTTTAGGTCTTCTTCCTCCTCCACCATTACGGTTTGGTTTTTTATTGTGTTTGTTTTGTGGTTTATTTTTATTTTGATTACTATGTTGAGGTTTTTGGTTGGGGTTGGTTGGTGTTACTTTTTTATTACCATTGATTTCTTTATTAGGTCTTATAACATTGCCATTTACTTTAGGTTCTGTTTCAAGTTTATTACCTTCTACTGTTGCTTGATTAGTTTTTGGTTTTCTATGAGGGTTTCCAGCTCTTTTGGGTCTGTCTGGACGGTCTCGTTTTACTTTTTTTTCTTCAGAAGTTTTTTCTACTGCTTTAGCTTCATTATTATTGTTTTCATTGTTGTTTTCCATCTATATTATCCTTGTTTAATTCATTATATAAGTGATGATACATCGATGTCTTAGCTTCATGAGGTCGGATAGTTAGACTTATTTCCAGCTCTGTAAGGAGCATTTCAATTTTATCTTTAGGATAGTGTGTTGCTAAGTTTTTAGAAAGTTTTTTTCTTGGTTGCTTAAAGGCGACCTTTAAAAAATCTTCAAAATCCTTATTGTCTTCACTACGGTTTTTACGTATTAAAAGAATGGAAGAGGTAACTTTTGGAGGAGGAACAAAATTTTCTGCTCCCACATCAAAAAGTAGTTCTCCAAAACCCACTGTTTGTGTTAACACAGAGAGTCCTGAGAAAGCTTTTTCTCCTGCTTGTGCTGAAAACTTTTCAGCGACTTCTTTTTGAACCATGACCAGTATAGACTGGCACTGTTCATCTTTTAATGCTTTTAAAATAATATTGGTGGCAATATAGTAGGGTAAATTGGCTACTAAGTGATAGTTTTCATTTAGTAACGAATTTTCTTCCCAATGTTTAAGCACATCTCCACAATTTATCTTTAGCCTGTCCGTGTGGATGGCATGGCTAAAGGTAGTTTGTAGATGCTCACATAATCTTTTATCAACCTCAAATGCTGTGACATTTCGAGTTAGAATTAACTCTTTGGTTAAATCACCTAAGCCAGGCCCAATTTCTGCAACCTTTAGGTTGTCGTTGGGAATCGATTGGATGATCCGTTTAATTATTGCGTCATTTTTTAAAAAGTTTTGACCGTATCGCTTGTTTGCAAACTCAGATAAATTTTCAATTTTATTCATTTTACACCATTCTTACTTAATATATAGTTATCTATTTTAACAATTTGGCTATAATTTTAGCATAATTAATGTAGGAAAAGAGTGGAATAGTTTGTAAAAAATATAATACCCTCATTTGAACTATTATAGATTCTTCCTACTCTCTCTCCTCTTACTCTTCTTGGGATAATTTGTTTTTTTGGATTATGCTTGTCATTATTTTTAAAGTAGCCTGTTCCTTTTTTTCCGAATCTAATGTAGTAAACAAAGTAGTCATTAAAGACAAAAAGTCTATAATGTACTAAATAGACAATAAGGACAAAAGATGCAAATGATTACAGCAAGTGACTTAAAACAAAATAGCGTAAGACTTCAAGACGCATTACGAGAAGATTTATTGGTAACTAAAAGAGATAAACCTTTTGTGGTTGTTATGGACTATGAAAAATACAAACTCATTGAACAATATATTTATAAAATTGCTAATGATGCAACTTATAGAGCGATGGATAATCTTGAAAATGATAGAGAAATAGAGACATATCATTCTAAAGATGATCTGTTTAAGGATTTAGGATTATAGATGCTAGAGATAAAGCTTGATAAGCAGTTTAAAAAAGATATTAAACGAGACCAAAAATCAAGAAAATATAAAGAAGATGATTTCTTAGAGCTTAAAAGTGTTATGGATTCTCTCATCGAAGAGCAAGCTCTTGATGAAAAATATTTGGAACATAAACTCATTGGTGATTGGCGAAATTATTTAGAGTGCCATATTAAACCAAATTGGCTTTTGATTTATAAAACTGAAGAAGCGTTAATTAAATTTGCTAGACTAGGAACACATCAACAGCTTTTTAAGAAGTATTAATATTGAGTGTTTGTCATGGAAAATTTTTTATTATAATTGAAGTGTTATACCTTAAAAAGGGGTTGGATTCCTTAATTTTAAAGGTTTGTTTACATATTTTACTTTAAAGTAGCCTGTCCCCTTTATCCTAAATATTTCAGAGATATAGCATATTGCCATATTTTCAATAAAATAAAAGGACATTTTCTATGTTCCGTTAATAACTTATAATTAATATTTTTGATATGATGTTCCTAGAATAAATAGTTATCCTAAGAAGTAGTAAGCTACAATTATAAATAAACAAAAAAGGCATTGACATGAATATAACATTCTAAAAATACAAGGAAATTTAAACAATCTACCTCCTTGTCATTTTAATCTACAATAGTAGTCAAGGAATATACTCATGCAACAATTAACAATAAAAAACTTATATTTTAAATACAAAAACTCAAGCTTACCTATTTTTGAAAATCTAAATTTAGAATTTGAGAAAGGATGGAACTGTATCGTTGGCTCGAATGGTTCAGGTAAAAGTACACTTTTAAAATTAATCTCAAAAGAGATTACCAATGAAAATGAAACTATAAAAGGTAATGAGCTAACGCATTATTGTACTCAAAGTACAGAAAATCCACCAAAAAATCTTGAAGATTTTATGCTAACATTCAATAGTAAATCTTTTAAAATAAGAGATATGTTAAATATAGAAGACTCTTGGCTGTTTCAATGGGATAACTTATCTCATGGAGAAAGAAAAAAAATACAACTTGCAATTGCACTTTTTGAAGAACCCGATATTTTACTTGTAGATGAACCTACAAATCATTTAGATACTAAAAGTAAAAAGATTATCTTACTCCACGACAGAAAATCATTCGTTCTTAAAAAAAGCACGTTTGAGTAAGCCAATCAGAATATGAAATTCTTGTTTTTTAAGAGAAACATTGACCAAGACATTTTTTAACCATTCTAATCC
>CACVAX010000039.1 GCA_902727935.1 uncultured Sulfurovum sp. | reverse complement strand
GTTCGGTTTCCGTAATTGTGATAATAGACCAATATACTCATCACTTCACTAAGTGTTAATCTTGAATTATATTTTATCTTACTACTTTTCTCAGCTATCAATCTTTTTTTGTACTCATCTTCAAACTTTTGCATAAAGTCATCTATTTCACAGAATATTTTTGTTAACATTTTTTTAGTTATCTCTTTCAATTTTACTGGTTTAAAATTATAGGATGACTACTCTTTTAAGCTTCTTTTTTGTCGAACTCAGGTTAAAACTAAAAAAAGTTCTAAAAACCTCTGTATTTACCCACGAAGAGTTAACTAATCTTTTAAAAGATGAGGTCTCAGTGGTATAAAAGCCAAAACAGACCACAAAAATTATATAATACTTAAAGTAGATAAAAAATAGCCGAAGTTTAGACTTTTTTGCCGAAGTTACAAAAGAGAGAGCGATGAAAAAAAGAGTAAAGCTAGAAGAGATAAAACGACTCTTTGAAGCTTATGAAAAGCTTACTGTTAAAGAGTTGAAGTCCTATACCAATCAAGCAGAGAGAACGATAAGGGATTATCTGAAAATATTGATTGAAGAGGGGCTTGTTGTAGCAGTGGGGCAGACCAATAGACGATATTATCAACGCAATTATGCTATTGATGAAAAGCCCATCGTTGTTATGGTTTTGCAAAATGGTGTAGAGGTTGGTACGCTCTCTTTTACCTATGCAAAAGGGTATCTTTTTTCCTATAGTGCTAACTTTAGAGTAGAGAAGTTTCCCTCACTTCCAAATGAGGTCAATAGCTCTTATGCTCTTTTCAGTATTTTTGAAAATCTTATTCCTGAGAACAGACGCAGAGAGAGGTTGCTTTTAAAAGATGGAAAAGTTTTGAACGCATTAGAGCTGTTGTTGGAACTTGATAATACACATGGTAGTTTTGATTTTGTTCCTTTAGTTTCTTTTGTGCATGAACCTAAAAATGAGCCCAATAAAATACCAAACTGGAGACGCATCAAGCAGACGATTTTAGAGCAGAATGGTTTTGTAAATCTACTTGAGTATGAGCTAGATATACCGTTAGAGGCTCTAAAAGGGGTTACAAAAAGTCGAGAACTCTACTCCTCTTTGAGTGGTTATCAACACAAGATAGATGTTAATCTTGACCATGAGAGAAAAAAGATAACGCGTGTCAAAAAAGAGAATGGCGAGTTGGCTCACTATCTTTTGAAACCTTATGCGAGTGATAGGAGAATCAAACATACCCCCTATTTGGCTCTGAATGAACATCTTTTTATGAGTTTTGCTAAAAATGAACTTAGGCTGGATGTCCCTTTTACAGCAGTGCTTTTAGGACAAAATAGGGATTTCTATTTTTTGGTTAAACGATACGACCGTTACCGAGGCTATAAGTATCATCAGTATGATTTTGCACAACAGCTCAATATTGAGAGTGAAGATAAGTATGATGTGAGCATTCTCTCCATTTTAGAGAAGTTCAGTCAGGTTGTAACGGATAAAAAGAGTTATGAGGATGTTTATCGTTTTATTATCTATGCCTCTTTGATTAAACATGGAGATTTACATGCTAAAAATATAGGTCTCATTGAGGTAGGAGAAAACAGGTGGGCATTGGCACCCCTGTATGATATTATCAGCACTTATGCATACGAGGGTAAAAAGAGTGATGATTTTGGCATTGTCTTTGATTATAACAATCCAAAAAAGAGAAAGCTTAGCTATCAAGAGTATCTACAGATGGCAACAATATTAAAATTGGGTGACTCCAAAGCTAAAAGTATTTTAAAAGATACCATTAAACGCTTTCAAGTCTATTTCCCTAGCTATATTGAGGCTACAAAAGTCTTTGAAAAAGAGTTGGGTTATCGTCATCTTTTAAGTAAAAAATTACACTTTTTGTACAATCAAAAGAATAGGGAGTTTGAGAAGCTTGGTATATTAAAAGAGCTTGGATTGAGGAGGTTGGAGGTTTAACAGAAATGACCTAGATAGAATGTTAGGGACAGGCTCAATGGCGTTAAGTTAAGGATTTTAGCAAGGTCAAAAGTATTTTCAAAAAATAGAATATAAACAAGAGATATGCTAAAATCATTCATTAAAATAATGAAGAGAATTATGCAAAAAAAAAGAATAAAATATTACAATATATGCATACCTATCTACACAACTCCTAAAGAAAAAAAGATAGTATAATCTTAGAAAAAGAAGATATGGAAGAGCGTTTAAAAAAAGACATAATAAAATGGTCAAGAGTGATATGAGTTCAAAGGAAAGAGCAACAAATGGATTAAAGTTATTGTTGGGAGAATTAGAGCCATTTAGCCAAGTACAGGCATCATGGAGGTTCTTGAATAATGATAAGGTAACAATAGATGGGTTGTTTGAGCCAATAAAGGGTCAGTAAAAGAAGAGATAGAGAAGCATTGTGACTCGTATGTATTGGCGATGTCAGATTGGTCACATTTAGATTACAAGAAACATACCTCGAAAAAAGAGTTAGAGTGTAAGAATAAGAAAGATAATGGGAAACAGTTAGGGTATGATTTACAAACAACCATAGCCGTAAGTGATAAAAGTGGAGAGCCAATAGCCCCATTAGTACATAACTTGAAAACAAGTAAAAAAGTTTACTCAACCTATAATGATAATATAGATATAAAGAAAACCCATTTAGAAGAACTGTCATCAAGAGTAAACAGTATCAAAGAAGAGTTAGCTACAGATAAGAAGATTGTCCATATTGTAGATAGAGAGTCCGACTCTGTAGCCTTTATGAGAGAATTAAATAAAGATAAAGCGTTGTTTTTATTGAGAGTAAAAAAGACTTCAAGCGTTTTTTACCTAAAAGAAGAAAAGAGTTACAAACAAGGGGAGTTAGCGAAGAAGTTGGGTTTAGGTAAGCTAGTGAAGACGATAAAGTACCAAAAGAAGCAAGTAAAAATCTATGTAAACAGCTGTGAAGTAGAAGTAAGACGAGATGCAATAAAAACAACAATTAGTAAAGATGGGAAAAAGAAATATACAAAGATTGAGGGAAAAGCCGTTAAAGCTAGATTTATTGTAGAACGCTTGGTAGATGAAAAGAATAATATTGTAGCCGAGTGGTTACTCATTACTAATGTCCTAGATACAAAAGTATCAGCCCAAACATTAGCAACTTGGTATTATTATCGATGGAAAATAGAAAGCTATTTCAAACTCTTGAAATCATCAGGATTTAACTTAGAGGAATGGCAACAAAAAGAGCCTATAGCCCTATTTAAAAGGCTTTTAGTCGTTTCTTTATCTTGCTTATTCGTTTGGAAAGTTGCTAATGATAGCAGTCATAATGCTAAAGAGATAAAAGACTTTTTAGTCTTACTCTCTGGTCGTGTAATTGAAAGAGGTAAAGAATTTACTCTTCCTGCTTTATTAGCTGGATTGGAAAGCTATTTACAAATGATGGATGTCATGCTTTTTTTTAGCCATGAGGAGCTTCTTGATATGCACAAGAAGCTAACTGATTTATTGGAAATGGATTTTTAGGAGTTGTGTAGATAGGTATGGTTATAGCCAATAAATCTACATGGAACAAAAAATGTCAATTTTTTAAAAAAATTAAATCTTTTGGATATTTACTCTAACGAATACCCATAACGAATTAAAATAGTATCGTCTTCATCAGGTATGAATTCTCCTGAAAATAAAATGCTATTGCTTGATTGGACATATCGCCATCCATTAACATCACCATAAGGAATGATATCATCATTAATTGTCACATAAATTGTGGATTCAATCACATTTTTTTGACGTAAGCTGTAACCCAAATCTCCTAAAACATCTTCTACAATCGTGTTCATCATTCCATTATAACTATCTATATTACTTATGTTCTGGATAATCCCTCCTGTCTCTTTAACCAAGTCACCATACAAACCATAATCATTATTATTGTGTTGAAAATATGCTTCTTCATACAAGGCATTATCTGTTTTAGGAGAACCAATGAGGTAAACGCGATAGCCACGATTTACCATGGGGTTATTGCTCATTTTAAATGCTTTTTCAGCACGTTCTGCATAAGAACTTGGTTCATCACTTAAGATAATAATGGAAAGTTTTTCATTGACTTTGGGCATGTCAAGCTGTGTTAAGATTCCATTCTCTTGATTGCCATATTGTTTAGATTGTAAAGCTTGTTCCATGTTATAAATGGCTGTTTCAACAGCTGAACCCTCAATACCTACTTTCAATGATTCTTGAAATAATTTAATATCATTTTCAATAACGCCATCCACTTCTAAAGAACTAAAAGCATCTTCTTTGTCACCTGTTGTCATAATGGCTACTCTAAAATGCATACCCACATTCTGGACAGCCAAACCAAATGCTTTAGCTGTTTGTGCGATTGCTTCTTGATAGTCTGCCATACTTCCACTATCATCAATCACAAATAAAAAATTTGCCGTCTCCTCTTTTTTTTCAATTACTTTGGCAATCAATACTTCTTCTTCCATATAAATAGGGGTGCTATTTCGTCTAATATTTTGACTGTTTATCATTCTATTTATCATACTTTGATATTTTAAAGCAAATTTATTGGGAACAACAGCAATACTAACATAGGCTTCTTCTCTATATTTTTGTAAAAATCTCACTTTAATATTAAATTTTTTATACGTGAGTTTTTCTAAACTTTTATACAAATAATACTGATTTCCTGTTTCCAAATTGGCTAAAAGAATCTTTAGAACATTAAGCGAAGAGAATTTTTGTGTTGTTGAAACCCCATACTCAGCCACCAAACTCTGCTGTGCGTTTAACTCTTGTATGCCCAAATTTTTGAAGCCTTCAAAAAAACCACTGCCTTGCATAATGTCAGCTAAAGTATTTAGAATCTCTAGTGAAGAAGCATTGTCATCTAAGCTAATGGGCATAATAAGCGATACAACCCCATTTTCAATGGATTTATAAGTTCTACAAATCATTGTAGAGTTAGAAAAAGTATAAGAAGCATCTGTATTTTGAGGAATATAATAGGTATAGTTTGAATCAAGCGATTCTCGATAAAAAGTTGTGGTAAATAAATAAGGAAGACTGTCCATCCCCTCTTCATTTGACAACATAAGTTCAAATGTTTCAAAATAATCCTCTGAAGGATTAGAAAGGTTAATGTCTAACTGACCATTGGAAGCAATATTTCCATAAAGAAGATCATCAATATAAACCCTTGTTGCCACTTCACCTTTAACGCTTAATTGCAAGTCTCCCTCCAACCCTACCAGCTGAGAATAACTCTCCACTGTTGGTTGTATGGGTGCTAGAGGAATTTTCTTTTTTTCTTCTTTCTTTACACTAGTATTTTCAATAATATTTTTTTTAACTATGGGTAACTTAGAGAGCGTATTATCTGTTAATTCTGTCTCATTTATCTCTAAAACCATTGAATTATTTTGCTCTTTGTTCTCAATATTAGTACATCCACTTAAAAATATAATAACTATAAAGAAAAGTAAATGTACTATATCTTTCATCGATACTGCTCAAGCAATGCTTTTAATACATCCTTATCTATTTCCACACTTTTATCACCATTTGTACGTGCATAAAGTTTTCGTACCATCGCTTCCACTTCTTTACTTTCTCCCATTTTAGGGTAAAGCAATTGTAAAGCTTCTTTATATTTACCATTTCGTTCTTTTCTTTTAAATTTAGGCAAAACAACCCTTGGTAAATATTTGACCGACAATGTTAGCAAAATACCTAAACCAAAAGCCATAACAAGTGCCAATATACTTGGTAACTTTTCATACCATGGCTCATTATTAGGGGTAGAGGTACTAAGGTTTGCATTGACTGCTGTTTGCGTATGCACCACTGGATTATTAATATCTTTAGGGTTTCCTTCAACTTCAATCTGATACGCTTTTGTTTTCAAAACATTTACTTTACCCGTCTCATAATCATACACCCTTATCTCTTTAACAGGAATCGTAAAGTTATGGTCAGCAATAAAAACAAAACTTTTTTGATAACGACTTTGTAGTTTTTTACCTAAAAGTGTACTCTCTATCTTTGCATCATCACTGTACATCGTTACCGAAGGAATATCAAAAGTAATGCCTTCATAATCATCTAATGTACCATTCCCTAGTAATTCCATACGTAAGGTGACTGGTTTATTTACTTTTACTTTTAAACTATCAATTTTATCTGTTAACTTATATTGTCCTACAATATCATGCTTTTGAGTTGGTTCAAGCACCTCAACGCTTAATGCTGGTGTTGAGATCTTTGTCCATTTGGGAGCATCTACAAACCACCCACCCATTTGTCTTTGTTTGGCACGTTGTGCTATTTTTGCACGTGCAGGTTCTAAAGTTAATTTTCCTGCTTTTTTAGCAATGAGCAAATAATTTAACTCTTGAATCGTAAATTCACCCTTTCGGTATGTTTTTCCTTCTCCTAATTGTTTTGAAAAAAAATCTTTAAATTCAGGTGGGGTATAATCAATTTGCAACACATCTAAATTGGTGCGTTGTTTAAAATATAAATTTAAAATAATAGACTCACCTAAATAAAACTTTGGTTTTTCCACTTTCATGTCTAAAGCAAAATCTTTGGTCTCACGCTTTTTACCTGTAGCCGATTTTAAAACAGTTAATTCTATAGGATTTGATTTGGCAATTTCCCCATCTACTTTTGCCGAAAAAGAAGGGATGGTCATATTTCCATCGGGTCTAAATTCCATCATCAATATTTGTGTTTTTTCCATCCTACTTGAACCATTAACATAAACAAAATTACTAGATGTTCGTCGTTGGGTATTAAAAACTTGTTGACCATTAACTTCTTTAATATCAGGAATAATATCAATACTATTTCCCGTCACAGAAAGCGTTAAGAGTACAGCATCTCCCTCAATAATTTCTGTAGAATCCACTGTAGCTGTTATGTTTCCAGCCGACAAAAGTCCTATAAAACAGACTAAACTACCAAGGATTTTCAACATTACGTTCCCCTTTTTCTGGATTGGTTTGATACATCATGGTGGGCATCTTTTTCTTTTGTAACTGATTCATCATATGTTTTAACTCTTTCTTTCTTATCTCATCATTTTTCTTCTCTTGGGGGGTCATTTTCTTCTCTGCCTCTTCTTCTTTAGGCTTTTTCCCTTCCTTCGAACGTTTAGCTTCTTCTTCGGCTTTCTTTTCCTCATCAGCCTTTTTTTGTTCCTCGTCTTGCTTCTTATTCTCTTCATCTTTTTTAGAATCTTGTTTATCTTTTTGCTCTTGCTTTTTCTGATTTTTATCTTTTTTGTCTTGATTTTTCTTCTCTTGATCTTTCTTCTTATCGTCTTTATTTTTGTCGTCTTGTTTATCTTTCTCTTCGTTCTTCTTCTCTTGCTTTTTTTTCTGCTCTTCTTCTTTTTTCTTTTTCTTCGCTAGTTCTAAATTGTGTTTTAAATTTTCATCATCTTTTAGTTTTAAAGAATCTTCATAACTTTTTATCGACTTATCAAATTCCTTATTTTTAAAATATGCATTACCAAGATTATATAGACGTTCAGCTTCTTCTTTAATCCCCTTAGCTTGTTGATATGACTTAATTGCTTTTTCATACATTTCAGCCTTATATTCTGCATTAGCTTTATTATACATAATAGCTGGTTCTGTAGTATCTAATGAATCATATAATAAAGCAGAGCGATCAAAATCTTTAGCCTCATATGCTTTCTTTGCTATTTCAATAGTTTGAAAATCAAAAGTATTTGCCCATAAAAAGCTACTACTTAATATAAATATATATATTTTACTCATCTAAATCCTTGGTTTAAATTTAATTTTTACTAATTATTTTTATTTTTTAAATACATTAAGTTACCCTATTTTTCAAATAAATCCATAAACCCAGTAGACCCAACACACTCAATCTCTTTAGCCACAAACCGTTTATCATTGGTAACAATCAAATCACAACCCATCTGTTTGGCTAAAACATACTGTATGGTATCTTCCATATCCGTATAGTCACTATCTTCTCGCATTAATTCAATAGCCATACTTAACTCATCTTTAGCAAAAGGGATAATCTCAACCGTATCTTTTAAAACTTCTAAAGCCTCTAATGCTTTAATTTTCGTTGTATATTTAGAAGTAATATAATAAATATTGGTTGCAATATCACAACTGGTATAGACCAAAATATCATTTTGTAAAGCATACATCAACGCCTCTTTACTCTTTTGATGGCTCACTCGTTTATCATCAAAAATATCATTAAAAATATTGGCATCAAAAAATATTTTCTTAATGTCCATCTTGACTCTTTATCCACTGCATATCAACATGCTCAGGAATTAAGCCTGAAAACATTCCTGACATTTTTGCCAATGAATCTAACTTCTTCTGTTTTTCAACTTTTTTCATTCTTTCTTCTATCAACTCTTGAATAACTTGACTCTGTTTTTTATTAAGTAAACGTGAAAGTTCTTCTAAATCATAAACACTAGATTCTGGCATTGTAAAATTTTTTCTAACTGTCATTTTTTAATCCTTTTTACTACTTCAACTAAAGTAAGTATTTTATTATACTTATTATATCACAATATTAATGTGCATATAAACTGAACTAAATCACCCCTTTCTCATAAAATAGTCCCAACATTGCAAATAGATTCATTAAACTATGCATAAGTATGGGAATGTAAAGTGAATTCGTTTGAATACGTGCATAACTAAACACCAAACCAATGAGAAAAATCATCAACATATACACCATCTCATACTGTAAATGAATCACAGCCCACAATGCTGAAGTAACAAATACTGCCCCATGAATGCCCATAAACGTTTGGGAAAAGCCTTTTAGTAAAAAACCTCTAAAAACAACCTCTTCTACAATGGGTGCAGCCACAACCACAGCAATCAAAAGTGCTATTTTTGTCCATAAACTGGGGTATTCAAGATTCATCATAAAGTCAGGAATCTCTTTTGCTCCCATAGCCTCAATGAGTAATCCAATAGCAATGTATAGTAAAATAAATACCAACACTGAAAACCCAAGTGTTTTAGCCGTAAAGCCATTAAGACTGAAATACTCTTTAAGAATTGAACCTTTTTTTAACTTCGCAATTCCCAAAACAAACGGTACAGTAAATACCATTCCTCCCATAGCTGAAAGAAAAAGTAAAAAAGAGTCTTTCTCAACATTGGCAAAAAACTGATTAAATGAAGCCTCTGTTAGTTCTAAACCTTGATAAAGCATGTAAGCGACAAGAGGAAGCATTTGTCCTATGTTAAAAACAAACAGTATCATTATTCCCCAAAAAAATGTTCCCCAAAACTGCCAAACATCTCCTTGACCTTCATTATATTGCATCTCTACTCCTTTGAGGTAATGACGAAAAGCCCAATAACAAAAGAAACAATCCTAATCCAAGAGGATAATAAAACAATTCATCTCTGTCATGAATAGTGACTTCACCCTGCTCCTTGTTTTGATGATGTGCTTTAATGGTGGCGACTAAATCTTTGACACCCGTTGTTCCTGTGTTGGCAACCACAAAAGCCCCACCATTTTCTAGGGCGACTTGACCTAAGTCATCATTTCGTTGGGTAATCGCAATAGCACCATTATGACTCAAAGGTTTTCCATCTTTTCCAATAACAGGTGAACCTTTTTTACTTCCTACCAATACCACATAGAGTGAAATCTCTTCCTCTTTAATAATATTGGCAAATTCTTCCAAATCTTTCTTCTCTCCTCCATCTGAAAAAACAACCAAAATCTTTGGTTGTTTTTTCTCTAAAAGTTCAGCCACATAGCTACCCAAAGCAGAGAAATCGGTAGAACCCATATTGATGTATTCATCCGTTACTCCCTCAACAATCTGTTTAAGCGTTCCCTTGTCCGAACTAAAAGGAGCTAACATAAAAGAGGAGTGAGCAAACGCAATGACAGCGAGTTCATCCGTTGGCATCTCTTCAAATAAAGAGAGCATTTTTGTTTTGGCAAATTCTAAACGATTAGGATAGATATCTTTTGCCCTCATAGAACCTGAGATATCAAGTGCCACCACACAAGAAAGCCCTTCAAGTTGGACAACCTTTTCACCATTGTCCACCACAGGTCTGGCTAATGCAATGAGTAAAAATAGAACACCCAAAAGCATTAAAATATTACGTAAAACCAAAGGAAGTGCGTCATCTCCGACACTTAAGCGTTTTAAGACCTCTTCATTAAAAACTTGGGTCACATTGCCTTTGTGTTTTAATATCACAACAGCAAATACTAAAAGAGGCAAAATCAAGATAAAAAAAAGTTGAGGGTTTACAAACGTCATTACAAGCTCCTCATGGTTCTAAAATAGATAAAAAAGAGTAACAAAAAAATAGAAAAGAGTAAAGGATAGGTAAATAGATAAGTATGTTGCACTACTTTTTTATCATCTATTGTAGAAACTTCCAAACGGTCTATCTCATCATAAATTTTACTCAACATCTGCGAGTTTCGAGCTGCAAACGCAACCCCTTTTCCAGCTTTTGCCAACTTACGTAAGTAATCACCATCAAAATCACGCTCTGTCCCAATACCAATAGTATAGAGTTTTACCTCCGACTTAGAGACCAAAGATTGCACCTCATCAACCGTAATCTGACTCATATTATCTACCCCATCGGTCAATAAAATAACAATTTTACTTTTAGCTGTTGACTTCTCTAACATACCATAAGACTGAACCAACGCATCATTAATGGCTGTTCTTTTTCCTGCAATCCCCAGTCGTTGCATGGCAATAATCTGTTGTAAAAAATCTGTTTCAAAGGTCAAAGGAGAAGCCACAAATGCAATGTCTGCAAAAGTTATTAACCCAATTCGGTCATTTTTTCTTTTGTTTACAAACGAGGCTGCCACCTCTTTCACCACATCAAACTTATTTTTACTAGGATTTGTACTATCAAAACCTTGTTGACGCATCGAATCAGAGGTATCAACAATCAGTACAATATCGCGTCCATCTTTTTTAGAGTTGGAGTACTCTTTGGTTAAAACAGGTGAAGCCAATGCCACAATGGCTAAAATAATTCCCAACCATTTTAAAAACGGAAGCAGTAGACCTCTTTTTTTATTACCCAACATCAATGAATTTAGATGAGGGAAATAGATGGACTTGGCTTTTATCTTACAAAAAAAAGCACAAAAAATAAAAATAAAAATTAATCCTAATAACCAAGGATATTCAAAACTAAATTGATTCATCGATAATATGCACCAGTAAATTATATTGTTTTAATGTCTCTTCATCCAAAGCTGGAACTTTTTTTCTATATTTATAGGCAACCAACATAGGCACTAACTGCGAATAAATCTCTTTAGCACGTTCATTCTCTAATGTCAATTTTCGTCCCAATTCGGTCGCCTCATATGCTGAAGCTTTCACATTGTTCCAATCTAAATTCTTAAATTGTTCAAAGTAAACCTTTTGCATGTTTATCTTTCGCTTTTTCCAAAACTTTTTGACCAAAAACCACAGCAAAGCCACCAAAAGCATGATACCCAAAGCCACTAAACCTAAAAAAATGTAATATGAACTATCAGGTATCTCAAGCAGAGGCTTGATGTCTCTTAATTCATTCTCCATTATCGACCTCCTAATAACTTTGCCAACTTCAAATAGGGTTCTTCATCGGTATAAACCTTAGTGTAATGTACAGCAGATTTTTTAAAATGAGCATAAAGTTTTTCATCGTTTTGCTTCAATGCTTTCTCATAACCTTTTAACTCACTACTGCCTACTATCCCTTCAAAAGAGGATTTTTTCTCCATGTCCATTAAACGTATATGTCCCAATGCTTGTGGATGTTCTTCAAACCTATCACGAACTATCAAGGCTACCACATCATGTTTTTTTGACAACAAGGCTAAATCAACATCGCCCACAAAATCAGAGATAATAAAAAGCAAAGATTTACGTTTAATGCGTTTGTAAAGCGTATCGGTAAACGCTTTATAATCCGAACGCTTTTCCAACATATTAAAGTTTTGCATTTGTGTTACAGCATCTTGAACAGCAAAGTACTTTTTATTCGGTTTTGCCATGGTGTAGAGTTTATCAGCAAAAATAATATTAGAGAATAAATCAGCATTTTTAATCGCTGAAAATCCAACCAAAGCCACCAACTCAGCCATAATCTCAGACTTCTGTTTAACCGTTCCGAAATAAGTAGAACCACCCATCATTACTGCTGTTACCACGTTAAGCTCACGCTCTTCTCGGTAAATTTTAACAAAAGGTTTACCCAATTTGGCTGTTGTTTTCCAGTCTATCTTACGGACATCATCTCCATAAACATATTCTCGAAGCTCCGTAAACTCAAACCCTTCACCTTGAAAAAGCGAAGCGTTGTTTCCTAGCATCTCACCAAAGACTTGTTTTCTGGCTTTTAGTAGTATCTTTTTAATATTCATATTATTTTTGTCATTACGGAATGGGAACGGCTGCTAATACTTTGTCAATAATCATATCTTGCGTAATACCTTCAGCTTGTGCCTCATAGGAGAGTACAATACGATGACGAAGCACCTCTTTAGCAATGTACGCCACTTCAATAGGCGATACAAAGTCACGCCCTTTTAAATAAGCAACAGCCCTTGCAGCCTTGTACATGTCAATACTTGCCCGTGGACTTGCACCATATTCAATGTGTTTTGCCATTGCTTCTAAACCATAGTTTTGAGGTTCTCTAGTAGCAAACACCAGTTCCACAATATACGCTTCAACCTCTTCATCAATATGTACCACCATGGCTTCTTGACGAATCTTTTCAAGGTCATCCAGTGTGGCTACTTGTTCAATCTTACCAAAACCATCATTGGCAACCCGTCGGGCTATCTCTAACTCTTCTGCTTTGGTGTTATAGCCCACCACAATTTTCATTAAAAAACGGTCAAGTTGTGCTTCTGGAAGCTCATATGCTCCCTCTTGTTCTACAGGATTTTGCGTTGCCATAACCAAAAAAGGCAAGTCTATTTTAAAAGTCTCATCGCCAATGGTCACCTGTCGCTCTTGCATCACTTCGAGTAAAGCCGACTGCACTTTTGCAGGGGCTCGGTTAATCTCATCTGCTAGTAAAAGGTTGGTAAATACAGGACCTTGTTTGATTTTAAAGGTATTGTTAGAGGGGTCGTATATCTCTGTTCCTATAATATCAGAAGGCAATAAGTCAGGAGTAAACTGAACTCTTTTAAAGTTCAATCCAAGTGAAGAAGCCAAAGCATTAACAGCCGTGGTTTTTGCCAAACCAGGTACTCCTTCTAATAAAATATGCCCTCTGGTTAGAAGCCCAACTAAAAGCCCCTCTATCATCTTCTCTTGTCCCACCATTACTTTGGAAATTTCTGTTTTAATATTTTCAACTATCGGATTCAATCCATGCTCCTATATGATATTCACGTTTTATTTTTATGATTCTACACAAATGAAGTTAATAAAAAGTTAATGTTTTTTTAATGAATTTTAAATTTCAAGCATTATATTATTAATTTTTAATATAAAAACCCAAACAACCAAAGTGGAATTTTATTACCAAACCCCACCTCAATGTCATCAGCTATCACAAAAGAGTTTTCGATATCTTTTATCTGTTTAAAACTTTTATTTTTTCCACCCAGTTCAAAGATATATTGGTTATCTATCTCAAAGTCTCCAATATTTGAATACTTAACGCTATGATTTACCTTGATTTGAGAAACAAAAAAACTTTCCCTTAAACTTCCAATATTATGGTCAGAACACAAAATATTATAAAGATTAATATTGTCTAAATAAATCTTATCTGGTTTATTTAGAAGTTTTTTATTTCTAAAATTTCCACCAATAATCTCAATAAGATTTGCTTTCTTTAAATAGTAGAGATAAGAATATAAAGTGTTACGACTCACCTCTGCACTTTTTGCTAAATTTTGTATGTTTAACTCCATGGGTACAGAAGAACAAAGAAGATGGAGTAATCTTCTAATCATATTTATTTTATCACTATCGACATTATAAATACTTGCAACTTCACTGTCCAAAACAATGTTCATAATCTCATTTAACCGTAAGTTATAACCTAATTCACCTTCTGTAAAAAAAGGATAAGCACCATAAGATTTATAATAAGAAAAATACTCTAAAGGTTTAAATTGTTCTTTTATAGATAAGGCGATACTCTGATGATTATTTAAAATCTCTTCCAAACTCAAAGCCTCTAAGTTCAGCTCAAATTTAATAGCTAAGAACTCTCTAAAAGACAATGAACCTAACTCATAAAATAACGCTCTACGACTTAAATCAATTTTTGAATTTTCAAGTTCAAGTGCAGATGAACCTGAGAATATAACCTTGATGTCCACAAAGTCATAAATGGTTTTTAGCTCTAAAGCAAAATCTTTTGCTTTATGAATTTCATCTATTATTAGCAACTTTCCACCAAAGGCACTAAATTCAATAGCAATATCGCTTAAAGTTTTTTTAACATTATCAGCAGAAATATAGAGCATCTTAGCATTATCAAGCTCATAATGTTGTGCAATCTGTCGAATAAGGGTTGTTTTCCCTACCCCTCTTTGTCCTAATATTCCAATAAGTTTTGATTTAAAATCTATTTGCGTAAAAAGATAGCGTTTAAATTTTGGTGTAGGTAATGAAAAGTAAAGATTTGAAAGTGTAATAAGTCGTTGCATTATTAAGCCTTTTCAATTGATTAAAAGAATTATAGCATATTGTTTATAATCTATTACTAACTAAAGCTCAAACGAAAAAATAGAACCTTTGTCTTCTTCACTTTCTATCTGAAGGCTCGTGTTATGCAACTTTAAAACCTGCTTTACAATGGCTAACCCTAAACCCATTGAGTTGTCCCATGAATGTTCATCAGTTCGAAAAAACTTTTTGGTCACTTTTTCAATATTCTCTTTTGAAATACCAACACCTTGATCAATAATCGAGATTTTATTTTGTGTCAGTTTAATTTTTACAAGCTCATCGGAATATTTTAAAGCATTTTCAATAAGGTTTTTTAACACAATCTCCATGAGTGCTTTGTCTGCTCTTAAGGTTAAAGAGTCACCTTCAACCACTATTTTTCGTTTATTGTATTTCTCTTCTAAATTTATAGCAATTTCATCGGCTAATGGTTTCATATCAAAAGTACTCATGTGTAACTTTTGTTCACCACTCTCAAAGCGATTCCATAAAAGTAAACGGCTAAGTAATTCTTCTATTTTTTCACCGTTATTATAAATCTTAGCTAAAAATTTAAGTCGTAAATTCATAGGAATCTCTTCATCGTCCGTAAGTGTTTGAGAATAACCCATAATCGCTGCAATGGGATTACGAAACTCATGGGCAATGGCTGAAAGCATGTCGGAGCGTTGACGATTCTTAAGTTTAATTTTAGCCGTATATTTACGCTTCTCTTTTTCTCTTTTTTTAGTACCGTCTAAAGTCTGGGTAAGCTTTTTATGAATACTTTCAAACTCTACTGTAAGAAAATGAGTTGGAGTACGCGATTTAAAAATACGAGTGTTTTCTGAAAGATAAGCTTCGATATTTTTAAGCTCTTTTGAAACACGTTTTATTGTGTAGTAAACGTCCATTAAAAGTAATATTTGAGCCATAATAAATAAAGAGACATAAAAATAACTATTTTTATACGTCTCTGGTACCCAAAACAAAATAAGTGAACAAAGAACAGTCAAAACAATAACCATGCTAACTAATCGTGCTAAGACATACTCACTTAATGTTGGAGGATTATACATGGTGCTCTAAAATATTATGCTGTTTCAAGCTGATGCACCTCTTTCTTTAATTTATTAATCTCTTTAGTGTAGTCATCTAAAGCAACATGAATTTCACCTATGTCCCACTCTTCAACTGCCAATTCCAATTCATCATGCTTTACACGATATTCTGCTAAAAGCTTTGCAATTTTTTCTTTAAGTGTTTGAACCTTAATACTCTCTAACTCACTCATAACCTATCCTTTTAATTTTTAATTCTAAAAGGTCTATAAACCCAATTTACTATTTCCTGATTTAGTTTAAAACCTTTGTATCATATTAACAAAAACATTATAAAGGTCTTCCACTTCTTTAATGGTTGTTCTTTCATTTAAGCCATGAATCCTATCATTTCGAACACCAAATTCTACCACTTCAATACCATAAGGAGCAATGTGCCGTCCATCACTTGTTCCTCCTGCTGTGGAAAGTTTGGTACTAATACCTGTCTCTTCAAAAATAGCAGCTGATAGCTCTTGGACTACATAAGATTCACGGTTTGTAATAAAGGGATAAGAACCTTGTTCAAGTTTTAATTCATAATCCAAATCTCCAAGTTGCTCTTCCATAAATGCTTTTAAACTCTCTTGCGTTGTTTTAGTCGAGTTTCTTACATTGAACATCATATTTAACTCATTAGGGCTAACATTGGTCACTTCCATTCCCGAACGAATATCGGTAATCACCAATTTAGAAGGAGCAAAGTTTTCATCTCCATCATCCAAATTATGTGCTGCTATATTGGGTAAAATAGCAGCAATATTATGAATAGGGTTAATGGCTTTTTCAGGATAAGCAGCATGACCTTGTTTCCCTTTTAAATGCAAATAACCATTAATCGACCCACGACGACCAATCTTAATCGCATCTCCAAACGTATCTTCACAAGTCGGTTCAGCAATAATACAGTAGTCAGGTAAAAGATTTACTTCTTTTAAATGCTTTAAAACTATCTGTGTTCCGTAAGTACCTGGCCCTTCTTCATCAGAAGTCAAAAGCAATGACATACGACCAGAAAAATTCTCATCCATATCACGCACAGCTTGAACAAAAGCCGAAAGCCCCGACTTCATGTCTTGAGCCCCACGTCCATAGATATATCCATCTTTAATCATAGGCACAAAAGGGTTGTTATCCCAACCTTTTCCCGGTGGTACTACATCTACATGCCCAGCAAAACAGAGGTGTTTTCCCTCACCAAACTTCTTGGTTAAAAAAACGTTTTTAACCCCACCTTCATTTATCCATGTTGCTTCAAAACCTTCTAAATAGTTTTCAATATAAGTGAGTAGTCCACCATCATTGGGAGTAACTGATTCAACACTCAATATCTTTAAAAATAAATCTATTACATCCAATCTTTGTTCCATAAAATATTACCTTCTATTAAATATGCTGAAAAGGTAGCGTAGTTTTTCTTATCTATAGATTTATTAAATAATTTTAAATTCTTTGCTATAATATTTTCATGGAAAAATCACAAAAGAACAAAGGCAGAAATGTCATCAATATTGAAGAAATAAAAGAATATTTACATAATTTCTCAAAAGAGAAAAAACTCTCTGAACCCATAAATACTTGGCTTCAAAAAACTTTTGTACGTTGGCTAATTAACCATTTTATGGAAGTAGAAATAGTTGAATCTGTTGAACGTTATAAAACTTTAGTCAATGCTGAACTGCCTTATTGGTTTACTCCTCATAGTAGTATTCAATTTATTTATATTCACATTAAAAACCCAACCTTTGTGGACACGCTCAATACCTGTGTGGAGTTTTTAGGTTCTCGTAGTGAAAAAATAGCCCACAAATTTCCTCGCATGACCATTGAACATGTAATGGAAAAGCATCGACAAGAACATTTACGCATGCAAGAAAGACAACGAAAATACATAGAAACCTCTAATGAAGCTTTAGAAAAAGTCTTCTCTTTTGAAAACATGCATGTTGTCAAATTTTTACCTGAACATAAAGAACTTTCTTTAGAAATGGCAAGAGAGTCAGCACTGATGCAACACTGTTTAGGAGAGTTTGACAATGTTGAAAAAGCAGAAGGTGGTTATGGTTCATACTATTATGGTCTTATTAAAAGCAAAGAAATAAGCCTTTACTCCCTGCGTGATGAAAAAAACAAACCTCATGCTACAATCTCTGTGAGTTACAAACGTGGCGAAGCATGGTTAGACCAAATTAAAGGAAAACAAAACCAAGCACCTGTTCCACGCTATGTTCCAGCTTCCATTGCTTTTTTTAACCATTTGAACTTACAACAAAACTATCATGCAGACTGTTTAGCCATGAATGTTGTATTTGCCAAAGGTAAGTCTCAAGAACTTTCTAAAATCACCGATGAAGCCACCCAACAACACCTTATAGCTTATGACCCTAGTTTTATTAACAAGTTACCTAATCCAAGTAAAAGCTCTTTATGGTTGGTTGCTTTACGTGATCCAAAGCAAATGGAAACATTAAAAAAGACGACTAATGCCATGAAAATTGCTTCGCTTATTCAACACCCTCTTCTACTCAACGAGTTAAAATTCTCTCATAATATAAAAGCTAAAAAGATCCTCCAACAAAAAGAAAACTATAACATTAGCGAATACCTTTTTGTATTTCCTAAACTTGAAATAGCGAGAATATAAAATGATAAGTAAAGAAGAAACATTTGCCCTAGCTTTTGCTAAGTTTGAAGATGAACGTCTTGAAAATAGTCCAGAAGACTACTGTGTAGAAAGCTATCTGAACAATGATTTTTATTTCAATATACATGACAAAAATGCTTCTAGTAAAGTCTATGACGTCATTAAAAAAGTATGGACAGAAGGTGTCCTTGAACTCTTTATAAAAAACAGCATATTAATAGATAAACTAGAAGTAAAAGATTTAGTTGCCTTTGACTCTACACGTTTTGTCAAGTTGGTTTTAGAAGTATTAAATCTTAAACTAATCAATAAAAAAGAAGCTTGGGGGCTACTTTTTTTAAATGTCCAGCGTATTCAAGATGCTTTTACGCATACAGAGGATTTTAAAGTCTCTTACTTTAAAGGAGCGTTATTTTATGACATACTTTTTAAAAGTGAAGAAGAAAGCCGAGGTGAGAAAATTCAAAGCTTTGATACTTTACTTGAAAACTTACATCAAAGATCTAAAGTAAAACTAACTTGGTTAGAAACAGATGTATTTAAAACTTTTAAAATAGAAAAATCTATTGATCCTAGCCTCTCTAAAAATCCTATTCAAAATATTAAAAATACCAATACAACAAAACTCATGACAATGCATCAACTCTTAGCAAAGGAAGATAAAACTGAACTGTGGAACTTTTTAGACAATTTAAAAGACAAAGAACGAAATCAGTTTTTACATCAACTTTACATCAACAAAAAAGAGAAGCCCAATATTTTAACAGCAGAAGACTACTTAGAACTACCAGCCCTCTATCCTAATGTTTCCTATGCTCACTATTTAAGAGGGGTTTACTTTTACCATTATGCATGGGAAGCAAGAGGTTTAGGCATAACCAATACCGTAGGTCAAAAAAATTACGCCCTCTTTTATGAACGTTTACGATACGCCAAAAAAGACCTAAAAAAAGCCTATGAACTTTCACCCAACGAACAAACCTATTGGGCTGAACTCTATAACTTAGTAAAACATTTTCGAAGTAAGGAAGCCGATACCTTACAAGAAGAACTTTACACACGCATTAAAAAAAATGCCATGCAAAATATTTATTGCATACAGCGTGTTTCACATCTAAACAAAGCACGTTGGGGAGGAAGCCACAAAGAGAGTTTAAACTGGGCTAGAGAAGTTGTCTCTCATGCTAAACATACTGACCCAATAAAGATTATTATTTTTGAAGCACTCATAGAAGAATACCATTACATTTTAGAATTTGATAGAGATGAAAAAAGTGCTAATGCTATTTTTAAAGACAAAGCTTTGCAAAATGAAGTGAATATTTGTTTTGATGAGTTAGTGGAACATGTAACGTTGCATGATAGGCTTCTTTTTTGGTATGAGAAGGTTGGTGACTTTGCACGTCTTGAAAAACTGAATTCTTGCATACAAAGTTTATGAGCCATCAGAGTTTGATATAATTCGCACAAAAAACTAAGGTACACAAACATGACCATAGAAGAAATGAAAGCACTAAAAGTTGGTGACACCGTTAAAGATGTGAAGAGAAGTGAACAACATGAGAGAAAGATACTTTGTGAAGTAGAATCTATAGATGACAACAGTGTGACGATTATCGCTCTATTTGCTAAAGATGCTGATGCTTACCCTCATAGATTCTTCTTTACTAGAGATTCTGAAGCACTCGGATTGGTTGAAGACTAATCTAAGTCTTCATTTTTTAAAATAACCACTGTTCCATCAAAAGCACCCTTACCTAAAGGGGTCAGATGTAAAGCATTTGGTCCAGCATTGATGATGCTATCTTTTTTATCCAAAACACCATTGTTATTTTCATCTCCATACAGCATTCCTATGTGAGCATAGCGTCCATTTTTTCTATATTTGACAGCTATAAAATCACCTTGCTTAAACTCTTTTCCCCATGTTAATTTTTTACTCGGTGTTCCTTTAACGATTTGTGTTTTTACTTTTGTTTTAAACTTATCTACCAACATCATAACATTATAATTTTTTTCATTTTTAGCTTTATTCATTACCTTTGAAGAAGCTATAAGAACATCTGCACAATCTACCCCAATATAATTTCTACTCTGGTAAGGCATAGAACCAAAGATGCCAGGAACATTAAAAAAAGTTGTTAAGTAACCAATATAACTTTTGTCTGCCATGTAAGAAACACGTAATACTTTAGGAGAAAGTCCTTTTCTACCTATGTTATTTATACCTGAACTTTTAACTACTTTTCCATTGCTTAGAACCACTTCAGCTTCAAACCAAAAGCTTCCTAGTTTACTGTTGTAATAAGGCGTATTTTTGGGTCTGTTTTTTTCTAAAATATCATGGGTGAGTTCTACTTCTTTTTTGTTTTCAAAGGATTTTATGGGTACTCTTTGATAATCTAACTTACCGTAACCTGTCCATTGATAAGCATTCTTTTCCCAAGGGTGATTGGCATTTTTATAAAACTTTGACGTGTCGGGGATAATCTGATACCACTTGATACTCTTAGCATTTTTGACATTAAACCTCATAGTTAGTTTTTGTTTTGGGGTTAAATAAACAGCACTTTTTTGTTTAAAAACCCCATTATCTATTTTGGAACTTATTTCTGCTGATATCAGTATTTGGCTTAACAATGTTAATAGTATTAATAGTTTTTTCATTTCATATCCTTCGTATAATAGATACTAAGTTACCCCAGTTGTGTTTCACCAGAATAAGAGATAATTCCACCAACATGGTTCAAAACATTCTCCATACCATTTTGCCTAAACACCTCTTGTACTTGACCAGAACGATTTCCTGAACGACAGGTAAAAATAACGGTTTTTTCTTTGTTAGTATTTAAAAATTCTTCAGCCCAAGATTGAAACAGAGAAGTAGGTTTAAGTATATCTACACCTGTTATATGACCAGCGTCATACTCCATCATCTCTCTAACATCCACTAAAAGAAAATCAGCTTTACCCTCTTCTCGTGCTTGTAACACCATCTCCAACTCTCTTGAAGTAATGGTTGGTTTATTTAATAACTCACTCATACTTTACATAATTCCTTTAAAATAATAATTTATTATAGTTTACATTATTAATAATTATATTTACTTGTAGAAATAGATGCTTTAACTATTTTTCTATATAATACACCCATTATTTACAAAAGGATTACTGTGATTATTGACAACACTGTATTAGAAAAATTAGAAAAACTCTCTATGTTAAAAATTGAAGATGAAAAAAAAGAAGCATTAGCAAAACAATTAACTGAAATTTTATCCTATGTTGAAAACCTATCTGAACTCAATACAGAGGGGCTTAACGCAAGTTTTTCTACGCTTGAAGGAGGAACTCCCTTAAGAGAAGATAGCAGTATAAAACAACCTGAAATAGCCCAACATATTTTTTCACATGCACCTCATGCAGAAAATGATTTCTTTATTGTTCCTAAAATTATAGAATAAACTTAATTAAATATAAAGATTTTTTATTATATAGTTACATTAAATTAATATAAAGATTAAATATGGCTATTGATATAAAAAAACTCCTACAAAGCGTTGTTTCTCATGGTGCTTCAGATTTACACCTTGTGGCACGAGCTGAACCTCAAATTCGTATTGATGGTACGTTAAAAGCTGTTAATTTACCTGTGCTAACAGGTGAAGACATTGAAGAGATGACCTATGCACTACTTACAGAAAAACAAAAAAAGATTTTTGAAGAACATTTAGAACTTGACTTTGCCCTTATGCTTCCAGGAATTGGTCGGTTTAGAGCCAATTATTACCGAACCTTAGGTGATATTGCAGCTGCTTTTAGAATTATTCCTACAGAAATTCCTTCACTAGATGATTATAACTCACCTCTTATTTATAAAGAACTCATAAAAAGGGAAAAAGGACTTATACTTGTTACGGGTCCTACGGGTTCAGGAAAGTCTACTACCCTTGCTTCTATTCTCAATGAAATTAATGAAACTGAACATAAACATATTGTCACCATTGAAGACCCTGTTGAATTCATTCATCAAAACAAAAAATCAGTTTTTTCCCATAGAGAAACAGGTTCTGATACCAAAAGCTTCTCCATGGCACTAAAATATGCGATGAGACAAGACCCCGACATTATTTTTATTGGAGAGATGAGAGACAAAGAGACCATTGAAGCTGCTCTCTCTGCTGCTGAAACAGGTCACTTGGTTTTTGGAACACTGCACACCAACTCTGCTCCAGGAACCGTTAACCGTATTATCGATGTCTTTAATGGGGATGAACAAGCACAAATTCGTACCATGATATCAACTTCATTGGTGGCTGTTATCTCCCAAGTACTCTTACCTAAAGTTGGTGGAGGACGGGTAGCTGTTCCTGAAATCTTAGTTACCAACCATGCCATAGCCAACTTAATTAGAGAAGACAAGGTTCACCAAATCTATTCTCAAATGCAATTAGGACAAGCCCAAAGTGGTATGCAGACCCAAACCCAAGAACTTTTAAAGCTTTTAGCAAAAAAAGTTGTCAAAAAAGAAGATGCGTTACAATATTCTAATAAACCTGATGAATTAAAGAAAAATATAAATTTTTAAATAAATTAAGCTATAATCTCTAAAAAGATTTTAATCTGTTAGATAATATGGATTAAATCAAAGGAAGTTAGTTTTTATGGAATTTATGGGTTTTCACATTATAGACATTATTATTGTTGCATTGGTAGCATTTTTAGCCATTAAGGGTTTACTTAATGGCTTTTCAAAAGAATTATTAAGTTTTATTAGTATTGTCGCCGGAGTTATCCTTGCAGCAAGATACAATATGCTTATTATTGAATTTATTAATGAACAAAAACTTTTTCCAGCGATTCCTGAAGAGTTTGCTAAACTCATCGGTTTCATTTTAATTGTTATTGGTATTTGGTTAGTAATAGCATTTATCTCTTCTATTGTTTCAAGACTTACCTCTCCTGCAAGTAGTTTTATTAGTAGATTACTTGGTTATTTGTTATCAGCAGCACGTTATGTGTTTATTTTCTCTCTTATTATTTTTGGAGTAAGTCAATCTGATTTCTTTAAAAAATCAGCAACTAAATTCAAAGCAGAAACAGAACTTTTTGAACCAATGAGTCAACTGGGTGCAAAAATCCTCAATATTGATTTAAATCAAACCATAGTAGAAGATGACAATACAAGCCAAACAAAAGAGATAAATACAACTGAAGTAAATCTAAGCATAAAACCTATAACGGCTTTAGTAGAGCAAAACGCATCAAACTAAAGGATTAAGTAAAGATGACAAATAGCATAGCTTATGATGATGTACTAGAAAACTTTAAAAAGTTACTAAAATCTAACAATCTTAAGTATACCACCCAGCGTGAGCTTATTCTTAAAATCATCTATGATAACGATGGTCACTTTACACCAGAAGATATTTATAACTTAATTAAAGAATCTTACCCAGAGGTTAAACTCGGTATTGCAACGGTTTATCGTACTCTTACCTTACTAGAGGATGCAGAGATAGTAAGTTCAATTTCATTTGGAACACAAGGTAAAAAGTATGAGTTTGGACTAAAAAAACATCATGATCACCTAGTTTGTATGAAATGTGGCAACATTGAAGAGTTCTATGATGAGACAATTGAAAAACGGCAAGAAGAGATTGCAAAGAAGTTTAACTTTGAAATGCACAATCATGTTATGAAGATTACGGGTATCTGTTCAGTCTGCCAAGCGAAACGATAACCCTCCCCAAAAAAACAAGCCTTTTATAAGGCTTGAAAGCCTAAAAAAATCAACAAACATAACAACTTAATAAAAACTAAAACATACCTCAGGAGAGACCTTGATATTTAACAACCAATATATTCAAGAGCGAATCAAAAAAACCGAAACACTAAGAGAAAAAGGAATCAATCCTTACCCTAACCAAGTAAGCAAAGGAACACCCTCTTCTCAATTTTTAAATGAATGTGCTTACGTACATGACCTCCAAACCGATGAAATGAAACAAGACAAAAGTAAAGAGTACCGTTTAACAGGTCGTCTTAAATTTGTAAGAATCATGGGTAAAGCAGCTTTCGCAAAAATCGAAGATGAAGATGGATTAGTACAAGTCTATTTTAACCGTGATGATTTACCTGAAGGTTACTATAACGATGTTGTGAAAAAACTTTTTGAAGTTGGTGATATTATTGAAGTTAAAGGTTATCCTTTTGTAACAGGTACAGGTGAGCTTACCCTTCACTGTTTAGAGGTTAACTTAGTAACTAAAGCTATTTCTCCTCTACCAGAGAAGTTTCATGGTATTCAAGACCAAGAGATTAAATACCGTCAACGTTACTTAGACATGATTATGGATGCAGAAGTGACTAAGCGTTTTAAACTTCGTTCTAAAATTGTTTCTGGAATTAGAAGGTTCTTTGAAGACAAGGGTTTCTTAGAAGTTGAAACACCAATGATGCACCCTATTTTAGGTGGAGCAAATGCTAAGCCATTTACCACACACCACAACGCTTTAGGTGTAGACAGATTTTTAAGAATTGCACCAGAGCTTTACCTGAAAAAACTTATCACTGGTGGTATGGATGCTGTCTTTGAAATAGGTAAAAACTTTAGAAATGAAGGAATTGATGCAACGCACAATCCTGAGTTCACCGTTATTGAATTTTATTGGGCTTACAAAACCTACATTGAACTGATGGAAGTAACCGAAGAGCTATTTGATTACCTTTTTGACACTTTAAACCTAGACAGAAAACTTCCTTATGGAGATAAAGAAGTTGACTTCTCTACCCCATTTGCACGGGTAACATGGATTGACTCGATTGTAGACATTGGTGGTATACCAAGAGAGATAGCAGAAGACAGAGACAAAGGTTTGACTTTCTTAAAAGAGAACAATCTTAAAAATGATGACAACTGGACAATCGGTTACGTTCAAGCTGAACTTTTTGACGAGTTCGTTGAAGCAAAACTGATTAACCCAACATTCATTACAGATTATCCAGTAGACATCTCCCCTCTTGCTAGAAGAAGCGATGCAAACCCTGAAATAGCAGAACGTTTTGAGTTCTTTGTTGCTGGTGCAGAATTAGCCAATGGTTTCTCTGAACTTAACGACCCTATTGACCAATATAAAAGATTTCAAGCACAAGTAGATGCTAAAGAGTTAACCGGTGATGATGAAGCAATGCACATGGATACCGACTTTGTTAAAGCACTAAGCTACGGTATGACACCAACAGCTGGTGAAGGAATTGGTATTGACCGTTTAATTATGATGCTTACTAATCAGCAAACAATTCGTGACGTGCTTCTTTTCCCAGCAATGAGACCTGAAGCTCCTGTGGTTGAAGCACCTATTATCTCTGATGAAAGCAAATGTAAAAAATGTGGTCATGACATCGCAGATGAACTTAAACCAGCCAAAAAAGGTAAAGGCATGTTCTGTATAGATGGCAATGCTTGTAAACAAAGAAGTTCTGAACGAACGTAACTTTTATTATCGGTACGATGACAATCGTACCATAGCCTAATTTAATCTAAAAGTATTAAGGTATTCTTATCTTAAATTTGCTATAAATACATCATTAAATCCTACAAAGCTAAAAGGAAAGACCCCATGAGTTATTCTATGGAAACATTTGACCCAGAAATTTTTGAAGCCATCAACCAAGAGAGAGAAAGACAAACTGACCACTTAGAGATGATTGCGTCTGAAAACTTTACTATCCCTGCTGTTATGGAAGCAATGGGCTCAGTTTTTACCAACAAATATGCAGAAGGTTACCCTTATAAACGTTACTACGGTGGATGTGAACATGCAGATACAGTAGAGCAACTAGCAATCGACAGAGCTTGTAAACTTTTCAACTGTAACTACGTAAACGTTCAACCACACTCGGGAAGCCAAGCAAATGGTGCTGTTTACGCTGCACTACTTAAGCCATATGACAAAATCTTAGGAATGGATCTTTCTCACGGTGGTCACCTTACTCATGGTTCTAAACCATCTTTTTCAGGTAAAAACTACCAAAGCTTCACGTATGGTGTAGAGATGGATGGTTACATCAACTATGACAAAGTACTTGAAATTGCAAAAATTGTTCAACCAAAAATCATTGTTTGTGGTGCTTCTGCTTACGCACGTGAAATTGACTTTAAAAAATTCAGAGAGATTGCTGATGAAGTAGGTGCGATTCTTTTTGCTGACATCGCACACATTGCTGGTTTGGTTTGTGCAAACGAACACATGAGTCCATTCCCTTACGCTGATGTTGTTACAACAACAACGCACAAAACATTGGCTGGACCTCGTGGTGGTATGATTATGACCAATGATGAAGCTGTTGCAAAGAAAGTAAATTCTGCTATCTTCCCTGGTCTTCAGGGTGGTCCACTGGTTCACGTTATTGCTGCTAAAGCTGTTGGTTTTAAATACAACCTTTCAGACGAGTGGAAAGAATACGCGAAACAAGTAAAAGCAAACACTAAAGTATTAGCTGATGTATTAATCAAAAGAGGATTTGACCTTGTAAGTAATGGTACAGACAACCACTTAGTACTTGTTTCATTCTTAGACAAAGGTTTCTCTGGAAAAGATGCTGACGCAGCACTTGGTGCAGCTGGTATCACCGTAAACAAAAACACGGTTCCAGGTGAAACAAGAAGTCCATTTGTGACTTCAGGTATTCGTATTGGTGCAGCAGCCCTTACAAGTAGAGGGATGAAAGAAGCAGAATTTGAGATTATCTCAAACAAAATTGCTGACGTACTTGATAATGTTGAAGATACTGAACTTCATGCAAAAATCAAAGATGAAATGAAAGAACTGGCTTCTGGATTTGTTATCTATGACAAAGCAATTTACTAGTACCTAAAGCACTTAATATTGAAAATAGAGTTACTTGACTTAAAATTTACTAGTGACTACTTTTATATTGAACAAAAATCGATTGTTGAAAAACTTACTTTCAACAATCGTACTTTTTATAGTAAGTTTGAAAAATTCAAAACACCTCTCAACCCTACCTTACTAACACAACACTTTAAGCATGAAATCACTTTAGCCGTTTCTCTTGTTGAAAATAGTTGTGTTAACTATATGGTCATAGAATACCAACAAAAAGATTGGAATGCTTTTTACTCTTTAATCAAACATCTTCTAAAGTCTTTAAATATTCAAAATTTTCAAGCTTATCAAAACAGTGCAAAAGAACATTTTCAAGTCTTTATTCCTACCAATGACACATCACTAGAATTAGTCTATAAAGAAGTTGAAAATATTCAACATCTATTGGAACTTAAGTCTAAGAAAAGTTACAAAATTTATCCTAACAAAAATTTACCTAAAAACCTTAATATTATTACCTTACCTACTAAAAAAGCATAATATTTATATACAAAACCGTGTTTTTTGTGTTATACTCTGTTTAAAAAATGGAGGCCAAAACCAAAATGGCAGATAAAAACTTACACGACATCAAAATTGATGATTTAGATAGTCCTAAAAAAACACCTTTAAAGAATATTCTTACCCTTTTAGCTCTCTTATTTATTATATTAGTAATTTCAGTTGTCATAACAAAACTTATTTTAAATACAGATGAAGGTTCAAAAATTGAGAATAATGACTCCAAAGTTGAATTAACAAGTACTGAAAATGATGCCAATACAAGTTCTGAAGAAGAAACTGAAACCTCTAACAGTGAAGTAACAATACCTGTACTAAATCCAACAATTACAGAAAGAAATTTAACTTCAGTTATCAAAACCCCTTTAAGCTCTCATGAACCTAAAGAGATTGAAACATATAAAACACCAAAAAAGAATAACACAGCAGTAGAAACTACTACTAACACTGAAAAAGCACCTGTTGTAAAAAGAACCTATACTGAACCAAAAACGATAACTCAACCTAAAAAAGAGTACATTCCTAAAGCAGAAGTAAAACAAACAGCAGTTGCAGCTCCTGTAGTAAAGAAAACTACTTATTTTGGAGGTCAGCAAAAAGCTGTTTCTAACAGTTACTATATCAAAGTTGGTACCTATAGAGATACTTCAACCGTAGTGAGAAAAATTAAGAATAATAACTTCAACTATTCTCTTGTTAAGGTAGAAAATGATACAACTTTAACACGTGTTTTAGTAGGACCTTTCTTTAGCCGTAACCAAGCAAATACGCAATTGGATACCGTACAAGAAAACATACTAAAAGGTGCATACATAACAAAGGCAAAATAGATACATGATAAAAAAACTTCTCTTTGATCAACTCACCCCTGTTTCCATGTATGGAAAAATCAAGGAGCTTTTCAAAGATGAAGTTACCATGCTCTTTGAATCCGTTGTAACCACCGTTGAAGGTAGTTATAGCTTTATTACCATAGGTGCTCAAGAGCGTCTTGTTTATAAAGATAATGAAACCATCTATAGCAACCAAGAAGGTCAAGTTGAAAAACTCAACAATGACCCTTTTAATTTCCTACAAACATATTATCAAAACCTAGATCAAGGAAAATACCAGAAAACAGTTGATGAAGTTGGCTTCTCATTTGTAGACGGTTTTATTGGATTTATAGGCTATGACATGGTTAAAGTTTTTGAACCAACACTAAAAGAGAGTATGGATAATCTTTATGATCCGTTAAATACTCCTGACTTGGACTTGGTACGTCCCTCTATCATTTTAGCATACTCCCATAAAAACTCTATCTTAACCATTATTCAAAATGATGAGGGATATGAACTGGCTATAGGAAAAATAGAAAAGCTTTTAAGTGAACCCTGTACCCCTCAAAAATTAAAAGCTGCCAAACTCAATGGGGAAGGAAGCTTCTCCATTGAAGAAGAGCGTTATAAAAAACTGGTTGATGAATCCAAAGAGATGATTCGCTCAGGTGATGTTTTTCAAATTCTATTAGCCAACCGTTATACACAAAAAGGAAAAATAGACCCTCTCTCTTTTTACAGACTTTTACGTTCAAAGAACCCTTCTCCATACTTATTTTTACTGGACTATGAAGAGTTCTCCATTGCAGGGTCATCTCCTGAAGTCATGGTAAGACTTTCTAATAACGAAATTTTACTACGCCCTATTGCAGGAACAAGAAAACGTGGTAAGAACAAAGCACGTGACAAAGAACTTGAAATAGAAATGTTAAATGACCCTAAAGAGTGTGCTGAACACCTTATGCTCATTGACTTAGGAAGAAATGATGTTGGACGTGTTGCTAAAACAGGTACAGTAAAAGTAACAGACATGATGCGTGTAGAACGCTATTCACATGTTATGCATATGGTTTCCGATGTAGAAGCCATTATCGCTAAAGACAAAGACATGTTTGACCTCTTTAGAGCAACCTTTACAGCAGGAACAATGACAGGTGCCCCTAAGATTCGTGCTATGGAACTCATTGCAGGATATGAAGGTTTAAAACGTGGATTCTATTCTGGTTCAGTTGGTTACTTCTCATTTAATGGTGAGATGGATTCATCTATTGCTATCAGAACCTCTCTTATAAAACCTGACTCTATTACTTTACAAGCTGGTGGTGGAGTTGTTGCAGACTCTGTTCCAGAACTTGAATACTTAGAAGTTAAAAATAAACTCGGTGCCTTACTTGCAACCATCAAAGATATGGAACAATTGTAGCTTCAATTATTTTTTACCTATCTCTTAATGAGATAGGTACATAGGTAATTTCTTAAGTTCAGCTCTTTCAAAAGGTTCATTGTTAAAGAACTTAGGATAGTAAAAAGCACGAAGTGAAGCATGATACTTACGAACTCTCTCTTCATATTCAATAGTTGATTTTAAGTCTGTCTTTGCCAAAGACTGAAGGTACCTTTCGAGCAATGATGGTAGTGCTAAAAGCGAAAACCAAGATGCTATTTTATCACGTTCTAATCGACCATCACGATAAAGCGTACTCAACTCCTTGGTTCGTTCATCACCAATCTGCTGAAAAGCATAATACCACTGCCATTCAAATGAATCTTCTATAGGCTCATAATCTTTCCATTCAGGATGTTCTGCAAAGAAGTCATTCATGGTCTCTTCTCTTGGTATGTCCCAAGCATCGTTCACTACTTCCCTTTGTAACATCACTATGTCGGTGCCAGAAGGTACATGCACTGTTTTATCGATGGCTATTCGTAAACCAGCTGGAAGAATGACAGCCGTTAACATCCAAATAGCAAGCAGTGACATGAGTATCACTGAACCAGATTTACGCCATGCTGAAACATAGACAGAAAGAAGCGTCCAAAAAATCATGTAGGCTAATACAGCAAGTATCGCCAAAAAGAGTGTACCCATATGAATACCAGCTATAATACCCACAACGACCAATGGTAGAATGAGTGCAAGGAAAACTCCCCCAGACCGTACTAAAGCCCGAAGACCCCATAAAGAAAATCTATTTCCAGCCGTAACTTCCAATAGTGCGTAACGTCCAGCAGCTTTTTCAGAACTTCGAAGATCAAACAAGAGCATAATCAAAATGATTGGAATGATAAAGGCAGTAAAAAATGCAAAATCAAAGCGACCAATCAATGCAATACTAGGATTACCTACATCACGCTCATAAATTTGACCTTCAAGAGCAAGCATTCTAACTCGGTGTTTCCATGCTTGGCTATCACGAAGTCCCATGGCTGCAAAAGCAAAACCTGAAGGAGCATCATAAGTCAGATGAAAACTGTAGTAAGCTAAATATCCCCAATGGTCATACTTTTTTTGCTCAGATAAACGCTCTTCTTTATTTTCTGCAAGAAGACTTTGTATGCTAGCATTTTGGCGTTCTACTTCAGTCAGTCCAGACCAAAGAGAAAGCGTAGATAAGCTAAGAACAACAAGCAACCAAAACCATACGGTAAGGTCACGTGCAGTGAACTTTACTTCACGTATTAATGCATTTATATTGTTCATGATTTAATTCCCTTACTTCGCCAAATTAATAATCCACTAATCGCTATTAGCCATGCCAATAACATCAGTATGGAAGAAGTAGCATTCCCTATCCTAAGCGATAAATCTTCCGTTCGAAATTCAAATTTATCGAGTACTTGCCAATTTGACCCATCAATACGAGCACTTTTATCATCTTTATTACGATTCATATCATCCTTGTAAGATAACGCTTTAATATGCGCTTGATTAAGCCCTTGAACAAACTTGTAACGTAAGGCTTCAGCCTCTTTTTGAAAACGATGATAATTTGAAAGATCTGTCCCAGCAATGGTTCGAGAGGCAAAAGCAATTGCTATCGTTGGGGTAAACCAACCATAGTCTGCAATGGCTTTCTCTTGTTTGGCTTCAGCCACCATTCGTTCCTTAGCGTATCGATTCAATACTTCAGCCAGTTTCTTTTCACTCTTCATGGCAACTATCCCACGAAAGTTAACTGGTAAATCTTCAATATGCTCTACATTATATTTTTCCAGTATATTTTGTCGCATTTTTTTGAAAGCTGGGTCATTGGCATTATGACCATCTCCAAGTTTACGAACATCCTTAAGCATCACTAAGTCCGTTTCGATTTTTCCGGGAACGGCAGAGGTTTTACTTGCTGTATTGACAGCAATGGATGGTAGAACTAAGGAAAAAACAAACCATAAGCCCGTCATAGCTGCTAATACCGTCGACCCTTTTTTTAAGATAATAGACATCAGAAGTGTTAAGGCAATCCAAATTGCTAGGTAGATAAAATAAATAGCAAATAACATCAGTAAAGCCATGAAACTCTCCCCTTCCACAAGTGCAAAAGCAGCACTTATAAGAAGAGGTATAAGCATTAAAACCATAAAAGAGACTAAGGCTAAAGCTTTACCAGCGATGAGTGTTCTACCCGTTATGCCTAGTGCCAACATGGGTGTCAGCACAGCAGCTTCACGTTCACGTCCAATTGCATTGTACGCCAGTAAAATAATAACCAATGGTGCAAAAATCTGATAAATCAAAGCAGGATTTAAACGTGCTAAACCACCAAAATCGGTACTCACGGATGACTCTGGAAACATAACGGTATTTTGACGGTGACCTTCAAGAAAAATAGATTTCCCTGTCACGCTATCAAGCCCAGGGTCAAAGCCAGCCAAAGGTGCAGGTGTACGAAATGCATAGTGCCCATAATGAACCATTCGGTGTGGATGGCGATCAGGTTGTGCGAGAAATGTCTTATCAGCTTTAGCTTGTTGATGCATTCTCACATGACTCTCTGCATCCATATGAAAGGATGTAAAGAACGCAGAAACAGAAAGCAACACTAAAAAAATCAGTACGCTTCCTATCACAAGACGTGAGCGAATCCAGTACAGCCATTCACTGAGTGCTATAAGGTATATGGTTTTCATATCTTATACCTCATCAACTATTTTGAGTAGCTACTGTTGTAGAAAATGCTTTATGTACCGTTTCTGTATTAATTTTTTCAGTTTGGGCATTAAACTCTTGCATTAATTTACCATTATAAAGAAGTCCAATTTTATCAGCCACATTACACGCACCGTACACATCATGGGTTACCATCAAAATAGCTTTACCTGCATCGGCAAGACTCCGAACAAGTTGATGGAATTCATCTATGGCACTAGGGTCTAAACCAGATGTCGGTTCATCTAAAAGTAAGATGTCGGTATCACGTAACATTGCTAATGCAATGGTGACTTTCTGACACATTCCCTTCGAGTAGTCAGCTAATTTTTGCTCTCTAGCTTCTGACTTTAATGAGACTCTGTCAAGCGCCTCGTCAATACTGGATTTGCTAAGAGAAAGACCAGCAAGTTGTAAAAAGTAGTCAATGTTTTCGTAGGCATTCAGATGTTCATACAATGAAGCAGACTCAGGTAAATAAGCAATGGCTTTACGAGCAGCTTCGATGTCTGAATAGACATCCTTTTCATTAACACGAACACTACCAGCATCAGGGGATATAAAACCTAGGAAACTAAGTAAGGTAGTAGATTTTCCAGCCCCATTACCACCAAGTAGCGCGTATATCTCGCCAGCTTTTAAACTGAACGAGACCCCATCTAGAACTTTTTTACCCGAACGGGTAATATGTAATGCGTCTGCTTGTAATTTCATGCTATTAGAACTTGTAGGTTGCTGACACATAAGCATTACGTGGTGTACCCGGTTGAACCCACGCCTGAGCATAAGAGTTGGTGTAATACTCTTCATCAAACAAGTTGTTTATTTCAGCACTTACTTCAATAGATTTTGAAACTTGATAAGTGGCTGCAACCCTAGCCGTTGTGTAGCTTGGTAGCGTGAAATCTGGATGACCAAATTCTCCACTTCTTTCACCCACGTAAAGTAAACCTGTTGTTAAGTCAAGGTTTTTACCAGCAAGTTTAGTTTCTTTTGTAAGTTGTAGACTTAATTGATGATCAGCAACATTTAACATATCTGAACCAGCTGGGATGTCAGCATAGGAAACTGCATCATAATAGTCATTTTTCGTCTCAGCATCTATGTACGTATAAGAGAACAAAAATCTTAGTGAATTTGTAATATTACCGTAGAGGTCAAGTTCAACACCCTTACTTTCAGCCTCACCTACTGCTGTAGGATTAAAGTCTGCATCAAAGGTCGCAATATTAGACTGCTTTATGTTAAACAACGCAAAGTTTCCTTGTATAGTATTGTCGTTTAAACTAAAGTTCACCCCAACCTCTGTTGACTCGGACTGGTTTGGCTTTAAATTATTGTCATTCGTAGCACCTGACAGTGGACGAAAGTTTTCACCGTAGCTAGCATATAAGGACACGGCATCTGTCGCTTTATAGACAGCTCCAAATTGTGGACTAACTTGTGATTTTGAGTATTTAGAGCTAGAGTCGCTCTTACGATTTGTAAGCTCTTGTTTATAGTCATCAAAACGTGCACCTAATCTAACATCTAGTTTATCCGTTAAACTAATTTGGTCTTGAAGATATATACCTGTAGACTTTTGCGTTTCAACTCTGTCAATTTGTGTTGCTAAATCAAGACCCGATATTGGAGAATTTCCATATACTGGATTGTAAATGTTAATGGTTTGATCCGTTGTTCTATCACGTGTAGCATATTGGTCATTTTCAAACTTATCACTGTCTATACCCACCGTAAGACGATGTTCTAGTCCAGCTGTTTCAAACTCGCCACTTAACTCTGCACGTAAGACTTGATAGGTTGCATCGTAGTCACGGTAACGCGAAAAGCGACCAAAGTCACCATTGGCAGCAGGTGCAGCAAAACCATTTTCTGATGCATAACCATTGAGTGAGGTCTTTCGATGGTTAAATCCAACCAACCCACTCCACTCATCGTTGAAGTCATGTTGGAATTCAAGTTGATGACCCAAAACATCCGTCTCAATAGGGTCATAACCTGGCTCACCTAAAAAACGACTCTCTGGAATAGCACCTAATTTTCCATCAATCGCAATAACCCCTCGGTCAAATGGAATTTCTTGATGACTGTACTCAAGTTCATACATCAGTGCACTGCTATCCCCAATGAGATAAGTTGCTGAAGGATTGAAGCCATATTTAGTACTTTCTACAGTATCACGATAACTCTCTGCATCTTCATAGAAACCTACCATACGAACAGCAAAATTATCCGATAGAGGAGCAGTCCAATCCAAATCAGTACGGTAAGTATTAAAACTACCAGCTTTCACTGTGATTTCAGCTTGCTCATCAAAAGTTGGGCGTTTCGTTACAAGGTTAATGGTTCCTCCCGGTTCACCACGTCCATACAAGGCTGCACGAGGGCCTTTTAGTACTTCAACAGACTCAACACCTGAAAGATCTCTAGGACCTCCAAATCCACGACCAGCATTAAAACCATTTACCAAATAGTTACTTGGAAGGTTTTCATCGCCAACAAAACCTCTTACTGAAAAACTGTTCCAGAGTCCACCAAAGTTGTTCTGACGACCAACCGATGATGCCAAGTCCAATGCTTGATCTAACGTAACTGCTCCTGAGTTTTTGATGGTTTTAGCATCTATTCTCTGTTCTGCCTGAGGTGTTTCAAGTGGTGTAAATTCTCCTTGATAGGCTTGATATGCTCCGACTACTTCGATGTCATCAAGTGTAAGGCTTGATGTTGTGTTTGTCTCTGCTAAAGCACCATTGGTCATAAGGACACTGCTAAAAAATGTTGTCACATAAAATCGCGTTAATGGTACGGTAAGATTTCTCATGTGTTGTTCCCCTTTGTTAAAATATGGCGAATTTTAGATAAAAAGTTATTAAATGCAACTTACTTGCACCTTATACTAAAAGTGAGATTGTAATTTCATACTTTTTTTCATAACTTTAATTTGGCTATAATCCAAAAAAATATTAGGAACTACCTTGCAACTCTTCAGCATCTTTGGAAACCCTGTATCGCACTCAAAATCACCTCTTATGCATAACCTCTCTTTTCAAGGTTTAGGCTATAACGGAGTCTATACACGTTATAAACTAGAGAATGGTTCAGAATTACGAAACAAATTTCTTGATTTAAACATCAAGGGGGCAAACATCACCGTTCCTCATAAAGAATATGCTTTTAAAGCTTGTGATGAGTTGGATATTTTTGCACAAAAAGTTGGGGCTGTTAATACCATTGTAAAAAAAGAGGGAAAACTTTATGGCTACAACACCGATGCACCAGGATTTTTAAAAGCCATTTCAGAATTTGAAAACATCAAAAGAGTTCTTTTTTTAGGAGCTGGAGGAACAGCACAATCTACTTCTGTCATACTTCGTGATGCTGGGTATGAAGTGAGTATATTAAACCGTAGTGCTGGACGTTTAGAGCGTTACAATAAAAAAGGGTTTAAAACTTTTACTTTTGAAACTTTTAAACTGGATGAAGCTTTTGACTTGGTGGTCAACATGACTTCTGCTGGTTTAGAAGATGACTCTTTACCTTGTCCTATCGAAATACTAGAAGAAGTTGTTTCTAAAGCTAAAGCCTGTGTTGATGTTATCTATGGGAAGGAAACACCTTTTTTGAAATTTACTAAAGAACAGAACAAACCAACTAAAGATGGGTCTGACATGTTACTTTACCAAGGTATTATCGCCTTTGAGTACTTTTGTGATCATCAATTTACATTTGATGAGATAAAAGAACAAATGAAAAAAGCATTTATTCTGTAATATTATTATCATTAAACTTTAGTTCTAATTTCTCACTTTTTAAATGTATAAAGTTGTCTTCTTTTTTTTTATGAGGTTTATAAACCTCTACTTCATAACCTTCTTTTAGAAGCTTTGACATACCACCAAGTAAATTAATAACCTTATAATTATGTTTATGTCCTAAAAAATTAGAAACCAACTTGGTTCTACTCGAACTGTTTGAGATAATAGCAAACTCTTCATCTTCTTCAATGACTGTATTCAGTTCTTTTAAGAAAAATTCAATGTTATATTCATTGTTTTTAGTAAAAAATGTAATCAGATATGCCTCTGAAATAACACCCATCTCTCTCCACTCATCTTCGGTTCTAATATCAATTATTTTAAATTTTTTTTCTTTTACAAACTCAGGTGTAACTTCCACATTTTTGACCTCTGCCAACAATGTAGAACACAGCAACAATATACTAAGTATTGTCTTTTTCATTAATAAATATCCTTGTTAAATTCTAAGTATTTAGAATAACAAATAATTGTGCATAATTCGTATTTTAGACTACTAATGTAAAAAGTGTCTTACGGTTGTGAAATAAAGGGAAATTCCATGCTCGTTAGCAGCTTCGATTACTTCTTCATCTCTAATACTTCCACCAGGCTCAATAATGGCTTTAATTCCAGCTTCAGCAGCTGCATCAATACTGTCACGGAATGGGAAGAATGCTTCTGAAGCCATTGCTGCACCAGATACATCTAAGTCCATCTCTTTTGCTTTTTTCAAGGCACATTGAGCAGCATCCACACGGCTTGTCATCCCCATACCTACGGCTACCATTGCTGAGTCTTTAACATAAACAACACAGTTAGACTTCGTAAGACCAGCAACTTTCCATGCAATTTCTAAATCTTTCATCTCTTGCTCTGTGGCTGTAAGTTCAGACTTTTTATGTGCGTTATGTACTTCGTTGTCACAAATACAGTCTGAGTTTTGGTACACAAATCCACCATCTACATGTTTGAAGTCATGGCTGTCTTTTGACATAACTAACCTATTATTACCTGATTTGGTACCACCCTGAGAGAATAATTTAAGACGTTTTTTCTTCTCAAATACTTCCAATGCTTCTGGCTCAAAGTCAGCAGCCATAACTACTTCCAAGAAGATTTCATTCATTTTTTCAGCCATTGCTTTAGTCACAATACCATTTACAGCCACAACCCCACCAAATGCAGAAACTGGGTCACATTTAAGTGCTTCAGTATAAGATGCCAATAAATCTTCTTTAATGGCAAAACCACATGGGTTACCATGTTTTACAATACATACTGCATTTTCATCACCAAAAGAAGAAGCAATTTTTAATGCACCATTTACATCGTTAATATTGTTAAAAGATGCTTCCCCTTTTACTTGTTGGAAGTTTTCAGAGAAGTGAGTATCAAACTCGTACAATGCACCTTTTTGGTGTGGGTTCTCTCCATAACGTGTTTGGAATGACTTTTTACCTGTAATAAACTGATACTCACCAAAACCATCGTTAAAACGACCGTTCATGTAGTTTGCAATCATTGAGTCATACGCTGCTGTATGTTCAAATGCTTTAATCATCAAGTTACGTCTAAACGCTAAATCGTCTGATTTATTTTCTAAAGCTTCAACTACCGAAGCATAATCATTAGCATCCGTAACAATAAGAACATCATTAAAGTTTTTAGCAGCTGAACGTACCATTGTTGGTCCACCAATATCAATATTTTCAATAATCTCATCAAAATCTTCTGTACGTTCAATGGTCTCTTTAAATGGATAAAGGTTCACACATACTAAATCAATTCCTTCTACACCAAGCTCTTTGGCTTGTACTACATGTGCATCGTCTCCACGCTTGTGTAGAATACCACCATGAACATAAGGATTTAATGTTTTAACACGCCCTTCAAAACACTCTGGAAACTTGGTTACTTCATCAATTTCAATAACCCTAACACCCGATTCAGACAATTTTTTATAAGTACCTCCAGTTGAAATGATATCCCAACCCATTTTTTCTAAACCTTTTGCGAACTCTACAATGCCACTTTTATCACTCACGCTCAATAATGCTCTCATCTATTAGACCTTCAAATATTTTTGGAAATTATAACAAAATCTAGTAAATGTTTTGTTTTAAATAAATTAAAAGGAAAATAGTAGTATTATTAAATAAGGTTTATTTATGTTTATAATTAATAAAAATTAAGGAAAACTTATGGACAAGATTAGAAACATTCTTCTTATTATTTTATTGTTTCAATTCCTAGTTTTTTTATATGTAAAACTGGTCTATGAACAAAATATTACTCCCAAGTATAGTACAGTTACGCCAACAACCTTTGAGAATCTTATAGAAGATTCTATCTCTGAAATCATGGACGGTGCAAAAGAGCTGCCTCAATCTTCAGAATACACCATTTGGGATAAAGAGATGATTGCCAAGCTCAATAAAGAGATTCAAAATTTTAATAACCAAGTCGAACCAATGGGTAACCCCAATATAGCACTTAAAATAGAATCTGTACCTAAAGCAGTGATTCAAGAAAAAGTCAATAAAACAACTAAAGAAGCAGTCAAACATAAAAAAATAGAGAAGAAAATAGTAGAAGTCAAAGTAGCTAAAAAAGAAAAAAAGAAAATCGTTCCCAAAATTCCCATTAGTAAAAAAGTAGCCAAATATGCAAAAGGGAAACTTGGACAAAAATATGTTTGGGGTGCAACGGGTCCTAATACTTTTGACTGTTCTGGTTTTACGAGAGATGTCTTTCTTTGTACCACAGGTATTAAAATTCCCAGAGTTTCGAGAAATCAAGCAAAGATAGGCACGTATGTTAAATATAAAGAGTTAAAACGTGGAGATATGGTATTTTTTGATACCGAAAAGAAATATACAGGGAAGGTTAATCATGTGGGGATTTATCTCAGTAAAGGAAACTTTATTCATGCCAGTTCAGCAAGAAAGAAAGTTATTATTACCAATTTTAAGAAAAAACCTTTTTATAAAAAACGCTTTTTATGGGGAAGAAGAGTCGTTAAAAGTAAATCATAAAACTTGAACTACAAAGCTATTCTCTTAAAGAAGTTAATGGTCTATTTAAGTCTATTAAGGCCGCACATAAATATAACCATCCAATTGTCGTTCAATAATCTCAACAATCCCAGCTGTAACCATTTTGACATCCTTTAGAAGCTCTTTCTCTTCAATCTCATAAGTATCCATGGTGTTTTTACAAGCTATAAACTCTACAGTATCATACATCATCAAAGATTTAAGTCGTTTTTGAATCTCTTTATCAAAAAAGTATGCGTTAGTTAATACAGCTTTGATACCCTTTGAATAGACCACAATAATGACTTCACATTTATCAACACCATAAAATTTTACCACATTACTGACCGATGATAAAACATGAGAAATCTCTTCTTCATTGGCACTGCTAATGGGGAAAACAAATTGTCTAGGATTAACCATAGAAGGTTTTGGTTCAGCCATTTTTGTCTCTGCTGTCATAAAAGTAACTGTTAGTAACAGTAAAATAAATACGCTTCTCATCCTTTTATTTCCTTTCTTTAAATTCGATTGTTCAACAGATCCATAAAGTCTTTTTTATTCCAAGAGCCAGGTAACTTCGATAAAATCTCCTCATCTTTATTCACAAAAATAAAAGTTGGGGTAATATTATGCTCTATGCCTAAAGGAACTACTTCTCTGTCAACATTAATCGTCACCGATATAAAATGCTTAAACAAAAACTGCTCTACTTCTGGATTAGCCAAAACTTCTTTATCCATCTTAATACAATACTTACAATTCTCAGCCGTTAACTTTAACATAATGGATTTATTATGTTCTTTTGAAAGAACTAAGGCTTGTTCATAGGTCATTTTATCTGAAGCCTTAAATGTTTGCTCTTTTATCAATAAAATTCCAACAAATAAAAAGATAAAAATTACGATAAGTTTCATAATCTCTTTTTCCTAAATTAAATAATTTTCATCAACACTTAGCCCCTTTAGCAGGACAACCACAATCAAAATCCAATACTTTTACATTGGATTGTAAGGGAATATCAATGACCTTTTGTCTTCGAATATGGTCTGAAACCACTTCATAAACAGCAGGAGTCTCTTTGTCTTGGTTTGTTCCTGCACTTTGTAAATTTCCACCCCATGAAGAGACACGGTAGGTTTTCGTTAAATCAATGGGTTTACCCCAAATCATAAAGTCAGAAATTCTTTTACCTGCTTTTGCATCAATGGTAATGCTATAACTCGCTCCCGTTAAACGACTCATGTCACCCCCTTGTTGTAAAAGAGGATTTTCATTAAATACATTATCAGCAATATCTTCCATTAGTTTGGCAATTTTTTCACCTTTTAAATCAAAAGTATAAACCTCTGGATAGGTAATGGCTGTCATCTCATACACATTCTCTTTTGTAATCTCATCACCTGCTAGAACCGTTGTTCCCCATCGGTATCCAGGAGTAAAGACAATGTCAGACTTTGCATGTTCTTGAATGGCTTGACCAATCAAGGCATCAAAAGTTGAGTAAAATGTATCTCTTTTATATAAGATATTTTTAGTTGTCCCCAACACTTCATTTAGTTCGTTATCATAAGGCTTATACCATTTAGCAATTAGCTCATCACCAGCCTTATCAGCAGGAATAAGTTTTGATGCCACAGGAATGAGTTTGAATTCATACTCTTTTACTTTCCCTTTTTCAGCCACAATGTCCAATCTACCCACATATTTACCGTGTGACCCTGCAATTAAAATAACCGTATCATTGACCACAATGGGCTTAGGACTTGGGTCATGGGTATGACCACTTAAAATAAAATCTACCCCAGTGACTTTTTTAGCCAACTCTTGGTCAACAGAAAAACCATCATGACTCAACACCACAACAGCATCTACTTTATCTTCTTTTCTAAGTTTGTCCACATACTCTTGCAGGGTTTCATGTCTTAGGGCAAAACTCCAACCCTCAGTAAACTTTTTGGGGTTTGCAGTAGAGGTAAAAGGAAAAGATTGACCAATAATACCAATCTTCGTGCCACCAACCTCTTTAATGGTATAAGGAGGAAAAATAAGCTCTTCAAATTCATCAGAAAAAGGCTCATTGTCAATCACATTTTGAGAGATAAACTCTCCCTTAAACAGCTCAATGAGTTCAGCCACACGCTCTTTACCATACGTAAACTCCCAATGCCCCACCATCACATCCACACCCAAATAGTTTTGAGCATCCACAATGGCTTCACCTTTGGTCTTTAAGGCGACAGCTGTTCCTTGCCATGTGTCACCAGAGTCCAGTAGAAGCACATTTTTTGCTCCACGCTCTTTTCTTATATGCTCAACCAAAGTTTTCATGTGGGAGATGCCCCCCATTTTTCCAAACTTTTGTGCCAACAGTTCAAAATCATTATGGGTGTCAAAATACTGCTCCAGTGAACCCTCTTTTGTTCCATAATACGCTTGAAATGCCTCACCACAAATAAACCCTGGTGTTCCCACAAGATTTTTTGCCGAGATAAGCGTGGAAGGCTCTCTCCAATACAACGGTTTAATGTGTGCATGTAAATCACAAATATGAAGAATGGTCGCTGCTCCTTTGGCTTCAAACGCCACAATATCCGAAAAAGATAACGCCTCAATCTTCGCTTTGGCTTCTTCTCCTGCAAAAAGGTTTGTACCTGTGGCACTTAGCAACCCTAATGCTCCTGCAAATTGTAAAAAGTCTCTTCTACTAATATCCATATTCTTTTCCTATTTTTTATGCTGCTGCTTTAGCGTTTAAGTCCTGGAACTTCAACGGCATGTTTATTGTTTTTTGCCAAATTGCTAATGTAAACTTCCAGCGCAACCATCTCTTTTGAACCAAGAGGTAAAGGGGCTTGTCCTGCGTCTCTCATGCACGTACGAGAACGCTCCTGCAAGGTCACCAAAGAAGAGAGTGTCATACGATAGGCTGGCCAGGTTCCTCCTGTATTTTGTTCTCCTAACTCTGGTAAGGTTTGGGTTCTAAGAATGCTTCCTGCTAATGCATGACAACTGTTACAAGACAATCCTCTGTAACCTCTGGCTTGGCTATAGAGCTTTTCACCTAAAGCATAAGATGCTTCCATCTCTTTGTTCGCTTTAATGTCAATGTTTATGGCTTCATCATTTGCGAATGATTTGACATAGGCCAACATACTAAACATGGATTCAGAACTTAGGGCATCTTTTGCTTTTCCTTGTTCTACTTGCATCGCTTGTAACACTTGGTCAAGCCCTACTACATTGCCCATTTTTGCAATGTAGCGTGGAAAACCTGCAATATATGAGGGCAATTGCGTTTGATTGACATCTAAAAACTTAGCCAATGCTCCCTCCTCTCCAAGCTCTTCAAACAGCTCCATTCCCTCTTCCACATTCATGTCTGCTGGGTTATTCTCTTTTAACTCTTCATACATTTTTTTGTCGGCTTGGGACATGGAGAACTGTTCTCCTGCAAGTAGAAGCGTACTTGCACATAAAAATCCCAACCATACTCTTTTTAATAAAAGGCGATTCATGCTTTTGGCTTCACTTTTTTACGTTTAGTCTCTTTTTCGCCAAGGTTATCCACATAGTCAACCGTAATCTCACCTGCTTTTTCAATTTTATACTGCACAGAGAAAAATGGGTCAGCTGAAATGGATTCCCAAACTTTCATCTTGGTAAACGGTTCGCCATCAAACGAAAAAGTAATGTCATTAATGTAATGTGCTGGTTTAATTTTTCCCGTCTCTTTGTCTTTTGCCATACCTGTTTCCATGGGGTGTTGTACCATAAAGCTCACTTTTACAATGTCACCCACTGCATATTTTTTGGGTTTAATCTTTACAATTGCTCTTCTTTTTTTATCTGCCATTTTTTATCCTTTAAGTTATTATAATATTTTTAATGTTTGCCAAAATCAACCACAACCACCAATGGTCACTTTAACGCTCTTTCCAGCTTTCATAAATGTTCCATCACTCAAGCCAACCACAGCCACAACCTCTTGACTCTCCGAGAGTTTAACCCTTGAAGCAAATTTAGCCTCTGCATTTTTGGGTGTTAACATAACATCAACACATCGAGCATTGGCATTTTTGGTGTTTAAAATATGAATTGATTTCACATAGTTGTTTTCGTCCATGGGATAATCAACCGAAACTTTTACAGGTACAACAGCCCCATTTTCTGCAATCTCAGGAACACGCAATTTTACTTTATCCGAATCTTTAACCTCTTTATCGCCAACAATGGCTTTGAGTGCCTCTTCAAAAGGTAAATCATTGGGGCCTTTTAGCACCTCTTTTTTTGGCTCTTTTGTAATATTAGCCTCTTCATTAGCTAAAACCATACTTGGTACAGTTATTGCCGTAGCTGATACGGACACAATCTGTTTAATAAAACTTCTTCTTTTCATCTTTTTTCCTTAAGTTTATGGGTTATTTTTCTTTTTTAGCGTGTAAGACATACGCCGTAATGTCACAAATTTCATCTGCATCAAAGAGCTTAGAGGTTAAGTTAACGGTCATTGCCGTCTCATTCATGTCTACTCTTGGGTCAGCAATTTTTTGATAAACAAACTGTGCATCTCGTACTTTGGTATCTATAAAATTTTGTTTATAATTGGTCAAAGGAGGACCAACAGTTCCCCCACCAATCGCTCCTTCAATGTTATGACAAGCCACACAGTTACCATAGGGTTTAACCTCCCCTTTTTTAGGAACTTTCATCCCTTTAGGGAGGGTGCTTTTTTTATCATTTTTAGAATTGAGGTTATGAAACATATATTTTCCTCTGGCAATGCTCTCTAAATCATCAAGCTTACACGTTTTTGGCAAGGTAAATTTGGTAGCACTGGGGATTAAATCATCTTTAACTATCTCACTTGCATCAGGCATCTCATAGGCTTTGGTCATGTCTGTAGCATCTACAACTGTGACAGCCAATAATGCAGACGAAAAAAAAACAAATCGTCTAATACGCTTATTCATTTAAACTCCTTAAGTATTTTTCAGTCTGTATCATAACATAGTAGTGTGAAAATAGTGTAAAAATATTATTTATTTATGTCTCTATTCTACACATTTTGACAAGCTTGAATTTAGGAAGTAGCTAAAAAAATTTTAAAAGACATTAAATCCCTACCAACTTACAGGCTAAAGAAGTATTATTAAAATAAAAAGGAGTTAGCATGAAAACTATCGCCATTTCAGGTATGTCTGGTTTTGTCGGCACACACCTTTCTCAATACCTTACCCAACAAGGTTATCAACTTATTAAAATTACACGTAATGATTTAAAAAATATAGACAAGCTTACAGCCAAAATAGAAAAAGTTGAAGCCCTTATCAATTTGGCTGGTGCAAACATTATTCAACGTTGGACAAAAAGCTATAAAAAAGTACTCTATAGCAGTCGTATTGACAGCACACAAATGTTGGTCAAAGCAATGTCGAAAGCCCAAATCCCTCCAAAGGTATTTATCTCCACCTCTGCGATTGGTATTTATAAAAATAACCGTCTCTATAATGAAACCTCCACGGAACTCGAAAACAATTTTTTAGCCAATCTCTGTAAAGACTGGGAAACAGAAGCCAAAAAAGCAGAAGCCTTAAATATTCGTACAGTTATTTGTCGTTTTGGTATTATTTTAGCTAAAGATGGTGGGGCATTGCAAAAAATGCTTATGCCTTTTAAACTGGGTCTAGGAGGCGTTATTGGCACAGGACAACAAGCTGTTTCTTTCATTCATATCCACGATTTAAAACGTTTTTATCTACATGCCATTCGCCACGAAGAAGTTGAAGGCATCTACAACATGACCACCCCTTATCCTACAACCAACAAAGGCTTAACCAAAGCCCTTGGCAAAGTGCTTAATCGACCCAGCATCTTACCTCTACCTACTTTTGTTGTCAAACTGGCTTTAGGTCAAGGCTCGATAGTATTAACCGATGGTCAAAGTGTTTTACCCAAACGCGTTTTAGAGAGTAGTTTTCATTTTGAGTTTGAGAGTATTAACGAAGTTATGGAAGATCTATTTTTGAACAGTTCTGGTTGAGTCAAACCATAACTCTTCATGAGACTAAAGATATTTGTAGTGTTTTAATACTTGTTGCAACTTAGATTTATCCGTATACGCTAAATCTTTTTCTAATAATTGATTCACATGCTCAGCAATAATCTCTTTTAACTCTGTAAACTCTGAAAGTTTTTTAATTGTGGGAATAACGATGTCTTGAATTTCTGTGGAGAAAAGATTTGGAAGATCATGATTAAGTGTTTCATTATAGCGTCCTTCAATATTAACAAACTTCAATAATATATCGTGGTCACTTAATTCTTTATTATGGATAAACTCTTCTATGGCATATTTTTTTACTTGAATAACCTTATACACCAATTGCTGATAGTCAAATAATTTTTTTTGTTCAATAACACGTATCTCTTCTATATTAGAATCTATTTTTCTATAAGCATCATTTTGGACTTCTTTCATAATATTTTGTGCATTGTAAATTAACTGCCTATCAATTTCTCTTTTGACCTCATCCTTCATACTCACTTCTAAATCTTCATGTTTTTTTCTAATATATTCTTTATTATTTTCTATTTTTTTAATGATTCCAGAGCTTTTTAGAAAATATATTATGGAAAAAAGTGCTAAAAGTCCTGATATTAAAATGCTATAAAAAGTAATTAAGTTTGATATATGGGCACTGGTTCCTTCAAAGAAACTACCCAAATCTCCAACTGTCATATTCAAATTTGCTTGAGGAGCTTGATATACGTTATTTGATATTTTGTCCAAAATTTCACTTATATTATCTTCAGCAAGAGTAAATACACTAACACTCATCCAGATGCTCCATAACCTTAACATTTGATTTCCTTAATTTTTTCAAGTAATTGCATTGTGTTATCTTTTGAAATAATCCATTCAATGGGTACATCATTCTCATGAGCCTCTTCTTGAGCCTCCTTTTGAGGTTTTGAAGAAAAAAATAAAATTCTTAAATTGTTAAAACGTGCCTTTAAACACTTCTGATAATATTCAAACCCACCTTCAAGTTCTTTTATAATCGTAAATGCTTCACTTCCTTTACATGTCACTTCAATATCTGTATTAAAAATCATACGAATGTCTAAAATAAGGACTTCATCACTTTTATCTTCAAGCTCATCCAATTCATCTGAAAAAGAAGCAAAAGATTTACAAATAATAATATCTCTATAAATTATTTCTAACTTTCTTCTGACCACATCTATGGTCTCAGGCTCATCCTCTAACCAAACTATTTTCATTTTATCCCCTCTTCTTAACTAATTTAATTGGTAATACCACTTCAAATATAATTTTTGCACCATTTTTAAAGTTACTGGACTCTTTTTTTAATCTCACTTCCCCACTTAAAACATTTTTTAAAAGTGACTGTACCTTATAAAGACCAATTCCTGCATTTTGTTCTTCACCGTCTTTATAAGAAACTTCTTCATTGTCAATGGTTTCTTTAAATTTTTTGGCATTAAGACATCGATAACCATATTTAAAAATATCATCTCTTTCATCGAGTGTAATATCCAAACCCTCATTTTTAAAAGAGATGTATAAAGCATTGCCTTTTAATTTAGACAAAATAATAATCTCTGTTCTTTGAAAAGAATATTTCATGGCATTAAAAAGTAAATTTTGAAAGATATCATTCAAGACATTATGGGCTATGTAAACATCTACTTTATTCGTATTATTTTTAATATTTATTCTTTTATTGCATAAAGGTGCTGGAATAGAGTTAATTAATTGGTTAATCATGTCTCGAACACATAAAGTTTTCCTATGTACTTGTTTCTGAGCAGGTAAATACTTTTTTTCTATTTCCTCATCAACAAAATCTTGCCCCATGTAAGCATCTGATTGATTGGCTATAAAATCAAAGGACTGCTTCACATCAGATATAAAATTATTAATGTCATCTAACTTCACATTAAACCTATGTCTTGTATAGCCATCAAGATAACGAAAATTTTTATACAATAACTCTTCTAATTGAGCTGTCTTATTTTGAACCATGACCAATTTCTTACTAATTTCATGCAAAGCATTATTTGCAATTAATGCTCTTTGCTCACGAAAAGTTGAAACGATATTAAAAAAAACTTTTAAATGTGCACTCACACTCACTAAGCTTTGTGAGTCTATGGCTTTATAATCAGCTTCTCTTTTATTATAAATGGAAAAAGCTCCCAACAGTATTCCATCTTCAACAATTGGATAAATTTTGACCGTATTGATTCTCTCATCATATTTTTTAGGATTACAACAAGTAAAACGATTACTTGTTCCAATATTGTATTCACTTAAAGGTCTAAGTTCATTATTTTTATAATTTAACAAATCAAGTATAAGGTCATTACTTCCTTGTGTTATTTTTACATAATCAGCTTCAATAGGCAATGTCGTCGACTTTAATATGAAACTTGAATCCTTTTCATCATATTTCCAAATCGCCACCCCATAACTAAAAAATATTCTATTAACATATCGTGTCAAATCTGAAAAATGCTCACGCAATAATTTTTCATCTTTTAAGACAGCTTGGTTGGGTACAGACTTGATAATATTAAAAAGATTCTGTTCAATAATTTGGTCAAAAATTTGCACGGATAATGCTGAAGTAATGGAGAGAGTTAAATTGATATCATCTCTTGTAAAAGAATCTTTTCTAAAACTATCAATAAGTAATACTCCTAATAATTTATAGCGAAAGGTTACAGGAATAGCAATATTAGAACGAATATATTTATTGACTATGGGTAAAAAAAATCCATCATTATCTTCTATGTCTTGAAGAATAAGTTTATTAATATCGTTCTGATAATCTACATTATAATAGTTATTAATAATCTTTAATACCCTACTCTTTTCTATTATTCCTTTCTCTTCTAAATTAATTCTTTCAATGAGGTTCTGTATGCCTTCTCCATATTTTTTATCTCCATAACTTGTGATGAGTTTTAATTTTTCATTATGAAGACTGTACTTAATATAACAACCTATATCAGCATTTAATCGACTACAAATTCTACCAATTAAATCATTAATTGGATTAAACCCATTGTCTTCATGTCGTACACCAGAATATTTTTTATTAAAAGAAGTTTTAATTCTTGATGTATATTCAGCCAAAAAAAGGTCTCGATAGTTTTCAAATTTACGAAAATATTTTCCAAAATCAGCATCTTTTTTATGACGATTAATCGTATTGGCTTTAATTATAAATTGAGTATTGTTATATATTAATTGATACTTCAGTGTTTCAATTGTTTTTTCTTTAATATCATCTTGCACTATCATATAAATAAAAATCGCAACTTTTTCTATTTCATTTTTAGCTATTTCATCTGGAAGATTTTCAATAATATCTAAAAATATTCTAAAAATTTTTTGTAATTTAAATGCTTCATCTTTAATCATTTTTTGATTAAAAATTTTTCTACGCCTTGAAACTTTTGTAAGTTCAAAAATATTAATATTATCAAAATCATAGTTTTTAAAAATACTACTAACAACCTTGTCGCTATCTTGTTCTTTGGTTAAAAATCTTCCTATAGAGAGTGTATATTCTTTATTTATTTTGACATAAACATTATACATACCTACAAGACATTCTCGTTCAAAAGGCTGTTCAAACTTTTCAATTTCATCAACTGAAAAAATATCATAAAACATTAAAGAGAACCATAGTTTTTTATTTTCTTTAATGTCTCGGGTAAAAGCAAGAGAGTTACTTGGTTTTGTAGCCCACATACTTTTATTGAGCTTATCCCCAAATAAACCTAATTCTACAAAAATTTCTTTTTCAATTTCTCTAGGCTTCTTTTTCATTTTTTCTTTTAAAAATTTCAAAACACGAGAAGAATCAAAAGCTTTCTCTTTAATAAATTGATTATGAATATTTTTAAGTGTACTTTGAAAGCCATCATCATTAATGAAAGTCTCATAACAGGAGTTTTTGTAAAGTCTTAAAGGATACATGGAAAGGGTAGAAATTGTTTGTTGAAAAACTTGTAGTCGAAATAAATACTCTTTTTCAGCTATCAACAAAACCATTTCCCCCTAAAACTTAAATAATAATTATTTTACCATGCTATTGTAAATAGATTATTAATAGGGTCAATCAATAAGTTTTAAATCTCTTCCCCATCATAATAAAACTCATCTAAACCTTCTAAAAATACCATTAATAATTCATCTGAACACGCTTTAAAATTTTTAGCACCTTCTTTTCTAAACAATGAGCCTATTTGACGTTTGGTTAAAGTCACTTCAGCTAAAGCAAACACTATGAGCAGTTCTGCTTCTTTTAACTCCATGGCTACACGTATTTTTTTAAGAATAAGATTATTACTTAACTCAACTACCTCATCATCATTGGCTACTTTATCACTTGGACCTCTTTTTAAGAGAACCAAACCATCTAAAAATACCCCAAGTTCTTCAAAAGTCGCTTCTTCAAATCCTTTGTCTTGTCGACGCTTTAAAATACTTTCTAATCTTTCTTCTAGCATTTCATAGTTAGCTAATTTATAAGCTTCGATTATTTCTTTATTCTCTAAAGAGAGTGCTTTCTTTAATTTAAATAATATATCATTTGTTTGCATTGAGTCGTTTACCCCATTTGAATTTGTCTTTGTACCATGCCTCTAAACTAGAGATGGTCACTGAATAGGCTTTACCTGAAGTGGCATGAATAAACTTGCCCTCTCCTAAGTAAATACCTGAATGATTTACATGTCCCTCTTTAGCTGTATCAAAAAAAACCAAATCACCTTCTTTTAAAAGATTTTTAGGAATTTTTTCTCCTTTAATTTTAGACTGATTGAGTGAAGTACGTGGAAGCTGAATACCAAGCTCTTTGTGCATGGCATAAACAAAGCCAGAACAATCAAAACTGTCAGGTCCTTCCTTGCCATAGACATATGGTTTTCCCAAATTTTCTTTGGCTACGTCAATAATATTTTTAGAAGTGCTAGTAATAGATTTTGGAGGGATTGGCTCTTTTTGAATTATTTCCTTCTCTTTTGGCTTTATGCTAACAAGCCAAATAATGCTGATAACAATTAACCAAAAAAGAGAACTTTGCATGATGACTAGAAATACTCTTTCATGATTTGAGGAAAGAACTTTATGGTACGTTCTGCTTTTTCAATCTTCTCTTCAAAAATTGAAGCAGAATGAGGAAAGCTTTCAGCTATCTCCTTATAGATATCAATTTTTTCTTGCATATGCTCTTCTAGTGAATCTAACACCAACTGCATACGTTCTTGACTCACGGCAAACTTCATCAGCATTTCAAACATACGTTTTCTTGGATGAATGGACATAGAGTCTCCAGCCACTCCTGCAATGTCTTTAATGTCCCAACGTGAAAGATAAATCCCTGAAACATGAGGGGCAATCAGTCTGGCATAGAGTGCTTCTGTATAGGAAGGGTAATCTCTTAAATCTACGCCTTCCTCTTCATCTGTTGGACAAGAACCATCACCACAATACTCTTCTGCCTTATTGGTCATAGCATCAAATTCAGCTCTTAACTCTTGTAAATCATCAAAATTTTTCATTTTCTTTCCTCTATATCATGGTTGGAATTAAATCCATATCTATTTTTGCTTTATACCAACGGTTACTCAACAACATCATCTTCATTGCAAGACGTATACGTTCATCCACAAAATCAGGGTTTTCTATATATGCATCTATGGCATCATCAAGACAATAGCCGATGATTTTTCCCTCAACAACTTCCACGAAATCTACAAACTTTTTAGTCGTAGCACAGTCATCCAATTCATCACAATAGCCAATAACATTTTGGCAAAATTCATGCTCTAAAATCATTCTATTGACTTTAGAATTTGCAAGATTTTCCATGGTGTAATGAAAATGTTCATCTTTAATATTTAAAGCAATGGCTGTGGCATTGAGTTTATTGGTCTTCAAACATCCATTAAAATAACGTCTACAATTTCCTGTTTGGGCATTGAACCCTAAAATGGTGCATAACTCCGTATCAGGCTTTATCTCTTCTGGCTTCATTAAAAAACTCTCCTTCCACATGAGCAAAGCTCTTGTAAAATTCCTCTCACTAAAGCTTCTACTATCATCTTAGAATATTTCATATTACTTGTTCCTCTTACGTGCCAAAGCATGAAGCTCTCTGGCTTCTTCTTCTTCAAGTTTACAACGGAAACACTCTTTTTCTCCACCTGTGTAAGTAAAATAATTTCCACATTCATTACAACGTTGTATATCAAAAGTGGCCAAAGTTCTTTGGGTTGGTTCAAAAAACTCTTTTATCTCGAAGCCTGGTTGTAACTGAATGGCATTGGGTTCACAAACATCATGACACAGATGACACTTAACACAAAGCATAGAGTCAAAGTTAATAAGTGAAAATTTCATGTTTGAACTCAAAGCACCTGTCGGACAAATACGGTAACAAATTTGACAATTTGTACAGGAGTCATCCACAAACTTTTGAGATGAAAATGAAATCTCCTCTGTAGGAATAATTTCATAAGATGCTTGCTTTTCAACCCGTTTTAGCACAGAAAAAAGTAACTTTCTTTTATCTGGTATGACTTTATTTTTTATTTTAGAAATATCACTAAGATCAATACCAAACTCTTTTAACTCATCAGCATCCATGGCGTCATCAAAAGCCTGTTTACTTTTAATAGCCCCTTTTAAAGTAAAAAGAGAACGTCTGCTCGAAGCTGTAACTTCCTCTTCTTTTTTAATAAACTCACTTTGTGATGACTTGGTTAAAATCTCTTTGTCGCAAAACGACGAAAGAATAAAATTAGCCTCTTCAATATTTGCTTTTAATTGCTCTTGTAAGTTGTCCGAGTCACCACCACAAGCACAGGCATCCACATCCATAATCACAGGTTCTTCAGAAGCAATTGCCATCGACATAAGATGTTCCACACTTAAAACCGTCAAACAACAATAAAGGTCTTTTTGACAAACAAGCTCATTACTCTCTTCTTCTAAAAATTTAAAGAAAAACTCAATGCTTGAAAAACCTGAAAGAGAAAAAGCTTCGGTAGGACAAGAACCCACACAACCCCCACAAGTCGTACAATCTGAAGGCGTAAAGGCTGGAATATTGTCAACAATTTCAATGGTATTTACAGGACAAATATCCACACATTTGGTACACTCTGAAAACTTAGAAGTGGCTCTCACACAAGAAGCAACATCAAATAGTAAATTCATAAAACCCTACTTTGCTTCTAATTGTTCATTAATGTATTCGTAATCACTTAACATAAACTCTAAAGTTAACTCTGCCCCATCATGATAAAGAGGGGTTCTTGACTCTTTTTTCATGTTTATTAAATACAAAGGAGCCCAATTTAAAAGGTGGTCTTTTAAAAAACCTTTTTGTACCAGTAAAAACTCTTCAATGGCTTCTTTATCTTCTGCTTTATAAGCTTTTTTCATGGCATCACAAAGTACATACATAAATTCTAATTCCACCCCAATATGGTCAGGACTAACTACTCTGGCTTCTTGTAAATCTACTTTGAAATCTAAAATGTCATAAATCTCTAAAATAGGATTCTCTCCACCCGACTCAATCATTTGGTCATCACGAGTATAAAAACTTTCATAAGGAACAAGGTGAAGCAGTGAAAGGTTGGTAAAGTCTACATCTAAGTAACGCTCTTTTAAAATGCTATTAGAAAACTCTTTTCTTTTTCCCCAATCTTTATAGTTCGGAAATAAGTTTAAAATCTCTTCATTAGATTCAATCGACTTAATAAATTCGGCATCAACTTCTGTAATCATTAATCTTGAAACCAATGCATAAAGTGAAATACGATTTTCTATCTCTTCTAGTGTTACGGTCATTTTTACCTCTTGCTTTTTGAAGATAATGCTAAAATTACCCCAAAATGATTATAGGGAAATAATACCACTTTCAAAATAAATATAGCTAAAAAGGGTTATGCATTGTGAAAAAGCTTTAGTAAGTGTGGATATTTAATGACAATAAAAAGTTAGATAAACTGCATTCCCATCACCGTCATATCATCACTTTGTTCACAGCTAGATTGAAAGGTCATCACACTGTCGATAAGATGCTCTTTTTGTTCGTAAAATGGTTTATCTTTATTGGCAAGTATCCACGCTTTAAATCGCTCTTGACCATAACGAGTATTCTCTTTGCCTTCTTGGTCAGAAACACCATCGGTAGTTATATAAAGCTTTGTACCTTTTTGAATCTTTATCTCATATTCCGTATAGATTTGATTCATTTTTGTTCTTACAAAACCCACACTTGCCCTATCACTTCTAATAACTTCTAATTCATCGTCATTCAAAATATATAAAGGTGTTTTTGCCCCTGCGTATTTACAGACATGGGTATCTTGATTATAATATAAAATACCTCCATCAAACCCTGCATTTGACTTTGAGCCTTTCTCTTGTTTTAACATGGTTTTAATGGTTTGATTAAAATATTCTAATACTTTTGCAGGACTCGCTTCCAATAAACCTTTTGCAATATTATCCACAATTTGTGTTTCAATGGCTTTGACCAATATGGTTAAAAATGCTCCCGAAACACCATGTCCTACACCATCTATAACCATCACTAAGATTTCATTTTTACTTTCCAGTTCTGCCACCAAATAGATATCACCTCCCACGGCATCTTTTTGTTTCCAAAACACAAAATTATCTTCTGTATAGCCATTCAAAACTTTATTCAATGGCAAAATGGCCTCTTGAATCAAAAAGGCATACTCGATGGATGATTGAATATTGTCATTCACCTTTGCAAGTTCTTTTCTTTGGGCTTCAATCACATCATAATCATTAAAATCTTTATAATTAATATATGAAGTAAAAAAAAGCACAACAGCAAAAACAATAATAAAAATAACAATAAAATAAATCACTTCCAATAATAAGCTATGAATAAGCCCTGTTCTTTGGGTTATCTCACGTTCTACTTCTACTTTCAATGCTCTAAATTGTTCTCTGACTTTATTATGTTTCAGCAGTAAAGCTTCAGCACTTTCGCCATCTTTTTCACTTAAAGAAGAACTTTCAATAATATTTAAAGCATAAGATTTAGCTATTTTAAAATAAGCTTTAAAAAGCATCAAATAGCCTTCTGCCTCTGTAAAATGTAAATTTTTATTCTTAATAATTATTTCTAAATTTTTTTCTATTGCTTTATGATCATTAATTTCTAAAACCATATCCTCTTCTCCTGCCAATGTCGCAAAAGTAAGGTTCTCAGAAATATTTTTGAGTAATGCTAAGTTATTATTAGACCTTTCAAGTGTTGGAATAAGTTCATCTTTTAAAAAAACCGTATTCTTATCAATAAGCTGTACTTGATTAAAAATAACCACCGTTAATATAAAGCCAAAAATTGTTGCCACAAGCATGGGTATGGACAATTTTTGAACCAAAGATAATTTTTGATAAAAGGAAGCTATTTTACTTTTCATTTCACGTGTATAATCTTCCAGTTTATAGGCATGTCTCGTTCTCTTGCCACATAAGAAATATGACAAGTCTCTTCATCTTCTAAATTATGTAACTCTACTAAAGAGAGCTTTTTAGGAGGTATTTTTTTACCTGTAAAAAGCATTCGAACCCAATAAGTTTTAATCTTTCTTACGGACTTGTTAAGATAATCAGCAATAAAACTATGATACAGCTTTTTATTTGAACTGTCTAAAACCACTATTTTTTCATTGGCAATTGATTTTCTCTTAAGCATAAAAAGTTTTTTAATATCACTTTTAGAAAGTGACTCTACCTTACATGATTTTGAGCTAACTATCTCGACATTCGCAGTTAAAAAGGTCAATAAAAGAAAGGTTACAATTATAATTTTTTTCATCTTATCCTCCTAAAATACAAAATTAATGCCAGAACTAAAAACATGTAAAGTTTCATTTACTCTTCTTTGTTCATCAAATTGAAATTTAATAACAGCACTGTCTGTTAAATCATATCTAAAACCCAAGGAAGTTGTTTTGGCATTCATCTCAACACCACCATTCGCCATTTGAGTGAAAGCTTGGTTTGCACCCATAATAGCAGCAGTAACTTGAACTGGCATACCTATCGTAGAGAGTGGGGTATAATTTGAACTGGTTTTGGTTTCAGAATAAACCACATAAGGTGTCCAGTTGTCAAAGTTATATCCACCACCGACATACCAAGAGTTTAGATCAACCATAAAACTATCAGAATCAGCAACAATATATTCACCTAATAGATAAGCATCTTCAAAATCATATTTAGCACCCATACTAAAATAACTCACCTTTTGATTCTCATTTTTATACTTCTTAATGGTATTTGAAATAAGAGGAATATTCATCGCATTAAACTGTCCTAAGAGGGCATTCATTTGTGGGTTATTAATATCAAGAGTAGTCACCATATAGGCACTTCTTAACGTTAAGTCTTTATATAATACCTTTAGTGCTAAACCATAGATATTTTCTGCATGTATCTTAGATTCTATTGCTTGTCCCGTATTATTAACAGATTGAAAGTGACTGTCTGTTTGACCAGCTAAAAATGTTGAAGACAAAGAAAAATCATCAAATTCAAGACGATGAGCAATCTCTGCACCTTGATACTTATTGATAGAAATCAAAGCATACATATCAGGTAACCGTAGCATGTCATAAGAGTATCCTACATTTAAAATATCTGAATGCATAAAGATTGGAAGTCTCATTAACCCCACCTTAATATCAAAAGCATCCGTCACTTGATACTTTGCATTAGCCCACTCTAAATCTAAATCTTTTCCATTTGCATTATTTTTACTCGCTATAGCTTGTAAAGTAAAACTTAACTTTTCCGTTACTTGGGCATCTAACTGTAATCCTAAAAGACTATAGTTTGCAAATGATGCTTTTCCTTTACTTCCTTCATCTGTAAAAAATGAATTTCTAAAAAGCACCTCTTTATTGTCTTGAAAGGCAACCCCCACTGTTCCATATCCATTAACAGATAAAAAATCCCAGTCATCTGAAAAGAGTGCTGTTTGACATAGACTAAAAATAAGTATGATTTTTAAGATATTATTTTTCAAGCTTAGCTCCTTTATATAAATAATTTTTGTTTGTATAAAAGAACCTTATCTTTATAAGGTAGAAAGTTCACTTCTATGGGAGCACAACTTTTACGTGCCATCATGATGTACCCCAGTCCAGCCCCTTTTTCATGTCTATCTTCAGCTGAACGACTTTTTTTACGCACCAACCTTCTAAGTGCTTTTTGATCTAAACCTTTAATCACTTCAAGCTTCTCTTCTATGACCTTTTGCTGTTCTTCTTTAATGAGATTACAACTCTCCAACACATAGGTATCAGTATTGGTAAAATAAGACAAAGAGAAATTACAAAAAGTTGCTTCTCGATTATCTTGTACTAAGATATCTCTATAGGCATAATTGAGAATATTTTGTGCTGTTTCAACAAACAGTTCAAATACATTTTTAACTTTGTCTTTATTCAAACATTTTTCTAAAAGTAATCCTTCAATATCATTGGCTGCTTCAATCATTAAGGGTTTATTAATTTTTCCTGCAAACTCATAAATAATCCTGTTATCAACCTTAATGCATATTTTTAAACTTTCTTTCATGATACGTACGTCACAGCTTCTATATTTAACTCTGGAAACTCTTCAGAGTAATCCTCATAGTCTTCAAATCCACTCTGACTCTCTTGGTCATAATACCAATAAATTTTTATCTCTTTGACTTTAGATTCAGCCACAATATCCAGTATTTCAAAGATAATTTGGGTGGTGGCTGAATTGAAATATAAAAATTTAAAATTAATACAAACATTGGCACTTTCATCACTATATGCTAACAAATAACCTTTTAACCACTCAGTAATTGGTCGATAAAAAGCAAAAGTATTTTCAGGGTAAGATTTACCTTCAAACTCTATTAACCCTTTGTCTTTGTCCATAATCACCTTTGGACTATTATCTGTCGCTTCCAATAAAATATTATCCATGCTTATCCTCTCTTAAAAACTTACTCGGAATGACAATTGTAAACTCTGCACCATTCTCACAGTTGTTTACTTCAATATTACCACTCATTTTATTAATAATGTTATACGTCATGCTTAAGCCAATACCTGTTCCCTTATCTTTAAATTTTGTTGTAAAATAAGGTTCAAAAATTCTATCAATAACATTTTCTGGTATACCACCAGCATTATCTCTTATCTTAATAACCGTTGTATTATCAACACTTTCTGACTTAATACTAATCAGTCTCTTTGTTGTTTCTTTACTAATAAAAGCATCTTTCGCATTTGAAAAAATAACCAGCAATGCCTGATTAAACTGCCCAATATCACCTTCAACCGTCAAATCCTCCTCTAAATCTTGATGAATCGTAATTTTATGGGCTGTGGCTTGAAAATTAAAAATATGAATGGTCTCATCAATCGACTTATTGATTTTAAAGGACTTCTTTTCTGTATCAGAATGTGAAGAAAAATTGGTAAAGTCAACAATCGTTTTATTAAGATATTGTGTCTGTTCTTCAATAATTTCTATCTCTTTGTTATCTTTTATCTCTAGCTTAAGTAAAGTTACAAGATTTAAAATAATACTTAAGGGCTGTTTCCACTGATGGGTAATATTTTCCATCATCTCACCAATCACTGCCAAGCGTGAAGAGGTTAATAAACTCTTATAAGCTTCTTGAATGGCTTTTTTATTCTCTTTAACCGTTTGATTTAGAAAGGCTTTTTCCTCATCAAAGTTTTGATACGTCTCTGTAATACTTGCCATTAAAAGCAATGTTTTTTCATCAAGGTCAGAGATATTAAACTCTTTACCATACGTATGTTTAATTTGACGTTTTAATAATCTATGCATTCGAACACTAAGCTACTTGTTCTAAAAGAGTATCTATCTTTCCTACCCAATTTTCTGGAAAAGGTTTCTCTAAAATTAAGTCAGGATGCTGTGCTTTAACCTGTTTACCAATTAACATTTCGTCTTCTTCTTTTGAAGTATCTAACCAAGCAGACATCACAACAATTTTAATATCAGGCTTTATTTTTCTGAGTTCTTCAATCAATTCATCACCACGAAGATTAGGCATTTCATAATCTGTTATCACCATTAAAATATCTTCAAACTCCAACTTAAATCTATCTAATAAAAGAACTGGGCTTTCAAAATCAACAACAGTGCAATCATGTTTCGATAACGCACTAATGGTTTTTTTTGTAATATAAGCAGCATAAGGATAATCATCTACAACAAATATTTTTTTCTCTGTCATCTCTGCCATAAGAAACCTTTATATTGGTATTAATACTATATTTTAGTATTTTTTTTTAACACTTAACTTTAAATATATATAAATTAAATTAATTAATTAATTATATTAAATATATATTCATGAATTATGATTAAATGTTAATTATTAATTAAAAAAGAGAAGAAAAAAATAGAAAATAATAGTTCAGAAGAGTAGCCATAGAGTATATCTATGGCTATTATAAAGTAAAACTAGTCAGTGATTTTAACTGAATAAGCTTTATGAGAAAGAGGCACTGCTGGTCTCTTAATGTGTTTTGGTCTTCTTAAAGTATCTGTAGAATCAAGAGGACGTGTCAACTTATCTCTCCATGCTTGAGTTACTTTTAAGTTGTTTGCATAGTTCACATAAATGTCACCAATTTGATCACCTTTATGTGCTGCCTCAATAATTACTTTTTGGTGCCATGCATGGTTACCTGCAATTGGATCTGGATGTGAAGGAGCAACAGCATTTTGCCATGAACCACTTAATCCATCCCACCAAATATTATCAAGATCTTTGTTGTACTCTTTAAACTGCCAAGAGTCTTTACGTTCAAACATACCTTTATCTAAACCTTGTGTTGGCTTCAATGTACCAATCTTGCCATCCATAGTTAAGTCATAAAGTGGTGCACCCACACCCATGACACCCAATGCATGGTCAAACCCTGGAATATCAACAGCATTTTTAAGCTTCCATCGACCAGCATGATGAGAGTTCGCTAAAACACCTGGCATCGTACCTTCAGTTGGTACAGCCATTGCTACAAAATAACCCGACTCAAGTCCAGAAACCGTATCGGTAATGGTAACTCTAATCGCGTCACCTTGTTTAATGCTCATTCTTTTTGCATCATCTGGATTAATCCAAACTGGATTATGGTTTTGAGAAATCTCCATAAGATGTTTTGAATTCACCGAACGGGTATGAATATTATAAGACAATCTAAATACTGTATTTAATGCAAACTCATTTTTCTCAATATCAATATGGTCATGGTGAATATGACTCACAACATGCACCATTTGTTTACGACCTTCTTTGGTGGTTGGATAAATTGGAATCGCATATTCAGGCCATTTCCATTCAGAAAGCCACTCAGAAAAGAACTCTGCTTTTCGACTTAATGAGTGGAAGCCTTGTACTATTTCACCATCAATTTCAACACCAATAGCATGTTTTTCACCATGATGACCATCTACCATCAACGCACCATATTCATCTTTGGTTACTTCTTCAGCTTTATACTCATGACCATGAACATGATAAACATCACCAACTTTTTTAACAGCTCTCTCTTGAGGTCTGTAAATATTGTCCTCTTCAAGCCATGTTCCCATGTCTCTCATCATCTCATAGTTCGGGTACTTAGCCTTAGGATAATGGTTCTTAGCAATCGCCTTAAGATTTGGTAAGTTATCAAAAGCAGCTTGATACCACTCTGGAATGGTTACAGCTCTTGTTGGATCTTCTTTTGAAGCCCAGTAATCACGGACACCAAGTGTTCCATCTGGATCAACGTAATCAACCATAATGTTTGCCCAAAATTCAACTTCTTCCCAAATTTCACCAAGACCAGCAGCCATGTGTGCTTCAAGTGTCGCTCTCTCTGGACGTTTCGCTTTCCAACCGAGTTTTTCTAACGCAACTCTTAGTGCTGGTTGTCTAAATGATAACCATCGTGAAGGTTGTGTTGCTTCTGAATGTTGATCGTGACGCTCACCAGCCAAACCAGTTGGTAAAATATAATCACAATACCAGTTGGTTTCAGACCAAGTTGGAGAAAGGTTAAGACTTAGCTCAATTTTATCTTCACGCTTAAGTGCTTCAATCCATCTAAACCCATCTGGGTTAATCCATACTGGGTTATACATTCTTGGAACATAAACACCAATTTTTTCAGGAATATTAAGCCCTTTAGCATTCCATTTATTTCTCCACTCTTCATCTACTAATAAGTGTGGCAAAATATGACTCATCTCATAAGAACTCAATGGATACTCTGGTGGCCAAGCCAATTCATTCCAAACATCAACTTTTCCAGGTTTTTCACCAGAAACAGTTGCTTTATGCCCTTTACCATTGACCGAGATAACATGCCAGTGGTGCATTCCTACCCCACCTTTGTCTCCAGCCATTGCTCCACGAAGAGCAAATGGTAAGAATGCTGAACGTGCAATCATCCAACCACCACGGTTAGCAATTGGTCCTGCTCTCCAAATGTAAGTTGCTACTCTTGTACCAGCATCAATGAACATGTCAAATAATTTTTCAACAATTCTCGCTTCAATACGACACTCTTTAGTCACAAAATCAAGCGTATATTTAGAGTACATTCCAGAAATCATTTCAATGAAATCTTCGTAAGTATCACCTTTTGGTAATTCGTCAATGTAGCCTTTTTCAAGAAGAAGATTTACCTGCTTCTTATTTGCCATAAGTCTGTCCCAGTTCATCCAGTTTTTAACCCATGCATGGTTAACCAGATCTTTACCGTTGATTCCTTTTTCATTCAGAATTCTATTTGCAAGGTAAAGATATAACGCTGTCTCTGTTCCTGGCCAACATGGAACCCAAAGATCAGCCATACCAGCAGAGTTCGACATACGAGGATCCATAACAACCAGTTTAGCCCCTCTTTTTCTTGCATCAGCAATTCTACCAGCAGCTTGTTGGAAATAGTGACCAGCATCAGCAGCGTGAGAAGACTGAAGAAAAATCAAGTCAGCATTCGACCAATCTGGTGAATTTCTATCATCATTAAACCACTGAATTGTTCCTTGTCTAGCACCTGCTGAACAAATATTTGTGTGTGAGTTATAACCATCACAACCTAATGAATGAGGAACACGGTGACCAAACCCATTTTCATTTGGACGACCAACTTGATGCATGAAAAGTTTCTTAGACATTTCATCACCCGTTTTAAGGATGTTGTGCATCTTTACACCAATCTCTTTCATGGCATCATCCCATGACGTTCTTATCCATTTACCTTCACCTCTTTTAGAACCAGGTGCTCTTTTTAAAGGGAAAGGAATTCTATCTGGATCATACATTTGTGATTGTGTTGCATAACCTTTAGCACAATTACGTCCACGTGAACCTGCATGTAAATTGTTCCCCATGTACTTAATAACACGTAAATCTTTTGGTTCACCAGATTTTTTAAAGTCACCAATGTTTACCCATGCTGTTAAACCACAAGATGCTTCACAGTTTGAACATGAAGTTGGTACTAACATGTATTCTGTTGCTTTAATTCCCTCAGGGTTATCTTCAGACTTTACACCTTTTCGACCAATGCCACCACGTTTCCAGTCATCACCACTTAACTCAACAAAAGAGTCCCACTTATCATGAGGTGGATAATGTTCTGGTGTACCATTTGACATTGGTACAACATCAAAACCTAGCTCTTTAGTCGCTGCAGGATCATCTGAAGCAATTACACTTGAAAATACACCCTTTGCAACAACTGCACCAGCTACTACATAACTTGTTCCTTTAAGGAACGTACGTCTGCTTTCAAAGAAAGAAGATTCGTTATTATTCATTTTCTTAACCATCTATTATTCTCCTTAACTTAACGGTAACAACTGTGGTATTTCTAACCACGTACTTTTTGCGAAATAAAGACCTATAAAAGTCGTTATTGCTGCGAATTTCATCATAGTTCGATTGTCGTTCATTTTTGTAGCAATAAAGAATGGAATAATATAACCAAGAATCATTCCAGCCCAAAATTGAACAAAGTATGGACCACCAGAATGAACGTAAGCCAATGTCGCTTCAACTTCTGCTGCTTTGTATGAGAAGAAGTATTCACCCATATACATAATAAATGAAAATAAAACAGAAATTGCTAGAATCATTGCTAAATCTTTTTTAACTGCTTCAGCCCATTTTCCACCAATCAAAATAAATGTTGCTGAACCAACCATGAAGGCTGCTAATAACATTTGAATTAATTCAGCACCTGGCACCCAAAGTTCTCTGGCTGCTGATTGTGACATAATAATGGCTGTATACATCGTAACAGGAAATGCAAGAAATACAGTAAATGGAAATACTTTTTCGTAAAGTCCATCTTTAGCTCTTACAGCTTTTGCCACAGCACAATCTTTTCTAAATTCAGAGAAGTGTGTGAACAAAGAAGTAAACATCATAATCGATACCAACACTAAAAATAATGAAGCCATCCATGCACCAACCGTAATAGACGATGTCCAATGTGGATGCGTAAAGATATGAATCATTCTTAAGGGTTGATGTAAATCAATTAAAGTAAAAAATAAGAAAGCATTTAAAGCAATAAATGAGATAAGAGGCATTAACCATCTTAGGCTTGGCATATCTTCATGCTTGTGTCTATAAAGTAAAAAAGCACCCACAAGAATAACTCCTGTACCAATACTTTTAGCCCACATATTCAAGGTAATCATCCAACCCCAGATAATTCCAGTATGGGCAACATCCATACTTACAATGGCTTTAGTTGCTTCTATCGTACTAACATGATCCATTAGTGACCTCCTTTATCTTCTGCATGTCCACCATTAGCATTAGGCATATCTAAGAACGACTCATTACCTAAATCATCATTAGGATGACCCAAAATAGGTTCTAAGAATCTATCTAAAATTGAACGATTAGGGTTACCTGGATGGTCAAGTGTTGTAATGTTGTTAAACAATCCATATCCTTCAATTCTCTCATGTGCTTGAGGATTAAGCGTATTGTTACCCCCACCTACATAATAATGTCTTGGATTTGTATGTTTTTCAGGTTTACGTACTTGTACATCACCTTGATGTTCCATAATGTATCTTGAAATTTGTGAAGTTTCATCTTCAACATCTCCAAAGATATTGGCTTCAACAGGACAAGCAACCACACAAGATGGCATTAACCCACCTTCGATTCTATGCGCACAATAAGTACATTTATCAGCTGTGTTTGACTCTGGATCCATGTAGATAGCACCGTATGGACAAGCCATCATACAACCAGCACAACCAATACATCGCTCAGAATCAATATTAACAATACCATTATCAAGATAATGTAATGCAGATACAGGACAAATTCTCTCACATGGAGCATTTTCACAATGATTACATCTTAGTGGTGTAAACGAACGAGAGGTATCAGGGAACGACCCAATATCAATATATTTTACACGTAAACGCCACGAACTAAGTGGTACTTCATTTTCAACTTTACAGGCAATCTCACAACCTTTACAACCCATGCAAAGATTCAGATCGACCAAAAAACCTAACTTCATGTTTTCTCCTATTTATTTATAATAATGATTATTGCTATACTTTAATAGCTAAATAATAATTTAAACTAGTCGAAGTATAATATCATTTTTTACAAAATTTTGACATTAAAAAAAATGTTTTTAAGCATATTATCTTTATGCCTATAGCATTTTAACGCACTTTATACTCACTATTTTTTAAACAAATATTGCTCATTAATAATACCAATTTCATTCATCAAAAAAAGTGATGAGTTGTGATTTATTGAGATTTAACCCCTATATAAAGGTATACTTTGCTCACAGAAAACCATGACTTAGAAGCTGCTTTAAAAGATTATTTAAACTTATTAGAAGAAAAAAAGTATTTTGATGCACATGAAGTATTAGAAGAGGCATGGCATCCACTTCGAAAAAAAAACCATCCATTAAAAAATTTGGCAAAAGGTCTTATTAATGGTGCTATCTGCTTTGAACATCTAAAACGTAATCGGCAAGATGCTCTACGAAAAGCTACCACAGTACTTAAATCTTTTGAACGACATAAACATTTATGTGTAGAAGAGATTGAACATTTTGAACTTTTTAAAGAAAGCTGTGACAAAATAGAGCATTTAAAAAAATGGCATAACTTATGAGTTCAATAAAATCGAACCCATAGGCTTATTTGCTTTCTCCTGAAAAAGGAAGTAAAGCACTTGCCCAAGTCAGACCACCACCAAAAGTATCTAGTAACATCAACTCACCTTTTTTAAGACGACCCGATTCCCAAATATCATTAATAGCCATAGGAATAGAAGCTGCCGAAGTATTTCCATATTTTCCTACGGTTAATACTACCTGCTCTTCTTTCATTTTTAAAGCATCTCCAACAGCTTTAATGATTCTATAATTTGCTTGATGAGGCACAAAATGAGGAATATCTTCAGAAGCAATTTCATTTTTTGCCAAAATATCTTTGACATCTTTGGTTAATGTTTTAACAGCCAATTTAAAAGTTTCATTTCCTTTCATCTGAACAAAATTAAGTCCTTCATCAATCACTTTTTGTGAAACAGGATGAACACAACCTGGTGCTGGAGTAACTAAGAAATCAGCATAAGAACCATCTGCTGATGCATGTAAGTCTATAAATGCTTCAGACTGATTATTAGTAGCTGAAATAACAGCTGCTCCTGCACCATCACCAAATAAAATACAAGTTGTTCTATCTGTATAATCAACAATGGAAGAGAACTTTTCTGCACCAACGATCAGAACATTTTTTTTCATTCCAGATTCAATAAAAGCCTTAGCTACCGACAAAGCATACACAAAGCCTGAACAAGCTGCTGAAATATCAAAAGCTTGAACATTTTTAATGCCCAATTTGTCCGAAATAATACATGAAGTAGCGGGCATATTAAAATAGTCTGGCGTCACGGTAGCACAGACAAGCAAATCAATATCAGATATTTCTAAACCTGCTCTTTCAATGGCAATCTTAGAGGCTTTTGTAGCCATGTCACTGGTATACTCATCTTCAGCTGCAATTCTACGTTCAGAAATTCCTGTACGCTTCAAGATCCATTCATCACTGGTGTCAACCATTTTTTCAAGATCAGCATTGCTTAATACTTTTGAAGGCACATACGCCCCAATCGCTCTAAATGAAGCATAAACAGGTTCGGTTCTTGCCATAACTTTCCTTAGCAAATAATTTAATAAATGATTCTACCATAAAACCTATTGTGAATTCTAGTAGTTAAGGAAAGTTAGGAAAAATGTAAAAAGAATAATAACTAATGACTACAGTTGTAAATATAAAATGGAAGACCCTTTAAAACTTTAAAGGGTTGACTCAGAACTTTTTTCTTTAAGTACTTTTGCAATGGTTTCATTAATATCAGATTCACTGTATCTAATGGCTTGAAAAATCGCGTTTTTAATGGCTTTAGCATTAGAAGCACCATGTGAAATAATAGAACAACCATTGATTCCAAGTAAAGGTGCTCCACCATACTCATCTTTATCAACTTGTTTTTTCATTTTGATAAAAACTTTCTTTTTCATCATTAAAGCCCCAATTTTTGCTGGTAATGATTTACGGATATGCTGTTTCATCAAATCAAAAACAGCCGAAACAACCCCTTCACTTGTTTTAAGTAAAATGTTTCCTGTAAAACCATCACAAACAACCACATCGACTTTTCCATTGAAAATATCTTTTCCTTCAATATTGCCAATAAATCCATTGAGTACTTGTAACAAAGGAAAAGTAGCTTTTGTCAGTTCATTACCTTTATTATCTTCTGAACCGTTCGCCAATAATCCCACTCTTGGGTTATTAATTCCTAAAACATACTTGGCATAAACTTCACCCATAGCTCCAAATTCAAAAAGGTTTTGAGGTTTACAATCGGTTACAGCACCTACATCTAAGACTAAAGTTTTTGAATCTGTAGTACTAGGCATAAGTGTTGCTAAGGCTGGTCTTGCAATACCTTTAATACGACCAATACGTAAAAGTGATACAGCCATAGTTGCACCAGAGTGTCCAGCTGAAACCAAAGCATCTGCTTTTTTATCACGTACCAATTCAGCTGCCATATAAATAGAAGATTCTTTTCGCTTATGTGCATCTGTTGCAGAATCACTCATTTGAATCACATCAGTGCTTTCTACAATTTCAACTTTATCAATGTAATATTGAGGGAGGTAAGAGAGTATTGCGTCTTTATTACCTACAAGAATAGGTAAGAATTTTTTTTCATCAAGTGCATCAACAACACCTTCGATGATAGGTTCAGGACCGAAGTCCCCACCCATTGCATCAATAGCAATTCTAATCATATAGAACTACTTACTTAAGCTTTTGTCGTATTATATTCACCAGTTGTCATATTCATGTGGTGAGGCATTCTCCATGTACCATCTGCATCTTTTACAGGTCTTGGTAATGTTAATTTGTAGTGTGTTCTTCTCTTTGCTGCTCTTGTTTTAGAGACACGTCTTTTAGGTACTGCCATAATTAATTCCTTTGTGTTTTTTTAAATATAGGTTTTTAAAATTCTTGTTCGAATTCTAACTCATCTCCATCACATTTTTTACAGTAATGGTATGAATTTTCTATAGAAGCTATTTCACTTTGAACAATAAATTCAAGGTCAATAATTCCATCAATAAATTCGATTATATCTAAATCATCTTCAGTCTCAATCACTTCATCAGACAAGGTCAAATGAAGAGGTGATTTCATGTCATAATGATACACATCAGCACATCTATCACAAGCAAGTTCAACTTTACCTGCAAGGTTTCCCTTTAAAGCAAGGCGATGATAACCACTTTTTATCAAAGTACCTTCTAATCTAACACCATTAACGGTTAAATCAAAAGGTTTCTCACTCTGACCAACTTTATCAAAAACTATTTTCATAGCCTTTAAACCTTATACAAGCTCTCTTTGTGCAAAGAAGAAGTTAATTTCATTAACGGCATTCTCAACTGAATCAGAACCATGAACAGCATTAGCATCAATGCTCTCTGCAAAGTCAGCTCTAATTGTACCAGCTTCTGCTTCTGCAGGATTTGTAGCACCCATTAAGTCTCTGTTTGTTTGCATTGCATTTTCACCTTCAAGTACCGTTACAACAACTGGTCCAGAAATCATAAACGCTACCAGATCTTTAAAAAAAGGTCTTTCAGCATGAATTGCGTAAAACGCTTCAGCATCTGCTTGAGTTAATTGAATTTTTTTAGTCGCTGCAATTTTAAGATTTGCTGCTTCAAATCGAGCGAGAATTTGTCCTACTACGTTTTTAGCTACTGCATCTGGTTTAATAATTGATAATGTTTGTTCCACGATTTTGCTCCATTAAGCTTAGTGATTTATTAAAAGTCAATCACTACTAAAGTATTTTGAGATGGAATTATATCTGAAATAATTTAAAAAAAAGATTTATTTAAAAGAAGATTGTTATAAGAAAAATAAGAAGAAGTAAATCATGGCTCTAAAGCCATAATTTACAAGGTTAAGACTTAGTCTTCAACTGCGTCTGTACCTGGTTCACCTCTATCTGGGTGAAGTGTTAAACCTTCTTTTGGTTCATCCCAAACGATACACTCATCCGTTGGACAAGCTTCAGCACAGGCTGGTTGGTCAAAGTGACCTACACACTCAACACATTTATCTTCGTATACGTAATAAATATCTTCATCTAGTGGATTATCATCCTCATCTACAATTGCTTCTGTTGGACATTCGTCAATACAAGCTGCACAGTTGATACAAGTATCTAAAATTTTTACTGCCATTTTAATTCCTTAATTTTAAGTTACCAAACTATAACCAAAGTAGTTTAAAAAATTCTTTAATAACTGACTTTTGGGTCGTTTTCTTGCTACTAATTGTAGCAAATATTCATATTATTCAATTATATAAATTGATAATCATTTGCATAATCAAGATATAAGGCTTTTTAATCATTCAGATAATTCTTTATATCTTCGACTCTATTGGTTTGTTCCCATGTAAAATCAAGATCTTCACGACCAAAATGTCCATAAGCTGCTGTTTTTCTATAAATTGGACGAAGTAAATCCAGCTCTTTTATGATTCCAGCAGGAGAAAGGTCAAACAAAGCTTTTACACAGGCTTCAACTTTTGTCTCATCAAATTGAGATGTTCCATGCGTATCTACCATAATTGATACAGGTTGCACCACACCAATCGCATAGGCTACTTGAATGGTCAATTTTTCTGCCACACCAGCTGCTACTAAGTTTTTAGCAACATATCTTGCTGCGTAAGCTGCTGAACGATCCACTTTGGTAGGGTCTTTTCCAGAAAAAGCACCTCCACCATGAGGACATGACCCTCCATACGTATCAACAATAATTTTACGACCTGTTAACCCAGCATCTCCTTGAGGTCCACCAATAACAAAGCGTCCTGTGGGATTAATATGGTAAATAATGTCATCTGAAAATAGTTCAGCAGGGATAACAGCTTTAATAACTTCTGTCATAACAGCTTCTTTTAGTACCTCTTGTGATACCTCTTCATCATGTTGTGTTGAAACAACAATGGTATCTATAGCAACTGGTTTATCATCAATATATTTAATACTTACTTGTGCTTTACCATCTGGTCTTAAAAAAGGGACTGTTCCATTCTTTCTTACTTCTGCTAATTTAGCTGTAATCTTATGTGCTAACGAAATTGGTAAAGGCATCAGTTCAGGAGTCTCTTTACAAGCATAACCAAACATTAAACCTTGGTCACCTGCTCCAATTTCACCAGAAGCCCTATCAACGCCTTGGTTAATGTCTGGACTCTGCTCCCCAATACCATTTAGGACAGCAGCAGCACGATAATCAAAGCCAAAAGCTGCATTGGTATAACCAATTTCACGCACTACTTCACGTGCTATTTCCTGCATGGGTGCATAGGCTTTTGTTTTTAACTCACCAGCTATAATACAAAAACCATTAGAGAGTAATGTCTCACAAGCCACTCTCGCTTGTGGGTCACGTTCTATAATATAATCTAAAATTGCATCAGAAACTTGGTCTGCCATCTTATCTGGATGACCTTCTGTTACTGATTCAGAGGTAAATATATACTCTTTTGCCATTGTTCATTTCCTTATTTTAATTTAGTGTAGAATTTTATCACAATAAATAATATTTTTAATTAATTTTTTCTGCTATTTGCTCAGGTAAGATTCCTAAAGATTCTTCTACTAACTTCGTATTTCCATGGGTAATAAAATTATCTTCATATTCAAACGTAACCAATTCAATATCTTGTACTTTTTCTTCTGACAATAATTCTAAAATGGCTGAAGCAACGCCACCCATTTTTACCGAATCAGAAAAGATGTACCATTTTTTATGTGTTTTAGCCAAATTCAATAACGCTTCCTGATCTAAAGGCTTTACAAACCTTAAATCTAAAATAGTAGGAGTAGCATCTATAAGTTCAGCTACTTGTTCTGCTCTACCTACACCATTTCCATAACCAATAAAAAGAATCTCTTCACCTTGTTTGATTTCTCGTGATTTACCTAATTCAAAAGGCGTAGTATCTTCATCTACAGAACTAAATGCTCCTCTTGGATATCTAAAGGCACAAGGTGTTGGAAAATCTTTGGCAAAAAGCATCGCCTCTTTCATGGTTGCATTTGAAGAAGGGGCAAAAATGGTCATATTAGGAATGGCTCTTAAATAAGAGATATCAAATACTCCTTGATGGGTCTCCCCATCTTCTCCTACTATTCCTGCTCTGTCAATGGCAAAAGCAACGCCTAAATTCATTAAACAGATATCATGAATGAGTTGGTCATACCCTCTTTGTAAAAAAGTTGAATAGAGGGTACAAAAAGGTTTAAATCCCTCTTTTGCCAAAGGGCCCATGGAGGTAACAGCATGTTGTTCAGCAATGGCAACATCCCAAAAACGCTTAGGATATTTTGCCATAGCAGCAGCCATGCCTGTACCACTTGGCATGGCTGCTGTAACACCTACTACCTTCTCATCATTATCAGCCAACTCTACTAAAGTCTCTGCAAAAATAGCTGTTGAGGCTTTAGGGGCTGTTTTCTTTTTAGAAACACCTGTTTCAACATCAAAAACACCCACACCATGCCAATGTTCTTTGTCAGAACCAGCACCTTCTGCCACTTCATACCCTTTTCCTTTGGTGGTTTGGGTATGAATAATCACAGGTCGTTCCATCTGCTTGGCAATCTTTAATGTCTCCACAAGTGATTCGATATTATGCCCATCAATTGGGCCAATATACTCTAAACCTAACTCTTCAAACAAAATTCCAGGGGTAATAAGATGAAAGGACTCTTCAAACCGTCTTGCCAAATAAGTTGCCCCATCAGGTAACATCTCTAGCATCTCTTTTGTTTTTTCTTTAAATTTCTGATAAAAAGGTGATGCCATCTTTTGTGATAAAATACGACTCAAAGCCCCAATAGGCGAAGCAATACTCATCTCATTGTCGTTTAAAATGATAATCGCAGGATATTTTCTATCACCCAACTCATTCATGGCTTCATACACCATTCCAGCCGACATTGACCCATCACCAATGACAGCTAAAGGAACACGAAAACGCTCTTCACCTTTTAAGGCAATGGCTTTAGCAGCCCCTGTAGCCAAAGAGATAGAGGTTGAAGAGTGTCCAGCCATATAATAATCACACTCCGATTCTTTAGGTTTTGTATAACCAGAGATTCCTCCAAACTGACGTAAGGTATCGAACGCTTCCCATCTATTAGTCACCAATTTATGAGCGTATGCTTGGTGTGAAACATCAAAAATAAAAGGGTTCTCTTTTGCATCAAATACAGAATGCATCGCAACAATAATGTCCGTAGCACCCAAGGTTGAACTTAAATGTCCTCCATTTTTACTGACCGTTGCTAAAATTTTTTCTCGAACCTCATCAGCAATCGCTTCTAACTCTTCAATGCTTTTACACTTTAAATCTCCAAATTTACTCATATTAATACCTTCCTTAAAACTTTAAAGAGTCTATCATTTTGTTCTTTAGTTCCGATGGTAATACGTATAGCATTCATTTGATAAGACGCTAAATTTCTAATAATAACGCCTTCTTTTAACAAGGCATCAGCAATTTTAGTAGAATTCATATTATCATTAAAAAGATAAGTAATAAAATTGGTATAACTTTCAATATAGTCAAAACCATACTCTTTGGCAAACGCTTCATAACGCACAATCTCTTGCGTAAACAAGTCAATAGATTCTTTTACAAATCCTTCATCTTTACAAGCTTCAATGGCTGCTGCTAAAGAAAGCGTGGTAATGTTAAAAGGAGGACGAACTTTTGAAAGTTCAGCAATTAATCTACTATCAGCTATTCCATAACCCACACGCATTCCTCCTAAACCATAAGCCTTAGAAAAAGTTCCTAAATAAATAACATTTGAATAGGTTAATAAATCATTAGGTTTAATGCTATAAGCTTCATCTTTTGCTGATGCATACTCCATATAAGCTCCATCTACCACCACCAAAGTCTCTTTGTCAACAGCTTCTATAATTTTAAGGATATCGACTTTAGAAGTTGCATCACCTGTTGGATTGTTGGGTGTACAAAGATAGATGATTTTTGGTTTATGCTCATGATAAGCTTCAATAAATTCATCAGCTTTATGCTCATAAGAAGCTGTTCTAATGATTTTAGCCCCCATTTGCTTTGCATAGATTTCATACATGGCAAAGGTAACTTGTGACATCAATACCGAATCATTGGCTGTTAATAATGCACGTGAAATAAATTCTAATACTTGGTCAGACCCTGCACCAATAATAATATTTTCACTCTCTACCAAAAACTTAGATGCCAAAGCACTTTTGAGTTCATACATCGAATCATCTGGGTATAAAAATGCTTTATGTGCATTATCAGCAATAATTTTGGCTACTTGAGGGCTACAGCCTTTGGGGTTTTCATTGGAAGCCAACTTAACGACCTCTTGGGCTTTTATTCCAAATTCTCTTACCACCAATTCAATTGGTTTACCTGCTTCATAACTTTTAATATCTTTTAGTGCTTCATTAAATTTCATTTTTTACCTCTAAATATCATCATTTTCTTTAACATAAGACCCTAAAATCTTAATAACATCTTTATTTCTTTCCATAATATTCACAATATGTAAATCATCTTTATGCCCATTGAATTCAATAAAGAAAATAGATTCACCCTCTACAATATGAGATTTAATTTTGGTTAAATTCACTTCACAACGCTCAAAATCATTCAAAAACTCCACCAATGCCCCAGGGGTATTGGAGAGACGTACCAACATAGAGGTCTTATCATCTCCAGAAGGAAGATTATCAAAGTTACTCACAATAAAAAAACGCGTTTTATTATCAGTACAATCTTCAATGTTTTCAAATAGAATGGGTAGATTATACATCTTCGCTGCCACATCAGCACAAATAGCAGCAGCTCCCTCTTCTTTCATGGCAATTTTAGCTGCTTTTGCTGTTGAATCTAAAAAAACATACTCCACTTCATCCAAACCACAAGACTTTAAAAATATGGAACATTGATCAAAAGCGATATCTCTTGAATAAATCTTTTTTATGTCTGAAATAGTGTTGCATTTAGTCGCTAAAGTATGATGTATGCCCACAAAAACTTCTGCAATAATTTTTAAATCATACTCTTTTAAACAGTTAATGGTTTCTGAAACAATACCATTAGATGAGTTTTCAATGGGAATCACCCCAAACTTTGCTGTGCCTTTATTGACTTCTCTAAAAACAGAAGTAATCGAATCCATCGCCAAATAAGCACTCATGGCTCCAAATTTCATTTCAGCTGCCTGATGTGTGAAAGTCGCTTCTGGTCCTAAATAAGCGATGGCTTCTGGTCGTTCTAAATTACGGGCAACAGCAAACATCTCTAAAAACAATGCATCAATTGCACTATCTGTTAATTTACCCGTATTTTGTTTTTTTAAACGATTTAAAATGGATTGTTCTCTTTCAGGTCGATAAATTGGTGCACCTGTGGTATTTTTAAGTTCACCGACTTGATGAACGTATTCCATACGTTTGTTGTATAACGCCAACAGCTGATTGTCAATACTGTCAATTTCAACACGCAGTTCATCTAAGTTCATCTCTTTTATCCTTTAATTTTGCCAACTTGTATCACATGATGCTTCAAGTCTTATTTGGTCTTCAAATGTTTCACGTTCACGAATTAAATGGGCTTCGCCATCGAACACAGCCACTTCTGCTGCACGTCCACGCGTATTATAATTACTAGACATCGTAAAACCATATGCACCTGCTGAATGTACGACTAAAATATCATTATGTTCCATAAGAGGAAGTAGTACATCTTTACCTAAAAAGTCACCACTTTCACAAACAGGGCCTACAATATCAGCTTTTGATTTTTCACCCTCTTTTTGTACAGCTTCAATTTTATGATAAGCATTGTAAAGACTTGGACGAAGCAAATCATTCATGGCTCCATCAACAATCACAAAACGCTTGTCACCATTTACTTTTTCATACAATACTTTGGTCAAAAAAATTCCTGAATTTGCCATCATATAACGTCCAGGTTCTGATAAGATAGTGACATCAAGCCCTTTAATTTGACTCAAAATTGCTGCTGCATAATCAGCTGGAGCAATCGTTACTTCATTGTCATAAACAACCCCAATTCCTCCACCCACATCAAAAAATTTAATATCAATACCAATGGCATCCAAAGAACGTACTAAATCAGCTACTATTCCACAAGCTTCTCTAATGGGTGCTAACTCTGTTAATTGAGAACCAATATGAAAGTGAATCCCTACTGGACTTAAGTTATCAGATTTTTTAGCATAAATATACATCCGTTTTGCCGAATCTAAACTGACCCCAAACTTATTTTCATGTAAACCAGTCGAAATATACGGATGAGTTTTTGGGTCAACATTTGGATTAACCCTAATGGAAATTCTAGCCTCAATATTTAGCTCTTTGGCTATCATCTCCACACGTTTCATCTCTGCTTCACTTTCCAGATTAATCAATAAAATCTCTTCTTCTAAAGCTTCTCTAATTTCAGAATCTTTTTTACCCACACCAGAGAAAATAATCTTATATTTTTTAACCCCAGCTTGTAAAGCCCGTCTTACTTCTCCAATGCTTACACAGTCAGCACCAGCACCAAGATTGGCTAAATGCCGAATAACAGCCAAGTTTGAGTTTGACTTAACAGCATAGGCTACCAAAGATTTTTTGCCACCAAAAGCATCTTTTAACTCATCATATCGGTTTGTAATATTATTAAAATCATACACATAAAGTGGTGTATTATATTTTTCTACTAAAGTTTGAATATCTACGCTCATAAGTAAATCCCATTATTATAATTGTGGCGATTTTATCTAAAAATATGTTATAGATGGATGATGCGTACTTTATATTCTTTGTTGTGATTTACCAAGTGAATAAAGAGCATAGACCCATAGCAGTACAATGGGTAAAATAATGGCAAGTTCTGGATTGAGTGTACCATTCTTTCCCATACTTTGTAAAGAGAATAAAATACCCCATACAAACAAAGTACCCCCAATGGCTTTGGTCGTTGTCATGGCAATATTCATGTATCGAGCATGGAAAGGAAAAGTAAACAACAAAATCATCAACAAAGCAATGGAAAAGAGTGGCATAATAACTTTTCCATATATTTCAGCACGTATAGCATGGGTCTCTATCTCTTGATGTGCCAATAAATTCAAAGCTTTTACATTTTCGTATAAGGTCAAAGCTTTACCATCATAAATCGATTTTAATATTTCGGGTTGATACTCCTGTAAAGTTTTAAGTAATATCAAATTTTCTACTTTTAAACGTCTATGCCCATTTTCATCCTTAACAATTGTTTTTTTAACAGCATTCGTAGCCACCCATTCATGAATATTGTACCATGCTTCTTTAGAAGAAAAGGTCTCTAGCACTTCATTGTTTTTCATTTTAAAAATTGTTACGTTTTCCATCTTATATTTATTAGGAATCAAGGCCCCTATATAAACAAAGCTGTCATTATATTTAAAAAATAAATCATTGGTTTTACTCACATCATAAGAGTTAGAAAAAAGTTGACTCGCTGAATCTCTAGCTGTAGCAAAAGAGCTAAAAAACAGTCCCACAAAGAGCATATACGTTAATAAGCCAATGGCAAGAAAAGGTTTAAAAAGTTCTTTTCTTGTAACACCTAAAGCATACATGGCTGAAAGTGCATTTAATTTAATAAACGAAATTTTTGTCCAAATTCCACCAAATACTATGGCAAGGGGAAAGAGTAAAGCCAATGCTTCTTGCCACTTAAAAAAAGCATATAAAACACGTATATTAAAAGAAGGTAAAGAAGAGGCATTCATCAGAAAATCTAACCCTGCAAAAAGTCCTGAAAGACCAAAAAGAATAATTAACATATTTTTTAAATAGTGATAAGCAACATATTTAAAAAGCATCTGAACTATTCCATTGTTTTGGGCTGAAAAAATTTAAGTGAATATTTTGATTTTACTAACTCTAAAGTACTTTTTTTAAGCTCTTTAATAGCCTCTGTTGTGTGGCTAATCCATGCTGTTAACACTTTATATTCATCTTCTGAAAAATCATGTAACACATAGTCAGCTACTTGTGATTTATGTATCGGTTTATCAACACCCATACGCACACGCGTATATTCTTTACCAACCATAGCATCTATAGAACGTAAACCATTGTGACCACCGTGACCCCCACCTGTTTTGAAACGCAGTGCCGAAAAAGGTAAATCTATGTCATCATGAATCACAATAATATCTTCTAATTCAATTTTATAAAAATTTTTGACAGCTTGTACAGACTCACCTGATAAATTCATATAGGTTGTGGGTTTTAAAAGTAAAAGATTGGGAGATTTAAAAAGTTCACCTCGAAAAGCATTTTTGGAGATGTCATTAGCTCCAAAGTCAGCGACCAGTTTGTCTATGACTTTGAAACCGATATTATGCCGTGTATTTTCATATTGTTTGCCTGGATTACCAAGTCCTACAATTAACAACATAATTTAGGACTAAACTTATTTAGATTTGATGACACCAACAACAGCAACGTCTAGTCTGTCCATTAGTCTACAATTAGCAGGTGCTTCCATATCTCTAATAAGAATAGAATCATCTCTGTCAAGTTCACTTACATCAAGAACAAAAGCATTAGGCATATTTTCAATAGCACCTCTTACTTTTAATCTCTTCTTTTGTAACATAAGTACCCCTTTGTTCTTAAGACCAATTGGTGTTCCTGTAGTCTCTACTGGAATAAGAAAGTTCGTCACTTGACCTGGTACAGCCACTCTTAAATCTACATGCATAACGTCACCATTTACAGGATGTAGTTGATACTCTTGAATAACTGTGTTAAACTCAGTGTCTCCAACTTTTGAAACTAAAGTTAATCCCTCTTTAGCTCTTACAGCTTTTACAAAGTCACCTCTTTTAAACGCAGCCTGTACATTCTCTACACCATTAGCATAGATGTTAGCTGTTAGATAACCATCTCTTCTTAACTTCTTAGCAGAAGCTGATCCGATACTCTCTCTAGTAATACCTTCTAACATTATAATTCCTTAAATTAAAAATAGGGGCGAATTCTAGCCAAATATTCATTAAGAGTTCGTAATTTTTTTATACGTTTCCTTAAAAGTTTTAAGCATGGAGCTATCATCTTCTTCTTGTTTTAGTGCCTCTATGGTTTTAAGTTCTAAACTTTGTTCACCGTTGTCCTTTAAAACAGCTGTCCTATTACGGTTTAAACGCAAATTACTGTTCTCTTTTTTCAACAAACTTATCTCATCTTGATAGGCTTCTAACTGCTCTTCTATCTTAGTAAACTGATCTCTTGATATAATAAATTCATCTTCTGTACTATCAGCTTCACATAGCTTTAAAGCCTCTTTTAATTCTATCATTTTTTTGTCATTATTTTTGTGATGCACTTCATACTCTTTATTTTGAGTCATTAATTGTTCAATATTTTCCTCTAAATGCCTTAGCCTTGTGCTGTAATGTTTTTCATTTTTTTCAACTCTATCTTCTGCCATCATTAAGACGTGTTCAAAACCTTGAAGCTCTTCTACTCTTCTTATGTCCATATCTTTAAGTTTCGCATTATCACTCACCAAGGAACGATATTTTTCTTTGAGTTTTAAATTTTCATCTTCAGTACTGTTAACATTGTCTAAGTTATTTTTTAAAATGGTTAATTCAGAAGTTTTTTGAGCATAGGCTTTTTTTAACAGCTTTAAATTGTTAGAAGTTTTTTCAGACATAAGCTTTTCACTACGAAAATTTTTTTCTAACTTCTCAACCATATTGTTACGTTCAAGTATAATCGCTAAGAGTCCATCTTCTTTAACTTTATGCCTCTTTTGGTAAATTACCTTTGATAAAAGCCATGCCACAATAAAGCCCAATGCCATTGCAGCCAAAAGCCAAGATGTCATTTTTATAATTAGTTCTGCCATCTTCTCTCTTTTTAATTTAAGTGTTCTATTGTATCATAGATATTTCTATCACGTAAAACTGTAGTCGGTTTTGTATCTAAATCTGTACCCAAGTTTACTTCTAATTCATTGTAAAACTTTGACACATTTAAAGAGATACATGAAATAATCAACCAAACACTTGAAACCATTCCAAAAATAATAATTGAACTACGATGCATAAGACGCCTTAAAATTTATAATTGTTTAATTATATTATAAAAAGTTTAAAAATAACTATAATTACTCCTCATCCTCAGGATTTTTTAACTCAAAGACATCTGGTGTAACATCAGCACCTTCACTCTTCACTTTTTGAGTCGCATTCACCTCATCTAACTTTAATTTCATATCCGAAGGATTTGTGGCATGTTCAAAAACAACCTCTTTTGAAATTTTTTCATCACGATATAAAGCTATCAATGCTTGATCGAAAGATTGAGAACCATAAATTTCACTGCCATCTTCAATGGTATCAAGCAGTTCACTGTCTCTATTTTGAATAATTAAATCGACAATTCGAGGTGTCTGTATCATAACCTCTAAAGCAGCAGCCCTTTTTCCATCTACTGTTTTGACCAATCTTTGACAAACAACCCCCGAAAGTACCGAAGCCAAAGTAATACGAATTCTATTTTGTTCCTCTTGGGGAAACATTCCAATAATTCGGTTAATCGTCTCTTTCGCATCCAAAGTATGTAAAGTTGAGAAGACCAAGTGACCTGTATTCGCAGCATGTAAGGCAATTTCAATGGTCTCTAAATCACGCATTTCCCCTACCAAAATAATATCTGGGTCTTCACGTAAAGCACCTTTTAGTGCATTGGCAAAAGAGAGGGTATCTTGCCCCACACTTCGTTGAGAAACCAAGGACTCTTTATCAGGATGCACAAATTCAACAGGGTCTTCAACCGTGATAATGTGTTTTTTACTTGTGGAATTAATATGATTAAGCATCGCTGCCAACGTTGTTGACTTACCTGATCCAGTCACGCCTGTAACCAATATAAGCCCTCGATGCATTAAAGAGAGTTCAGCAATAACAGCTGGTAATTTTAACTCTTCTAACGTTAAGATTTTCACAGGAATGACTCTCATCACAGCTGAAAGCCCATCCAACTGATAAAAAAAGTTTACACGAAAACGATTATGCTCATCTAATACATAAGTACAGTCCAACTCTTTTGTACTTACTAATTGTTCATATTGTTCTGTAGTTAAAATTTCTTGTGCAATACCATCCAACTCTTCATGAGAAACCCTTTTATCACCCAATTTAAGTAGGTCTCCTCGAACACGAAGACGTACAATTGCACCAGACTTAAGATGTAAGTCACTTCCACCATTATGTAGCAAATTTTTAAGATAGAACTGTAATTTTTTTTCCATTAGTATACTTTATTAAGAATTTATTAAATTATATCATAAGTATTTTAATTCAATTTTTTATAATATTTTTTAGTAAAAAACTGCGTTATAATTCCTAAAAAGCATAAAGGTTAAAACATGGCAACAATATTATTACCCCTAGCCCAAGGATTTGAAGAAGTAGAAGCAGTTTCCCTCATTGATGTACTAAGACGTGCAGGTATAGACGTACGTGTTGCTCATATGGATGGAGAAGATGATGACCCTGACTTGGTATTGGGAGCAAATGGCATTACCATTCAAGCTGACACCTCCATTACCAATGTCATCGAAGAAGATTTTGACATGATTCTCTTACCTGGTGGTTGGGATGGAACGTACATCTTAGCCGAAAATGAAACTGTTCAAAGACTTTTAAAAGAGTTTCAAGCTAAAGATAAAATGATAGGTTCTATTTGTGCAGCAGCCTTTGCCCTCAAAACAGCTGGTGTTTTAGGCAATAACTACACTTGTTATCCTGGTGCAAAAGATGAAGTAAACCACCCTGGCTATAGAGAAGACCAAGCTGTAGTAGTGAATGGAAATATCATGACTTCACGAGGACCGGGAACTGCTTTATGTTTTGGACTTGAAATCGTTAAACATTTCTCCGGTGTTGAGACCTATCAAGCTGTTAAAGATGGAATGCTTTTAGAGTTTTGTGACTAATCCCCTACTTGTTTTCATCCATTTTACCAATGGCACAAGAAACAAAACTCTTCGCTGTTGTGCCAACTGTTTGAAATGTATTCAATTCATCCGTAGTTAAAGGATAACCCAAAGAACGAAGTTTTAGTTTTAAAGCTTCTATTTGGGTCTCTTCTACATCAAGCGTAATTTTTCGAGGTTCAACTTCAAGGTCTACCTCTACTTCACCAAACTCATCTAAAAGAGATTTTTTCAAAGTATTAGCACAACCACCACACTTTACATTTTTTACTTCAAATGTTTGTTTCATAATTTATCCTTTTTTACTCTTCTTCATCAACATTAATCAAACAACTCTGATCTGAATGGGAGCCAATACGAACAAGCTTCAAAGTTTCATCTTCTATATAGTAAATAACAAGTAAGTCTCCACTAACATGAAACTCTCTAAATTGGCTATAGTTACCTTTTAATGGATGGTCTAAAGCTTCTTTAGGTAAATGCTCTTCTTTTAACAGAGTTGTTATAGAAACTACATATTTTAAATAGGTTTTATCCGTAAATTTAATTTTTCGATAATCTTTTAAAAATGTTTTCGCCCTAAAGAGTTTTAGCATCAGCTTGACTTTCTTCTAGAAACTCCTCAAAACTAATTGTCTCTCCATCATTTTGTTCTGCCTCTTCCATTGCTTGAATAGTTATTGCATTAGGAACCTTTAACTCAAAAGGAATTCCTTTCTCATACTTAATACGCTTTAAAAATAGTGTGATAGCTTGTGAAGTACTAAGTCCAACTTCTTGTAAAATCTCTTCAACTTCTTTTTTTAGATTACTATCAACTCTTGCTCTAACCGTTGTATCTAATGTCACAGTCAATCCTTTTTATTTTTATTGTAGCCTTTTTGAGCTACAATATCACTTAAATGTATTTGAAGTCGAAAACTCCAATTCTAAAGATGATTTTTACGAAGTATACTTAGTAAAAATAACACTTTTTAGGAGTTATAGCTGGAATAAATTCTATAAAAAATAATACAATGAGAGCTAAATGGTTGTTTGTAGGGTGGATTTTATCCACCATTAATAAAAACTGATAAACCTTCAAAAATTCGCCGAAAGGCTTAAAAAAGATTTTACTTTATATTCTCTTCTATTAAATCACTCTCTTTATAGTCCAATCTCTCTTTAACTTGTTGTATCAAATAGTACTCGTCTAACATCTCCATCATGTTCTCATACACATCACTAGGCACAAGGTAAGCACTCGCTTTATTATGATTTAAAATAGCGATGCTCTCTCCATTCGCATTTTCTATAACAGATGAAGGACTTTTTTTAAGTTCTGAAATAGTTGTTGTGTAGTTTGCTAAAATTCGTGTCATATTGAATATCCTTTTTAGTAGATTATTTAGTACTATTTTAGCTATGTTTTTTTAATTTATCAAGAATTCATGTACCTTAAATCTTTTAGAGTATAATCACTTGGGTCTATAAAGGTAACTTTATGGGGTAGACAAGGATAAAACACAATTTTGTGAAGACGGTTCAATTCCGTCCCCCCCCACTATAGACCCATCATGTAACTACTCAGGATTAAAAGTTGTTTCAAAAACAAACTAAAAATGTACAGCATCTTAGAAAAGTAATTAAACAATTAAACCAAGATATTAACGAATCCATACAAAAATCAAATACACTGAAAGAAGACATGAGAGTAAATTTGTTAGCTTTAGCCTATAGTGCTTGGTCAGAAGCTCAATTTATTCAAATCATATATACTCCCAATGCATTTACTACAAATGAGATTAATAGTATGTTGAAGGTAAAAGGAATATTTGACAAATGGAAAAAGTTAATTAACTATTCTTTTGATAAGATAGAAAGATATAATTTTATAGAAAAAGAAAAATCTATACAACTATTAAAAGACAATAATCAAACAAATCAAGTTGGACGTCTATGTCAAGAATTTAAAGAAGAAAAACTCCTAATTCAAGAAAAGAAAAATAAACTCCTTTTGTTATTACAAAAATACATAGAAGAACCGTCTAGAATTAGAAATAAAATTGCTCATGGACAATGGATTCACCCTTTAGATGACTCTGAAATTAAAAATGGTTTACCCAATGCCACCCTAAAAGAAGATATAAATTTAAAAAAGAAGCTAAATGAGTTAAATCCAATTTCAATAATGAGAGAGTTTGAAGTGCATACAACACTAGGAAAAATTATCAGAAAACTTATTGAATCTCAATCAAAAGGTTTTACCGAAAAATACAATCTATATATGAATGAATTAGAAAAATACTTAGAAAAAACAGAATCTTATACAATGGATATAAAAAGAGAACGATTAAGAAATAAACCTTCCTATATAACTTGCAAAATTTGTAAAGAAAAAATCTAAGAACCTTTCACCCACCCCTAAAAAAAAATATGCTATATTCAACCAAATAAAACAACCATATTTTTTAAGGCAAACCCATGTCACAAGAACCAGAAGATTTACCAGCTTTAAGTAAAACAAAATTCACCCACCTACACCTACATACCGAATACTCTATGCTCGATGGTGCGAATAAAATAGACGTTCTTGCAAAGAAAATAAAAGAACTCGGCATGGACTCTGTTGCCATGACTGACCATGGAAATATGTTTGGAACCATTACCTTTTATAACACCATGAAAAAGAATGGAATCAAACCTATTATAGGTATGGAAGCCTACATTCATAATGAAGATGAAATCGGTGACAAATCTACCCGTAAGCGTTTTCACCTCTGTCTTTATGCTAAAAATGATGTGGGATACAAGAACCTTATGTACCTAAGTTCACAAGCTTACATGCACGGTTTCTATTACTATCCACGTATCAACTGGTCAATGTTAAAAGAGCATTCAGAAGGGCTTATCTGTTCTTCTGCTTGTCTTCAAGGGGAAGTGAATTGGCACTTGAACTTGTCAGAGCGTAATGTTAAAAATGGCGCTTTAGGTTATGATGAAGCCAAAAAAGTAGCCCTGCGTTACAAAGAAGTTTTTGGTGATGACTACTACATGGAGCTTATGCGTCATGGGATTGACCATCAGTTTAACATTGACAAAGACATCATGCGAATCTCGAAAGAAACAGGGGTAAAAATCATTGCAACCAATGACACCCACTACACCTTACAAGAAGATGCTGATGCACATGAGGCGTTTATGTGTATCGCGATGAACAAACTCTACGATGATCCAAACCGTATGCGTCACTCGGTGCATGAGTTTTACGTAAAGTCACCCGACCAAATGGCTGAACTTTTTGCTGACATGCCAGAAGCCATTGCCAACACCCAAGAGATAGCTGAGAAATGTAACCTAGAAATCAAACTTGGAAACCCTACTCCTCCTAACTTTAAATTTGCATTGCAAACAGCAGCCGATGAAGGCGTAACGCTTCCTGAAGAGGCAGAATACTCTTTGGAAAATGACATCGTTATCTTTAACCATCTTTGTGAAAAAGGTTTAGAGAAACGTTTAGAAATTGTCCCTGAAGAGCGTCATCAAGAATACCGTGACCGACTTCAAGTTGAAATGGACATTATCAATAACATGAAATTCCCGGGGTACATGCTCATTGTTTGGGAGTTTGTTATTCAAGCTAAGAAGATGGATATTCCTGTAGGTCCAGGTAGAGGTTGTTTAACAAAAGATGCCTTAGTCTATACACTCAAAAACAATGCCATTGAAACTAAACATATTGACAAAATCAAAATAGACGATGTGGTCTTAAGTCACAATAATATACCTAAAAAAGTAACAGAGTGTTTTAAATATGAAATAAAAGAAGAACTACTCACCATCTCTACTTTCTATGGAGACTTTCTAAATAATATAACCCTCAC
>CACVAX010000038.1 GCA_902727935.1 uncultured Sulfurovum sp. | reverse complement strand
CTGGTATCATTATTGGTAAAAAAGGTGCAGATATTGAGAAGTTAAAAACGACTTTAAATAAAATGTTCAAAAAAGATATTTCTCTTAACATTAAAGAAGAAAAAAGAGCTCAAGCTTCTGGTCAATTGGCTGCTGAAAACGTAGCTACACAACTTGAAAGACGTGTTGCTTTTAGACGTGCAATGAAAAAAGTTATTCAAGGGGCATTAAAGTCTGGCGCAAAAGGAATTAAAGTTTCTGTATCTGGTAGACTTGGTGGAGCTGAGATGGCGAGAACCGAGTGGTACTTAGAGGGTAGAGTTCCTTTGCACACACTTAGAGCTAAAATTGATTACGGTTTTGCTGAAGCACAAACTACTTACGGAATCATTGGTATTAAAGTATGGATCTTCAAAGGTGAAGTTCTTGCTAAAGGTATTCAAGCTGAACCAAAAGAAGAAAAAAGAGGTGGTCGTAAGCCACGTCAAAAGAGAGGTGAATAGTTATGTTAATGCCTAAGAGAACAAAATACCGTAAGGTAATGAAGGGTCGTAACAGAGGTAAATCGTTTAATGGTAATAAGATTGAATTTGGTGAGTATGCACTAAAAGCAGTATCTGCTGGTAGAATTAACTCAAGACAAATTGAAGCTGCCAGAATTACCATGACACGTGAAATGAAAAGACAAGGTAAATCTTGGATTAGAGTTTTTCCTGATAAGCCTCTTACAAGAAAACCTCTTGAAACAAGAATGGGTAAAGGTAAAGGTGCAGTTGAAGAATGGGTAATGAATATTAAGCCAGGAAGAATTGTATTTGAAGTTGCTGGTGTTCCTGAAGACGTTTCTCGTAAAGCGTTAACACTTGCTTTGCATAAACTTCCATTCCAATGTAAAATTATCGCTGCGAAGGATAGTAATGAAATATACTGATATTCAAACTAAAACAGTTGAAGAATTAACAGCAATGTTAAAAGAAAAAAAGCTTGAGCTTTTTGGTCTTAAAGCAAAGCAAAAAACAATGCAACTTACTAATACTAGTGAGTTAAGAGTAGCGAAAAAAGATATCGCTAGAATTCAAACAGCTATTACAGCTGCTGCGAAGTAAGGGGTGCAAGTATGCCAAAAAGACAAATAACAGGTACTGTGATTAAAATTGCAGGTGAAAAAACAGCTACAATCGTTGTAGAAAGAAAAGTTATTCACCCAAGATACCACAAAACTGTAAAAAGATTTAAAAAGTATCTTATTCATGATGAAAAAGCTACAGCAAAAGTAGGAGATACCATCTCTGCTATTGAGTGTAGACCAATGTCAAAAAGAAAAACTTTCAGACTGGTTGAAATTGTAAAAGAAGGAGAAGAGTAATGATCCAAGGTTTTACAAGATTAACCGTTGCTGATAATTCTGGTGCAAAAGAAATTATGTGTATCAAAGTTCTTGGTGGTTCTAAAAGAAGATATGCTTCTGTAGGTGATGTTATTGTTGCTTCTGTTAAAAAAGCACTTCCAACAGGAAAAGTTAAAAAAGGTAAGGTAGTTAAAGCCGTTGTTGTTAGAACTCATAAAGAGATTCAAAGAGAAAATGGTTCTTTAATCAGATTCGACGACAATGCTGCTGTAATTATTGATGACAAAAAACAACCAATTGGTACACGTATTTTTGGACCTGTAGCTAGAGAAACTAGATACGCTGGATTCATGAAAATTGTATCACTTGCTCCAGAGGTATGGTAATGGCAAATAAAAAATTTAATATTAAAAAGGGTGACCAAGTTTTGGTTATCGCTGGTGATGACAAGGGAACAACAGCAACCGTTCTTAAAGTACTTACAAAACAAGACGCAGTAATCGTTGAGGGTTGTAAACTTGCTAAGAAAGCTGTTAAACCAAGTGAAGAAAATAAAGATGGTGGTTTCGAGAATAAAGAGATGCCAATACATATTTCTAATGTAAAAAAAGTAGAGGCTTAATACTATGAGTAGAATGAAGCAAAAGTACAATGACATTACAGCAACTCTTCGTGAAGAGCTTGAGATTAAAAATGTAATGCAGACACCTAAGCTTGAGAAGATTAATATCTCTGTTGGTGCTGGTGAAGAAGGTAAGGACAACAAACTTATCGCAAACATGGTAGATACCATCTCTTTAATTGCAGGTCAAAAAGCAGTGGTTGTAAATGCTAAAAAATCAGTTGCTGGTTTTAAAGCTAGAGAGGGTGCACCTTCAGGAATTAGAGTAACTTTACGTGGTGAAAACATGTATAACTTCTTTGATAAATTGGTTTCTATTGCACTACCAAGAGTAAAAGATTTCCGTGGTACACCTAGAAAAGGTTTCGATGGACGTGGTAACTACAACTTTGGTCTTCAAGAACAACTTATGTTCCCAGAAGTAGAATTTGATAGCATCATTAAAACTCACGGTATGAATATTACAGTTGTAACAAGTACTGAAAACGATAAAGAGGCATTTGTTCTTTTAGAGAAACTCGGAATGCCTTTCGCTAAAGGAAAGAACTAATGGCTAAAAAATCAATGATTGCTAAGCAAAAGAGAGAACCAAAATTCTCATCAAGAGCATATACTAGATGTAGTATTTGTGGTAGACCACATTCTGTATATAAAGATTTTGGTATTTGTAGAATTTGTTTAAGAAAAATGGCAAACGAGGGTTTAATCCCTGGTATGCGAAAATCAAGCTGGTAAAGGAGAAGTAAAAGATGATGACAGATATAATTGCAGACTCTCTTACTCGAATAAGAAATGCTGCACAAAGAAGACTAGACGTGACCACGCTACTTCACTCAAAAACAATTGAGGCTACAGTTTCTATTTTAGTAGACAAGGGATACCTTGAGAGTTTTAAAGTAAAAGAAGATGGTAACAAGAAGACAATCAAAGTTGTACTTAAGTACGATGAAAATGGTCACAGTGTAATCAATGAAGTTAAGAAAATTTCTAAGCCTGGTAGACGTGTTTACCAAAGTGCAGCTGAAGTTAAATCTTTTAAAAATGGATACGGAACATTAGTAGTATCTACTAACAAGGGTGTAATTGCTAATGATGAAGCATTTAAACAGTCTGTTGGTGGTGAAGTTCTGTGTAGTATTTGGTAAGGAGTAGATATGTCAAGAGTAGGAAAAAAACCCGTAGCTGTTGCTAGTGGTATTGATGTATCTGTTGATGGTACTGTAATCGTTGCCAAAAAAGGTAAAGATGAAAAAAGATTAGAAACGCACGGTAGAGTTGAAATTTCTATTGAAGGTGCTGAAGTAACGTTTGGAAAAGTTGGAGACTCAAAAGAGAGTGCAGCTTTTTGGGGAACTTACAGAGCTTTATTTGCAAATATTATCGAAGGTTTAGACAAAGGTTTTACAAAATCTTTAGAAATCAATGGTGTTGGTTATAGAGCTGCTGTTCAAGGCAAAACGCTTAACTTACAACTTGGTTTCTCACATCCAATTGATTATGCCATTCCAGAAGGAATTGAAGTAAAAGTTGAGAAAAACCTTATTCACCTTTCGGGTACAGACAAACAGACTATTGGTCAAGTTGCTGCTGAGATTAGAAGCTTTAGACCACCAGAGCCTTACAAAGGTAAAGGTGTTAAGTATACTGATGAAGTTATTGTCAGAAAAGCTGGAAAATCAGCAAGTTAATAGGAGCATAAGATGTTAAAAAGTATTCAAAAAAGAAAAAACAAACTTAGAATTCAACGTAAAAGAAGAGTAAGAGGAAAAATTTCTGGTTCAGAAGCACTTCCAAGAGTATCTGTTTTTAAATCAAACAAACACTTTTATGCTCAAGCGATTGATGATGTTGCTGGGGTAACACTTGCTTCTGCTGATGGTAAGAAGATGGGTTTAAAAGCAAATCAAGAAGATGCTAAAAAAGTGGCTGCTGCAATGGCAGATGCTCTTAAAGCTAAAAATATTGAAAATATTGTTTTCGATAGAAACGGTTATCTCTATCATGGTGTTGTTGCAGCATTTGCAGACGCTCTTAGAGAAGCTGGAATTAAGTTTTAAGGAGAAGATGAATGTTAGCAGAAAATATCGATAGAGAAAAATTTGAAGAGAAAATCGTAAACATTGGTCGTGTTACTAAAGTTGTAAAGGGTGGTAGACGTTTTAGATTTACTGCACTTGTGGTTATTGGTGACAAAAATGGTACAATTGGTTATGGTACAGGTAAAGCGAAAGAAGTTCCAGATGCGATTAAAAAAGCAGTTGATGACGCTTTCAAATCTCTAGTACATGTTAATGTTAAGGGGTCAACTATTGCTCATGATGTTCAACAAAAAACTGGTGCAAGCCGTATTATCTTAAGACCAGCATCTGAAGGTACAGGAACAATCGCCGGTGGTGCGATGAGACCAGTACTTGAACTTGCAGGGATTCAAGATGTTATTGCAAAGTCTTTAGGTTCTAACAATCCTAACAACCTAGTAAGAGCAACAATTGATGCTCTTGTAAAAGTTAAGAAATAAGGAAGTAGATATGGCATTACATAATTTACAACCAGCAGCAGGTTCTACACGTAATAGAAAACGTGTAGGTCGTGGTGCAGGTTCAGGAACAGGTAAAACTTCAGGACGTGGTAACAAAGGTCAGAAGTCAAGAACTGGTTATTCAGCTAAAAGAGGTTTTGAAGGTGGACAAATGCCACTTTACAGAAGATTACCAAAAATTGGTTTTACTTCTAGAGTAGTTAAACCTCATTCAATTAATGTTGATAAAAACAAAGCAGTTGCAGAACTTTCTGAAATTACTATGGAGACAATAGCGTCTGTATATAAACTTCAAAAAACGGTAACAAAAGTAAAGCTTATTGGTGCAGGTGCTAAAGATTTAGCAGCTAAAATCAAAGATGAAGCTGTTACAACGAGTGGTAACTAGCCATGAGTAATGCTTTAACTCAGAAAATACTGATTACTTTTGGATTTCTATTTGCCTACAGAGTTTTAGCATACGTACCAGTTCCAGGTGTTGATACTACCGTTATTGCCTCATTTTTTAATGGTCAGGGTGTGGGGGACATGGTTAACATGTTCTCTGGTGGTGCGATTGAGCGTTTCTCAATTATTTCACTTGGAATTATGCCCTACATTACAGCGTCGATTGTAATGGAACTTATGGCTGCTACTTTTCCTGCAATTGGTCAAATGAAAAAAGAGCGTGATGGAATGCAAAAATACATGCAAATCATTCGTTATGCAACCATTGTAATTACTGTTGTTCAAGCCTTTGGTGTCTCTGTGGGACTTCAAAATATGAATGGTGCTGTACTTATTGATCCAATGACTTTTACCATTATTACTGTTGTTTCTATGTTAACTGGTACGATGTTATTAATGTGGATTGGTGAACGTATTACACAGTCTGGTATTGGTAATGGTATTTCACTCATTATTTTTGCTGGTATTGTTTCAGGAATTCCTTCGGCTATTTCGAACACAATGACTTCAGTAAATACAGGAGCATTATCATTCTTAGCTGTATTGGCGATGGTAGTAATTATTTTCTTAACAATTTTTGTTATTATCTATATTGAGCTTGGTGAGCGTAGAATTCCTATTTCTTACTCAAGAAAAACAATTATGCAAAATCAAGACAAAAGAGTAATGAACTATATTCCAATTAAAGTAAACCTTGCAGGGGTTATTCCTCCAATTTTTGCTTCAGCTGTTTTAATGTTCCCTCTGACGATGTTAGGAAGTTCAGATAATGAATATGCCAAAATGGTTGCTGATGCTTTAGCCCCAGGGGGTATGGCGTTTAATGCTGCAACATTTATACTGGTTGTGTTCTTTGCTTATTTTTATGCTTCAATTGTCTTTAATGCAAAAGACATTGCTGATAACTTAAAACGTCAAGGTGGATTTATTCCTGGTGTGCGTCCTGGTGAACACACTAAAGAATTCATTAATGAAGTGGCAAGTAGATTAACAGGTTCAGGGGCATTTTATTTGGCACTGATTTCAACGTTACCATTTATACTAATTAACTCAATTGGTGCAGCCTTCTATTTTGGTGGGGTTGCTGTACTTATTATTGTTCAAGTTGCCCTTGATACAATGAGAAAGATTGAAGCACAAATTTATATGAATAAATACGAAACATTAGGATCAGTAGGTCTATAATGGCAATTGCACTTCGTAAACCTGACGAATTGACCAAGCTAGCATTAGCTGGGTCAATCGTTGGTAAAACACTTAAATACCTCCGAGAAAATGTTACTGTTGGAATGACGCTTAAAGAGATTGATGCTATGGGTGAAGCTTTTATTCGAGAGCATGGGGCTGAACCCTCATTTAAAGGTCTCTATGGTTTTACAGGTTCTGTTTGTACTTCTCTTAATGAAGTATGTATACATGGAACACCTACTGATCAAAAGATTAAAGAGGGTGATATACTTGGATTGGACTTAGGAACAAAAATAGATGGTTATTTTGGTGATGCAGCGATTACCATGCCAATAGGTAAAATTTCTAAAGAAGATGAAGAGCTTATAGCTTGTGCTAAAGATTCTTTATACCATGCAATAGAAAATATTCATGTGGGTATGAGATTTAAAGAGCTATCAGATACTTTAGAAAAGTTTATTTTGGCACGAGGCTATGTACCTTTACGAGATTTTTGTGGTCATGGAATTGGCAAAAAACCTCATGAAGAACCAAATATCCCTAATTATGTTGATGGTAATCCTAAACAGGGTCCAAAAATTAAAAATGGTATGGTCTTCTGTTTAGAACCGATGGTTTGTCAGCAATCCGATGAGCCTAAAATTTTAGAAGATAAATGGTCGGTGGTGAGTCATGATGGACTGCGTACCTCTCATTATGAACATACCGTAGCAATTGTAGATGGAAAAGCTGTTATTTTAACAGATGCAAATCCAACCCACAATTTATAAACAATATCAAAGTATAAGAATAACAGTACCAATTCAAAGGAGAATTAATGGCTAAAGATGATGTAATAGAAATTGATGGTAAAGTAGTTGAAGCTTTACCTAACGCAACTTTTAGAGTTGAACTTGATAATGGACATATTATTTTATGTCACATTGCTGGAAAGATGAGAATGCACTACATTAAAATCTTACCAGGTGACAAAGTAAAAGTTGAGTTAACCCCATACAGCCTTGATAAAGGTCGTATTACTTTTAGATATAAATAGGTTTTTTATTTCTAAAAACTTTTTGACAAGGTTCTTTCCTTGTTTTAAGGGAATACAAGTGTAAAAGTACTCCCTTTTTTAATCTCTGATTCCAGTGAAATTTCAATGTTATTACTCCTACAAATTCCCATCACAATGTCTAATCCTATACCAAAACCACCAGAACCTTTTGTATTGACACGCTTATAACGTTTAAAAATTTTTTTTTGATTTTCTTTGTCTATCCCTAATCCTTGGTCTTTGATTTTTAAAATATTATCTTGTAGTGAAATATCGATGCTTTTGTTCTTATAAGAGTATTTAATGGCATTGGAGATGAGATTATTGATAAGTTTTCGCATACTATTTTTATCCATATTAATTATTAAAGTGTTAAGTTCGGTATTAATATTAATATTTTTACTGGCTGCAATTTCTTGAAAATATTTTATGGAAGCATGGATATGTTCAGCTAAATCAAACTCTTCTTTAATTTCTATGTCTAAGTCATGAAAAGCCAAATAGGCAATGGAGTTATAGGTTTCTGAAATCATTTTTGATGACATTAACATATGTTCTACCATCTCTTTGTCATACTTTTTTTTAAGGTAGTTTGCAGACATCATCAAGGCTGTTACTGGAGTATTTAGCTCATGGGCTGAATCTTTCATAAAACGGCTTAACATGGCAAAGTTTTCTTTGACAGGATTAAGCAGTAAACGACTCAAAAAATATCCTATAAAAGCAATAAAGATACTGGCTAGAAAAAGACTAAACCAAATAAATTTCTTGAGTTCATGCATGGTTGTGGTAAGCTTTGAATCTTCAATAACAATGTAGTGAATGTTATTAATAGGGTGTTCTAGCTTCTTGATGTAAAAAGCCGATTCCCTCCCTCTATGATTAATATCTTCAAAATTAATTTCCTGGGTACTGAGTTTAGATTTGATAACTTTTTTGTCTTTGGTATAGAAGGCAACTTTCATGACTCTATCGTGATCAAAAAATTTAGAAGTATCATTTTTATTACGAATTGTGGTTTCCACATGCATGGCAATATTTTGCATACTAACACCACATATTCTATCTATGGATAAGAGACGTTCATGATAATAAAAATATCCGATGCTTCCAAGCATTAGAAGGGAAGATGAGACATAAATTAATAAAAAGCTAATCAGTCCTCGACGTTCATCATGATACAAGACGGTACCCCATTCCACGAATGGTTTCAATGCTATCTTTACCAATTAAAGCTCTTAAGTTTCTAATGTAAACGCGTAGTGTTGCATCACTTGGCATGGTTTCATACGTCCATAAGTTTTGTGTTAGTTCTTCCTTGGAGATTGTTCTGCTTCGGTTGGTTGCCAAGTAGTTTAAAAGTTCAGACTCTTTTTTAGCAAGAGAAAATGTTTTTTCTTCTTTACTAATGACTTGGTTATTTAAAGCATCAAATAAAATTTCGTTTCCTACATCTATCAGTTGGTTTTGTTCGATGTTAAAGGTACGGGTAATATTGTCGATACGCATGTCAAGTTCATCAAGTTCAAAGGGTTTTTTTATGTAGTCATTACAGCCATGGGTAAAAGCTTTTTTGAGGTGTAGCGTATCTTGATAGGCTGTTATCATTATAATCGGCGTGGTATCATTATAAGAACGTAACTCTTTAATTAGGTCAAGACCTGTAAGACCTGGCACATTGGAGTCTAAAATAAGCAAGTTAAACTTTTCATTTTCTACTTTTTCTAAGGCTGTATGACCATCATAAACAGGTGTTACCTCATAAGTCAATGAAAGATGTTTTGTGAGTATTTTTGAGAGTAGGGGGTCATCTTCTAATAATAATATTTTCATCTTATGTTCTCCGTAGAGTTGATTATAGTGCTATTATGTTTAGATGATGTGTAAAAAAGTTAATTTAAAATAAGCTAGGGTTTCAAACCTAACTTGGTGTTTATTCTAAGCCATGATATTTTCTATAAACTTTTCTAATGTGGTCTGGCTTCATTCCTCGAAGTTTCATTTCTGCTCGTTCTTCTGCAACATGTTCTTTTTTTATGCTTACTAACATTTCCCATCTTTTGATTAAAGCACTTTTAACTTTAGCACTTAGTTCATCACTATATTGAGAAAACTCCTGTTCTTTAATATGGGTTAATTCTTCTTTGGGGTGTGTTTTATCAACTTCTACAAACTGTGTCCAGTAAGCTTCAAGTACAGCTTTTATCTCTTTTAAATAGTCACCTTCATAATTGGGAAAGACTTCTTTTAAGGCATTAACAATATCTTTAATTTCATTGTTCTGTACAATCTCTAACTCTTTCTCAAAAGTTTCCAACTCTTCTTCATATTCAGCAGCATCTTCATAAAGTGCTGCAATTTTTCTACTGTTTTCACTACGGTCGTTGTTAGTGGTACTTTTAGGGGCATCTTTTGCGATGCCATAAGTAGCTTTTAAATCTTCCATCTGTAGTTCTAATAAACGTGTTTGTGCTTCATCAGCCATATTATTGGTACTCCTTCATAATAACTTTTTTAAATATATAACCTAAGTATATAACCATAGATTATATATCTAATTCTAATTAAAAAATTATAGCAATAAACGCTTATGAAGTCTTTAACTCTCCTCTATAGTTTTTAAGGTAAAGCTTTTTATGCCTTTATCTAAACACCACCAGTGGGTAAATACTGCATCATAGTAAGGTTTGGTTACCTCATTAAATTCATGTTTATCTTCAAAAAGATTCACACACCAGTCAAAAGGGATATCATATTTTTTGAGTGCCTCCATACTAAGTAAAGTATCATTAATACAGCCTAATTTAGAAGGCGTAACCAAAAGGGTTTTGAGGTTTAAATCTTTTGCTAAATCAATCATTCTATACTCCTTTGTGATAGGTACCATTAGACCACCAGCTCCTTCTATAATGAGTAAATCACAAAGTTTTTGAAGTTCTAAAATTTTAGTTTTAATTTTTTCTATACGAATTATTTGTGTTTTATCAGCACAAAAAGGAGCTGCAGGAAGTTTAAAAGTATAGGCTGTAATGTCTCTTGGAGTGAGGTCTTGAAACGCTGAATTATATTGTTTTACAGTATCTAGCAGGGCTTTTGCATCTAAAGGTTCTGTTATGACTCCTGTTTCAATAGGTTTGCATACGCCAACAGAAATACCTTCTTTGGAAAAGCTTTCTATAAGTTTTAGCGTTGTATAAGTTTTACCGACATTGGTATTAGTAGCTGTAACAAAAAGTGGATTCATGGTTAAACTCCAAAAAAAATATGGGAATTCTAACATAATACTGCTATACTAATTAAGTAACAACTGAAGAGGAAAGATCTTGCCAAATATACAAGAAGAACTGGAAACTAAGTTAGCGTTGGGTGAACCTACGAAATATAAAGTGCTATTACACAATGATGACTATACAAGTATGGAATTTGTGGTAGAAGTCTTAATGCATGTATTTCATAAAAGCTTACATGATTCAGAGCAAATTATGCTAGAGATTCATGAAGCAGGAAAAGGTGTCTGTGGTATTTTTACCTATCAAATAGCTGAAACAAAAGTACATCAAGTTAAAACATTGGCTAAAAGTAATGGATTTCCACTTTTAGCAACGATGGAAGAAGTATAGTTATAAAAACATTTTTGAAGGAGACAAAATGATAAGTATAGAATTAAACAATATTTTTAGGGACTCTGTGCAGTATGCAAAAGCAAATAAGCATGAGTACTTAACTTTAGAACATATCTTTTTAACGATTTTAAAAAGTAATACAGGTTCAGAAATTTTAAAGTCAGCTGGTGGAGATGTTGATGAAATGAAAGAACTTATATTGGAATATGTAGAAACAAGTAATCCAGTTATGGAAACTTTAGAAGATGGAAAAGACCATAATCCCTATGAAACAGTGACCCTTTCTAACGTTATGAACGACATGGTTTCACATATTAATGCATCAGGTAAAGCAGAAGCACAAATAGGTGATTTATTAGCGTCTATTTTTACCCAAGAAGAGTCTTATGCTTATACGGTTTTAATACATGAAGGTGTGAACCGTTTGGATATTTTAGAAGTTATTTCACATTCATCTACAGCTGATGAGGCAGATACTGATGAGGAAGATGAATCACTTCCAAACCTTAAAGCGTACACAACAGAGTTAGTAGCTGTAGCAAAGTCTGGTAAGATTGATCCAATTATAGGACGTGCACAAGAGATTGACAGAGTAATGCAAACACTGTGTCGTCGTAAAAAGAATAACCCACTGTTAGTTGGTGAACCAGGTGTTGGTAAAACAGCCATTGCTGAAGGTTTAGCACTTTTGATTGCAGAAGACAAAGTACCAGATGTGCTTAAGAACTCTTCGATCTTTGCTTTAGATTTAGGGGCAATGATTTCTGGAACAAAATATAGAGGTGATTTTGAAAAACGTTTAAAAGGTATTTTAACTGAAATTCAAACGGTTAAAAAATCAATAATCTTTATTGATGAAATTCATACTTTAGTAGGTGCTGGTGCAACTTCTGGAGGTAGTATGGATGCTGCCAACTTATTAAAACCTGCATTAGCAAGAGGTGAATTAAAATGTATTGGAGCAACTACTTTTGCTGAATATAGAAACTATTTAGACAAAGACAAAGCACTTTCACGTCGTTTTTCTAAAATAGACATTGATGAACCTTCAGCAGAAGACACATTGGTTATTTTAAGAGGTATAAAAGATAAGTATGAAGCCTATCATCAAATTACTTTTTCAGATGAATCATTGAAAGCAGCAGTAGAGTTAAGTGTTAAATACTTACATGACAGATTCTTACCAGATAAGGCAATGGATATTATTGATGAAGTGGGTGCACACTTTATGTTACGTGACCAAAAAGATGTCAATGTAACACGTGAAGATATTGAAACTTCAGTTGCACGTATGTTAAAGCTTCCATCAACAGTAGTCTCTAGTGATGATGTTTCGAAGTTAAAAGATATGTCAGATGAGATTAAGTCCAAGATTATTGGTCAAGATGAAGCTGTTGATACGGTAGTTCAAGCTATTAAACGTTCCTATGCAGGACTCAATAAAGAGAATGCTCCAATAGGTTCATTCTTATTTGTAGGCCCTACAGGGGTCGGTAAAACAGCACTAAGTACTGAGTTGGCTGAAAGTATGGACATTCACTTTGAGCGTATTGATATGAGTGAGTACATGGAAAAACATGCACTTTCACGTCTTATTGGTGCCCCTCCAGGTTATGTTGGTTATGAACAAGGTGGATTACTTACTGAAATGGTTAAAAAGAATCCACATATGGTTTTACTGCTTGATGAGGTTGAAAAAGCACATCCAGATATTATGAATATTTTACTTCAAGTAATGGATGGGGCTAAATTAACAGACAACAATGGAATGCTAAGTGATTTTAAAAATGTTGTGCTGATTATGACTTCAAATCTTGGAACAAAAGAAGCCAATGTTATGGGCTTCAACAAAGATGACTCTAAGAAGACAGATAATGCCTTAAATGATTTCTTCTCTCCAGAGTTTAGAAACCGTTTAAGTGGCGTATTAACCTTTAAGCATTTGTCAATAGAAGATATTGAGTTGATTGTTGATCGTGAGATTGTTAAACTAAACAAACAAATGGAAGCTAAAAATATTCAGATTAAATTGGGTAAAAAAGCACGTAACTACCTTGCAAAAGAGGGTTACTCTGATGTTTATGGTGCTAGAGAAATTGCACGTGTCATTGATCAAAAGATTAAAGAAGCTTTAACAGATGAGATATTGTTTGGTGAACTTAGAGAAGGTGGTACGGTCAAAGTAACGTATAAGCAGGAGCAGTTAGACTTTGTCTTCAATATATGATGATGAATACTACCTTCCCAAGTTAAATAAAGTCCATGTTTTTCCTTCAGCAAGGGAAGCACCCGAAGAGGGTTTGGTTGCCTTTGGAGGGGACTTAAACCCTAATAGAATCTTACAAGCTTATAAAGAGGGAATTTTCCCTTGGTATAGTCCAGAAGATCCTCTTTTATGGTGGTCTCCTAATCCTCGTTTAGTTCTTTTTCCTAAAAAGTTTAAAATAAGTAAATCATTTAGGCGTGTTTTGCGTAATAAAGGTTTTGAAGTACGCTTTGACCAAAATTTTGAAGCAGTTATTAGCCATTGTTCCAATGTTCCACGAGCAGGACAAGAAGGTACGTGGTTAAGTGATGAAATGAAAGCAGCGTATATTGAATTACATTATAGGGGTTTTGCACACTCTGTAGAAACCTATTATGAGGGTAAACTGGTTGGTGGTCTTTATGGTCTTGCTTTAGGCAGAGGTTTTTTTGGAGAATCAATGTTTTCGTTAATGTCAAATGCTTCACGCATTTCTCTATGTGCATTAAGTGGTATTTGTGTGAAAAAAAGTTATGATTTTATCGATTGTCAGGTTGAGACACCTCACCTAGTGACTTGGGGTGCAACATTGATAGAGCGTAATGACTTTTTAGACCGACTAGATGACACACTGGAAAAAGAGACTGATTTTGGTTCTTGGAGGGATTGGAGTTGGCAATATGACGAATAACATATGGAGTATAGGGCAATGGTAAACAGAGAAATTAACTTTTCATTATGGTTGGATTTTATTGAGCGAGATTATTTAAAAAATGAGTTTTCTACATTGTTAGAAAAAGGTATTGTTAATGGAGCAACATCAAACCCTGCTATATTTGCAAATGCCATTACTACTTCTCCTGCCTATAAAGAGCAACTTGCTTCTTTAGAAGGAAAGTCGGCTAAAGAGAAATATGAAGCATTAGCAATTGAAGATATACAAACAGCAGCAAGAATGCTTAGACCTCTCTATGATGATGGAAATGATGGTTATATCTCCATTGAAGTAGATCCATTTTTATGTAATGATACAAACAGTACCATCGAAGAAGGAAAACGTCTTTTTAAAGCCATTGGAGAACCCAATGTTATGGTAAAGGTACCAGCCACACAAGCTGGATATGAAGCCATGACGGAGTTAATGGCAGAAGGAATTTCCGTTAATGCAACTTTAGTTTTTTCTCCAAAACAAGCTACCCAATGTTTTAAAGCGATGACAAAAGGAATTGCTAAAGGTGAACAGTATGGTGCTTGTCGTGTTGAAGCTGTTATTTCAGTATTTGTTTCTCGCTTTGACCGTGCCTTAGATGCTGAATTAGAAGCTGTAGGGCTTGACCCTTCTAAGACAGGTATTTACAATGCTGCTAAAATTTACAATATGATAGAAGACAATGGTGTTCCAAATATTAGGGCATTGTTTGCAAGTACTGGTGTCAAAGGTGAGACTTTAGAGCCGACGTATTATATTAAAGGTTTAATGGCTGCTCACTCTGTCAATACGGCACCGTTAGCAACCATTGAAGCCTATATTCAAACGCCTGATACCCTAGATATTTTACCTCTTGATTCAGCGTTAATCAATGGGTATTTTATGAATTTAGAAGACAATGGATTTAATATGGATGATATTTATGCAGAACTTCTAAAAGAAGGTCTTGTTGCGTTTGAAGAGTCTTTTAAAGACATGTTAGAACAAATTAAATAGTTTTCTTCTTCTACTTCTGTCGGGATTTTATCTCGACATTGAAATGATACAAATCATTTTCTTTTCATGCTTCCAAATATATTTTTTTAGTTTATGATGCCTTTTTGTAACCCTTTTTACAAAATAAAGAATAGAACTCTTTGTTTTAAAATTAAAAGAGTTTTTTATTGGAGATAAATTTTTTTAATATACAATATTAAGCATACTATTTTGGAGTTAAAATGAATGATTTATTTATAGCATTAAATACTTTTTTTGAAAAAATACTATTTTTTGATATTTTTTTAGGACAAATTGAAGGGGTCTCTTTCCCTTTTGTGGTGGCTTGGCTTATTGCTGGGGGTGTTTTCTTGACATTTAAAATGGGCTTTGTAAACCTACGAATGTTTAAACACTCTTTATACATAGTAAGAGGAAAATATCATACAAAAGAAGATAAAGGGATTATTTCTCCTTTTCAATCTTTGGCAACAGCACTCTCTGCTACGGTTGGGATTGGTAATATTGCTGCTGTTTCCATTGCCATTTCTTTAGGGGGAGCAGGAGCAGCTTTTTGGATGATTATGGCTGGATTCTTGGGAATGACGCTAAAATTTACAGAAGTTACACTTTCAGTGAAACATAGAGAGTTTTTACCTGATGGAACCATTATGGGTGGAGGTATGGAGTACCTTTCAAGGGGATTAGCCCAAAAAGGGATGTTGAAAACAGGTAAAATATTAGCGATAGTGTTTGCATTTTTCATGATTTTAGGTGCTTTGGGTGCTGGTAATCTTTTTCAAATTTCTCAATCGGTAGCCATTATGCAAGAGCATATCCCTTTTTTGAAAGAGAATACTTATACTTTTGGATTGGTTAAAGACAATGGTTATCTTTTTGGTTTACTCATGGCATTTATTACTGGTTTGGTGATTATAGGAGGTATTAAACGTATTGCACAAGTTGCAGCGAAGATTGTACCTTTTATGGTTATTCTTTATTTGCTTATGGTTATTTGGGTGTTGGGTACGTATTTTACAGCTATTCCTGATGCATTTGCCTTGATTTTTAGAGAAGCATTTTCTCCAACAGCTGTAGCAGGAGGTATGCTTGGAGCAATGATTCAAGGCTTCCAAAGAGCTGTATTTTCAAATGAAGCAGGTCTTGGTTCAGCAGGTATTGCCCACTCTGCTGCAAAGGTTAAATATCCAGTACGTCAGGGCTTAGTTTCACTTTATGAACCTTTTATTGATACGGTTGTGGTTTGTACAATGACAGCATTGGTGGTTATTTTGACAGGCTCTTATTTAGGAGGAACGGAGGCATTGGATGCAGCGATTGCAGCTAAACAAGGTGCGATTGTAACTTCTGCAGCATTTGGTTCTGTTGTTTCATGGTTTCCAACTGTTTTAGGCGTCGCTATTTTTATGTTTGCTTTTTCTACTATGGTGACTTGGTCATATTATGGTGAGAGAGCATGGGTTTATTTATTTGGTATTAAGACTTCTATTATTTATAAATTTATTTTCTTAGCTTTTATTATTATTGCGACCATCACCAACACAGGAACAATGGTTGATTTTTCATCTATTTTATTTTTAGCCTTAGCCATACCCAATATTTTTGGACTTCTTATTATGTCTGGTGATGTTAAGAGAATGTTAAAAGAGTATATGATTAAGTTAAAATCTGGAGAATTGGACAAAGAAGCAATAAGGGATTAAATCTCTTATTGCCTTTTTCTGCTTACTTGGCTTTTTCTAAGTATTTGCCTTCAACGGTATCAACCACAATCTTTTGACCTTCAAGAATGAAGAAGGGAACTTGTACTACTGCACCAGAGTCAAGGGTTGCTGGTTTTTTCCCACCTTGTGAGTCACCTTTAAAATTTGGAGGAGTTTCTACTACCGTATAGGTTGCTGTTTGGGCAATTTCTACTGAAATGGCTTTTCCATTATGAAAAAGAATTTCTGCTTCCATACCATCAATCATATAATCAAAAGTATCTTTGCCTACTTGTTCATGGGTTAGACCAATTTGGTCATAGGTAGTTGTGTCCATAAATTGTAGCATTTCACCATCATCATATAAATATTGCATGGTTGTTTGTTCTAAATCTGGTACTTCAAATTTATCTCCAGCATGTACAGTCTTTTCTATTACTTTACCTGTTGATAAATTTTTAATTTTACATCTTACAAAAGCTGCCCCTTTACCTGGTTTAACATGTTGAAAATCTACTACTTTAAAAGGGTTACCATCCAACTCTAATCTTACGCCTTTTTTAAGGTCACCCATTGAAATTGTTGCCATATTATACAACTCCTAATTTTTTTCGTTATTATAACCTTTGATTAGTATTACGTTGTTTAATGGTTTACTATTTACTGCTAGACTAATAAACTTAATAATAAATTACTATAGGATATTAAATGAAACAAATGTTTAAAATATTAGCTTTACTAACGTTGGTACTTTCTTTTGGAAAAGCTACACCCCTTAATAGTTCAATTGACTCTTCAATTGTTAAAATATATACCGTCTCAAAAGCCACAAACTATTTAGAACCTTGGAACTCTTCTGTTGGACGTTCAAGTGGTTCAGGAAGTATTATTGCTGGTAATCGTATTTTGACCAATGCACATGTGATAGCCAATGAAACATTTATAGAAGTTAAAAAATATGGAGATACTAAGCGTTATCAAGCAAGAGTGTTGGAAGTTTCTCATGACACGGATTTAGCATTACTTGAAGTTGAAAATAAAGACTTCTTTAAAGATACTGTTCCTTTAGAATTTGGTATTTTGCCTAAAATGCAAGACAAAGTAACGGTCTATGGCTATCCAATGGGAGGACATACTATTTCTGTTAGTACAGGTATTGTTTCACGAATAGAACATAATCGTTATGCACACAGTGGTAAACGTTTTTTAGCCATTCAGATTGATGCTGCCATTAATCCTGGGAACTCTGGTGGTCCAACCATCTCTAATGGAAAAATAGTAGGAGTTGTAATGCAAGGCATTACTTTTTCTCAAAATATTGGATACATGGTTCCTGTAGATATTATTCAGCATTTTTTAAAAGATGTGGAAGATGGTCGACGTGATGGTTTTCCAAAACTAGGAATTATGACAGACAAGATTGAAAATCCTTCGCTTAAGAAATATTATAAATTAGAAGAAGATGCAGGAGGAATCTTGGTAGTAGACATTGTTCATAACTCGATTTTAAAAGATGTGTTAAAAAAGGAAGATATTATCACAGCCATTGATGGACATAAAATTGAGAGTGATGGAACGGTTGAGTTTAGGAAAAATCAGTACACACATTTTAAGTATTTTATTGATCTGCATCAATACGGCGATACGGTTTCCCTGGAGGTGTTACGTGATGGTAAAAAAGTTTGCCTGACAGCTGTACTTCCTAAAGAACCAAGCATCGTACAATCTACTTATTCACAATTGGAGTATGATAAAATGCCAACGTATTTTATGTTGGGTGGTTATGTATTTTCTCCTCTTACAGAAAATCTTTTAAATAGCTCTACTAGTCCAGTGTTGGGTTTACGCTATGCTGCTACTAAATTTCCTAAAAAAGAGAAACAAGAATTGGTAGTACTTTTAAAAGTATTGGCATCCTCTCATTCACGTGGTGATTATGGTATTTCTATGTGGCATATTCAAAAGGTAAATGGAAAAGAGTTTAAGAATTTTAAAGAGTTTTATGACTTGGTTATCAATACAAAAGAGAAGTTTGTGATACTTGAAGATGAAGATGGTGCAAAAGTGGTTATTGATAAAGCTGAAGCATTAGCCTCTGAAAAAGAGTTGTTAAAACGCTATAGTATAAAAGCAAATAAATCGGATGATATGTAAGGTAAGAAGGAATAACTTGGACAAGAGTCCAAGTTATGGTAGTTTATTAAAATTTATCTAACAAACTCAAATGGATTTTCTACAACATTTTTTCTGTCAACAATGTATGGAATAAGTGCTGTTTGTCTGGCTCTTTTAATCGCAATGGTAACCATTTCTTGGTGACGTTTACAGTTACCTGTAAGTCTTCTTGGCATAATTTTAAATCTTTCACTTAATGAAAACTTTAATAAACCTAAATCTTTATAATCAATGAAATCAACTTTCATTTCACAGTATTTACAATATCTTTTTTTGAACTTTCTTCTTTCTGCCATAATTATCTCCTAAAATGGTATTTCGTCATCATCGATGTCGATTTCTGGTACAGATGGTTGAGGTGCTGGCTTTTGTGGTTGTGCATAAGCTGGTTGTTGTGGAGCTTGTGGCTGACCATAAGCATTATTCTCTTGGGGAGGATAATTATTAGTGTTTTGTGTATTTCCAGTACCATAATTGTTTTGACTTGCTTGTTGGTCATAACCATTATTGTGGTTTGGATTCATACTGTCAGCCTTTGAATCTAGCATCTGTAGGTTTTCTACAGTGATAGCATGTTTGCTTCTTTTACTTCCATCTTGTGCAGTCCACTGTTGCAATTGCAGTCTTCCATCTACTAAAACTTTGCTTCCCTTACGAAGGTATTGGTTGGCTATTTCAGCTGTACGTCCAAAAAATGTTAGGTCAATGAACATTACTTCATCTTTTTGTTCACCAGTTTGGCTTTTCCACTTTCGGCTTGTTGCTATTCCAACGTTACCAATGGCAGAACCAGATTGTGAATATCTAATCTCAACATCTCTTGTAAGGTTTCCTACCAATACTACTTTGTTATACATGGGTCGCTCCTATTTGTTAACGCTCTATTTTATGCTTCAGGTGTTGTCTCTACTGCTGCAGGTGCTTCTACTTCTGTAGTTTCCTCCACAGGAGCTTCTTCAGCTTTTGGTTCTTCTTTTACAAAGTTTGCAGCTGTCACAAGTTTCTCAAATTGCGTTATTTCTTTTTGCTTTGTATATTTAACAGTAAGGTATTTAATAACTTCTTCGTTAAATTTTAAATTTCTTTCAAGTTCATTAACAATTGTACCCTCTGCTTTAAAGTAAACAATGGTGTATACACCACGTTCATTTTTTTCAACAGGGTAAGCAAGTTTTCTCATTCCCATTTTATTAGTAGCAAGAATTTCAGCACCATTTTTAACAAGAATTTCTTCAATCTTTGCAATGTTAGCTGCTGTTTCTTCATCTGTAAGTGTTGGTTTAAGTACATACAGTGTTTCGTAGTTGTTCATTCTATTCCTTTTGGTTTTATAGCCCATCATTTTAAGTCAAAAACTTATCCAAATGTATGAGCAAGAATTTTGGAAGCAGTATGTTATCACAAGTTCTATTTATTCCTACTAAATGGGAAAAAGAGCTGGTTTAAAATCATTCTTTATTATAAATATAAACTTAAATATAAAAATTATACTGTATAATTAAAAATAATATACTATTTAAGGAGACTATTTTGGCTAAACTAAATCGTTTTTCAGCCACTAAAATGATTGTTGATACGTCTAAAATTTTAATTTTTACAATATATCTCGTCTTAATGCTAGGTTCATCATATGTGTTTTATAAAAGTTATATGAACTATACTACAATGACCGATAAGACACAATACAATCAGATTATTGCCAAACTAACTACTCTGGAGAAGCATGAAAAAATGTTCATTGTGGCAGATATAAAATCACGTCAGAATGAACAAGCAACCTTAATGATAACTTCAATAATTGTGTTGCTTCTAACGCTGTTTATTTTTTCTCGTAGAAAATACATTTATGAATACATTAAATTAGAGAACCATAATTTACATAAATTACTTGAAGAGATAGATCAGTATCCTTCTGAAGATAAAATAGTGCAATTCAAAAGTATGCTTAAAAATAAAAATACAGCTGAAACCTATGAACTAATGTCTGAAATCATCGAAGAATTACAAGAAAATAAAGAGTTTGCTGATGAAGCGAATAGAACTAAAAGTCTTTTTTTAGCCAATATGTCACATGAGATACGTACCCCTTTAAATGGTATCGTTGGTTTTACAAAGTTTTTAAATTCAACTGAACTTAATGAAGAGCAGCATGGTTTTGTCAAAATTATTCGTAAAAGTTCTGAAGATTTACTCTCTATTATTAATGATATTTTAGATATTTCAAAAATTGAAAATGGACATGTTGAATTAGAGGAGATATTCTTTAATCCTATGGAAGAGTTTGAAAATGTTATTGAATCTTATGCAGCCAATGCGTCTAAAAAGGATATTGATTTTTCACTATGGATTGACCCCATTTTCTCATCGCTACTTTTGCGTTCAGACCCAGGAAAGATTAAACAGGTACTCATTAATTTAATTTCGAATGCTGTTAAGTTTACTGAAAATAAAGGTACGATTGATGTTATTATTAAATGTGAAAATGTTAAAGAGGAAAACATTAGGGTTAAATTTATGGTGAAAGATACAGGCGTGGGTATTTCTCAAGACCAAGAAGGTAAAGTCTTTGAGGCATTTACCCAAGCTGATAGTACTACCTCACGTAAATATGGTGGAACAGGGCTAGGATTAACCATTTCAGCTGGTTTAGTCAATGCTTTAGGGGGTGCTTTAAAAGTAGATAGTATTGTAGGAGAAGGAAGTGCTTTTCATTTTATTTTGAATATACCTATGAAGCAGATTGAAAGAAGTAATAAGTTAAAAGCCATAAAAATTGCTCTTTATGCTCCAGCAGAGGTCGAGACAAAAGAGTCTAGCCGTTATTTAGAAGATTACTTAGGTTCTTTTAAACATTTATCCATGATACGTTTCAGAAGTCTTGACGAATGTATGAAGGCAGATTTTTCTCTGTTTGATGCACTTTACCTTCATTATGATAAGATCAATCAATCGGAACTAGAAAAGATTGCCACGCATCATGGAATACATGCCGATATTGTTTTAGTTACAAAATTAAATAAACGACATCTTGTACAAAAAGTTTTAACTAAGTTCGCACAAGTTATTTATGAACCGATTAGCTTTTCAAAAGTTGAAAAATCATTTAATCATTTAACACAACCCAAAGAAGAACAAGTACTTATAGGGAATAAAAGAAAAGATAAATTTTCACCTAACAATCGTAAATCAATGGAGCTTTTTTCTGGCATACATGCTTTAGTAGTTGAAGATAATCCAATCAATCAAAAGATGATTCAGCATACACTTAAAAATCTTGGTATCAGTACAGAATGTGCTGATAATGGTAAAATTGGGTTTGAAATGTATAAGGAACATCATAAAAGCTATGATATCGTTTTCATGGACATTCAAATGCCTGTTATGAATGGTATTGAATCAACACAGTCCATCATCGCTTATGAAGAAAGTAAAGATTTAAAACATACTCCTATTGTTGCTGTAACAGCCAATGCCTTAAAAGGAGATAGAGAGCATTTTATGTCTGAAGGCTTAGATGAATATGTTTCAAAACCAATAGATTTAGAGAAGTTTATTAAAGTTTTAAAGATGTATTTTAATGTCTCTACAGCAAAAGAAGATTTACCTAGTGTTTCAAAGAGAGATATTTTACTCTATAAAGAGACAGCCATGGAAGCCAAAATCATTTCAGCCATTTTAAATCGTTTGGATTATTCAGTTGATATTGTTCAGAATATTGATGAGCTAAAAAAAGTGATGGATGTGAACGCTTATAAGTGTATTTTATTAGATAAGGTAGATTCTAAAATGGAGCATTTAGAGGTAACAAAATATTTAAAATCTAAACAAGTTCCATCACTCCTTTTTGTAGATGCTGAAACAATGGTAGTTCCGAGTGATTCAGAAAATTTTACTTTTATTTCAGATAAGGTTACAGACTATCAAAGTATTAAAACAAAAGTAGATCAAATGATTTCGCTCTCAAAGGCTTCTTGAAAGTATTATAGAAAAATGCTATAAAAAAGATTGTATTTTTATAAAAGCACCATATAAAAGAAGCTCTCGATTGGCTGGAGGAGCTTTTTTTATGGTTAATTCTACTTCTAATAAATATTCAAATATTTTTAACAACGCAGGGCTTTTCACTTTAAGGGCTAAATTGGCTTTTTGGTTTTCTATGGGTTTGGGCAGTTTGTAACCCAAAATGGCTTTGGAATCAATATGTCCATGCAGTTTCATAAAGGCATGAAATAAAAAGATTTGATTGACAAAAAATTGGGTAGAACGTAAGATTGAAAATTCATCTTCTCCTATTTCCAAGAGTTTTGTCATGGTAGCAACAACGGGTTTTTTTTCAAAAAGTTCTATGAGTAACTGCTCAACGGCTAAAGGAGCTGTTGAGTAGACCAATCGGTCAATGTCTTTAGAGGTGACTTTTCCTTCTAAAATAGCCAATTTATTTAATTCATTGGCACAAAGAGCAATGTTGTTATTGAGTATTAACATAAGATGTTGTAATGCAAAATGGTCAATATCTAAACTAATATTTTTAGATTTTTTTTGAAGGAGTTCAATACTCTCTCTTACATTAGGTTCAAATAAACGTAACCAATTTGCTCCTTTTTTAGGCGTAAAAGCACTTTGCATATTTTTCGCATTGGAAGCTGTTCCTTTGTAGTGTAAGAGTAAAAAATTGTCACTATTTTTACCCACAAGTTCAATAAGTATATCCAAATCTTTTTTAGGTATTTTTTTTTCACTTTTGATAATGAGTAAGTTTGTTCCTCCAAATAAAGAAGATTGAGAGAGGTAACTTTTAGCACGTTCAAAAGAGTACTCATCAAAATAGAGCGTTAACATAGAATCGGTTGCAGAAGTTATGTTGATGTAGTGTTGTAAATAATTGGCTATTTGGTACTCATTCTCTCCAAAAAAGAGCATGGCTCTAGGAGGGGCAGTGCGAAGTAGGTTTTCAAATTCTCTTTGGTACATGGCGTGATTATATCATAAATTTGACTCCTCTATAAAAGATAATCGTCACGTTTTTAGTTAAATTTTAATAATAATATTAATTTTTTTTGTTATAATTTAGTTAAGAAAAATAAGGATGATATGATGAAAAGACGAAGTTTTTTAAAAACGCTTTTAGTTATCCCAGCAGTGGGAATGCTACCTTCTATGACGTTAGCGAGTGACTCCAGCCAAATTGTGGGACTTGAAAAGATTGTTACGATTATTGAGAACGATAAACGACTCAACCAAAGAGTAAGCAGTACGGATATTGAATTAGCCATTACAGCTGTCCGAAGAATGAATGAAATTTTGATTGAAGCCATTTTTCAAACGGGTGTGGCAAATGACGGGATAATTACCACACGTGACACCAGAGAGTTAAACGACTACATTAACACAAACTACAAAGATGAGTGGATAGAGCTTCATGGGGATGATGAAGCCGATGGTCAAGATACAGGATTTCATAAAGTACGAGGAAATGGGGCTAGAACCAAACTTTTTGGTAAAAATGCCATCAATAAAGTAGCTGACAACATTTATCATTTAGGTTTTGAGACACATCGTAAAAATAGATTGTTAAATGAAGATGGAAATAAGAATGCAAGTTTCAGACAGATTGCAACATGGTTAGACGCACTTTTACGGGAAGATTTAGCAGCTGGAAGATTAGCAAACTCTGACGTGGAAGAGGTTGTTGGTGCAACAGGAACAGGACTCGACAAAGGGGTAGAGATTATCTATAACGATGTGGGTCTTAACAAAAAGATTTCATTAGGCGACATGCGTGAAGGTGCAAGAGCCGTTAATGGAATGAATGAACTTCTTTTAGAAGCCATTTCTGCAACCAATGCAGCTGATGGGGGTCTCTTTACCAAACAAGACATGCAAAATGTGAACCAATACTTGGTGGCAAATCATGCAGGGGAGTGGGCAGAGCTTCATGGGGATGATGAAACAAATGAAGAGACAGGTTTCCATAAAGTACAAAATGATGGAGCGAAAACAAAACTCTTTGGCACAAATGCTATCAACCAAGTTTGTGATGGCATTCACCATTTAGGATTTGCAACACCATATAAAAATAGATTGGTAAATGAAGATGGTAATAAAAACAAACCATTTAGAAAAGTAGCTGGATGGTTAAATCAGATATTAGCTGAAGAGTTGGCTAACGGAACACTTTAATAGTGTTAAAGTCATGGAGTTGTTATAACTCCATGATGGGTTTAAAGAGTTTAATTACCAAAAAAAAGATTGTAGTTTAACCCAAATGCCCAATCATCTTGTGATTGTTTAAGCTCTATGGAGGTTTTATTATTTTTGTTAAACTTGTACCCCAGCATTAAAGTTTGTAGGTTTTGAATCTTGTTGGCATTTTGAGAAACAAGGGGTGCTGTTATCTCGGTTGCTCCTCCACCATTATAGTGATTGTCAAACATAAACCATTCGCTTCGGTAACCCAAAAGTATTTTTTGGTAGTTGGTTAAGCCTTGAAGATAGAGGGTATTAATTTTATTATGATTTTCAACTTTGTATTGATTGTTGTAGACATCACCTTTACTATCAAGATAAAGGTACTCTCCTTGTAAATCAAATACACCTATTTTATGATTAAATCCCAATCCAAGAAGCTTGTTGTCACGTTCAAAACAGCGTTCATTTAGACTACTAAGATTGGTGCATCCATTTTGATTTCCATGAGAATGGGTATGCGTTGTTGCTGAATAATCAAAGCGTAGTTGGGCTGTTTTTCGGTATTGAAGATAAGCAATAAGTTGTGTATCTTTTAGATTGTATTCTAATTTTAGAGTACTTCGATTATTTTTATTGTATTTGTCTTGGGTTACATCAAGATAAGACTTCATGTTATCGGTGTTGGCATACTCTAAAAAAATTCCATCACCCAGATACGTACCATCTAAAAAAGAGTCAATTGCTAAGGGCATATCAGCAAAACCATAACCATAAGGTTTATTGTTGACAAAAGAGATATTGTTATAATCTCGTCCAAGTTTAAGCGTGTTGTTATGGTGTGTTTTATAGCCAACATAAGCTTTTTCAAGATAACTGTCAAAACTATCTTCTGCATCAATATGTTTGTTGAATTCCACTCCATAAATAAAGTTTTTTTCATAATCTCCAAAAAGGTAAAGCCCTAAGTGATTGAATTGTGCTTTTTTGGTTGTTCCATGATTTTCGTAGCCTAAACTTCCCTCAATACCTCTAGGATATAAATCTTTGTCTCGATATTTTATATCACTGTAAACACCATAATTGATGCCCTCTTTTTGCTCACTTGACAAGTCTAGGGTTGAGTGTGCAAACAGAGAGAGACTTAAAAGAATTAGAAAAATAAAATATTGCACTATTGCTCCTTAAAGGGGTTTGATATATCGGGATTGTTAATAAACTCATCATCCGTTAAAGATTTTAGAAAAGCTATTAAATCATCTTTCTCTTGTTGGGTAAAATCCTTAACGGTAATAAAATCACTCTTAAAAGGATTGGTTATGCCATTACCAGCATACACTCCATTTTTCACATCGCGTCCACCATTGCTATGGAGTTCTAGTATCTCTTCAAGTGTTGCCATAGAGCCATCATGCATGTAGGGAGCTGTCAGTTCGATATTTCTAAGGGTGGGTGCTTTAAATTTTCCTTGGTCAGCTTGATTCATGGTTGTCTCATACAATCCTTGATTTCCTTCTGGATAAGTACCTTGTTCGCCAACATTGTAGAGTCCGATATTATGAAAAAATTGATTAATGGTAAAACTTTTTTCATTGGCTGTTGAATCACTGAAACTTATGCCATCATGGCAGTGAAAACATTCAGCTTTTTCACCCATAAACAAATCCATACCTCTTCGCTCTTGTACGCTAAGTGCTGTGGAGTCTCCTCTTAAAAACTTATCATAAGGAGCATTAAAAGAGTTGAGCATTCGGTTAAAAGAAGCCAGTGCTTTGACAATATTTTCCATGGAGATGGGTTGGGCTTCTTGGGGAAAGGCCTCTTCAAACATTTTTTGATACGTTGCATTGTTTTCAAATCGTGCCATAACTTCATTCTCTTTTTCAGGAACAACACCCAATTCTATGGGGTCATCTCCTCTAATGGGTAAAATAATAAATCTTTCCAGTGTTCCTAAAGCAGGATTGGCCCAACTGTAAGAGGTATAGTAACCTGTGTTGGTAAGGCTGTTTGGATTACGTAAACTGTGTTCTCCTGTAGAGCCAATGCCTACTTTATTTCGGTCCGAAAATGCAAGGTCTTGAAGATGACAAGAGGAACAAGATTGTGTTTGGTTGGCACTGAGTTGGGTATCGTAAAAAAGAAATCTTCCTAAGGCTACTTTTTCATTGCTCATGGGATTATCTTGGGGTACACGAGGAGGGTAGACATTGCTAGGAAGCTTCCAATCAAAAGAGCTGGAAGCCTCCTCATTAGAGTCTGTGATGGTGGTATTACTTCCACAGCCTATAATGAAGAGACTAAATAGCCAAATAAAACTTAATACTTTAAAATTGCTATTCATTTCTTGGTTTATTCTACACTAAATAGTTCTTGATTTTCAGTACAACTTGCATCAAGACATTTACCCTCTTTGCTGGTATCGTCTAGTCCAACAAGGTTAAACATTTCACCAGTACTTGCCATACATTCAGGGTCATCTAAGGCACTCATACAACCTTTTGCTCCTCCTAAGTTTTTAGTAATATCAACATAGGTTAAAAGTTTTGAGTAGTCAACGACCACTTTGTTAGTAGCAGGGTCAAAGTTATCAAAGCTTAAGGCGATACGGTTTGGTTGGGTACACGCATCGGTAATACCATTTGCATCGGCATCGCTACATCCTGTAGAGCCTAAGTGAAAGTTAAAAATATCCCCTGTTGAGTTGTTGGCATCGCTTGGGTTAATCTCAAATTTTGTAAATTTTCTTCCACTTGCCCAACTCCATGACATAGAGGTTTTGTTAAGGGCTGGAATATCAGAAAACTCAACATGATTAAGTGCAAAAGGGACACCTACTGTAAACTCTACGCCTGTTACGGTTGCATTTGAGTTTATTTTCCCCACAATAGAAGTATACGTTGACGCGTCATTTCCTCTGTTTACACAATCTCCTGTACCATCTTCAAAATCTAAAATAGCCACTGAACCATTGGTTTCACTGTAGTATTGGTTGTCATTGTTGGTTAGCATGAGTGTTTGTGTTGTGTTGTCAGACATTTTTAACTTTACCTCAGAAACAAAAAATCTAAAGTCATTAATTGTTCCACTCGCCAATGATGTACCTAGATTATTATAAACTTTGGCATTTCCATTACTCTCTGAACAAAGTAACGCACCTTGGTCACCTACAATGGCTTTGAAATCAAGACTAATACTTTTTTCACTCACTGCTTCTTCTGTGGAACTACTGCTACCACAACCATTCATTAATAAACCCACAACCGATAAAACGGCTAAACTCTTCTTTAAAATCATAAAAATTCCTTTTATTTATACTGTTATTTTTTGGATTCTATAGAAGAAGTGTTAATTAAGTATTAAGTTTAGTAAAACTTATATATTATTTTTATTTTAACCTATAAACTGAAACTTTTTACAACTCCATTATCTCTTTTTCTCGTTTAGCCACAAATTCAGCCTGAATTTTAGCCATGGCAATGCTTACGGTATCGATACGCACAATAATTTTATCAAACAACATGACGTTGTCTCCATGAAGATTTACCGTAACACCTTCAATATCGGTCTCTAAGATGGCTTTTGCATTTTCTCCAACCTCCACAATGTGTGCTTTAAACTCTTCTCCAATATGTTTTTGGGCCCAACGTGCCAGTTTACGGTCTCTAAAATCCCATTCGGCTTTGGTAGATTCTCTTTCAAGCTCAGAAACCCGTTGACAAAGTGGTTCAATGTTTCGGAGTAAATACTCGTTTTGCTCTTCATCTTCTTTGAGTTGTGCTTTTATAAGTCGGTGTAAGATGAGGTCAGAATATCGTCTAATAGGAGAGGTAAAGTGTGAATAGTGGCTAAATCCAAGTCCAAAGTGACCTTCATTATTAGCAGAATAAGAGGCTTGTTTAAGCGACTTAATAATCATGCTATCAACTTCAGAGGCAATGTTCATACTATCTGCTTCTTTTTGAATGGCACGGATGAGTGAAGGAGAATCTTCATACTCTTTAACAAATAGACCAATGGATGCCAGTTCTTCTAGTAAGGTTTCAAGTTTGGCTAATTGTGGTGGGGTGTGAATTCTAAATATTCCATACTCAAACCGTTTGGCAGAGGCTTGGTTGGCTAAAAGCATACACTCTTCAATGAGTGAGTGCGATGCCGTTCCTGTCTCTATAGAAGTATCTTTGAGTTCATGGTTGGCATCTATGCTTAGTTTTATCTCTTCGCTTCTAAAGTCAAAACCATCGCCTAGACGTTTTTTTCGTAAACGTGCAGTAATTTTTTGAAGAGGTAGCAAATAGTCTAAGATACGTTTTTCATGCTCTTTTTCAATTTTTGCTCCATCGGTTTCAATAATCACATCAATTTCATCATAGTTAAAACGGCGTTTTGAGTGGATAATGGCTTCAAAAAATTCCTCTTTCATTGGAAGTAGAGACTCTTTGTTCAGTTCTATTTTAGCAACAAATGCCAATCGGTCTACCTGAGGTTTTAGTGAACAGATATTTTCAGAGAGTTGGCGTGGTAACATGGGAAATGATTTATGAGGAAAGTAGGTGGTAAACCCACGGCGTTTTGCTTCGGTGTCAATGGGGCTAAAGTAGTCCACATAATGACTCACATCGGCAATGGCAACATAAAGCGTATAGGTTTCCATGTCAAAATAGATGGCATCATCAAAATCTTTGGCTGTTACGGGGTCAATGGTACAGAAGTCTAAATAGGTTAAGTCAACACGATTAGGGTGTTCAGATCTTGTAACCTCTTGTTCTACTTCAAGTGCTTGTGTTTTACAATCTTCATCAAACTCATTGGCTCTTTTATAGAGGGCTAAAGAGATTTTTTCATCTATTTTTGGGTCGCTTAAGTCCCCAAATACTTCTAACACCTCTTCAGTTTGTGAATCTACTTTGAGTACGGTTCCGAGTTTAAAGGCTTTTAAATCCATCCCTTCCATTTTAGCATGGGTGGAAAGTCCTGTTTTTAGGTCAAGTATTTCAAAAATATCAGAGGCATTACGGTTGGTATAGACTATCTGAAAAACATGGGCTTTACGAACAATCAGTTGAACCTTAGCCGAGGCACGACCACGTCTAGCAATGATTCGTTTTACCACCACATCATCTCCTGGGTTGGCTTCGCCCATGTCTTGTGCTTCTACGAGTAAATCTTTTTGTTCTTTGGTTTGTGCTTCCACAAAACCACGCCCCTCTTTGTTGACATAGAGTTGTCCTACACGAAAAAGAGATTTGAGTTTCCAAAGTCCTTCAAGCTCTTCAATAGCTCCTAGTTGTTGCAGGGCTTGAAAGGAATTTTTATCTTCTAGTTCTAAATCGGTCTCTTTAAAACCGTTGATGAGTTGTATGGCAAATGGTGACATGATATTCCTATGGATATGAATTAAATTCTGTTAAGAGTATTGTAGCGAACTTTCAATAAGCCCACTTCCACACTCTCCACAGAGTTTGCACAGATAAAAGCTTATACTCTTTTTAAGCATAAAATTTAAAGGATTCTCTTATGAACAATTATCTCTATTTTGGTGAAAAAGTTGAAGGTTATACGGTATCGGTTATTAATGAACGTGAGGCTAGAGCAGCTGCAGGAATTTTGTTTTTCTTGGGCATGGTCTCTTTTTTCAATGCTTATTTATTGCATGATTTTAGATTTACTCAAATTTTTGTGACCTTGTTTATGATTGATTTTATGGTACGGGTTTTAATTAATCCTAAATATGCCCCCACGCTTATTTTGGGTCGGCTTTTTATTGCCAATCAAAAGCCTGAATATGTAGGGGCGAAACAGAAGCGTTTTGCTTGGAGCATAGGTTTAGTTTTATCTATTCCGATGTTTTTGATGATTGTTATTTTTGAGTACATGACCCCCATTAAAATTGCTGTTTGTGTGGTCTGTCTGCTTCTTTTATTTGCTGAAACGGCTTTTGGCATTTGTATTGGGTGTAAAATCTATCAGATGATTTATAAAGAATCAGCTCAGTATTGTCCAGGAAATGTGTGCGAAATGAATGCCAAAGAGGAGATACAAAAAATCTCAAAATTTCAATCGACAATTTTGGTGGTGGTTTTTGTGAGTACGTTAGGTGTAACCCTGCAACAGTTTGAAAATACTCCTGAAAGCTCAATTCCCATGATGAAATGCCAAAGTGCTAAATGTGCTTCAGGGAAATAGTGATATTAGATTTGGCTATACTTTTAAAAAATAAAAATAGAGATAATGATGACCCTACGAAGCAAAGAAGAAATTCCGTATAGAACGATATTAAAAACTCTCATTGGAACAGCACTATTTTTAACCATAGACAGCCCCATAGGGGATGCTTGGTTTTCAGGACATGGACAGGCTGTAGCCGTTTTTTTAGTTGGCTTGGCTTTTGCTTTTTCTTTTTGGCGAAGTGCTAAACGTGCTAGAGAGATAATGCTTATAGGTATAGTGGTTGGCTTAACAGGAGAGTACATACTTTCTATGGTTTTGGGTATGTATCATTACCGTTTTTACAACATTCCTTTATGGCTTATCTTTGGACATAGTCTCATTTTTGCTTCAGTTTTTAGACTTTCACATCATCCTTATATTTTACATCATCAAGCTGTTATTAAAAAATGGTTATTTATCTTTTCGCTAGTCTATAGCTTTGTATGGTTATTTTGGGCTAATGATTGGTTTGGATTTCTTTATTCGGTTATCTTTTTTATTATTTTGTACAACGCTAAAAAATCACAGCTTTTCTTTTTAATTATGTTTTTTATTGTCGCGTATTTGGAGCAAATAGGAACAGCAACAGGTACGTGGTATTGGCCAGAAATCGCTTTTGGAAAGTTTGAGTGGTTACCAAGTGGAAATCCACCTGTGGGGATTGCAGCCTTTTATTTTGCGTTTGATTTTATAGTTTTAGGATTTTATTTGAATGTATTGCATCCGAAGATTAAAGAGAGATATAAGCGTTTGAAATCGTAGGTTCGATAAAATCGAACCTACAGATTGAAATGTTATTTCGTAAACACATTCCCAAGCATCCCTTTAATGGTCGCTTGAATGTCAGCAGGGTAAACCACAAATTTAGAGTTAGGAGATTGTGTCATTTTTTCTAAGGTATTAATATAACGGTCACCTAATAAGAACATGGCAGGTAACTCTTTACCATCAGTTGCATTTGCAATCATTTCCATGGCTTTAGCAGAGGCATCAGCTAAGGCAATTTGTGCTTGAGCTTCTAGTTTTGCAGCTTCAAGTTTACCTTGTGCTTCTAAAATGGCAGCATTTTTATTACCCTCAGCTGTGGTTTCGATGGCTCTTCTTTCACGTTCAGCAGCTGCTTGACGTTCCATTGAGTCTTGCATAGATCCACTTGGGTTAATGTCTTGAATCTCTACCGATTTTACCGTTACACCCCAGTCCGACACATCGTCAATGATGTTTTCTTTGAGTCGTGCTTTAATTGATTCACGGTTTGAAAGTGCTTCATCAAGTTTCATTTCACCAATGATAGAACGTAAAGTTGTCATGATGAGGTTGGCAATTGCCAGTTTAAAGTCTTCAACACCATAGAGTGCATCTTTAGGGTTAGTAACACGTACAAATGCTATGGCATTGGTTCGTATGACAGCGTTGTCTTTGGTAATAACTTCTTGTTGAGGAATGTCCATAATGATGTCACGGGTGGAGATACGTTGACGAACGTCATCAACGTAAGGAACAATGATATTTAGTCCTGGTTCAAGTGTACGTGAGAATTTACCAAGTTTTTCGATGACCCACTCTTCACCTTGTGGGACAATTTTGATTCCTTTATAAAGGGTAACAATAACAGCAACAGCTAAGATGATAAGTATGTTTAATTCCATTTTATATTCCTTTTAAATTTAAATGTTTTTAATGTTCGGTGTTACCGAACCTACGCGTTTTTAACTTCTATAAGTTGACCTTTAACTGTTACTATTTGAATACGTTTTCCTTCATTTATGGTTTCTTTTGAGGTAGCAAACCAAGTGGTGTTTCCCAGTACAGGGGTATCAAATTTTACTTCTCCTCGTCCATTATGAGGAATCTCCTTTGTGACGACCCCCAGTGTTTCTAAAGCATAGTTTGATTGTCCTGATGTCTCAACATTTGGATTTTTTAAGTATTTAAACCATAAGTATAGAGAGGCTAAAGAGAGTACAATCCATAAAGTAAGTTCTACTTCTATTGAGGTTTTAAACAGCATATCAGTTGCACCCACAAGCAGTGCAGCAACGCCTAAGCCAAGCATCATAAAAGTACCTATGAAGATTTCAATGGTGACTAAAAAAATTCCAAAAGCAATCCAGTGCCACCATAATAAGTCTGTTGATAAGAGTTCTATCATTTGTTGCTCCTTACTGTTTATTATACTATTTAATATTAAAAATAGTGAGAGCATTTAAAAATATTTTTCATCTATTCTGATAGTTTAAACACTCTTTTTCACGAGGATTAGGAGCATAATTTGAGGTAGGTTTACAGCCAAAAGAGCTTCTTGAACGTATAAAAGCATTGAGCATCTGTTTGTAGTCTTTGTTACTTGGTAATGTTCCTTCAGCTTCAATGTCTACATAGTCCGTAATAATTTTTTTTGAAGAGAATATTTTCTCTTTATCTTTCTTAAAAAAGGTAAAAGAAGCCAGATTTTCAATGGGTTCATAAACTCCTTTTTGTACTAACTCTTTTGGTTTATCATAAAAAGGAGTTTGGTGGTTTCCCCCTTGTTTTACCATCATAAATGTTTTATGATTAACATCCATGAGCTTGTAGATGTCTAAATAGATTCGAGGATCCGTACTGTGGTCATCTTCAAAAAGTTGGGTCACAAAATTGGTGTCTTTGGGAAGTTTCATAAAGTTTTTAAATTGAAAGTCAATCCAAGGGGAAGCACCAAAAATAAAACGTCCGTCTTCTCCGAGTTTATCTTCAGTAAAAAGTTTATAGGCCAAACTTGGAAGGACACCAGCCCCAGACGAGTGACCAATAAGACCTATCTGTTTGTCATCACTTAAACCTTTCTTTTTACATACACGACGTGCATAGCTAATGGCATCATAAAAATGATAGCTCATAAAGTCAGATGCAAACCCTTCCGTGGAGAGTCCTACAACCACATAACCTTTGTTGGCTAAATAGTGATAGATATGTTCATAACTCCGTCGGTCAGAAGTCGAGGCTGCTAAAAAGTAGAGAGTAGGTTTGATAGTGTTTTCTTTTTGATAGTAAATACTAATGCCCATTTTATTTTTATGTTGAGTGTCAATCGTTTTATGAAAAGAGTGAATCTTATTTTCGTGCCTATCAGCACACGCTGTTACTTGCAAAAGTATTATAAAAAGTATAAGTTGTCGGTACATGAATAATACGCTCCTATTGAATACTAAAAAAAGTACTTCCCGAACCTGAAAAATACCAATCTTTAGGTTGTTCTTTTTGAAGTTCAGGATAGGCAATGAGTGAAGCTTTATATAAATCATTTGCCATGATAGCATCCACATTGTTTAGCACTTTTTTAGAAGAAAGTTTTTCCCAACCTTCAAAGCTTGTAGCTTCGATTTCATCGAACAATTCACGTTTAAAGGTTTTATAAACCAAAGCTGTGTCACAATGAATATTTGGTGTATAAAGTTTTATTTCAAATACTTCATCTTTAAATTCTTTCACTATTTCTCCAAATCCTGAAACATTGGCAGCATCATAATCATAAACAAAAAATGGAATATCTGCACCAACTTTTGAACCAATTTTAGCCAAAGTAGGGGTGTCAATGTTTAAATTACAAACTTCATTAAACAAACGCATAAAAGCAGCAGCATCGGAAGACCCACCACCAAGACCAGCACCTGAGGGAATATTTTTCTCAACAACAACTTTATGATGGTTAAAAAAGTCTGTTTCAAGATTCAGTTCGTTTTGCATGGCTAAAAAAGATTTGTAGATGGTATTGCTCTTAGTTGGAACATTTCCACAACCTTCTATGCTAAAGTTCTCACATTTTTGAGGTACAAAAGTAATAGTATCGTAGAGGTGTGGAACTTTTACAAAACGAGAAAGTAGGGTATGGTAACCATTTTGGTGACCTGTTATTTTTAGGAAAGTGTTTATTTTTGCGTGGGCTTTTTGGGTCATTTTATTTCTCCATTTGACATTTAATACAATATGTGTTATAGTTATTCTAAGAGTAGCAGTCGTAGCTTATGCGACAAGGTGCTAACCGTTGCTATTCTTTATATTTCGATTTATTGAAGAAAATATTCCAGAACGCATCGTTATATCTAATGTATTGTCACTTGTATTAATAATAGCTTCTGTAATGATTTCAGATTGATAAAGAAAATTAATTGAGGAAAGTAAATCTTTATTTTCACAAAATATTTTTATTTCAGGATAAGCTTCTTTATCTAAGTTATATTCTTTTATTTTTCTAATTACATAAAGTAAAACATCACTAATTTGATTAAGGATGGATTCTTTAGAAGAAACAAAATTTATATTGTCGATAATATTAAAACTATTTGATTCAAACTTATATTTAAGAGGAGCAATACTATTTTGAGGAATTACATCTTTTAAAAATCTATTTTTCCAAACGAGGGATTCAGCTAATACTCGTTTATAGACAATCTCTTTAACGTTTGGATTACTCTTTATAGTTGCGTCACTAATTAATTCAATATTAGAGAGCAGCTTTAATTTTTTAGGAATTTGATTAGAAAAATCATCAGCTACAAGGAGTCCCATTTCTTGTTTTTCTGTTAAGAATCTATCTACAATATTTATAAACCCTTTAAATGCATAAGCATTATGACTTATTTCTTCATTTCCTAAATAATGATGCTTATGATATTCATCTCTTTTATCAATAATAGAAAAGAAAAATGGAATATTAGCTTTAGAGATAAGTTGAAAGAGTTCTGCAATAAATTGGGTAACATCCTCTTTGGTTTTATTTTTAATTAAAGGAAAAATATCTTCTTCAAACTCTTTTAGTTTTCTAGCTTTTGATGGTTTTTTATTATGAAATACATAGTTAAAAATTTCTGTAAAATGTACTTCTGCTTCTAACATGTTATTGAAACCTAAAAACTCTTGAACAATTTCAATAATTTGCATCTCAAACTTTAGTACACTTGATTCATGTACTACTAATCCTCCATATAGAGAAAAAGGTATGTTTGGGTGGTTATTTGTTCCTGTTTCATCGGTATATATTAAATACACTTATGTCCTTTATTATATCTAATTATTTAATTTGCTCTATAGATTTTAAAGTGTCATAGGCTTCTTTGAGTTGCTCATATTTTTCTATATCTATAAGAACAGCTTGAAGTTTATTGTTTTTAGAGATGGCTAATTTTTCTTTGCGATGTTCTAAAATACTATTAAGTGCAGATGAAAAATTTCTTGCCATATCAGTAGCAGAGATAATTTCCTCTCTTGAATAAGCTATCATAACTTTCATCCTTATATATGTATAAAAACACATATTATTTTACATAAAATAGTATTTTTTAGATAAATTTATACTTAACTTTACGATGAATTGTCTTATTTATCCTATGAACGGTTAGTCTTTTATGTTAAAATACCTACACAAAATTTTAAATAGGATAATAACATGGAAACAGCTGAAATGAAAACAATTAATAAACTAAAACAAATTCAAGCCGATGCGATGGTAATGCATATTAAATTGCATAATTTACATTGGAACATTAAAGGTATGGCATTTTACGAAATTCATGCAATGACTGAAACGATGTATCTTGCTATGGCAACATTATTTGATGATACTGCAGAACGTGTTTTACAATTAGGTCAAAAACCATTGGTAACCATGGCACAAGCAGTTGAGTATGGACATATAGAGGAAACAGAGAAAACTGAGTTTGATACTAAAGAAGTTTTAGAGATTATTAAAACAGATTACATTCACTTCTTATATGAGTTTAAAGAACTTTCTAACTTTGCCTCTGAGTTAAATGACACGACAACCATTGCGTTTGCAGATGAAAACATTGCAAAACTTGAAAAAGACATTTGGATGCTGAAAGCATCAGTTTCTTAGTAGCTATTTAAAAGAGATTTTTTAGTCTCTTTTAAATTTATGTACACGATTTAATTTATATTTAATTTCTCCATTAAGAATCTGAATAATTGAAAAAAACTTTTCTGTTTCTACCCAATACTCACCATCTTCTTTACTCTCAAAATACTCACTATAAAGTTTCTTACCAAGTTCTAAAAATTTTGGGTCACCTGTGTAGATATTTTGAGGAATTTTTAAATACTCTAAAGGGTTGAGTGCTTTTTCATTGTCATAAAAAAACTCACCTTCATTAAGACGTGTTAGGCTTGAAAGTGTGCCATCTACTTGTAGTTTGTCAGAGATTATAGCACCTAAAGAACGAATATAAGTTCCTTCGGAAACTGTGGCTTTGAAATGCACAAAAGGATGCTTGTAGTTTATGAGTTTAATGTCATGAATGGTGGAAGTAATTTGTTTTAGTTTTACTTCTTCACCAGCTCTTGCTAAGTCATAGGCTCTTTGTCCATTGATTTTTTTGGCTGAAAATTTTGGTGGGTAGTAGGTGAGTTCACCTTTTAAACTTTGAAGTACTTTTTCTATGTTTTCCAATGCTAAAGGCTCAATGACTTTTACAGAGTCCACACTTTCAATGTCTAGGCTTTCTGAGTTAGCCCCAAGCCATAAGGTAGCTGCATATGCTTTTGGTGTTTTTTTGAGGTACTGGAACAGTTTTGGGTACTGACCAGTGGCAACGATGAGACAACCTGTAGCAAATGGGTCAAGGGTTCCTGAAAAACCTACTTTTTTGCTGTTGTACTTTCTTTTTACGTAACCCATGTAGCCGTTAGACGAACGGAAGATGGGTTTGTTGACGACGAATAATCTGTTCATTAAACTGACTGTACGAAAGAGCTTAAAATCTCTTTTTTATTGCCACCAAAATTGATTTTTAGTTTGTACTCCTGTCGTGATTTATTGACAGCTTGGACACGACCGATTCCGAAGATTTTGTGTTTTACTAAGTCACCAATTTTATAGCTAGGTGCTTTAGAAATTTTGAGTGCTTCGCCTTGAATAAGTCCTGCTTCTCCTAAAAACCGACTTTTCTCGATGTTTTTTCTCTGACCTTTATAAAAACGTGAATTCACATAACAAAGGGTAAGGTCAGATTTGGCTCTGGTAATGGCAACATAACCCAAACGACGCTCTTCTTCCATGTTACATCCATCTCCTAAGAGAGGAAAAAATTCTTCTTCTAGTCCTATGACATAAAGGTGTTCAAACTCTAAGCCTTTAGAAGCATGAATACTCATGATGGTAATGGCATTTTCATCAATGTTATCTTGGTCACTTTGTAAAGAGATTTCATTTAAAAAGATATCCAGTGCAAGGTTTGGTGTTTGGCTAATGGCTTCTCGAAAGAAACCAATGAATTCATCAATATTTTGTACACGTTCAGTTCCATCTATCATGGCAGCGTAATATCTTTTTAGCCCAATGGTCTCTTCAAAAAGTTCAATAAAGTTATGCAACGAGTGTTTAATTTCACTTTGAAGCAGTTCAATATTAGCCACAAACTCCTTTAAGGCATTGGCTGCTTTTTTACTAACAATTGTCCCAACATCCTGTTCTTTTAAGAATCTAAAAATAGAAGACTGGCTTTCAAAGGCTGCTTTTTTGAGTTTGTCTATGGTGACCTTTCCAATGCCACGTTTTGGTTTGTTAATAATACGTTCTAAAGAGAAGTCATCATTAGGATTAGACAGAACTCTAAAATAGGAAATCATGTCTTTAATCTCGGCTCTATCGTAGAAACGCATTCCCCCTAAGAGTTTAAATGGAAGTTCTTCTTTGGTAAAACCTTCTTCTAGTGAACGTGAAAGTGCATTGATACGGTAGAGTACAGCGATTTCATCAGAGGGAACACCTTTATCTAGTAGCACTTTAATCTCTTTGGCAATGCTTCTGGATTCGAGTGACTCATCGAGTGAGTGAAAGAGTTTTACCTTGTCTCCATCCCCTTTAAACGAAGTGAGTTTTTTACCAATTCTTTGAGAATTATGTTCTATGAGTTCATTGGCTGCTTTTAAAATGGGAAAGGTTGAACGGTAGTTGGTCTCTAGTTTTACTGTTTTTGTGCCTTTAAAATGTTCTGAAAACTCTAAAATATTACGAATATTTGCCCCACGCCAACCATAGATACTTTGGTCATCATCTCCTACGACACAGAGGTTGTTATGTTCAGAAGCTAAGAGTTCAAGTAGTTTAAATTGAAGTTCATTGGTATCTTGATACTCATCTACCATAATATATTGGTAACGCAAAGAGGTCTCTTTTCTAAGAGTTTCATCTTGTTCTAAAATTTGATAGGTAAGCATGAGCAGGTCATCGAAGTCTACTAAATTGTTTTCTGTAATTTCTGCTTCGTAGTCTTTGTAGATAGTTGCAATTTTTCGATAATCTGGTAGTTCTGCTTTTTTTAAAATTTCATCAGCTGTTAATAATGTGTTCTTATATTTTGAAATTTCAGAAGAGATAAATGCGATGTTCAAGTCTATTTTATGCTCTTTAGCAATACGTTTTAAAATGCGTTTTCTATCATCGCTATCGATGATTACAAAGTTATTAGCACGTCCAAGCTTTTCGATGTTAAATTTTAAAAATAGTAGTCCAAATTTATGAAAAGTACAGAGTAAAGGCATGGATGCATTAGGAGGAATAAGTTTAGAAGCACGTTCTCTCATTTCAGATGCAGCTTTGTTGGTAAAGGTCAAAGTTAAGGTGTTTAGAGGGTCAATGCCAACTTCTGAGATAAGATACGCTAGTCTTGTGGTTAAGGTTTTTGTTTTACCCGAACCAGCACCAGCCAAAATAAGAAGAGAACCATCAATGTGTTTAACAGCTTCTTGTTGTGCTTCGTTTAACGCGTTTATAACTTCCTGCATTTAATTACTTTTTAATTTATTATAACACTTTTAAGGTTAAATCTGCTCTATAGTCATTGACAATCGCTTAGCTATTAAAGTACTAAGGTATAAATATTTTTTATAAATATTTTAAAATATTTGAATAACTTATAGAGAGTTTAAATATAATTTGATATAATAATTCTAATAAATTATATGAAAAACACACGAGGTATTTAAATGTTAAAAGATTTTGTAAAAATGGAAACTTTCTTAACGGTTGCGAGAGAACGTAGTTTTTCTAAAGCATCGGCTAAACTAGGAATTTCACAACCAGCTGTAACCCAGCAAATAAAATATATTGAAAATTATTTAGAAGCCAAAATTATCGATAGAAAGAAAAATGGTATTAAGTTAACGGCAGAAGGTGATGAACTTTATAAAGTTGTCACGCAGTTAGAAAAATCGATTATTAGCCTTGAAAAAGATGTTTTAAAAATTATTAAAAAAGAGATGACTTTTCGATTGGCTGCTTCTTATACTATTGGTTCTTATGTTATTCCAGGGGAGTGTTTAAACTCTATTAGTGAAAGCATTGGAAATGATGTAACGCTTAGCATTGACACCAGTGACAAGATTGTAGAAGGACTTAAAGACCGTAAGTTTGATGTGGGTCTTATAGAGTCTCCTGCAATAGATTCAGATTTAATTTATAGAGAATGGTTTGATGATGAATTGGTTCTTTTTTCAAGTTCACCTTTGCCTAAAACAGTGAATACTGAAGAGTTGTATGATTTTAAATGGATTTGTCGAGAACAAGGTTCGTATACACGCAAATTAATCTCTGAAGTATTTCAAGAACTAGGCGTTTCTTGTAAGAGTTTTGATGTGCTTTCAGAAGTTTCTAATAGTACAGCAGCCTTACAAAGTGTTAAACGTGCAAAATCAGATTTAGATAAACCAATTGTTTCTGTTATTTCTAAGTATGCAATTGCCGATGAGGTGAGACGTGGTGAATTGTTTGAATCGAGAATTTATGGCTATTCAATGGCTAGAAAATTTTACATTGCTTACACCAAAGAAAATAAAAATAATGTATTTATTGATAATGTTGTCAATTATATTATCGCAGGAAAGTGCGATAGATAATGATTTAAAAGTTCTTACTTTTAGGAACTTTAGCTTCTTTTCTTTAGAAGTTTTGCATTTTCAGGATTATTAAGTAGGGCTGCCATGGAATTATTGGTTTGACTATCTTCTTTAATCTCTTCTTCGATTTCTTCCTCTTCTTTTGTTGAAGCAATGTTAATCAGTATAGGGTACTCTTCGACAAAAATTTGTTTGACTGCGAGTAAAGGGATGTGTACCAAAGCACCAAAGTTTTCTGTACCAAAACCTGCTTCAAATGAGATATATTCAGCATCAATACTGGCTGTTTCAAATGAGTAGTTGGCCAACATAAAAAGTGTTACTTCAGGAAGAGAGGCTTTTAGTTCAGTGGGTAAGTTAGGTTGAAAGTTAACATCTGAGGTTTCACAAGCAACCCCGAACTCTTGATTGGCATCAAATAAATATTCAACGGTTGCTAAAATATGATCTTTCATAAGCTGTTTATATTTGAAACTTTTTAGATTTTTCATGGACATAAGTTTTCCCTTATATCTGTATTGATACAGATTTTTGTATGCGAAATCCTATCATAGCATTCATTAAAGCGAAGTGTGAATAGTTTTCTATATCTTCTTTTTTAATATCATGTAGTTTTAAAAATCCTTCATTAAGAAGTCTGGCTCTTGTTGACCCTGCTAAAAGGGGAACTTTTGGGGTTAACCATGATTGTCCATTATAAAAAGCGATATTGGCAATGCTGGTATCTGTGAGTAAACCATTTTTTTCAATAATGATTTCATCATAATTTTGTTGAAAAAGTTTTTGAATTTCTACTCTATCATAATATTTATGGCTATAGTCAAGTTCAGCTTGTACAACTTTGAAGTTTTGAGGTTTTTTGGCTTCATAAGCAAAATATTCAACAGATTGAATTTTATCATTATAAACAATTTTACAACGATAGAGACCACTTTTTGGTGCTTTAATATAATCTCTTAAATTTAAGTTAGTATTACTATTAAAAAGTTTTTTTCGACTATGGTTAAAACGTTGATTGTGCCATGTTAAGTTGAAGACTTTGGCATCTTCAACTTTAATGGTTTCAAAAAGCATGACTAAAATAAGTCAGTTGAGAGGTAACGTTCAGCTGTATCACAAAGTATGGTAACAAAGATTTTGCCTTTGTTTTCTGGACGAGAAGCTATTTGGGCTGTGGCTGCAATGTTTGCCCCAGCTGAAATACCAAGAAGTAGCCCTTCTTGTAGTGCTACCTCTTGGGCGTATTTAATGGCATCTTCATCAGCTATTTTAATAATTTCATCGTAAATCTCTGTGTTTAAAATGCTAGGAACAAATCCTGCACCAATACCTTGAATTTTATGAGGTCCACCTAAACCACCTGAGAGTACTGGAGAATTTTTTGGTTCAACAGCAATGGCTTTAAGCATAGGAATAGAGTCTTTTAAAACTTCAGAAGTTCCTGTCAATGTTCCCCCTGTTCCAACAGCTGCCACAAAGTAGTCAAGTTTATTCTCTGTATCCTTTAAAATTTCTAAGGCTGTTGTTTTACGATGAATTTCAGGATTATTTAGATTGTCAAATTGTTGTAAAACATAGCCATTACGTTCTTTAGAGAGGGTAGCTGCTCTAGCAATTGCACCACTCATTCCATCGGCTGCTGGAGTAAGTACGATTTCTGCACCCAAATGGGTTAGAAGTTTGCGTCTTTCAATACTCATGGATTCTGGCATGGTTAAGACAAGTTTGAGAGATTTAGCTGCACAGATGGCAGCCAATCCAATCCCTGTGTTACCAGAGGTTGGTTCAATAATGGTAGAGTTTTCATTGATAGTACCAGAGGCTAAGGCTTCATTAATCATATTCATCGCGATTCGGTCTTTAACTGAAGAGGTCGGATTCATAAACTCACATTTACCTAAAATGGTAGCACCTGTAAGTTGGGATAGTTTATTCAGTTTGACTAAAGGAGTGTTTCCAATAAGCCCTTCAATGTTTTCATGTATCATTTTTTGCCTTTGCTTAGGTTATTTTTATAATAGAGTATTTTAATGTTTCACCAGAAAACATGGGAACAACATCTGCATATTTGCCAGGTACTTCAAAATTTTTTTCTTCTAAGATAACGGTTTTTGTTGGGATTTCAATGTTTGAATAAATATTTCGTGCATTGCTTGAAATAAAAGATTGTAGCTTGTCAATACTTGAATGCTCCATAAAAAGTTCGGTTAAAACTTGTAAAGCGATGGGTGCTGTAAAAACACCAGCTGCACAACCACAAGATTCTTTAGCATGTTGTGGATGAGGTGCAGAATCTGAACCAAACATAACTTTTGGATGACCTTCAAGAGCCACCTTTCTTAATGCTTCTCTGTCTTCTGGGCGTTTGGCAATGGGTTTACAAAAAAGGTGTGGTTGTAGCATTCCACCTGCCACATCATCAAGGGTAATAAGCAAATGATGTAAGGTTATGGTCGCATAAAGGTTGTCAAACTTATCTAAGGCTTCCACACTTTCTTTGGTGGTAATATGTTCCATAATAATTTTAAGTTTTGGAAAGTTTGTGGCTAACATCTCATAGATAGAAACAAATTCAGCTTCTCTGTCCATTACAAAACCATTGGTCTCACCATGAATACAGAGAGGAATTTCCAGTTCAGACATCGCGTCAAGTGTTGGGCGTAATTCATCCACATCAAACCCAGAAACACCTCCTTGGGAATTGGTGGTAATACCTGCTGGATAGAGTTTAATGGCTGTTAATTCATCTTTAATAGATGCTAAAAATTCTTTAGAGTAAGTTGGCTTAAAAAAAAGGGTCATATAAGGCGTAAAAGTATTGCCTTTACAGGCTTTTAAAATACGTTCTTTATAAGAGATAAGTGCTTCTTTTGTTGTGATCGGAGGTACTAAGTTGGGCATAATAATAGCCCCAGAAAAGCTTTCGGAGGAGAGAGGTCCGACAACAGAAAGCATCTCTTCATCACGAAGATGTAGATGCATATCAAGAGGGGAATTAAGGGTTATAGACATAGGAAACCTTGCTGAAATTTGCACGATTATTGCACAAGTACTGTTAAGAAAAAGATTGATACATTATTTTTCGTTATTTTTTATAAGAGGTGTTTACTTATGTCAAATTTTTTTAATTGAGTATAAACTTTAAAATTTATCTATATATAAATATTAAGTTAAAAATAAGTTTAATGAAAGTCCAAAATTGATATTCTATTGAAGTTAATGGGGGTTTAATATGAAAATATTATTTTATGTACTCTTTTTGTTGTTGAGTACCAATGGATTATTTGCTGTAAATCATAAAAATAATACCGTTAGTAATAAATTACTAATGCCTAATTTAGAGAATGAGAAAAACACTAGCATAAAAGTAACAGAAGATGTTGAAAATAAAGAATTAAAGGATGATAGCAACAGCAGTACCAATGTTTTAAAAGACATTACAAAACTAGCACAAGACTTTATATTACCTACAGTTTTGAAAATAGGAAAGTTTTTTTCAAAAACTGAATACTTGAGTCATCAAATTGAGGTATTGAGAGATGGCTATGATGAAAACAAGAGCAGTACTAAAGAAGAGAAGATAGTCCTATCAGCCAAGCTAGAAGATAATCAAAGCATAGAAGAATTGCCTAATAATAAACTTACGGTATTAAATGATGTTACTTCTATGGATTTTAATATGAGTCAGATGGAGAGTACTGGTAATCCTGTGTTTAAAAAATCAAGTCCACAGTTTAGAGAAGAAGAGACTTATATTGAAGAGGAGTTAGCTGTAGACTTTTTTGAAGATTATGAGATGAGTCAAGAAGAATTTTATTCTCCTTATGTTGGTTTTCCAAATAGTATAACAGGTGAATTAGAAAGTAGTAATACAGCATCCAACTCTAAAGTAGATGATATCTGTCAAGGTAGGGCTTGTTATTTATTGAGTAATAGTCTTGAAGAAGAGCCTTTAGTTGACAATAACATAAGTATTTCAGAGACGATTGAGTCAGTTAATATCAATGAAAATGGGACAATTACAATTAGAGGTCATGCAAACTTTTCTGATTTAATAAACATAGAATTTAAAGGTTATGAGATTATTAACTTTTTGGTTGAAAATGAAGATGGCAGTTTTGAAATAACCTCTGAGTATGAACATGAGGATTTAGATTTTACGTATTTTGTTGAAGATACACAAGGAAATCGAACTCAAAGTACAAAAGTTGTTTTTGAAGGGTGGTACATGAAAGAAGAAGTTTTAGACATAAAAAGGTTTAAACTTTTGACTGAACCATTGCAGTTGGCTAAAGGGCTTTCTAGTATTTCTGTGCATCAAAAAGAATTAGAAGATCAAATAATAGTGGAGTTTGAAAATGCTAAAGAGAATCAGTTTATAGAAGTGAAACATCAAGCATTTGGTGAAGATAGGGAGGACTGTAAAGATGTCAACTATGTTGCCTATATGAAACTTTTAAAGCACAATAAAGTATTGACTGGATTTAAGTTAGAAGGTGAAAATTGTGGGAATCAGCAAGACCCTACTATTATGTTTAATGAAGTTTCATCCAAATCAATTCATGCAGAACTTCTTGCCACTACCCAAGAGGAAAAAGAACAGTATGGAAAGAGTAATGTTGTCATTGTTATTGACTATGAATTAAATAATGAATTTATGATAATAGGAAATTGAAGATGTTGTACAATAATAAGAAAATCAAAAAAGATTTTTGTAATTTAAATTTATTACTCTTAGGAATAATACTACTCTTTTTTACAGCTTGTGAAGAGGAGTTTGCTCAAAAAGGAGTGCTTGGGGTAGAAGCTGAAAGTATTCCAAGTTGTGATGAGCAAGGTAATACGAGTGCCATGAAGATATCTGATACCATAAAAATTGCAAAACAAGATAATAATACCATCGTACGTGTTTGGCATTATCAAGATAGCACAAAACTTATTTGTGTGCTTAAAGGGGAGGCCGTTATTATTAAATAAAGAATTATTTGATGTATAGATTGTTAAAGCCTAAAAAGCTTTAACAATAAAAAAATACGCTTTTTCTTTTGGCACTATCCAGTACTTTATCTTAACTTTTTGTGAAAGTTCTAAGATCTTAGGTTTTTTATATTTCACCACAGGATAGTCAATACCCCCAGCAAAGAGTTGGTTACAACGTAATATTCTAAGTGTACTTTGGGTGAGTGCTTTATCGGCTCTATTGAATTCAAATTGCCATTTGGCATATTCTGAACAAGTAGGGTAGTAACGACACGAAGCTGGTAGCATTTTTGAAATGTATTGATACCCTTTGATAGGGGCGATAAAAAACTTACGGAACATAAATCACTTTACCTTTTTGAATAATATAAGAGTCAGACATATTGACAGAATGGTAAATGGTAGTGCCATATTTTTTAGAATAATATTGTAGTAATATTTTTTGTTGGGTAGGTTCAATGGATGGTGAAACCCAACCGTTGTTTGAAATGACAATCATATTTTTAGGTTTACCAACATAGAGTTCTTCAGAACAGGCTTCATAACAAATGGCATTTCTAAATGTTTTTCCTGCAACTTCGTAATCTATGGGTTTTTGCGCTGCTACATAGTCAGGTGCTCCATCATAAAAGAGCTTATTGATTATTTTTCCCATCCATTCAGGTAAGGGATTTCTTTCTCCAAAAGGTACAAGTACTACTTTGTTAGCCACGCTATATTCTCCATTTTTAAAGATATAAGTTGAATTTCTAGGAATTGTTTCATCCATGTACAATGCCCCTAAAACAATGCTGATTTCCTCTGAACGTTCAAGAAGTTCTTGCATCAGAAGAGGTTGTTTATTGAGATAAAGGGCAAAAATAGACTCTGGTAAAATAACCAACGATTTTTTTTGATTAATGGCTCTATTAATGGTTTGAAAAGTCATATTAATATGTTGTTGTTGCAGTTCATGTTTCCATTTGTCGATAACACTAATCTGGAAATTGCTTAAGGCAATGTTATCACTTAGTTTTGTGGGAGTTTCAAAATGTGAAGCATAAGGATAAGCTCCAATAATCACAAGTAAAAAAAGTAGTTGTTTTTTATAAATGGCTGAGACTATGGCTATTAAGACCAATGCAAACTGCCATTTTTCAATGCCGATATAAGAGTTTGTAAAAATAAGTTCTGGCTTATACCAATCAAAACCAAAAGGATGAATGTATGAGAATAAAAGTAAAATAATGGCTTTAATTAGTAGAACGATGAGGTTAGAATAGGTCTTAGAAAATTTTTGACCTAAATATTCTGAAAGCCAAGCAGATAAGCTGAAAAGAAAAGCAAAGGTAGATGAAGAAATAAGCAGACCAAGGGGAATAGCCCATGCAAAGCCGTAGTTTTTAAAACTTACCATTAACCACCAAAACCAAAGCGTTGCCATAAAAAAACCAAACCAAAACCAAATTTTTCTATTGGCTTGAAGTAGGTAATAGAAAGTTAATATTCCTAAAATGGTGTTGATAAAATAGTTTACAAAACCAAACCAGTCAAGGTAGAGTGAAGCAGCACTTAAAAGGGCGATGAAAAAGCCTCGTGTTATATTGTTAATGGTAAAATAATCGCTAATTTTTATAGATAAACTCAAAGGATTCCCTTATGCAAGAAGTAGGACAATTTCTACCCCTCATTTTTTTATTCGCTATTTTTTATTTTCTAATCATCAGACCTCAGCAGAAACAACAAAAAGAACATAAAGCAATGTTAGATGCACTAACTAAAGGTGATGCTGTCATCACTACTGGTGGACTTCATGCTGAAATCATTAAAGTTGAAGAGGATTTTATCAAAATTAAACTGAACGACACAACCGTGGTAAAACTCGAAAAATCTTTTGTGGTTAAAAAGGTAGACGTGTAAATTATGGGAAACTTAAACTATCGAGTTGTTGTTTTCTTTTTTGCCTTTGTGTTTGGGGTGGTTTTTTCCATTCCCTCTTTAACACAAAGTGATGAAGGAAAAAAGATTACCCTTGGTCTTGATTTACAAGGAGGACTACACATGCTATTGTCTGTTAAAACAGAAATGGCATTGGCGTCTAAAATAAAATCAATAGGAACTTCCCTAAAGTATAACTTAGATGATAATGATATTGTTTATGATGCTTTAAAGATTGATGGTGACAAAGTTGTTTTTGAGCTTTTAGATGAAGATGATATGAAAAATGTAGATGCCATGTTAGCCGAAGATTTTTCTGAAAATAAAATTGTCAAAAATGCTATGGCTTATGAACTTTCATTAACAGAAGCCTTAGCAAAGAAAACAGAACAAGCTGCCATTGATCAAGCTGTGGAAACCATTCGTAATCGTTTAAACATGTTTGGATTAGCAGAACCAACGGTTGCTAAACAAGGAAATGAACGTATTCTTGTGGAAGTACCAGGAATTAAAACCCAAGCAGATGAAGACCGTATTAAAGCACTTATTGCTAAAGCAGCACATTTACAAATGATGGCTGTGGATGAAGACCGAGCGAACCGTGTTTACTCTATGTCAGAAGAAGAAGCAAAGAGTTACGGAGACATAATCTTAACAGATGTGGAAAATAAAGAGATAAAATATTTACTTTACTCCGTGCCTATTTTAGATGGTTCAATGCTCACCGATGCCAAAGTAGGGTATGAAGAGAAGTCAAACCGACCAATGGTTACCTTTTCACTTAACGGGCAAGGTGCTAAAATATTTGGTGATTTTACTGAAAAGTCTGTTGGTAAACGTATGGCTGTTGTTTTAGATGGTGAAGTCTATACAGCACCCAATATTGTTCAAAGAATTGGTGGAGGAAATGTACAGATTACAGGTGCATTTACCCCACAAGAAGCCAATGATATTTCCATTGCATTGCGTTCTGGTGCCCTGTTAGCCCCTGTACAAGTTGAGAGTCAACGAAGTATTGGACCTAGTTTAGGTGCTGATAACATTAAAGCGAGTTTGATTGCTTTGATTATTGGTTTTTTAGCTGTTATTATTTTTATGATTGTTTATTACGGTGCAGCAGGACTTATTTCAAATGTTGCACTTGTGGCGAACCTTTTCCTTATTTTAGCTGTGATGTCAATGTTTGAAGCAACGCTTACACTTCCAGGTATGGCAGGGATTGTCTTAACAGTCGGTATGGCTGTTGATGCGAATGTTATTATTAATGAGCGTATTCGTGAACTCTTACACTCAGGAGCATCTTTAACCAAGTCGATTGAGCAAGGGTATAACAATGCCTTTACAGCCATTTGGGATGCGAATGTTACCACCCTTATTGCAGCTGTGGTTCTTTTTGCGTATGGAACAGGACCTATCAAAGGTTTTTCTTTAACCATTAGTATTGGTATTTTGGCTTCGATGCTAACAGCTATTTTAGGGACACATGGTATCTATCAATTTTTATTACCTAAGATAAACAAGAAGAAGTTAGGCTTTTGGTTTGGAATTCGACAAGAAATTAAACAAAAAGGAGCAAAATAATGGAAGTATTTAAATATCAAAAGTCTATTAACTTTATGTCAAATGCCAAAAAATTTGGCATATTTTCTATTATTTTAGTTCTTACTTCTTTAACCTTACTTTTTACGAAAGGTTTAAATTATGGAATTGACTTTGCTGGTGGAACGATTATCCAACTTCAATATGAAGGAGTAGCACCTATTGATAAAGTTAGAAACATTGTCTCCAAACATGAAAAGTATGCTGGTGCAACGGTGACGAAGTTTGGTTCTGATTCAGAGATTGTTATTCGAACCAAACAAGCTTCAAAATCGGTCAAAGGTGGGGCAAAAGTTGAAGTACAAGAGATGTTAGCCTCAACAGGAACTTTTGAAGTTAGACGGGTTGACTTGGTTGGTCCTTCTGTTGGAGAAGAGTTAAAAACCAAAGGGCTTATGGCAATGCTCTTGTCTATTATTGGTATTTTAATTTATCTTTCATTCAGATTTGAATGGCGTTTTGCCATGGCTTCTGTGGCTGCTTTGGTGCATGATGTTACCATTGCTTTAGGAATGTTAGCCCTTTTTCAAGTAGATATTAATTTACCTATTTTGGCTGCTATTTTGACCATTTTAGGGTATTCATTGAACGATACTGTTATTGTTTTTGACCGTATTCGTGAAGGTATTCGTACCATTAAATCACCCAATATGGCAGAGGTGATTGATGAGTCAGTGACACGAACCTTATCACGTACAACACTCACTTCATTAACCACTTTCTTTGTGGTCTTAACCCTCTTTGTATTTGGTGGAGAAATTATTCATGGATTCTCATTTACACTTTTAGTGGGTGTTGTTGTGGGTACGTATTCTTCGATTTTTGTGGCTTCACCAATTTTAATGTGGTTAAACTTTTCCGTAGTGGAGTTTAGAGAAAAAGAAGCGATTGCTACCAAGCGTCAAAAAGAGCGTGATAAACAACGTGCTCAATTTGAACAAGGAACAATATAAGGGAACATAATTTGAGCAAAGCTCAAATTACTGTGCTTGCGCACGGAAAACTTCAGCAGTTGGCTCATTCAACTGGTTGAATTAAATCTATTAGTAGGAGTATCCATGAATTGGGGAAAAGTTTTTTACATATTTTTTGCATTAATGAGTCTCACCACATCCGTAGCATTTCTTTTTGATCATTCAGCAACAGCACTTTTTGCAGCTGCGAGTATTAATTTTATTTCAAGTATTTTAAAACTTGGTGTCCGAAATGTATTGGCTGCTGAACTTTTAGCAGGTTCATTGGTAGCAGATTTACATCTACTACCAGCATTTTTCTTGTTTCAGTTTGGTAATACAGCCTCACAAGAGGGTTTAATTACAGGGCTGGTAGTTGGTGCTATTATTGCTAACTCCTATACTTTAGTGGTTTCCATTGTTGAGAGTGCTAAGACTAAAGAAGAGTTTTAGCGTTTTATTCTCTAATTACTCTATACTGAAGTACTATGTTACCTTCTTGGTCTCTAAGGATGATTTTCTCTTTGATCTCTTGAACTGGGATGGTAAATACTAAGCTGTTTCCTTTTTGTGAAGGTTTGGCTGTTGCTATGTTAATGCTTAATGGTATTTTGACATTTCTGGTGTCAATGTTCAGTAAGATAATCTCATCTGTTTTTTTGAGGATTATTTCTGTTCTTTCTATACTCTCTCCTCGTCCTGCTAACAAAATACGTTTACCATCAGTTGGTACAATAAATATGTTAGGACCCATTGGAAAAAACCTATCTAAGCATTTGATTCTTGCTTGATGTGTCTCTTTAAGGCAGAGGTTGAGATTAACTTCAGGATTTCCTCCCTCTTCAGGTTTTACGGTGGCTATTTTAATAGGTATTGCATTTGTTACACACCCTGACATATAAAAGCTTATTAGCATTCCTGTTAAAATTGGTACTGGTTTCAAGTGCAACTCCTTAGTTAAGATGTTATTATTATAACTAATTTTTAATAGGGAGAAGTGAAATGTTGAAGTTTTTTATATTTTTTTATGTTCTTTTTATTTTTGCTTGTACAGCACAACCATCGCTAGAAGAAAGACCTATGAAACGTGTGGCATTGGTTGTAGGTAATCAAGATTATAAAGATAATGTTTTAGACAATCCCATTCATGATGCTAAAGGAATTGCGAAAACTTTAACAAGTATAGGATTTGATGTGCATTTAACCCTAAACAGTACCGAAGCACAATTTAATCAAGCCTTGCAAAATGTTAAGAGTAAAATAGAGCCTAATAATACACTTCTTTTTATCTATTTTGCAGGACATGGAAACACGCTTAAAGAGGATAGTAATGAGCAATTTTTAATGATGACAGATAAAAATGAGACGGTCTTAATAAGTATTTATAAGCTTTATGATTTTCTAAACAAAGCAAAAGCACGGCATAATGTTATGATGATTGATGCCTGTAGAGATTATAAAGAACATTATGTACCTGTAGGAAAGGGAAAGAAAAACTATCGAGGAAACTTTAGAGGGGTGAGTGTTCGGTCTTCAGATGGTTTTAAAAAAGAAGAAGCTGTAAGAGTTGTTGATAATTATGCACATGAGTTTCCTAAGTCTACTTTAATTTCTTATGCTACTGACCCAGCTCAAAAAGCGAAAGATTGGAGTGAACATGATATGAGACATAGCCCTTACAGTTACGCTTTAATACAGCATTTAGCTGATGAAGAAGTTCCCATTGGAGAAGTGTTTAGACGTGTACGTGAATCTGTTTTGAATGAGACTAACAGAACACAAGGAAATTCAGAAATAACCAAACTTGAAAAAAATATTTGGCTTGTCCCCAAAAGAGCAGAAGTAGCTTTTGCTCCTCCCCTATAAAGTTGTAAAATGATGAAAAAAACCATTAACTTAGTCATATTACTGTTGCTTTTACCCCTATTGCTTAACGCCCAAAATTATGAAGATAAATTTTACAAAGATAAATTTCACATACCTAAAGGTTTTGGGGTACATACCGATTTGGGTTATGGTTCTTATTTGGTAGAGTTGCATTCGAGCGAAGTCGATTCAGCCATAGATTACGATGTGTTGGAGTTTACTTTAGGAAGCTCCTATGTTAGAGGCAAGTGGTTATGGGGGGCGTATGGAAAGTTTTTGGTAGATGAATTGCAAAGTAACATGTATGTGGTCACCAACAATAGCCCTTTGAATGACCACGCCAACATAGACAAAAATGAGTTTGGAGTGTATGTGAACTACACGCTTAATCAAAGTGATAAAGAGAGTTGGAAACTCAATTTCATCTACCGTTACGCTTCGCTTGATGCAATGGACAGTTATCGCTCTTTTTATGACTATGGTAGTAAATTTAAATATGAAACCAATGGATTAGCACTCTCTTTGGTTTATGCTAGAGCTTTCAATAAACAGCACTCATGGTTTGCACAAGCAGGGGCTGTTTACAGTAAAGCAAGAGTAGATATGGCTGAGTACATTGATAACAACCCCCAAGACTCTTTTGTTGATGACGCTAGCTCTTCTTTAGGTGCTAAGTTTGGTATGGGGTACAACTACAATGTGAATAAAAATCTTTTTATAAATGTACGTGCAGATGCTTGGCGACATGATTTTGATAAATTAAAAGTCACCTCACGCGTGGGTGATAGCCTCCCAAAAGCCACACTAAAAGAGCAGTCGTTAACCACTTATGGAGGGCTTACTTGGAGGTTTTAGAGCTTATTTGACAATATCTATTTGAATAATGGCTTCTTTTCCTGTTTGGTTCTCTTTTGAATCTTTATTATTGATAACGATAATGGCATCATTAACTTTTAAAAGAGACTTTTCTATTTTAAAGTTGATGCTGTTAAGATTTTGTTTCTCGACGAATAGTGTACGAATCTTGTTGTTTTTACCATCTAAATACAAACATTTAAACGGAGCATGATTGATATTTTTACGTTTGATATAGAGATATTTTTTGATGTCTGAAAGAGATTTCTTTTTATATTCAAAGGTGTTGTTGATATCTTTTGGTGCTTTTGTCTTGTCTTCTTGATGTATCGATTTTATTCCTTCATCTACAGGTTTTGTACCTGTTGTTTTTGCTCCTTCATTATCTGTTTGGGCAAATAAAATGTGTGTTACTAATAGATTAATGAGTAAAAAGTGTAAAAGTTTCATTGTGAGTTTCCTGTTGTTATTTTAAAGTCCACTTAAAATAAAAGAAGACCAATAGTAGGGATGCATGTTAATCATGTTGATTTTTGCATTTTGTAGGGCTGTACTGTAGTTTTGTTGTTGTGCAATATTAGCATAAAAATAGTCCATCAGCATAGCTGTTTTCTTATTACTAACTGTCCAAAGACTCATAATAACATTTTTTGCTCCTGCTTGTAACAGTGCTTTGGGAAGCCCCACAATGCCTTCAGCTGTTTGAATCTCTCCTAATCCTGATTGACAGGCTGACAAAACGACTAGCTCAGTATCTTTTAAGTCTAAGGTAGAGAGGTCTAATGCCGAAACAGTTGCTTGTTTAAAGTTGGTATTGCCTCCTGCAAAGATGAGTAGTGATTTTTGCATGGGGTTAAGAATATTTTTATCTTCTAAAAAGAGTCCATGGGTTGAGAGATGAAGAATTTTTGAGCTTGGAAGTTGCATTAAATTTTTAATTGTTGCATTTTTTTCTTTAAAGATTAGTGGATCTTTATAATACTTTTTAAGAATATCAATCTCTCCTTTTCCTAAAGAGCTAAATACTCTTTCACGTTTAACTTTATTGGGGTTTCCAAACATAGGAGCTAAAAGGCTATCTTTATTGGGTATTTCATAAGACTTTAGTGTTGCATCAAAATTAGCATTGGCAAAAATGATTATCTCTTTTTGAGGTTTTTGATGGATGATTTTAGTTTGCCGAACAAACTCTTTGCCTGAGGAGATATAGTTGATTTTATGACTTTGTATAAGATATTCGTTGTTATGATAGAGTGCTTCAAAAGGTAGGTAATTGAGTAATCCATCAGGAGAGAGTATAAGATGATTTTTATCTTTTATCTGTTCTGTTAAATGGTTTTGAATAATAAGATAATGTAGATTTGACAATATCTTTTTGGCTTCTTCTAAAGAATTGCTTTGATTTTTTTCTACAGTTTTATTGTCAATACTTTTTGCCATATTGGCTGTGTTGTTACGATAGTCTTGAATATTTGTATCAATGGTTAAAGTTTGATTATGTTCTATTTGTTGGAAAGTTATTTGATTTTTATGGTTTAGAGTAAAAAGATAATAGTGTTCATCTCCTCGTGCAAAATCTATATAGAGTTGATGAGGTTTTAGTACTTTTACAATTTGAGAACTGTTGATGTTTTGTAATTTTAAGAGATTTTTAAAACTGTCATTTTTTTTACTGAATTCAATTTGTATGTTATGAATTTGTGTTTCTATCTCTTTTATCTTTGTTTCATTGTTTTTTTTCTTTAGATTGCTTAATTGAATATTAAAATCATTAAGGTTGCTTATGAGCTTTTGCGTTTCTTGGGATGTATTTGGATTATTTTTAACCATAGACAGTATGTTGTCATATTCAAAGAGTGTTCCTTTGTATTTTAGCCATGTATTCAAGGTATTTAGGGAGATGTGAGTTTTTTTTGGGGTATGTTTGAGATTAGCTTTATATAAATGGGCTGCATAACATAAGTTGTCAATTCTATTTCCAAATGATTCTAAATAGAGACCTTTTTGTTTATGATTGAGTATTTTAAAGTTTTTATTTCTATTTTTTAAAAAAATATCAAAAGATAAAATATTGAATGCATAAGCTTTTTTATAATTTTGTGTATAAGTATAGAGTAATCCTAAATTGTTGTAAATTAAAGCTCGTTGAGTATGGTCGTCTTTTAATAGGGTATTGATAATATTTTTTGCTTTTTCAAGATACTCTATGGATAGTTCATAAGCTTTTTTTTCTTTATATAGAGAAGCGATATGGTTATACAAAATAGCGACTTCAAGACTCTGTTTCCCTTTTACCTCGGTATAGATGGATAATGCATGGTTATAGTAGGAGAGTGCTTCTGCATAGTTTCTTAATTTCTCTTCAATAAAGCCAAGATTATTATAGGTTACAGCAAAATCAATATCATCTTTTTTTAAAATATTTTTTTTAATTTCTAAGGCTTGTAGAAGACTTATTTTAGATTTATTATACTCTTCTAAATTGGTGTATATGGAAGCAATATTATTATGGCTTATTGCAATAAAAATATCATTCTTATCGAGCAAGTGCTGGTTAATTTTCAAAGCTTTTTGGTAGAAAGTCAAGGCTTGTTCAAAATCTTTTAATTGCTCATAAATAGACCCTAAACTGTTGTAGGTTTCAGCTGTGTCGGAGTGTATCTCTCCTAACGCTTTTTCTCTAATTTTTAGTGCTTCTTGATAGTGCCAAAGAGCTTGATTATTTTCTTCAATTTCTTGATAATAGGCACCGACAAGCGTATAATAGGTTGCCATATCAAGCGTGTTTTTTTCTATCCAAGGTAATATTTTTTTATAATAGGATAAAACATTTCCATACTCTTTCATTTGTTGATAGAGTAGTCCTATGTTGTAATAGGTATGAACGATGTTTTCATAAGCGTTTTTCTCTTCAATTTTTAGAGCTTTTTGGTAGTAGTTAAGTGCTTGTTCATACTGTTGTCTGTCACCATAAATAGTGGCTAAGTTATTATAGATAATGGCTATTTCATTGTCTTCTTTTGTAAAGTGCTTTTGATAGATTTTTAAGGCTAAAAAATATGCTTCTTCAGCTTGTTCATACTCTTTTAATTCGTTGAAAACCAATCCTAAATCATTATGTGTTGTACCAATATGAATATGGTCTTTATCTAACATCTTTTTGGCTAAGTTTAATGATGCTTGATAGTTTATAATAGCATTCTTATACTGTTTTCTCTCTTCATAAACTTTGGCTAAATTATAATAGTCCATCATAATTGATGCACTATCTTTTAAAATGGTTTGATTTTTTATTTTAATGATTTTCTGAAGTTGTTCTATCATTGAGTCATACTTCTTTTCATTGTATAGTTTCTCATATTTTGTAGAGAGTTCTAGAATATTTAGAAAGGTGAAATTAGTTTTATTCCATAGTTGTAACCCTTTTACTAAAGATTTTTCTTTGTTAGGAAATCTTTTAAACAATAAAGCATAGTCTTCATGTATGGTTTGGTTCAAATCAATATTAAAGGTTAGTACATTTTCATAAGCTATTTTGGCATTTTTAAAATCATGTTTTAAAATATAAGCATGTCCTAAATTAGTATAAAAATTAAAGCTGGTGTTTTCACCTTCTTGTTCATTTAGGTACTGATGGGCGTTGTTACTTATCAGATAATACCAAGAAGCATTCCCCATATCACGCTCTTTTTCATATTTCTTTGCAGTTAGAACACAAGCCTGATTTATAAGTGAGATCTTGAGCTCTTCTTTTGCAATTTCTTCTTCACAAATCTTTTCAAAATCTTCAATACCAAAGAGAAAAAAAGAGAAAAAAACGCTAATAAAAATACCTCTACCCAATAACCTCAACATATTCGCTAATCCTTTCCACAAAATCACATTGCATTTTTAGTTGTAGGTATTTTTTTTCACCCAGTATCTCTTTGGCAAGGTCGGGTTCTATCTCTTTTCTTGAAAAAAAGCCAAAGTTTAGCATCTCTCGGTTGACATGATTTCGTTTTGAGACTAGAGAAAAATGAAACATATTATAGGCTACTTGATGGTTGTCAAAGATGATGCTTATAAGGTTTTTACTGTTAAATGCCTCTTTGACAATCATGGATTGGTTTTTACCAATGAGTAGTTTACCTACATTGTTGTTGGCATCTATTACCTCTGCATTTTTAGTAATGGTTGTTTTGATGCAGTAGACATTGGCAAAACGATTACTAGGGTAGAAGTATGCGTACCAATCACCTTGGATGTCTTTTATGAGTTGCTCATTTTTTTTAAAAATGGTTTTGTTATCAGAGGCTTCTTTTGCTTCTAAAACAGCTCTGATTTTCTCCGAAGAGTTAATGTTTCTGTCCTCAAAAATCCTATAAGGCACATTAAAAGCATGGGAAAAGGCATGAAGATGCATGGGTTTTAAGGTGTTGTGCATTTGGTCACGGAGTTTAGAAATGTAGTTTGACTTCGTACCAAAGACATCAGCTATGTCCTTAACATCAAGCTTCAAGTAGTCAATAATAAAACTTAACTTCTCTTCATTATAGTAAAAAACATTGTTGGTATCATCTCTCATTCTGAAACTCCTATTTTTTAGTTTTGATTCTATCTAAAAACCTCTATTTTATAAAATAGGGTTTCCCATTTCTTTCCAAAACAGCCCAAGATGTTCCCTAAAAAGTGCTGTCCTATTTCCTATCAGACCAATAAACTAGCACCATGATTACTTAATCAGTCAATCATAAATTTTAAAACAAAGGATAAATCATGAAAAGATTTATGCAACTTATGAGTACGGTTTTAGTATTAGGTGCTGTGGCAACAGCTTCAACAAATGTGGGTGGTAACCCTGAGGTTTCTGTTAAAAAGAGTAATCCTACTACAGTTTCAACACAATGTGATCCACTTGAAAGGTTTCTTGGACTTTGCCATAGTTCTAATGATATTTTAGAAGAGAACTAAGGGTTAGTTAGAAGCCCTTAACGCATTTATATCTAAAATTTGAGAACCAGTAGTAATATAGTTACCATTGGTTTTGATGCCAAGCTTGTAGTCAAAAGGAACAGTTATGGTCTCTATGAACTTAGGGTTACTAGGAGAGCTAATATCATAAAGTGTTAAGTTTCTTTCTTTTTGTAAATAAAGTATGTTCTCTTCTATACCCAAAATGTCTCCTGATACTACGGTTTCATTGTAAACTGTACTAAGGTTCGCTTCTGTATTGGTCTCTTTAAAGATGTGCATTTTATTCTCACCAACAACATAAAGATAGTCGTTTTTAACCCATAAGCTATCAATTTTTTTGAGTTCTGAATTAAATTTAAATTGATAAAAATCATTGTTTATATCAATATTGAAAAACTTGATTGTTTCAGTTTTATTTGAATCTTTTGGTAGATTATAGAGATGTGTTTGCTGTTCTTGACTAAAAAAGTTTGAAATAGAACTTTTACCTAAAGCAGTTCTAGTAAAGTTTCCTGTGATTAATACGTCTTTGATGAATGGTTCAACAGCTAAAATGGGCTTTGTTTGATCCGTTATATAAAGTTCATGTGACCAATCTGTTAAACTGGAAACTCTTGCTTCACTATGTAATAAATTGATATAGAGTACATGCGTATCTTCTTCTACAGGAGCATAGGGAAGCTTCACTCCACCTATTTTCTCTTTAGTTTCTAAATCATAAATATTAAACTCACCACTTCCTATCATATCAATGGTGTAGATAGATGAACCGACTATCTCTATGGCATTGGCTTGAAAAGACTCTATAATATAGGCATTGAAGATGGTGTTCTTGTAAGTGCTGTTTCCATGTCTTATTTGTTCTCTTATATTATTATAAGTACTGTTGTAAGTGAGTGTAGGGTAGAGGGCTTCTTTGTCTTTGAGGGGGTTGAATATCATAATGTCTTTAGCATTGATTTTTGTCTCTGTGTCTAAAGAGTTTTTTAAGAGTATCTTTGAGTATTTGTCTAGTTTGCTTTCTATGTTGGTCAAGCCATCTCTCTCTAGGTAAGTGTAGAGCATTTCAGAAAGTGGGGTTATGCGTATTTTATTGGTGGCATTTTTTATCCAAATCCCTTTGCTGATAAGGCGTATTTTTCCGTGGTTACTGCTTGGTGCGTCATCTTCTTGAGCATTATCATCGGCATCTACATCGACCCCTTCGCTGACTTCATAAACATAGAAACTGTGGTCTTCAAGCTCTTCGGTGTGCAGGTCAAAGTTTCCTAAAAGGTTAAGGCTTCCTATACTTTTAGTAATCTGGGTTGTGACCAGTTCTAATGTAGCACTACTTGTTACTTTAAAAAGTTTTACGGTTGCATTTTTTAGCCGTCCGAGTTGTGCTTTTCCAATTTTTCCTGAGTTTTTCACATGAATAGTAAGAGGTGCTGTAGTATAACCATATTGATTACTAACGGTGACGTTTAGCTCAAAAGTTTGGGCTGTACTAAAGCTTTGGGTGACGATGAGTTTTCCATTGTTGTTGAGTAGAAAATGCTCTTTTCCCTCACCCTCTAGCACAAAAGGGTAGAGCAGTTCGCCGTCACCTTTTTTTATGCTAAGTTCTCCAATGGTATTACCCACGGTAAGTTCATTTGAAATCTCTTCTTCAAAAGTCTCTATGGTTGGTTTGCCACTGTGGACATTGGGTGAGTTTAAGATGAGGTGTACTTTGGCATCTTCTTTAGCAATAGGGGTAAAACCCATCTCTGTTAGGGCAATGCTTAGTTGCTCTATGCTTAAGTTGTCCAAAGTTGTTAGGGTAATTTTATCTTTGGTACTTTGGGAAATATTAAGGTAGTTAGTATTGTTTTTATCATCTAAAGACTGTAAAAGAATGGCTATTTTAAGCACTTCTTCATTGTTAAAATCACCATTAAAAGAGTTCACTAAATCTTGTGGGCGAATGGTTTGACCATTCATAATATTATCAATACTTCCTAAAGACAAATTACCCAACGAAAAATGTATGGGGGCATAGACACATTTAAAGAGTCCATGCTTTGTAATACCATTTTGCGTGTAGCTTTTGGTAACGCCTTTACGTTCGCCACAGTGGTAGTCTATGCCATTGGTAGGGGAATCTACAAAATAGAGGGTTTTTTCTTCGCGTGGTTCATGTTGACTAGCTCCTCCTCCACAAGCATTAAAAAAAAGCAGTAAAAGGGCAAAAAGTAGGGTCTTTTGCATAATGGGGGGGTATCCTTGATTATTTATTTTGGAACAATGGCTCTTTCGTTGAGTCGGTCATTGAATGCTAGATTTAGCTTTAATTGTGCCGTGCTAATATCTCCTAAAATTTCTTTTGCTTCTTTGCTACTGTATTGTTGGCGAGAGTAAAACCCAAAGTTAATCATTTCTCTGTCGGTGTTGTTTTGGTTAGAGACAATGACAAAACGAAAATGTTGTGAAGGCACTTGACGATTGGCAAAACGAATAAAAGTTAAATCATTGTTGTCATAGGACTCTTTGATAATCATACTTTCTTGTTTTCCCAATTGCAGGAAACCTTTATTATCCCAATAGTCAATAACAGAGTAGTCTTCATTGATGGTCGTTTTAACTTCCCAAATAGCATCTGGAACAGAAGAGGGATTTGAAGGGTAAAAATAGGCATACCAAACCCCTTGTAGTTTTTTAAATAATTTATCATTAGTTTGAAAAACTTTTTTTGAATGCTTAATATATGGGGGAGTAGTGCTATAAGTAGCTAACTTTTTTTTATATTTTTTGATAAGGCGTTCAACTTCTTCTTCATTATGATTGTCAAATATACCATGGGGTATTAGTCCTTCTTCTTCGAGCTGAACTAGGGTATTTTTTTGATGGTTCTCTCTTATCAGTGCTTTTTTTTTCTCTAATCGATGGCTTTTAATAAGGGCATCAACTTGTGTTTTAGTACGGATATGGGAACTAAAAAGTTTAGTAGGAATATCAAAATATTTTTCTAAACCATCAATGTGTAATTGATTAATATTGCTGTTACCATTTCGCATTTTAGAGAGCATGGTCTCACTTTTAAACCCAAAGGCAAGGGTTACATCAGTTGCTTTCATATGTTTGCCCAATATGTAATTCAGTTTTTCAAAATTCTCCATAGCCCTACTCCCTTTGTAAAGTATCAATGATTATAGTCTTTTTTAGTATTATATTTCATTAGATAGTGAACTTTTTTATCCTTTTTCACTAACATTTCACTAAGATGAGTTTGTAAAATACAAGGTTTTTGTAAATAGCAATCATATAGCATTGGGTTTAGTTTAATAGCTTATAAATTTATAACCTAAGTTGTAAGCATTAATGAGATTGCCTTTAGGTAATTTTTTTCTTAAGCAGTAGATTAAATGTTTTAGGCGTTGATTACAATCTTGTTCCAAAGAGGCTTCTTCCCAAATGCTGTATTCAATGGTTTCAGACCTGATATAGTTGTTTTTTTCATTAGACAAAACTTGCATGAGTTTGGTTTCATTTTTTGTTAGCTTGATGATATTATATTTATCATCAAAGAGGGTTAGTTGTTCAATATTAAAGCTGTAACCCTCTTTTAGTTGTATTTTTTTATCATTACTAAGATGGGCTAAATCTTGTACAATATTCGCTAATAATGCTTCTATGTCATCTTTTTTAAAAGGTTTTTGCAAATATCCAGAAAGATGAAGTGAAAGGGCTTCGACAAATAGTGTTTGATTTTTTTCTTTACTCGTAATAACGATAATACTTTTTCTATCTTCTTGACGAATTTCTTTAATAATATTAATACAAGTATTATTTTTTTCATCACAATTTAAAAAGATGATTTTAGGTTCATTAAGAGGAAAAGTTAGAATTTCTTGATTGTTTTTAAGATAAATTATCTCTTTAAAATAAGGGTTGAGTTTTAATACTTCATTTTTTTGACCTGAAAAAATCAGTTTATTTAGTTTTAAAGTTTGCATGTTAGACTCCTTCTCATTTTATAATCAAGTATAACCATATAGAAGATACACCCTATTTAAGTCTTAGTGTAAAAATAGACCAAACAGGTGTAAAGTTAGTGTAAAGTACTCTATAACAGTCATCTTAGAAGAAAATAATTAATTAAAAATTTAACTAATTATATTAATTTATTTAATTAAAATTATTTTAATAAAATAAAAAAGTAAAATATATTAAATAGTAAAAAATAATTTTTATTTAAAAAAAACATGTTTGATTTTAATAGTATTAAAAAGTAAAAATTAAATGTTTTTTTTAAAAAATAAAGTAAAAATCTAACTTTTTGAAGACTTTTTTGTTTTACAATGTTTTCACGTGGATGTTATTTCACAGGAGTAGATTACTCCATAATTAAAATATGGAGTAATGATTTTATGATTTTGCAAACTAAACTTTGGCGAGGACAGTTTGCTACACAATATAATAGGTATAGAGTGTTTTTGATTATAGCACACTATACCTTTGGCTTATTTAAAGGGGTCTATAATGAAAAAAACGATACTAGTCTCGCTAGTTGTTTCTTCTTTTCTTATGGGAGAAAATACGGTTAATAATCTCAATATTAATCAAACAAGTGAAATTACTGCTGGTTCAAGTATTGATAATGCTATGGTACATCAAGGAAAAACTGAAGTTCTTGGCGCTTCGGATGTTGATGAGGTTATCATTACTCAAGTAGGAAACTCTGCTGGAAATATAATTGAAGGTACAGATGTTGTAGGAAGTGCTTCTGATTCACCCATTATTCATCAAGGATTTACAAAAATTGATAATTCTGAGGCAAAAGATTTGGATATAGACTCTACAAATATCATTAAAGATGTTGGAACAATTTATGGTAAAAACACTATTGAACAAGGTAGTTTTATTATTAGTGACTCCAATGCTACGGATTCACTAGCAGCTGGAACAGAACTTGATGCTTTCAATACAATTGATAATACTAGCATTGATGCTTCTGCTGTAGACATTAATGGTACATTGATTAAGCAGTCAGTTATACACCTTTATAATGGGGCAATTACGGATAACCTTTCTCTTGAATATAAAAGTACAATGAAAAATTCATCAGTTGAAGATACCGAAATTTTTCAAGGAACACTTGATGTTAACTCTAGCGAATTAAGTGACTTACAAGTTCGGGACACTAGTGCTAATGATAAAGCCATACAACTTATAGAAGATAGTGATATTGTAGGTGGGTCTATTCATCAAAACAGTATTAATATTAGTAATAACGCTTATGTCTCAACACTAAATAGTTTTACACAAAATACCATAGATGAGACGACCTCAACAGACTCTACAATCTCTCAATCTGAAATCACCATAAACTAATTCATTCAAACATAAAGGATAAATAATGAAAAAAACAATTGCAATTTCAATCATAACTTCGGCTCTTCTTTTTGCTGCAAACTCTGATGTGACTGATTTAACTATAAATTACACAAACATGATTCAAGGAAATAGTAATATTGATGATTCTGTAGTAAATCAAGGAAAAACAGAGATTACAAGCTCAATTATTGCAGATGTTACTTTGGAGAGTAAAAGTACAGGAAACTTGATTGACGCCGTTAATATAGAAGAAAGCTCAACGGTAAACCAAGCCACTTTTATTGTTGGTGGAGACTCTAATGTTTCATCAGCAAGTGGAGATACTGCAGACTTAACAATAAGTACAGATAACACGATAGAAAATAGTACCATTAAAGGTTCAAATGTAAAACAAAGTTATACATCAATTTTAGGTGGTTCTACAGTAAAGGGTTTAAACATAGACCAAGTAAACATTATTCAAGATTTTGATTCTGATGGTGATGCTGATGTTACTACACCTAATGATCCGAGCGATATTAACAATTCAACTGTATCTCAAGGAGAGTTAAGCCTTGCAGGGGCAAGTGTGATTGAAGATTTAACTCAAACAGGTATGGTTAATACAATGCAGGATGCTACAGCAAATGGTAGTTCGAAGTTAATTCAAAATCAAATTCTTATAGATGGTGCTTCTACTATAGAGTCATTTGAGCAAACAGCTATTCTCAATACTATGACAAATACAGATGCCGATGATGCTGAATTAACTCAAAACAAAATAGTTGTAACAAATGCTTCGACAGTTAATAACTTTAAAAATGTTGATGGTGGTGGTGCAACTTCAAACCTTATGTTGAATGTGGATGCAAGTGAAGGTGCAAAAATTAGTCAAAATACAATTACTATTGATAATTCTGAAGTGACTAGTTCAGGAACAAAGCAGAGTAATAGTATTACAGATTTAACACTTGAAAATAATGTTGTTACTCAAGGAAATATAGAGATAACAAATGCTCAAGATGTCACAGGTTTTGAAAGTAGCTTTATGAATACCATTGATGATGTGAGAATCACAGGTACAGGTACAACAGAACAGGGTGTTTTAATTATTGGAGATTCTAATGCAACAGGTACTGTTTCAGCTGATATGGTTGCAGATATAGATATTACGTCAACGAATGCTTTACAGTTTTCTAACTTAGATGATAGCAATATTACACAAAGTAAAACTTCTATTTTAGGTGGCTCTGATGTAAGTGGCTTTAATCTTACGCAAGTAAATACCATTGAGGGAACAGATACTAGTGGTAATGCTGATACCCGTGATAATAATGCTTCTAAAGCAACCATTTCACAAGCAGAGATTACTATTGATGATAGTGAAGTAACTACTTTTGAACAAACATCATTAACTAATACTATTACAAACTCAGTGATAAATGATTCTACAGTAGACCAAGGTAAAGTTGATATTACGAGTAGTACAGTAACTGGACTTACGATATCAACAAGTACTCATAAACTCGAGGGTTCAACAATTGAAGAAGATTCTAGTTTAAGTCAAGGAATGACGACTATTACTAATAGTGAGGTAACTGATTTAACAATAACTGAAACCAATACCGTACAAAATTCAGATATTAAAGGTGGATCAGTAGTAACACAAGGGATGACTACAATTGCAGGTAGTTAAAAGTTAATTTTTCTACAAGCTACACTAGCCTTGGCTAGTGTACTTTTGTAAATAGATATGGGGAGACTATCTGTTTACAAAAGTAAAAAACTACAAAGGAGGATTAATGAAAAAAGTTATAACGCTGTTACTATTGAGCATGTTACTCACAGCACAAGAGTCTGTGACACAGTTAAAGTTAGAACAAGTTAGTAGAGTCATTGATTCTACTTTTAGTGAAGAGACTGTTAAAACACAAGGTAAAACAGAGATAGAAGATGATGCTTTTGTGGATAATGTTCAGGTATTACAAAAACCCAGTGTGGATGAAGAGACACCTGGTAACCTGATTTTAAACAGCAGTGTTACCAGCAATGAAAGTGAAATTCATCAAGGGTTAACAAATGTTAAGAGTGGGGCAAAACTGCAAGATAGTCAATTAGAATCTGTTAATGAAATTAAAAGTTTAGAGGCTAACAGTGGAGCATCTTTTGTAAGTCAAGGCAATGTAATTATTGGTGATGACTCAAATGTAAGTCATATTGTAAACAGTGCCAATGAAAATCTAGTAGAAGATGGAACGGCTGATAAGTTGACCGTATTACAACACAATAGTCTTGAAGATACAGAGATTAAAAATACCACGATTCATCAAGGTTTGATTGTCATAACAAATGGGGCAGATGTTAGTAACTTAAATGTGACCCAGCAAAATAGCATTAAAAGAAGTGATATGAGTGGGCAAGGTGAGATAAACGCCACACAAGTCACACAAGGTCAAATAAAAATAGAAGAGAGTATGGGTAGAAGTATTACCCAAAATGTTCAAAATGAGATAGATAATTTAATGATTGATGATAGCTCTTCGGTCAATCAAGCTTATTTACATGCTAGTAAATCAGACCTTAATAATATGAATGAGCAGTTAAACAACTCAAATACACAAGACATTGTAAAAAATGAAATGAACAATGTGGAGATGGAAAATGCCTTGATTAACCAAGATGTACTATTTATTGATAACAGTAGTATCAATAGGATAAACAAATATAACCGAGGAAGTGGTCTTCAACAGAACAATCTTATTCATAGTACCATGCTTGAAAATAATGCTACGATTAATCAGTCTACTATCACTATTCAAGAGGGTTCAACGGTTACTGATTTAGAGTATTTTACAGCTAAAAATCCACGAAATGACCAAGATGCAATTAATGAGATAAAAGTAGTTGAATTGGGTCAAGACACTGTTCTTTATCAAGATAGGTTAGAGCTTAATAATGCCACACTAGAAGAGAGTAGTTTACATAGAACGAACAGCATTAAAAATGTAAATATTAGCAATGAATCGAATGTATATCAGTTTTATACACAACTAACTGATTCTGAAATGCAGGATTCTAAACTTTCTGATAAAAGCTACCTTAAAGATGTAAGCATTAATGACTCTGCTATTGTGCAGGGTATGACAACGGTTAAGTAGGTATGAGAAGATGAAACGATTAATTATTTTGATTCCATTGCTTTCTTTTTTAAATGCTGAGAGTATGGTTGGAAATCTTATTCTCACCGAAGAGAACAGTATTAGTAGAGGTAGCTATATTGAAGACTCAACAGTAGAACAAGGGGTACTAGAGGTTAGAAACTCAACGCTACTTGATAGTGAGTTTGACTTTGATAATAAAATTGATAAGGTAGATATTAGTGAAGAATCTATTGTGAAACAAGCTGTTCTTAGTTTAAATGGTTCAACCATTCAAAATAGTAATCTTAGTTTAAACAATACCATTTCAAATTCAACCATAGGAAGATCAAGCATAGACCAAAGTGTTATTGTATTAAATAATTCAGAAATTACAGATAGTAATATCACAACTAATAATCTTATTAATAAGTTGACAACAGGGGGTAGTAATACTATTCGTCAAGGCTCACTAACTATAAATAATAATTCAACTGTTTCTAAATCTTCGTTAACGCTTAATAATAGAATTGATGATACTTATCTGTCAGATTCATCTATTGAACAGGCTGAACTTATTATGGATAATGCTTTTATTTCAGATGCTACTATTCAGAATACCAATAAAGTTATTAATGATAGTCACGTTTCACGAGGAAGTTTTTTGATTCAAGGAAGAATAGAGCTTAGCAATGGAATGACATTAAGTCACAATATTACACTTAGTAGTACAGCTGATAATGTGACTTTAAAAAATAGCACTGTTGTAATGTGTGGTGTTAGTATGAGCAGTGACTCTACAGCTGATATATCAAAAACTTGTACAAATGATAGAAGTGAATACACTAATGTCAATATAACCATTGCAGGTTCATAAAAAGGAGAAGAGATGAAAAAAGTTTTACTATTAGGGTTTATGGTGTTGTCTGTTAATTTACTTTTTGCCCAAAGTGGAGACTTTGGGGATGAACATGAAGATGCAGGATTTGAGTCTGAAAACAATACCTTTGAAAAGATGAAGATTAAAAATCGTTCAAAAAAAGAGTATGACGATAAGATTTACAAGTACATAGAAGGGGACTATAAAGCTGAAAACAACACCATTGAACTTGCTAACATTGAGATAGATGATAATGCTAGAAACAAAGACATGAAAATTAATGTGCATGTTGAAGACTTACAAGTTGAAGGAGATGAGTACAAAGACTCTTTGGGTATCAAGCGTAATAGGTATAAAAACTTTGTAGGGCATGATGAACGAGAAGCCTCTTATTTTGATAATGAAGAGGGGGCATTTGAACAAGATGAAATGGCAGAAAATAGTCTGCATGGTAATGTTCGGGTTTATGATAAAAGACGAGAAAAAGTTATTGATGAAGATGTAACGGAGTTGGAAACCATTGACTTAAGAGGGAATAGAGATGTTAAAGAGGTTAATGTCTTTATAGAAGATACACGAATTATCGTAGATGATTAAAGGAGTACGAAATGTTTATAAAAAAGAGTAACTTAGTTGTTTTATTGGTGTTGTTTACGATGCAAGGGTGTATTGTTGATCAACCAAAGTTTACGGTAGATGAGCAAAAAATTGTTATGCCCATTGATAATAATACCTACTTTACCGATGCGTTTAAAAAGTTAAATAAACTGTTAGCAATCTATGGTCAGCCAAATTATAAATTTCAGGTGAAGACCATTGAAAATATGTCATCAGCACAACAAGCCATGCCGTTGGACAGTAAAGCTTTTTTAAGAACACCCCTTATTTTACATATGAATCAGCTCTCTCTTTTAGCGTATGAGCCAATTTATAATCGATATGAGACAGAAACCACAGGATTTGTCTATTTTCCTGATATGAAAAAAGTAATGCCTGAATTGGTAATCAATGGAAGTATTACGCAGTTTGATAAGGGCTATATTTCTGAGAGTCAAAATTTTGACCTTGATGTAGAGTTTGGTTCAGGTAACTCTGATACCGATTCACGATTTGACCATGACCGTAGTAAGTCACTTTCTCAGATTGCATTGGACTTAAATGTTTTTAAATACAAAGACCGAAGTTATGTATCTGGGGTAGCCACGCAAAATAAAATAGTCATTTCAAGAGAGCGAAAAAAGAATCGATTTGGACTCTTTCTGAATGGTTCAGGCTTAGGTTACAGTAAGTATGCAACCATGCAGCAATCCAAAGATGAAGCATTACGAATACTTTCAGAGTATAGTCTGATTCAACTTTTAGGACGACTCTATCAAGTACCTTATTGGACATGTACCACGCCTCATATGAAGCCTGATATTGAAATTATAGAGAAAAAAGTAGCTCAGTTTAATGGTAAAAAGCAGATTGTTAAAAGTAAACTGATTGAGAGGCTTATTGGTTTTTATGGATATAAAGTGAAGATAGATGGAACACTTTCTGCTGAAGATGTAAAGGTCTTGACAACGATTGTAGAAAAGTATAAGTTTAAGTCAACAGAAATTTTATCTTCTAATTTTTACAAAGAGCTTTATATGAATGCCCCTGTTTTTTAGCACTAACCCTAGCATTTCGTAGGGTTGATGCTTAAATTAAAATTTGACATCTTTTCACTCCGTGGTTATAATCATGCTCTATTTCCCCATTAGAGACACTATCAACAGCTTTTAAAATCTTATCTTTTAAGTGTACTAAATCATTAAAACGATTAGAAACAGAAATAATAACCACTGTTCCAAATGTTCTGTTGATGAATTGTTGTTGATACTCAATATTTCCATCTATTGTGATAAAATATCAATTTCTCGTTTGTCTAGTTCATTTAACAGTTCTGTGTCTTTTGAAGCACTTAATCCTATTTGAGGTACAGTATAGGTAGAACCTTTTTCAAAAAATTGAGTTACTCTTTTGGGTAAACATTCATCAATAATGATTTTCATTTAGGCTACTTTTTCTTTTTGGATAGAAACCTTTGCACTTTGTAGTACATAGCGTATCTGTTCAAATTTTATTTTTCATTTCCCTATCTTCTTAATTACATGTCACTTTGTAGTACATAGCGTATCTGTTCAAATGAGACTGTTGGAAAATCTTCTAAAAAGTCTTTAATATTCTCTCCTGCTAACAGATAGTCAAATAGATTTCGTACAGGAACACGAGTACCTTTAAAAACCAATAAACCATTTAAAATATCTGAATTACTCTCTATAGCAGTCATTATTTATCCTTATATTAAATTTTATTTATTATAACAAAAGGTGCTTAATATCATTTTTTGTGAAACTTAGGTTTTTAACTTTTTCGCTTGTTACCCGTTCTCGCTAGGAACGGATTATTAAAAAGGAAGCCTTACCTTCCATACCTTGCTCGTTTAACCTCTTGACCTAGTTCATAAACAACCATGCCGTAAAAAGTACTATGATTATAAGTGGTGATTACTCTAAAGTTATGTGTTCCAAACCAAAGTTCATCATAGGCATGTTTTGGTAATTTAATGAGCGATACAGGACCTCTATAGTTTAGTTTTTTTCTGGCTGTAATTTTATGTTTTTTACGTAGTTTAGATTGAGAATATTTTGTTTTAAAACCAGTCTTTAGTTGCTTGAAACGATTTCCCTTGTACCGTGCACGTGTGACTACTTCAGAAAGATTTCTGTTCCATCCATTTTTAGCAAAATAGTTGGCAATAGAGCCAATGGCATCTTCGGCATCCCATAAATCGGTTATGCCATCACCATTAAAATCAACGGCAAAGGCCAAATAGGAAGAAGCAATAAATTGACCATAACCCATCGCTCCAGCATTTGAACCCATCAGTGTTGAAGCATCCAGATTAGAGTCTCGTGTCATAATAAGAAATTTTTCTAACTGTTTGGTATAAAAACGTTCACGACGATGATTGAGCATTCCTTTTGTGGTAAGCACATCAATGACTCTTTTTTTACCAAAGTTAACGCCGTAGGCCGTTTCAACACCTAACACACCAATAATAAATTCAGGCAGTACACCATACTCTTGATAGGCACGATTGAGTGTTGCTTCATGTTCTTCCCAAAAGGCAATACCACGGTCAATATTACGTTGATAAATAAACATACCTCTGTATCTGTCCCATTTACCTTTTGGTTTTACTTCAACAATACAGTTTCCATTCTTATCTGTTCCTGTAAGACAAGGTTCAATCATTTGGTTGGTATTTTGGGCATTTGAAAATAGGGTATAGAGATATTTGTAGTCAAAGTTATGTTGATAGTGCATTTTATCAATAAACTCCATAAGCTTCCAGTTTCCTGCAAACTCTCCCCCTAAACCATCATATTGTATTGGCACTTTTGGAGCTTCTTCTGTTTCTATGCTTGTATCATTACTCGTTTGTAGTCCAATGGTTGCTTGAATACTGCTAGGTATTTTTTTTGGTTCAATTTTTTTACTACTACAAGCTGTTAATAAAAGTAAGGAGAAGGTAAGGGTGGCGAGTTTGTTGATTTTCATATAAGGTTTTCCAGAAGAGTATTTTTGTGTTATTATATTAGGTACATGATGAAATGGTTATTAAATATTTAGTAAACTTTTCTCTTTTTTGGGCTTACGTTAATCACAATCGTTATTTTGCTATAATTCACGCAAGATTTAGAAATGGAGTACCCACAATGAGTTATAGCCCAAGTGAAATAGAAAATAAATGGCAAAAAACATGGAGCGAGACAGGGGCATTTGAGCCTTTAGAAGACAAGCGTTTAGATAAAAAATACATTTTAAGTATGTTTCCATTTCCAAGTGGTCGTCTTCACATGGGACATGTGCGTAACTACTCTATTGGTGATGCAATGGCACGTTATTACCGTAAACAAAACTACAATGTACTTCACCCAATTGGGTTTGATGCCTTTGGTATGCCAGCTGAAAATGCAGCCATTCAAAATGGACGACATCCAAAAGATTGGACTTACTCAAACATCGACTACATGCGAAAAGAACTTTCTACCTTAGGGCTTTCGTTTTCAGAAACACGTGAGTTTGCTACGTGTGATGAATTGTATACGAAGTGGGAACAAGAGTTTCTGATTAAGCTCTACGAAGAAGGTTTACTTTTCCGTGAATCGACTACGGTTAACTGGTGTCCTCATGATTTGACGGTTTTAGCCAATGAGCAGATAGAAGAGGGTGGGTGTTGGCGATGTGGTACAGAAGTAGAACTCAAAGAGATGCCAGGGTATTACTTAGATATTCGAAGATATGCAGATGAACTTTTAGAAGATCTAAAACTGCTTGAAGGTAAATGGCCATCACAAGTGCTTGCAATGCAAGAGAACTGGATTGGTAAGTCTCAAGGTTTAGCGTTTACCTTTAAGCTTTCAGAAACATCAAAAGCAAAATTAAATGCTGAGTTTGAAGAGTTTGAAGTTTTTACAACACGACCAGATACCATTTATGGGGTAACCTATACTGCCTTAGCACCTGAACATCCGATTGTGAAAGCTGTAATCAACCATGAGTTAGTAAATGAAGAGGTAGCCGAAAGAATTTTAGCCATATCAAATATGACAGAAGTTGAGAGAGCTAAAGCTGGTAAAGAAGGGTTTGATCTAGGTATTACGGTAGTTCATCCATTAACAGGTGAAGAGATACCGGTATGGATGGCTAATTTTGTCTTGGCAACGTACGGTGGTGGAGCAGTTATGTCTGTTCCTGCCCATGATGAACGTGACTTTGAGTTTGCTACACAATATGATTTACCAATGAACTATGTTATAGAAGGTGGTGAAGAGGGAGCCGCTTATACAGGTGAAGGTAAACTGATTAACTCTACAGCATTAGATGGTACACCAAACGTAGAAGCTAAATCAGCTGTAATCAAACTTTTTGAAGAGCAATCTTTAGGACAAGGAACAACCAACTACAAGCTTAGAAACTGGGGTATTTCTCGTCAACGTTACTGGGGAGCACCAATTCCATTTGTGCATTGTGATGATTGTGGTTTGGTTCCCGAAAAAGTTGAGAACTTACCAATCGCTCTTCCTGAAGATGTAGAGATTACAGGTGAGGGAAATCCACTTGAAAAACATCCTACATGGAAACACACGACGTGTCCAAAGTGTGCTAAAGAGGCAACACGTGAAACAGACACCATGGATACTTTTGTACAGTCATCTTGGTACCAGTTTCGTTACGCAACGGATCCTAAAAAATGGAACGAGTGTGGTATTGACAAAGAAGATGTAAACTATTGGTTAGGGGTTGACCAATACATTGGAGGAATTGAACATGCCATTCTTCACTTATTGTATGCACGTTTCTTTACGAAAGCCTTAAGAGATGTTGGGTTTATAGATGATTTAAAAGAGCCATTTGACAACTTGTTAACACAAGGTATGGTGCTTATGGATGGGGCAAAAATGTCTAAGTCTAAGGGTAATACTGTTGATCCTGATGCTCTCATTGAAAAATATGGGGCAGATACAGCCAGACTCTTTACACTCTTTGCTGCACCACCACAAAAAGAGCTAGAGTGGAATGATTCAGCTGTTGAGGGTGCGTTTAGATTCATTAAAAAACTTTACGATAGAAAATCTAAAGTAACGGCTAATGAATTGCCAAGCATTGAACAAGCATCGTTAAGTAAAGAAGAGAAGTTAGCACGTGCTAAAGTCTATGATGCTTTAAAAAAGTCAGTTGATGTTTATGAAAAAACATTTGCCTTTAACACACTTATTGCAGCTTGTATGGAAGCGTTAAATGCTTTAGACAAACAAGAGAATGGATTGGTTTGGTCCGAAGGTCTTTATGTGATTACGCATTTACTTGAACCAATCATCCCTCATGTCTGTGCTGAACTTTCAGAAGAGCTTTTTGATTCTAAAAACTTAGCAGGGAAAATTGAGATTTTAGAAGAAGTATTTGTTCAAGACACCATTACACTTGGTGTTGCTGTAAATGGTAAAAGAAGAGCTGAGATAGAAGTAGATGCTGGAGCTGCTAAAGAAGACATCATCGCACAGGCAAAAGAGAGCATTGCTAAATGGTTAGAGGGTAAAAATGTTGTTAAAGAGATTTTAGTACCTAAGAAGATGGTGAATTTGGTGGTTAAGTAAAGAGAGGTTTACAGCGAGAATCTGTTACACTATCTTAATTTAGACAAATAGGAACATTAATGAGATTAACAAAACTCTATATTCATAACTACAAAAGTTTTTATGATACCACTATTGAATTAGACAAAATGAATATTGTTGTGGGTGAAAACAATAGTGGTAAGAGTAATTTGATTGATGTTTTGGAGTTTATTTCTTCAATTACAAAGGATAGTATTGACAAAATTATTCTTGATAGAGGTGGACTTGAAAAAATCTTAAATTATAACTATAGTGAGAAACGAATATATATAGAACTTGAAATGGAATGTAAATCGTTTAAAACTAAAAAACGATTTACTTTAAGTCAAAATCGAGAAACTATAGTTATTTCACAGATTACTTATAGAAAAAAAGATAATAAGCTTTTACCTATGTCAATTATGGGTACCCGTGGTAATTTTAAGTTGAAAAAAACTATTAATAAACAGAAGGTATGTCAAGCTAACTTATTGAAATTTCATCTCGATGGTAATATTATAGATGATAAAGAGATGTTATCTCTACATATTGATGATTTTTTTTCTTTACAAACATATGCATTTAATACTGAAACCATAAGAAATGATTCACATAAAGAGTCTGTTACGGAACTATTGAAAAATGGTGCTAACCTAGGTAAAAATCTTTATGAAATAAAAAATAATTATCCTCAGACTTTTGAGCTTATTTCAAACTCTATGATAGGCATTGTAAATGAAATAGATGGCATCGATGTCCAAGAGACATTTGGAAATTATTTAATTGGATTTCATGAAGAAAATAAGCAAATAGGTATAGATATGGTTTCGGATGGAACTATTAATTTACTAGCTACAATTACAGCATTAAATCAAGAGGAAGACGAAAGTTTACTTTTAGCATTTGATGAACCTGAACGCTATTTGCATTTAAAAGCTATAAATTATTTATTAGAAAATTTTCGTTCTAGTGAAAAACAGATTCTTATTACCACACATTCTACCGAGATTTTAAAATATGCTAATTTAGATGAAATAGTCTTTATTTACCGTGACTCTGATGGAGATACTCAGTCCATGAGAGCAAGAGATATTCCTGACTTAGAAGGGAAAATGGAGCGTTTAGGATATGAACGACCGTTAACACTGGATGAATTGATTGCTTCAAATATCGTTGGAAACTTTGAAGGAAAAATGGAGCGTTTAGGATATGAACGACCGTTAACACTGGATGAATTGATTGCCTCAAATATCGTTGGAAACTTTGAATGAAACGAAAGAAAAGTCATAAGTTAAAAAGTAAAGAAGATAGAATCTTACTCATTGTTGAAAACAGTGAGGCTGACTTTTTTAATCAATACTTTAAACAATACCTACAAGAGCATCATCATATTTCTATTGACTGTGAACCCTCTGGTCGTGCTAATAAATGTGAAATTGCCAATGGAAATAGAATGACAAAGCGTATCAGAGAAGCATTAGAGCGAGAACGATATAAAGCTGTTTTCTTAATGCTTGACTTGAAGACAAAATGTCATACAAGTGAAAATACACATACCTGTTTGGTTGAATTGAAACGAGAATATTTACCACGATATAAAGTTGAAAAGAACTTCAGTAGTCAATTTTATCTTTTTGTTGTTTGTAATGAGATTGAAAGTTGGTTTTTAACCATTGATAAAGAGACAAATAATGTTCATAAAAATCATAAAAAAGAGTTGATGGAGTTTTTGAAGGTTAAGAGTGAGCCTCAAATTGTTCAAAAGATGATTAAAGAACTAAAAGGTGGAAAGTATCAATTAGACTTTTCAAAAAATAGTTCATTAGAATATTTTGTTGAAAAGTTAAAAGTATTTAATTAAAGTAGAGAGTCTTAAAACTGCCCCTCTAAAAATGGAATAACTTGTTTCTTACGGCTCATTACTTTTGGTAGCCATACTTGGTTGTTTTCTAATGTTTTTTCAAATGCAGTTTCTATTTTAGCGTTGTCATCTGAAAGAACTAGAAGTTGAGAACCCTCTTGCATGATGTCTGTTAAAAGTAGTAAAACTGTATGTCTTCCAGCTTCATCTTTTACTTTTTGCATTGCTTCAAAAAGTTCTTCTTTCATGTCATCAAATACTGATAAATCAACTACTTCAAGTTGTCCTACACCGATTTTTTCAGAACCCATATTGAAGTCTTTGAAGTCTCTAAGAACAAGTGCTTCTTTTGTGTCATTTAGTACGTCTGATTTTACAATGAACATCTCCATACCTAACGCTTTTGGATCTTCTATGCCAGCTATTTCTGCTAATTCTTTAACAGCTTTGGTATCTTCTTTTGTACAAGTTGGTGACTTGAAGATTACTGTGTCAGATAAGATGGCACACATCATCATTCCAGCTAAATCTTTTGGAATTTCTACACCAAAGTAGTCAAACATCTGTTTTACAATGGTATTTGAACAACCAACAGGACGTACCCACATTTCAAGTGGCCCAGCTGTTTTTAGGTCACCCAGTTTATGGTGGTCTACAATTCCTAAAATAGTTGCTTCGTTAATATCTTCTGGGCTTTGTGAACTTTCCATAAAGTCAATAAGGTAAACGTTTTCACCTGCGTAGTTTGTTTTAAGCATTGGTTTTTCAAATCCAAAACGCTCTAAAATGAAAGCTGTTTCAGGGTTAATCTCACCTTGACGGGTAGGGATACAGTCTTCACCTAGTTGGTTTTTTAAGTATGATAATGAATGAGCTCCAACAATAGAGTCAGAATCAGGAGTAGTGTGTCCAAATACGTAAGTTGACATGGTTTGCCTTTGTTAGTTTAAGAAAATTTTTTGAAATTATAACCATTCATCACTTTTTAACTCTTTATAGACAAAATAGAGTTTCCCTTTGTTTAAAAATATTATTGTAAATTTTATTTAATATATTTATTTAATATTATTTTTATAAAAAAAGTTGATTAAACTGAATTAAACGGGAATTATACTAAAATTATTGATAAAATTTAACAACTAGTTAGGACTATGGAGCAAAAATGAAAATATTATTAATAAACAATAATCCAGTAGTATCACGATTAACAGCATTAAGTGCAAGAAAAGAAGATGTGGAAATGGATGAGATACAAGAAGTAACTGAACTTAGTTCAGATGTCTATGATATTGTATTTGTAGATGCAGATTCTTGGACAAAAGATGTTAGAGATGTCATTTCTGAGAATATTAGAACAAAAAAATCTGTACTTTTTTACTCTGATAGTGATGATGAAGAAGAAAGAAGTTCTTTTGAGTTGGCTATTTTAAAGCCATTTCTACCCTCTGAAGTGTCAGCTGTGATTCGTTCTATTGAAGAAGAGACAGAAATTGAAGTAGATGAACCGAAAGAATCTAACTTTGATATTTTAGATGATGAAAGATCATCAAAAAGAGAGGATATGTTTATTTTAGATGGCTTAGATGAATTTGAAAAGAAAGAAGAAGCAGTAGTAAAAGTTTCAGATATGAATTTTGATAAAAAGCTAGAAGAAGCATTTCCTTTAAAATTATCCAGTTCAGAAGAAGAGTTAATTGATCCAGATTCTAAATTAGAGCTTGATTTAATAGAAGAAGTTCCTTTGGTAGAGAAGTTTGAAAAAGAAGATATAAAAAAAGAGGATATAAAAAAAGAATTATCAGAAATTACAGACATGGATAATGACTTATTTGACCTTAATTTAAATGAAAATATTTCTTCTTCAAGAGAAGCATCTATAGATATGAAGGAAGAGTTTGAATTAGAAGAAGATAAAATTGACTTGCCTAATGAGCTTAATAGCATTGAAAAGCTTGAAGAATTACCTCTTGAAATCGATGAAACAGAAGTTAAGAGTGTACAAAAAGAGACACAAGTTTTAGATGAAACTGAAATTGAAAAAATAAAAGGTATCTTAACAGAAGACATAGACAATGAACTAACCTTTGAGGAGCTTATGACACCTATTGCTACTTCAATTCCAGTATCTGATAAAGAAGAAAAAACTGAAAAAGCGTTAATTGAGAAAGAAGTTGTTACTGCTAAAGCTTCGAATGTTGATTCAGATGAATTGACCCAAACACTTGCTTCTATGCCAGTTGAAACTTTACGTGAGCTACTTGCTGGGGCAACTGTAAAAATTAAAATTAAATTCCCAAAATCAAAATAATGCAAGGTGCTATTTTAGTTCTTTCTGGACCTTCTGGGGCTGGTAAAAGTACCATTATCAATCATGCTTCTTCTGAAATTGGTGAATACCACTTTTCTATTTCAACAACCACACGTGAACCAAGAGAGGGTGAAGAAAATGGTGTTGATTACTATTTTGTAAGCCATACTCAATTTGAAGAAGGTATTAAGGCTGGTGATTTTTTAGAGTATGCCACGGTGCATGGGAACTATTATGGAACATCTTTAAAGCCTGTGAATCATGCATTGCAAGAGGGTAAACTGGTTATTTTTGACATTGATGTGCAAGGACACCGTTTGGTACGTGCTAAAATGGGAGATTATGTTACTTCTGCATTTATTACACCTCCTACATTGGCAGAACTTGAAAAGCGTCTTTATGCTAGAGCCACCGATGATAAGGCGATTATTAAACGTCGTGTTCAGAATGCTAAAGAAGAGATTCATGCACTTGATGAGTTTGATTTTGTAATTATTAATGATGAAATACCAAAAGCATCGAGTCAGTTTGCAACAATAGCAAATGCAGCTAGATTGAAACAAAATAATGAAGAGTTGGAAAAATTCGTTAAAATTTGGGATAATTAGTCAAATTTGAGTATAATCTACTAAATAAACATAAGTAAAAGGATTTACAATATGCCAGGTGGAATAGAATTAGCCGTTATCGTTGGAGTAGTAATACTACTTTTTGGAGGTAAAAAAATACCAGAATTAGCAAAAGGTATTGGTAAAGGTATTAAAGATTTTAAATCTGCTGTTAAAGAAGATGATGAAAAAGTTGCAGATGCAAAAGATGCTGTTAAAGAAATCAAAGAAGAAGTAAAACAAGCTACTCCAGAAGTTAAAGACACAACGACTGCACCAAAACAAGCATAAGTTTTTTTGTTTCAAAGCTTTGACTTTGAAGCAACTCTTAAAATTTTTTTACTGCAAAGAGAGTATTTTTAAAGTTTTCTCTTTTCAGTATATTTTATACTATAAAATTACCCTACCTAATCTACGGAACACACATGAAAATCAAACTAAAACTTAGTAAAATTATTGAAGATGCATTAAAAAATGCTAATATCCAAGCTGATGAAATTGTTATTTCAGATGCGACAAAACCAGAATTTGGTGATTATCAATTTAATGGTGTCATGAAACTAGCAAAGGTGCTTAAACAAAACCCAAGACAAATAGCTACTGTAATTGTTGAACATATTGATACCACAGGCATGATTGCTAAAGTTGAAGTTGCAGGACCTGGTTTTATTAATATTTGGTTGAATAAGCTATGGTTAAGTCAAGAGACAACAGCCATATTAGATGATATTAGAGTAGGTGTAGGGCAGGTTGAAGTGGCTCAAAAGGTAGTGGTCGATTATTCTGGACCAAACATGGCAAAACAGATGCATGTGGGACATTTGCGTTCGAGTATTATTGGAGACACACTATCGACTCTTTTAGAGTTTTTAGGAGAGGAGGTGATTCGTCAAAATCACATTGGAGACTGGGGAACACAGTTTGGTATGCTGATTGCGTATTTGGAAGAGCAAAATACCGATGGAAATACCCAAGAGCTAAAAGACCTTGAACAGTTTTATAAAGATGCAAAAGTACGTTTTGATGAGAGTGAAGACTTTGCAAACAAAGCACGTGATTATGTGGTTAAGATTCAAAGTGGAGATGAACACTGTTTAAGATTGTGGCAAAGTTTTATTGATGCCTCTCTTGGTCATTGTGAAGATGTTTACGCAAAACTAAATGTGAATCTTACACGTGAAGATGTAAGAGCCGAGAGCTTTTACAATGACCAACTGCCACAAGTAATTGAGACTTTAAAAGAAAAAGGAATTTCAAGAACTTCTAATGGTGCTGAATGTGTTTTTTTAGAAGGTGATGAAACCCCAATTATCATTCAAAAAGGTGACGGAGGTTATCTTTATGCCACAACAGATTTAGCAGCATTAAACTTTAGAGATAAAGTGTTAAAAGCTGACCGTATTTGTTACGTGGTTGATGCTCGTCAAGCTCAACACTTTAAACAGGTATTTACGATTGCAAAACAAGCTGCTATGGTAAAAGAAGAAGTTGCGTTAGAACATATTGGTTTTGGAACGATGATGGGACAGGGTGGTAAACCCTTTAAAACACGTGAGGGTGGAACACCAAAGTTATCTGACTTGTTAGATGAAGCCATACTTCGTGCTAAAGATACCATTAAAGAGCGTGATGTTCATAGCGAAGCAGAGTTGAATGCTGTGGCTAAAGCCATTGGAATTGGGGCTGTTAAATATGCTGACTTAAGCATTAGCCGTGAATCAAACTACATTTTTAACTGGGATAAGATGCTCTCTTTTGAAGGAAATACTTCACTCTATATGCAGTATGCTTATGCAAGAATACAGTCGATAGTACGAAAACATAATGCAGAAATTACAGGTGATATTGTGATTGCTGATGAAGTAGAACATCGTTTGGCTTTATTGCTTTTGAAATTTGAAGACACTTTGACCAAAGCAGCCATTGAAGCCACACCACATACCATTACTTCTTATCTTTATGATGTGGTAACTGTGTTTATGAAATTTTATGAGTTAAATCCGATTTTAAAAGATGATATTGAAGAAGAGATAAAAATGAGCCGTTTACAATTGGCTACATTAACAGCTTCTGTCATTGAAAAAGGTCTTAGTATCTTAGGAATCGAAGTTATAGAAAAAATTTAAAATTAAGTTTATAGGAGAAGATGATGAAGTTTTTATTGGTTTTAGCCCCCTTAATAGTGGCAGCACTTTCTTATGTGATGTACAAAGAAGATAGTAATATAAAAAAACTTATTATTACTTTTTTATTACTTTGGGTCGTGATTACTTTGGGGATAGTAGGGAATGTAATGCGTTCACTTACCCCTCTTTTTTTAACACATTTAGTAGCTATTGTAATAGCTTATGCTGCAACAATCTATTATGTTCTAAAAGGAAAATTTATTTGGTTGGCTTTGGCTGCACCTTTAATTACCATGTTCGTCTATTTGATATTTGTATGGATAGGTAATGAACATTTACCTCCTGTTCTATAAGGTAAAATTATTATTTTACTTTATACGCCTTTAGGATTAATGTAAAACCAATTCTAAAAAAGTTTCTGTTTTAAGAGAAGCCCCACCCACCAAAACACCTTCTACATTTTTAATACGAGCAATCTCTTCGATGTTCTGACCTTTAACAGATCCTCCATAAAGTAGGGGCTTGTTAACGACTTTTTTTAGGGCATTATGTGTTTCTGTAATCTCTTCAACAGAAGCTGTTCGTCCTGTGCCAATGGCCCAAATAGGCTCATAAGCAACAACAAAGTTTTCATAATTGGTGTCGATACCTTCAAATTGAGAAAGAAGATGCTCCATAACAGCATTAATTCCTTGTTCTCTAATTTCTAATGATTCTCCAATACAGTAGATGATTTCAAAGCCTTGCTCTTTAAAAAAAGAAAACTTTTTAGCCACATCTTGTTGTGATTCACCAAGAATATCTCTTCTTTCGCTATGCCCAATTAAGATGGTGTTTATGTTGAATTCAGCAAGTTGTTCAAGACCAATTTCCCCTGTAAATGCACCATTTTTTACAGGATAAGCATTTTGTGTTCCTATGGTAAAATCACCTTCAAAAGTATCAAGTGCTGTTAGAGGAGGGAAAATATAAACTTTGTCTTCAGCTTTCTTAGTTGATAGTTTAGCTTGTAAATCTTGAATATAATTTTTAGTAGTGTATCGTGTGTGATTTGTTTTAAAGTTTGCTGCGTATATCATGTTCACCTTTTTTATTTTCTGAACTTAGGATTTGACATGTTTTTATGCCAAATCCATAGAAATTAAATTTTACGCTTTTAAAGCTTCAATTCCAGGAAGTTTTTTACCTTCAATTAGGTTTAGACTTGCTCCTCCACCTGTACTGACAAAGGTCATCTCATCGACATCACCAGCACGTAAAGCAACATCTGCCGTATCGCCACCACCTACAATGGTTGTGGCATGGGTATCAGCTATGTTATGGGACATCTTCGTACTTCCTTTAGCATATTTATCCATCTCATAAACACCCATTGGTCCATTCCAAATAATGGTTTGTGCATCATTCAGAACTTCACGGAAAAGTCTTGAAGAGGCTGGTCCAATGTCTAGCCCCATCCAACCTTTTGGAATCTCTTGTGCTGGAACATATTTGGCAATGCATTTATCGGTAAACTCAGGAGCAATTACAACATCCACAGGTAAGTAAAATTTAACTTTTTCTTCTTTGGCTTTGTCCATAATTTTTTTGGCTTCGTTCAGTAGGTGGTCTTCTACTAATGAGTTACCCACTTCTAAACCTTGTGCTTTGAGGAAAGTAAAGGCCATACCCCCACCAATGATAATTTTATCTACTTTATTAATAAGTTCATTGAGTGCTTCTAGTTTAGTACCAACTTTTGAACCTCCTACTACAGCAATAAATGGACGCATGGGTTTTTCTAAAGTTTTTTCAAAAAAGTTCACTTCTTTGCCCAGTAAAAATCCAGCAGCTTTATGTTCCTTGTCAAAAAGTCTTGCCATCGCATCAATAGAAGCATGCGCTCTATGACAAGCACCAAAAGCATCATTGATATAAATATCCACCATAGAAGCTAACTCTTTGGCAAGGATAATATCATTTTGGGTTTCCCCAGCTTCATAACGTAAGTTTTCAAGAACAAGCACTTCACCACTTTGAAGAGCAGCAGCTTTCTTTTTGGCATTTTTACCCACAACATCATTGGCTAGGGTAATCTCTGTTGCGAGTTTTAACAAGGTTTGAAGACGCTGTACAATAGGAGCTAAAGAGTATTTATCTTCATAGACACCTGCTTCTGGTCGTTCATAGTGTGATGCTAAAATAACTTTACAATCACGGTCTAAACAGTAGCGAATGGTTGGTAAAGCACCACGAATTCTTCGGTCATCGGTAATGTTTCCATCTTCATCTTTTGGTACGTTAAAATCACAACGAATAAAGACAGTTTTGCCTGTGATGTTAAGATCTTTAATAGATTTCATCTCTTATGCTCCTTTAGTAATGTGGATAGCCATATCTACTAAACGTGTTGAGTAACCCCACTCATTGTCATACCAAGAGAGTACTTTAACCATCGTTCCATTAATCACTTGAATGGTATCCATCACGACTACAGAACTTTGTTCTTCTCCCACGAAATCTTGGGAAACTCGGTACTCTAAATCTACGCCTAAAATACCTTTGTGTGAACCTTCACTGGCTTTTTGAAAAGCTGCTTGAACCTCTTCTACGGTGACAGCTTTATTAAGATTAACAGTTAAGTCTACCATGGAAACATCAGGTGTTGGAACACGAATGGCTTGACCATTTATTTTTCCTGCTAAATTAGGTAAAACTTTGGAGATGGCTTTGGCTGCACCTGTGGTAGTAGGGACTAAGTTGGTAGCTCCTGAACGACCTTTTCGTGGGTCTTTTTTGTGCTTTGCATCTAAAATAGGTTGTGAACCCGTGTAAGAGTGAATGGTGGTCATAAGCCCAGACTCAATGCCAAAAGCATCATCGAGTACTTTGGCTACAGGTGCTAAACCATTGGTGGTACATGACGCATTTGAAACAACGCTTTCTCCAGCATATTTTTCTTCATTTGCACCAATAACAAACGTGGCTGTATCATCTTTGGCAGGAGCAGAGAAAAGAACTTTTTCAATACCATTGTCAAGGTAAGGTTGTACCGATTCTGCTGTTAAAAATGCCCCTGTACATTCTAAAACAAGGCTTGCCCCACACTCTGCAAAGTTAAGTTTTGCTGGGTCACGTTCTGAAAATAATTTGGCTTTGGTTGAGCCAATGTTCACAAAACCATCAACAACGCTTACATCTGTTCTTTTTCCATGAACTGAATCATATTTCAGACCATACTGAATCATCTCTTGCGTTCCTGTTGCATTGACTGCTACGAGTTCAATATCTTCTCTATCGGCAATGATTCTTGCCACACATCTACCAATTCGTCCAAGTCCGTTTATTGCAACTTTTACTGCCATTTATCTATCCCTTTGAAAAAGTGTGTTAAAATTGTTTATATGTTACATAAATTGAGGTTATTTTTTGTTTAAAGAGACAAGACAAAGTGTCGCACTTTTTGGGGGTAGTTTCGACCCTCCACACCTTGGACATAAAACGATAGTAGAAGAGGCATTAAAAGCTTTAGAAATCGACAAAGTAATTGTTGTACCTACTTTTTTAAATCCTTTTAAAAAAGGGTCATACTTTAGCACAGAAGAACGGTTGAGATTTTCCAAAGAACTTTTTGCTTCTTTTGATCAAGTTAAGGTAGATGATTATGAAATTAATCAAAAAAAACCAACACCAACAGTTGAGACTTTAAAACATTTTCAAGAGATATATGAGGTTAAATACATTATAGTTGGTGCTGATAATTTAGAAAATATAGAAAAATGGAAAGCATTTGACTACTTAAATGCTCAGATTACTTGGCTTATAGCCACAAGAAATGGCTATAGTGTTCAGAGTGAAAAGTTAAGAGCGTTTAAAATCTTAACCATAGAAGTTGACCTTAGTTCAACACAAATTAGAAATAACATGACAAAGGAAAGTTTATACATGGGTATTAACGAAATGAGTGTACAAGATAGAGCAGAACGAATTGTAGCGTTCTTAGATGATAAAAAAGCAGATGAGTTAGAGGTTTTTAACCTAGATGAGGTAGATTACATTGCTAAGCGTGTGGTGATTGCCAATGCCATCTCTTCTAAACATGCAGCTGCTTTGGCTGATATGTTAAAAAAAGAGTTAAAGCCTTTAGGTGAAGTGTTTTTACATATAGATGAAAGTGATGACTGGGTGGTGGTTGACTTAGGAGATATTTTAATTCATTTAATGACTTCAGAGGCACGACAAACTTACTCAATGGAAGAATTCTTAACTGAACTTTCAGCTGGAAAATTTTCTTCTCCATATATTATATAGAACTTACTTTTCCTCTTTTTTATTCTAATAACGTAAACTTTTACGTTATTATTTAAATTAACCAAGTAGACGCTGATAGTCTGGATTTTTCTCCATAAAAGCTACGGTATAAGAGCATTTTGGTTGAACCTTTAGCTGTTGCTTTTCAATTTCATTCATAACATCAATGGTTAAAATTTTAGCCAAACCTTTTCCTGCAAGTTCTTCGGGTACAATAGTATGCGTAATATGAAGCACTCCATTTTGGTTATCATAAGTAATGTAGGCAATATGTCCATCTATATGGTATTCATATTTGTTTTCATCTTGATTGTGTATAAGTGTGTGTTCTGCCATGGGTATGTCCTTTAATCTTTTGATGTTGAGATTATATCACAGGTGGATAAAAACTTTAAATTTTATAAAATTTCTGCTTACTTTGAGTATAATTTAAAAAACAGCATAAGAGGAGAAGTTTAATGCAATACGACATAGACATGCAAGGAGAGTTTGCCGAGGTATTTACAAAAGTTCGTATACGTGAGTTAATAGAAGAGAGTTTTGTGTTAGGCATGGAGGCTTATGAGTTGAAGAAGTTGAGGTGTAATTTAAAGTCTAAATAGTTTTAAAGTTTCATGATAGAATATGCTATTAGGAATAAAAAATGACCATATATGATTTAAAACCAAAATTTCAAGCTCTGCTACGACCAACTGTAAACTTCTTAGCTCAAAAAAACATAACCCCAAACCAAGTAACCATGTTTGCAATGCTTCTCTCCATTTTAGTAGGACTAATCATCGCATACACACAAGGAGCAAAGTGGATTTTACTTTTTGTTCCTCTCTTTATGTTCTTACGCATGGCACTTAATGCCATAGATGGACTTTTAGCCAAAGAGCATGATATGAAAACTAAGCGAGGGGCGATGTTTAATGAGATGTCGGATGTCATTGCTGATGTGGCTTTGTTTTTACCGTTTGCATTGATAGTGGGGATTAATCCTGTCTATGTGGTTTTGTTTGCTGTTGTTGGGGTATTTAACGAGATGGCTGGTGTGGTAGCTCAAACACTAAATGGTGAAAGACGATACGATGGACCTATGGGTAAGAGTGACCGTGTGTTTGTGCTTGGGTTTATTTCTCTCTTACTTGGCTTGGGTGTGGAAGCTGGGTTGTGGGTAGATGCATTGTTTATAGTGGCTACTTTGTTGGCTGTGCTTTCAACGTATAACCGTGCTATGAGAGGCTCGAAGTAGTGGAGGCGTTATTGGATTCTAAAGCGACTTTAACACTTTTGGTAGCTACTGTTATTTTGACCTTTGCTACCTTGCTTATCTATTTTAAGTTCCCCACCAAAGAGCTAAAAGACAGAGTAAACTCTTGGTGGTATATTTTAGGTTTTTTTGCTGTGGGAATTATGCTTAATTTAACCCTTGCCATGTTCTTCTTTGGCTTTTTGAGTTTCTTAGCACTTAAAGAGTATTTTACACTTATTCCTTCACGGCAGACAGATAGACGCATTATGTTTTATGCTTATTTAGCCATTCCTTTTCAGTATTATTTTGCTGGGATTGCTTGGTATGGTATGTTTATTATTTGGATTCCTGTTTACCTGTTTTTGCTTTTACCTTTTAGGCAAGTACTTATAGGGGAAACCAAAGGCTTTTTAGAGAACACAGCACGGGTTCAATGGGGTCTGATGATGTTTGTGTTTGGACTGAGTCATTTAGCTTACATGTTAACACTGGGTGAGGTAAATGGAGCGACAGGGAAAGAGTTGGTGCTTTACTTGGTACTGCTTACAGCCTTTAATGATGTACTGCAATACCTTTGGGGTAAGAGTTTAGGGAAACGTAAAATTATTCCAAAGGTGAGTCCTAACAAAACAGTAGAAGGTTTTATGGGAGCATTTTTTAGCATTGTATTTTTAGCTTGGGTATTTTCATTTTTAACGCCGTTTATTTGGTATGAAGCATTATTAGCAGGAGCTATTATTGCTGTTTTTGGTTTTGTGGGTGATGTGGTTATTTCCATGATAAAACGTGACATTGGGGTGAAAGATTCGGGTAATCTTATTCCTGGGCATGGGGGAGTTTTGGATAGGGTTGATTCTTTGACTTATACAGCACCTCTGTTTTTTCATTATATTTATTATCTCTATTACTAGGCTTTTAGATGTGGATTAAAAAAATATTCTTTCTTTTTTTAGTACGTCCTTTGGTTTTAATAATTGCAGGAGTCTCATTAAAAGGAAAAGAAAATTTACCCATAAAAGGTTCAGCTATCTTGGTAGCCAATCACAATAGTCACTTAGATACCTTGGTTATTATGAGTCTTTTTTCTTTGAAAACCTTAGAAAAAGTACGACCCATTGGGGCTGAGGACTATTTTTGTAATAAGCCTTATAAGAAGTGGTTGTCTAAAAACTTGATTGATTTAATTCCTTTAAAACGGCGACCTTCTAAAGAAGATGGGCATCCTTTTGGAGGGATATATGAGGCGTTAGATAATGAAGAAATTGTACTTTTATTAGTCTCCTAAAAGGTTAAAACCTCCGTCTTGAAGACGGACAGATTTATCTCACTATAAAAGAGCTATAATATAAAGAAAAGTGAGGAAAGTATGGAGTATAGGTATGGAAGTCACACGA
>CACVAX010000037.1 GCA_902727935.1 uncultured Sulfurovum sp. | reverse complement strand
TCTATTGATTTTATGAACTCTTCTATTAAGCAGTATATTGTTATCATCTTTTGTTCCATAATTATCGCCTCTCACAGCTTTTTATGGAACTTTACTTTATTTCTCTTTAACTAGCAATTTGGGTTATACTTAACTTATTTTAGATAAAATTCAGTTAAAATTTATTATGGATATTAAATATGGATTATTTACAAATAACTGGAGGAACAAAGCTTTCTGGTTCCATTCAAATCTCTGGTGCAAAAAACTCAGCTTTACCTATTATTGCAGCCACCATTCTCTCTGACAAACCAATTAGACTTACGAATTTACCAGATGTGGTTGATATTCGTACCTTGCTTAAATTGTTAAATATTTTAGGTGCTACTGTTGATCATACTAATACCATTGCAGATATTAACAATGGAACCATGAATTCTACGAAAGCTGTTTATGAGATTGTCTCTCAAATGCGTGCTTCTATTTTAGTACTTGGACCTCTTTTAGCACGTTTTGGAGAATGTGAAGTAAGTTTACCTGGTGGTTGTGCTATTGGTCAACGTCCTATTGATTTACATTTAAAAGCCATGGAAGCTATGGGTGCGAAAATAGATATTAAAGGTGGATATGTACGTGCAGAAGCACCCAATGGTCTTAAAGGTGCAAAAATTGTATTTGATAAGATTACAGTTGGTGGTACTGAAAATACGTTAATGGCAGCAGCCTTAGCACATGGAAAGACTACCATTGTAAATGCAGCCAAAGAGCCTGAAATTGTTCAGCTTTGTGACATGCTTTCAGATGCTGGCGTTAAAATTACTGGTACAGGAACATCTGAAATTATTATTGAAGGAACAGGTCAAAAACCATTAACCTTTAAAGAGGTAGAGATTATTCCTGATAGAATTGAAGCAGGTACTTATCTTTGTGCAGCAGCCATTAGTAATTCCAATATTACCTTGGAAAAAGTAAACCCGACACATATTGAGGCATCGATTGATAAGTTAGAAGCGATGGGATGTACATTTGAGATTGATGGAGATAGAATTAGTATCACTGGAACCAATCGTTTAAATCCTGTTTCATTGATTACCACTGAATATCCAGGTTTTCCAACAGACATGCAAGCCCAATTTATGGCAGTAGCTACCATGGCGATTGGTGAATCTGTGATTGAAGAGAGATTATTTGAAAATCGTTTTATGCATGTTTCTGAATTAAATCGTTTGGGTGCAGATATTTGGTTAAAAGGGTCAGTAGCAGCAATTAAACCTGTAGCACAATTACAGGGTGCAGATGTTATGGCAACAGATTTACGTGCGAGTTCAGCATTGGTTTTAGCAGCTTTAGTGGCAAAAGGAACGACGAATGTACATCGTATTTATCATTTAGATAGAGGATATGATAATTTGGAGGGAAAGTTGTCTTCTTTGGGTGCTAAGATTGAACGTTTGAGTGAATAAGAAGAGAAACCTAAATAGTTTTAAATATTTAGGTTTTTTAATAGGGTTAAAATATATTGGTTAACCAAGATACGATTGAAATTCCAATACCACTAATAATTGTAATTACTATTGTATAGCTCATTTGGGCTTGAAAGTCATGTTTGTAATGCATTGTTAATCCTTTGCGCTCAATTTTTTAGTAATTGATTATAAGCATATTTTCATTAATTTTTAATTAACAATATTTATGTTTTTTTAAGTTTAAATATATTTCTTAATATTGTTTTATTTTTCTATGACTTGCCAAGGAAGACCTTGAACCATTAACTCTTCCATAAATGGATCAGGGTCAAACTCTTCCATGTTGTAAACTCCTTTGTTTTGCCATTTGTTTTCTAACATGAGTTTTGCTCCTATCATCGCTGGAACACCTGTGGTATAAGAGACTCCTTGACTAAGTACTTCCTCATAACACTTCTCATGGTCAGACACTTGGTAGATGTAAACAGTTTTTTCTTTTCCATCTTTAATACCTTTTGCGTAAATACCAATGTTCGTTTTACCTGTGGTACGCTCACCTAAAGATGCTGGGTCAGGTAGTAAGGTAGCTAAGAATTCCATAGGGATTATTTTTTGTCCTTTGTGTTCAACTTCTTTAATGCCAAGCATCCCTACATTTTCCAAACATTTCATGTGCGTTAAGTAACTCTGTCCAAAGGTCATAAAGAACCGTATGCGTTTAAGCCCTTTAATGTGCTTAACCAGTGACTCCATCTCTTCATGATAAAGGAGGTAAGAGTCTTTTTCTCCAACCTCTGGATAATCCCAAACTTGCATGATTTCCATTGGTTCTGTTTCTATCCATTCCCCTTGTCCATCTTCATTTTTTTGCCAGTAACGCCCTTTTGCAGAAACCTCACGTAAATTAATTTCAGGGTTAAAGTTCGTAGCAAATGGATAACCATGGTCACCAGCATTACAGTCGAGTATGTCGATGGTATGAATCTCGTCAAAGTAGTGTTTCTGAGCATAAGCACAAAAGACATTGGTAACCCCTGGGTCAAAACCTGAACCTAGAAGAGCCATAATGTTCGCTTCTTTAAATGCATCATTTCTTTCCCATTGTTCTTTGTATTCAAACTTCGCTGTGTCTGGGTGTTCATAGTTGGCTGTGTCGAGGTAGTCTATGCCACACTCTACACATGCATCCATAATGGTTAAGTCCTGATAAGGTAAGGCTACATTGATGACAATATTTGGTTGTATTTTCTTAAATAGCTTAATAAGTTCAGGAACATTATCTGCGTCCACCGATGAGGTTTGGATGTCGACACCAACTTTCTCTTTAACATTTTTAGCAATGGCATCACATTTTGAGATGGTACGACTTGCTAGGGTTATTTCTCCAAAGGTTTGGGTGTTCATGGCACATTTAAATGCAACCACATTTCCAACACCACCAGCACCGATAATTAGGGTTTTGTTTGACATAGGTTATTTCCTTTTTATGATGGGAAATTATAACCAAAGTGGGTGGTGTTTTTCAATGTGAGATACTTTAACCATTTGTAATAATTTTCGTTCAAGTTTTTTATGTTAAGTTGTTATTTTTTTGTAAATGATTTTTGAGTATTCTAAATTTCTAAATTTTTATAGATATATGTGAGATTATCTGTTAAACTGTTTGTACTAAGGCTATGAAAGGGAAAAATGGGTTTTTTAGATAAAGTAGCAAATTTTTTGGAACATAAACTTGTAAATAACCTCATAGCCATTTGGAAGAAAATAAAACCTTCTAAAACTTATTGAACGATTGCTATTCCTCTTGGATTGGGTATTTTTAGTCAGGCTAAATCTTGGAAATTTGCAGCTGTGATTGCTTCGTATGCTGAAAAGCAAGTTGAAGGAAGTGAATACCCTTGGATGTGGGAGATTATTGCTACGATTGCAGAGGAATTTAACAATGAAGTCAATGTTTTTGTTGTTGCTATAGGATTGATTGTACTCATTATTGTAACCTATGCCTTTGGAAAAGAGCAAAGTGATAAACATACAGATTTCTTTGTAGAGGAATTGAAACGAAAAAATGAAGAGATTGAGCGTTTACAAGAAGCACTAAAAAGTACTCCTTCAAATCAAGAAAAATTACTTTTTTCAACGCAAATAGAAGTGTTAAGCAATGAGTTGATAAAAGTTAAAGAGACAGAAAAACGTTTAAAAGAGAATGCTTTAGAGGTAGAAGTCGTTAAAGTAGTTACTGAGATTTTGAATGAAAAAGGCATAGATGAGGCATTGGCTTATTTAGAGAATCTCGACATACAAAAGCTAACAGAGAAAAATCGTGAATATTCTAAAGCTTTGTTAACTCAGGCAGACCTTTATGAACTTAGAAATGAACATTTGAAAGCTAATAAATACTATATTAAGTCTATAGGGTTTGATAGAAACTTTTCTAATTCTCTCATTTATGTAGATTACCTTGCTCAGCAAAATGAAAATATAAAAGTACTAAAACAGTTACAAATTATGGAATTAGAGTTAGTCTTTAGTCAAGATGAAAAAATTATTTTTTTAGGTAGCATTGCAAATGGGTACTATAAACAAAATCAATTTTTAGAGGCAGAAGAGGCATACAATGAGGCTTTAGAACTCTATAGAGCATTAGCACAAAACAATCC